>NZ_JBVJTD010000017.1:0-205511 GCF_055605965.1 Streptomyces sp. NPDC037126
CTGTGGTCCGACGCCTGGGCCGAGATGGTGCCCTTCCTCTCCTTCGACGTCGAGATCCGCAAGGTCATCTGCAGCACGAACGCGATCGAGAGCGTGAACGCCCGCATCCGCAAGGCGGTCCGGGCCCGCGGGCACTTCCCGAACGAGGCCGCCGCGTTGAAGTGCGTCTACATGGCGCTGATGAGCCTGGACCCGACCGGCAAGGGCCGCCGCCGCTGGACGATGCGCTGGAAGGCACCCCTTAACGCCTTCCAGATCGCCTTCGAAGGACGCCTCACCCCCACCACCAGCCACTGAACCTCAACAACCAAGATCAGCCGTTGACTGGACACACCCTGATCAGTAAGTGGGGGGCGCGGAATGCTGTGATGGTGTGCCGGTTTTCGCGGTGTTGTTTCGCGGTGAGGCCAAGGAATTTATGGCAAGTTTTCCGGTGATCGGTGAGGGCGGGGGGTTTCTGGGTGTGGGTGTGGGTGTGGGTGTGGGTGTGTCGTGCCGGGGGCTGCCGGTGGTGGGGTTTGCGTGTGGTCACGATGGCTGTGGGCTGTGGGCTGTGGGCTGTGGTTTTGGCTGTGTGTGGTTTGTGTGCGATGGCTGTTGCGGGGTGGGGTTGGGGTAGTCGGTTTCGTTGCGGCCCGGGGTGGGTTGGGGTGTGGTGGCGTGCCTTGGCTGTCGGGTGCCGGACGAGTTGTGGCAGGGGGGTGTTCGTGGTGGGCGGTTCGTCGTGGAGGGGTGGTCGGGGGTCGGGCTGGAGCGGGTTTTGCTGGTGCGGGGTGCGGGGTGCGGGGTGCGGGGTGCGGGGTGCGGGGTGCGGGGTGCGGGGTGCGGGTGCGGGGTGGCTGTCTTGGGTGTCGATGCGGGCGGGCGGGTGGTGGCGGGCTGGTGCACGCCGGCGCGCGTCCGCTTCAAGGTCTGCGTCCGTTTTCGAGGCCGTGGTGTTGGGCTGGTCTGTCGGGGTGTTGAGGGCGATTCGGTCCGGCGGAGTGTGTGCGGCTGGTGCCGTGGCAGGTGTCGCCGGGCGGTCGGGGCTTTTGCATCGTCGAGGGCGAGGTCGCGGGGTCTTGCTGGGTGATGTCGCCCTGGATATGTGGTGACGGTCAGCGGCAGTACCGGGCGGTGGTGTTGGTCCGGCGGGTGTCGGTGGCCTCGGTGCCGGTCTTGCGCAGGTCCGCCTTCTCGCAGGTCTCGGGCCGTCTCCTTGTCTGCCCCTCATCGGCCTTGCGCCGGTCTTGTGCCGGGCTGTCGCCGATGTGGGGGTGGACCCGGTAGCGCCGACCCCGGTCGCCGGGCGGTGCGACGCCTGCGGCCGACTCGGTGTCGATTCCGGTACCGGGAGGCAAGGCCGGTCATGGGTCTCACGGGGGTGGTGGCCGGGTTGCTGGAATGCGGGTGGGTGTGTGGTGCGGCGGGGTTTCGGTGTGCGCCGGATTCTTGGTGGGTCGCCTGCCCGTCACACGCCGGACGGGGGCGGGCAGGTGCGGACACCGCGGGGCCGCCCCCGCCGGTGTCGGTGCTGGTGCCGGCCCGGGGCGGGGGCGGGTGGTGCGGCCTGGTGCGCGCTCCGGTGGTGGAGGGGCCTTCGCCGTCCCGGAGCCCCGCAGCTCCGCGGTGTCCCGGCCGCTCGGCTTCGCGGTCCCATGGTCCCGTGATCCCGCAGTCCCGCAGTCCCGCAGTCCCGCAGTCCCGCAGTCCCGTAGTCCCGCGGCCTCGCCGTCCCGGAGGCCCGCGGTGTCCCGGCCGCTCGGCTTCGTGGCCTCACGGTCCCGTGATCCCGCGGTCCCGCGGCTTCGCAGCCCCGGGGGCCCGTAGTTCGGCGGCCCCACAGCGTTGCGGTTCGGCAGTCCTGTAGCCCTGCGGCCCCGTAGTCCCGCAGTTCCGTAGTCCCGCAGTGTCCCGGCCGCTCGGCTTTGCGGCCCCACGTCCTGTAACCCCGTAATCCTGTGGTCCCGCGGCCCTGTGGTTCCGCGACCTCGTAGTTCCGCGGTGCTGTAGTTCCGCGGTGTCGTAGTCCCGGCGTCCCCGCAGTCCCGGCGTCCCCGCAGTCCCGTGGTCCTGTGGCCTGGCAGTCCCGTGGTCCTGTGGCCTGGCAGTTCTGTGGTCCCGCGGTCCTGGAGTTCTGCGTGCCGTAGTTCCGGGGTGTCGCGGGCACGTAGTTCCGGGGTGTCGCGGGCACGTGGTCGCGGGGTGTCGCGGTCATGTGGGTGGGTGCCGCGGTTACGGGGGCGGGGTGCCGGGGGGTGTGCTGGTGGGTGGTGCGGGGTTTGCCCGGGGGTGTGGTGGGTGGCTGGTCAGGGGGTGGTGTCGTTGTCGGCCGGGGTGTTGGTGGCGGGGTCGTCGGTCTGGTGGGTGGTGGGTTGGTCGGGGGTGAGGTGGGCGGTGGCTTGTTTGAAGGTGGTGGTGATGAGTTTGTCGGTGGCGTCGTCGATGCTCTGGGTGGTGCCCTGGACGGTGCCCTGGGTGTTGTTGGTGCCGCTCTGGGTGCCGCCTTGGGTGTTGCGGTCGCCGGCGCCCTGGGTGGCGCCCTGGGTGTTGTTGTTGCCGGCGCCCTGGGTGGCGCCGAGGGTGTTGCGGGTGCCGCTGAGGGTGGCGCCCTGGGTGTTGTGGGTGCCGCCCTGGGTGCCGCCCTGGGTCTGGGTGTTGTTGGTGCCGCCCTGGACGCCGCCCTGGACGTTGTTGGTGCCGCCCTGGGGTCCGCCCTGGGTGTCGGTGTTGCGGGTGCCGCCCTGGGTGCCGCCCTGGGCGTTGTTGGTGCCGCCCTGCGCGCCGCCGAGGGTGTTGTTGGTGCCGCCCTGGGTCGCGGCGAGGACGTTTCCGGTGCCGCCCTGGGTGATGCCGGTGCCGCCCTGGGTGCCGCCCTGGCCGTTGTCGAACTGGACGTTGTTGCTGTTACCGTCCCCCTTATTGATAATATTTCCGTAGAATCCGTTGTTGAAAACAATGGTCACGGGTGCGGGGGATTCAGGATTGTTGCCGATTTTCGCGGATGCCTGGCCTGCTGTTGTGCCGGTCAGTGCCATGGCGGCGGCACAGGACAGGCTTGCGTAGATGCCGACCCGTTTCACGGCAGTCCTTTCGTGCGGTAGGTAGGAGATAGGAATTCCTGCCGGACCAAACTGTCGCAAAACCTCACTGCCCCACTAGGGCGACACGGAGGATGTCACCCGGACAGCGTGCCGGGTACCAGGGGGCCTTGGTTCCTGTTGCGCATCGGTCTTCTGGACCGGCTCGGCGGCAGCGCCGAAGACGCCGGGAGCGGAGCCATCTGGCGGATACGACGCCGGCGTCGAAGCGTTCCGCGTCCTTCGTCCGGCTCTCTTCGGGCGTCGTCCGTCCCTTCCGTGCGGGCCGCGAGCCGGGGATCCGCAGGGCCGCCCTCGCCGCCGTGCTCCCGTTGCTCACCCCGCCGGAACCGGCCCGCCGTGTCGGAGTTCTGGGCGAGGGTGTCCGGGCTCCTGCCGCCGGCCGCTTCCCCTGCCGGCGGTGCGCGGTCGGCACACCCGCCGGCCGGGGGAGGGGGCGTCGTCTGCTTGCGGCGGGACACGGAGATGCCCCTGCGGCCTCTGCGTGCACGCCGGGGGTCACGCGGACGGCCCGCCCTTGTGAAACCACCCTGTGAGCCGTCCCGGCGTGCCGAGTTGTTCGCCCGGACGGCTTCGGCGGTTCGTGAACGTGCTCTGCCCGGCCGGCCGGCGTCTTTCATCGGCCGCGCGCCCGTGGTGCCTTCCTGCTGCTGTGCTGCTGTGCTGCTGTGCTGCTGTGCTGCTGTGCTGCTGTGCTGTGGTGCTGTGGTGCTGGTGGGCTGCCGTGTTGGCGGAGGTGGTCTCGTGTCCGGCCGCCTTCCCCGGCATGCACGGACGTACGAACCTACGGACGCACGGGGTGAGGCCCGCCGGGCCCGTGCCCCTGTGCGGGCGGGGTGCCGCCTGCAGGGCCCGCACCCCTGTGCGGGTGGGGTGATGCCGGGCGGCTTGTTCCCCTGTGCGGGCGGGGTGCCGCCTGCAGGGCCCGTGCCCTTGTGCGGGCGGGGTGGTGCGCCGGCTGTGCCGCGGCGTGCCCGTGCTTCTGTTCGTGCCGGGTCTGACGGTGGACCCCCGGTCGTGGGCCGCGGTGGACTTCCGTCCTGGTGGCGCCTTGTGCGGCACCGGGTGTGTCGTGCGTCTGCTTACGGCCCGGAGCCGGCCGCCGTCGCGGGGGTGGTTGCCGTGCGGTTCGTGGCTGCGGGTGGGTGGGCGGGGCGGGTGCGGGGGTGCCGGGCTCTCCGGTGGGTGGTGTGGGGGAGGTTCAGCGGTAGGCGGTGAGGAAGGCGCGGACGCCGGTGGTGGCGTAGTGGTCGAGGTCGGTCGGGGTGTGTTGGGGGGCGCCGGTGAACATCGCCTTGTTGACCGGGATCCACAGCAGCAGGCCGGCGAAGTGGTCGGCGGCCAGGAGCGGGTCGTCGGTGCGGAGCAGTCCGGCTTCGCTCAGGTGCTGGAAGGTGGCTGCCAGGGTGGAAAGGACGCGTCCGAAGCCCTGTTCGTACCAGGTGGCGCCCAGGTCGGGGAACGCCTCGGCGTTGGCGATGACCAGGCGCCGCAGTTTCAGGACCTGGGGCTGGGTGAGGGCGGTCAAAAACCGGCGGGCCAGGAGGGTGAGGTTCTCCTCCAGGCGGGCGGCGTCGGCGGGGACGTCGGCGACGAGGTCGATCATGGCGTCGACCCGGTCGGTGGTGGCCAGGACGATCTGTGCGAACAGTTTCTCCTTGTCGGCGAAGTGCTTGTAGACGGTCTGTTTGGAGACCGCGGCCAGTTTGGCGATGTCGTCCATGCTGGTGCCCTGGTAGCCCTTGTCCAGGAACACCTCGGTCGCGGCTTCCATGATCGCCCGGTGCTTGCGGGCCGACCGCCCCGGTGCGCTGGCCTCCATGCCTCCTCCATCCATAAGTACTGGACAGTCCAGTTTCCCTCTGGGTACTGTACCGTCCAGTTCCAGTACGGTACTGAACCGTCCAGTTCCGATCGTGTTCACGGGCCGGGACCGGGACCCGCACGACCTGCCCCGGTGCGGTGCGCCGGTTCCCGCCCGGCCGGCCCGGCCGCCGCGCCGCCCGCCGGGGCCCCGGCATCCGCCGCGGGTCGTCCGCAACGCATCCCCGCCGACAGGAGACGTCGACCTCATGACCGAACCGGTGAAGGGCCCCGCCAGCTACTTCCCCTCGATCGAGAAGAAGTACGGGCAGCCGATAGCGCACTGGAAGGACCTCATCCGCGCCTCGCCGCTGACCCGGCACATGGAACTCGTGGCCTGGCTCAAGGCCGAACACGGCCTGGGACACGGCCACGCCAACGCCCTCGTGGCACACACCCTGGCCGAGGACGCCGCGCAGTAGCCCCGAGACCCGAGACCCTGTTGTCCCCCCGGCTGCAGCGGCCCCTGCCTGTTCCCGCGCCCGCCCCGCGCACGCCCGGGGCCTCGCGGTCCTTATCACCCGCCTGGGAAGCCGGCACCCCGCCCGGGGAAGCCGGCAATCCGCCTCGGGGAAGGCGGCACCCTCGCCCCGGGGCCGGAGCCCGGCAGTCGCCGTCCCGCACCCGCCCGGGCGGCACCATGCGCACGGCAGCGCTCGGCAGCGCTCGGGCACGTCCGGCAGTGTTGGGCGGTGCCGGACGTGCCCAGGACGGCACCGGGCGCCCGGCGCCACACCCCGGCTGTCCGGCGGCGCCCGGTCTGCTCGCGTCCGGCCCGTGTCCTCGGTGTCCGCGGGTGTCGGAGCGGGTGGGCGGCCGCCCGGGGCGGTGGTTCCCCGCTCCTCCTTGCCGCTGTCGGACCCGGGCTCCCTGTTGCCTGCCGCCGTCGGACCCGGGCCCCTTGTTGCCTGTTGCCTGCCGTCGTCGGGCCTCTTTGTCTTCTTGTTTTCCTGATCCAGGAGGTTGTTCGTGCTCGAGGGTGAGCGTGTGCGGTTGCGTGCTCTGCGCATTGAGGATGCGGAGCATCATGTGCGCTGGCGCAACGATCCGGAGGTGGTCCGGTGGGCTGGTGCCGGCGATCCCTGTTTCGGGCCGGTCACCGCCGAGGCCGTCGCGCTGGGTTTTGAGACCATGCTGCGTCTGGTGCCGCGTGAGTCGGCGGTCTTCACCATCGAGGACCGGGCCGACGGCCGGCCGATCGGCATGGCCGACTACCGCGAACTCGACCCGTACGCGGCGGCGGCGACGCTGGGGATCACGATCGGCGAGCGGCACTACTGGGGGCGCGGTCACGGCTCCGAGGCGCTGGGGCTGCTGACGGATCATCTGTTCGGCGCCTACCCCCTGCGGCGTCTGGAACTGGACACCTGGAGCGGCAACGAGCGTGCCCTGCGTGCGTTCGCCCGGCTCGGCTACCGCGAGGAGGGCCGGCGCCGGGAGGCCGTCCAGGTCGACGGCCTCTTCTACGACCGTGTGCTGCTCGGCCTGCTGCGCAGCGAATGGGCCGGGCTGCGTGAACACCCCGCTCCCGCGTCCCGGGGCTGAAACCGGGCCCCCGAAAGCGGGGAGCCGGGGGAGCCGGGGGAGTCGGGGAGTCGGGGGGCGCGGGGGGGTCGGGGAGGTGCGGGGCAGGGCGAGGAACGGCCCTTGGGGCTGGCGCCGTCTTCGGTGGCGTCGTGGCCGGGCCGGTGTCCATCCTCCGCGCCGAGGCCGGCGCCGGCCTGTGCGTGCCGGCGCCGGCCTCGTCGTGCAGTGCCCGGGCCGGACGGGCCCGGCCCGGGGCCCGGTGCCGCCCGGCGGCCGCAGCGCCCCGGCCCCTGCACGTTGCTCTCCGCCCCTGCACGTTGCTCCCCCGGCGCGGCGCGGCGGACCGTGGCGGACCGGGGTGGGGCGGGTGGGGCGGGGGAGTGCGGTGTCCCGTGCCTGCCGGGGAGGCGGCATGCCCGGTCCCGTCCCGCGGGTGCGGGCCGGGGTGTGCGTGGTGGTGCGGGCGGTCGCCGGTGGTGTGCGCTTGCCCTCCGCCCTCCGCCGTTCGCCGTTCGCCGTCGGGCGTGCGCCTGGCGGCCGGGCCTGCCGTTGCCGTGTTCTGGGTGGCGTGCCGCCTGTGCCGTGCCGTGCGAGGGCGGGCCGGGGGCGTGGATACCGTTGCGGCAGCAGTAGCCCGCCGTCCTCGACCCCTTTTTTGGAGAACTCACGTGTCCGTGCCTCTTGGTGAGGAGGTGCTGGCGCTGCTGCGCCGTCCCAGCACCTGCTACATCGCCACGACGATGCCCGACGGCTCGCCCCAGCTCACCCAGACGTGGGTGGACACCGACGGCGAGCACGTTCTGATCAACAGTGTCCAGTCGCACCAGAAGACCCGGAACATCCGGCGTGATCCGCGGGTGGCCGTGGCCGTCGCCGACCCCTCGCAGCCGGCCTCCTACGTGCAGATCCGCGGCCGTGTGGTGCGGGTGACCACCGAGGGCGCGGTCGAGCACATCGAGGCCCTGGCAAGGAAGTATCTCGGCGGCCCCTACCCGTGGTTCGGCGGCCGCGACCAGGTCCGGGTGATCTATGTGATCCAGCCCGAGCGGATCAGCGGCCCCCGCGGCTGACACCCCCCTTCCGTCCCCGGCTCCGCCCCCTGGTCGCCGCCGTCCCTCTTCCGCGCCCTGGTCTGTGTGGCCGGTCCTCGGCCCGGGGGTGGGCTGTTCGTCCCGCGGTGCAGGGGCGGTTGCGGCCGGCCCGTGCTGCTACCAGATGAGGCACCAGTAGGCGCCGGACTGTCCGATGCCCACCGAGGAGAGCCCGCTGGGCAGCAGTGCCGGGTCCGGCCGGCCGGCGGCCGACAGCGAGCAGGCGGGATCTCCCACCACGTGTGCGGCGGCCATCCGCCGAGCGGCAGCCGTTGCCGCCGCGCTGGTGTACCACCGGGTCGTCGACGGCGGCGGCGAGGGCGGGTGCACCGACGGCGCCGGCGGCAGGGGAGAGGGCCGCACCGAGGGCCGCGTCGGCGACGGCGGCAGGGACGGCCGCGGCGACAGGGGCGACGGGGGCAGCGGTGGCGGTGACGGGCGCAGCGACGGCTGCGGTGACGGCGACCGCGGCGGTGTCGGCGGTGGTGGTGAGGGTGAGCGTGTCGGTGGCGGCGGTGGGGACGTCCGCGGCGGTGAAGGTGGCGGCGCCGGCCGCGTCGGCGGGGGCGCCGGTGGGGACGGGGGCGAGGGCGGCCGCGAGGGCGGAGGCGGCGGTACGTGGGGTGTCGGTGTGGCCGCAGGTGCCTGCGTCGCCGGGGGTCTGGGGGGTCTGGGGGCCGGGGGTGTCGGCTGCGGCGGAGGCAGGGGCACAGGCGGCAGGGGTGGGAGGGCGCCTGTCGTTCTGCCGGGGGACGGCGGGGGCCGCCGGGTGCTGGACGTCGTCGGTTCGCCGGGACGGGCCGTCGCCGTCGGGGTGTGCGGGGGCGTACGGGTGGGTGTGGGGGGCCGGGTGGTCTGCGGTGTGCGTCCGGGCGTGGGCTGTGTTAGGCCCGAGGGCGTCGGGTGGGGGGTGCCGTGGTGCGTCGTCACCAGGGCCCAGACGCCGACGCCGCCGAGGACGAGGACGGCGGCACCGCCCGCGATCCACGGGGTCCGCCGGCGTGGGCGCCGGTGACGATTCATGGTTCTTACTGTCCGAAAGCGGCCGCGACGCTGCCACTCGGACTACCGGCCCCGTCCTTTGCCGAGGGCGCCGTGAAACGCCCCCCGAAGCCGGTCACGGCGGGCGGGTCATCGGGGGTGCCGGGGCCGTGTCGGCCCCGCAAACAGGCACTCGGGCCGGTTGCGTACGAAGATCCCGCCCGGGCCGGGCCCACCCCGCAGGAGCCGGGACCGCCCACCTGCTCCAGCAGTATGACAAGCACGGCCGGCCCCCACCGGATCAGCCACCCCGCCACAGGCCACCGACGCGCCCCTCCCCGCTTGCCCCCCGACCCAACCCCCGCCCCGGCCCCCGGGCCCGCCCCGGCCCCGCCTCGGCTCCGGAGTCGCGCTGGCCTTCGGACCCGCCTCGGCCCCGCCTTCGGACTCGCCCTGGCTCCCGGACTCGCCTCGGCTCCCGGACTCGCCCCGGCCCTCGGGTCGGCCTTCGAACCCGCCGGTTGCCCCGAACTCGCCTCTCGGCCCCGGCCCCGGCCCCGCCCCGGCCCCGGGCCCGCCCCGGCCCCGGGCCCGCCCCGGCCCCCGGTCCGCTGGTTGTCGCAGTCGCCGGTTGTCCGGTTTCGTCGTGCCAGGGCGTGGTTCTCGTAGTGCCGTGGGGATGACCGGAGGTGGACGATGATGGCGGACCGCGGTGAGGGAGGCCGGGCGATGCTCGCCGATCTGCTGCGGGCCAGTCACCTCATGCCGGTGGAGTCGCTGCCGGCGAAGGCGGCCCAGTGCGCGCGGGCGGCCGGTTTCCGCCAGGTGCTCATCTACCTGTCGGACCTGCAGCGCAACCGGCTGCGCCTGCTGGCCGCCGACACACCCGCGAGCCCGGACCAGGGCCCGAAGGCCGGGGTCGCGGCGGGGGTGGAGGTGGAACTGCATGTGGAGGGGACGGTCGCCGGGCGTGCCTTCCAGCACGGCGAGATCCTGCCCGCCGCACCGGCCGGTGAAGAGGTCTTCGAATGGTGGGTGCCGCTGCTGGACGGCACCGAACGCATCGGCCTGCTGCGGGTGACCGCGCTGCGCAACGACACCGCCGCCCGCACCGACATGGAGGCCCTGGCCGCGCTGATCGCGCTGATCCTGGTGAGCAAGCGGCCCACCAGCGACGTACTGGCCAGGCTGGTGCGCGCCCAGCCGATGAGCCTGGCGGCGGAGATGCAGTGGAACCTGCTGCCACCGCGGACCTACGCCGACGCACGCGTGGCGATCTCCGCGTCCCTGGAGCCGGCCTACGACATCAGCGGCGACGTCTTCGAGTACGCCGTCGACGGCCTGCTGGTCCACCTGGCGATCTTCGACGCGATGGGCCACGACACCGCCGCGGGCCTGTGCGGCACCCTCGCGCTGGGCGCCTACCGCAACGCCCGCCGCCAGGGCGCCGACCTCGTCGCCCGGGCCGACGCCGTCGAGGCGGCCCTGCTCGAGCAGTACGACCACCGCCGCTACGCCACCGGCATCCTGGCCACGCTCGACACCCGCACCGGCATCCTGCAGTGGGTCAACCGCGGCCACCACCCGCCGATCGTCATCCGCGACAACCGCTGGACCACCCGCCTGGCCTGCCCGCCCGCCCACCCCATGGGCACCGACCTGGGCCTGCCCAGCACCGTGTGCCAAGAACACCTCCAGCCCGGCGACCGGATCGTGCTCTACACCGACGGCATCACCGAGGCCCGCCGCCCCGAAAGCCGGGAGTTCGGCGTCGAACGCTTCACCGACTTCCTCATCCGCCACCACGCCGACGGCCTGCCCGTACCCGAGACCCTGCGCCGTCTCATCCACGCCCTGCTCGACTACCACCAGGGCCGGCTCCAGGACGACGCCACCGTCCTGATGTGCGAGTGGATCGGCCCGCACACGGAACCGGCCCGCGTCGCAGCCGACCTCGCCGGCCTGACGACCAGCGACCCCTCAACCACCGGCCCCACGCCAGGCGACCCCACCGCTCCCGGCCCGACACCCCCGCCGCTCCCGGCCTGACGCCAGGCGACCCCGCCGCTACCCGCCTGACGCCCGGTGACCCGGCCGCTGCCGGCCCGCAGTCCGCCGGCCCCACCCCGTGAGCGCCCTGACCTCCCCTCAAAGCCCGCAAGGCACCCGCCCGTTGCGGCGAACACGTCAGCGACCTGTCGCTGAAAGGGATGAGAAGGCGGCCGGCAACAGCCCCCGTGGACACGGCGGTTCCCGGTGCGCGTGGCGCACAATGCCCGCCCGAATGCCCGCCGGCGGGCCGGTTGTGGTGTTCCGGTGGGGCTTTCGGGGGTGGGTTGCGACCGTGGGGCCGATGCGGGACGGTTGCCGAAGGACATCTATGTCCAGGGCAGGAAGGTGGTGAGGTGCGCACGGTGCGTGCCTGCGGTTGTGTCTGTTTCCCGTGGTTTTCCCGCCCGGCCGTCCGACGCCGAACCCACGACGGCCGAACCCACGACGGCCGAACCCACGACGGCCGAACCCACGACGGCCGACGCCGAACCCACGACGGCCGAACTCGTGATCACCGGTCCCACAGTTGCCGGTCCCGTGGCTGCCGGTCCCACGATCGGTGGGGCGTGGGCCGATGCCCCCTACCCGGTGCTCGTCGTCGACCGGCACGGCGGCCTGGTGAGGATCAACAAGGCGGCCCGGCTGCTGCTGCCCGACGCCGAGACCGGTGACCGGCTGCACGAGCAGGCGCCGCCCTGGCTCGCGGCCGCCCACCGCCGGATCACCGACCCGGCCCGCCCCCACCCCGTCCCCGCCGTCGCGGCGGCCGGGTTCATCGACGGCCGTTTCTACGAGGCGCATCCCACGCCCTGCGGGGACGGCGACGGCGGCCAGGTGGTGTGGTGGCTGGTCGACGACACCGACCGGCGTCTGGCCGAGTCGGCCCTGAGCGACGCGCAGACGCGTACCGCGGTCCTGTCCGAGGCCTCCAGCGCGCTGCTGTCCACGCTGAACGTGCCGCGCTGCATGGAACTGGCCGCCGCGCTGGCCGCGGACCACCTCGCCGAGGCCGCCGTCCTCGTCGCCCCGCCCCACGGCAGGCGCTGCCCGCTCACCTACGCCCGACGCGGCGGGCCCGTCACCCGTGCCACGCGCACGGTCGACGTCTCCGGTGTGCCGGGCCTGCAGGAGGCGCTGCAGGGCTTCCCGCCCGTGCCGGCCCGCTGGATCGACCCCGCCGACATCCCCGACTGGGCGGTCCCGGAGGGCTTCGCGGGGGAGGTCGGCTCGGTGATCGTCACGCCGCTGCCCGGCCACGGCGTGCCCGCCGGCGCCCTGATCCTGCTGCGCTCGAGCACCGAGCGGGCGTTCACCGAGGGCGAGGAGGTCTTCGCCCGCCTGTTCGCCGCCCGGGCCGGCGCCGCCCTGTCCGCGGCCCGTCTCTACGCCGAACAGGCCACCATCACCTCGACGTTGATGCGGGAACTGCTGCCCCCGGCGCTGCACAGTGTGCACGGCGTGGAGTACGCGGGCGGCTACCGCGCGGCCAGGGACCACGAACGCGTCGGCGGCGACTTCTACGACGTACACCCCGGCGCCGACCCCTCCCAGGAGACCCTCGCCGTGCTCGGCGACGTGGCGGGCAAGGGCCTGGACGCGGCGGTGCTGACCGGGAAGATCCGCAACACCCTGCACGCCCTGCTGCCCCTGGCCGGCGACCACGCACGCGTCCTGGACCTGCTCAACGGCGCCCTGCTGACCTCCCGTCACACCCGCTTCGCGACCCTGGTGCTGGCCTCGGTGCGCCGCCGCGGCCACCGGGTGCAGGTGCGCCTGACCAGCGCCGGCCACCTGCCGCCGCTGATCGTCCGCACGGACGGCACGGTCGAGGAGGTCGCCACCCGCGGCACGCTGGTGGGCGCGCTGCCGGACGTCACCGCCCACACCGTGCACACCGTCCTGAAACCGGGGGAGACCTGCCTGCTCTACACCGACGGCATCACCGAGGCCCGGGGCGGCCCGTTGGGCCGGGAGTTCTTCGGCGAACGCCGGCTGCGCCGGGTGCTGGCCGCGTGCGCGGGCCTGCCGGCGCAGGCGGTCGTGGAGCGGGTGCAGATGCTGGCCGCCCAGTGGATCGGCGCCGGCCGCCACGACGACATGGCCGCCGTGGCCATCAGCGCCCCGAAGGCCGGCTCCCTGACCCTCGTCGGCGCACCCCGCGCCGGCGTGGACGGCAGGAGGAAACGCTGAGCCCTCCCACCGCCACGGCCCGGCCGGCGAAGCGGCTCGGGCAGGCGGTGGCCGAGGGCGAGGAACACGCGGCCGCCCACCCCGTGCACCAGGCGCAAACCGACGCGACGACGCAGGAGACGCCGCTGCTGCAGGCCGTCGCACCGGTGCAGGAAAGAGCCGGGGACCGACGGGGCGCCGACCGCATCACCGTCGCCCGGGAACACGCCGCCACCGCCGTCGACGAGCGCACCGTCGCCTTTGCGGCCCACCACCGCCGCGCCGAAACACATCCGGCACACCACCGCCCGCGGCCGCGCCACGGTCGACAGCGCCGACGGCGCACGGCACGCCCTCCCCGCCCTGGCCGGCGGGCGGGCCTTCGCCCCCACGGCCGCTGCGCCGAGGCCCCGGACGTCCGCGCGGGCCGACCGCGCGGCTTCCCCCGCCCCGACCGTCCTGTTCCCGGCCTCCGCCCCCGCACCCGCTCATGACCAGTCCACCCCCCCACCGAGTTCGCCGTCGCCTTCGTGTGTGAACCCGGCACGCTGACCGTGCGTGTCCATGGAGAACCCGACTACGACACCAGCGACGACCTCGTCCGCGCGGTCCTCGGGCAGCTGCTGACGGGCGGCCAGGCACCGCCCCGCGACGTCCGCCTGGACTTCGCCGCACCGACCTGGATCGACTCCTCGGCCCTGTCCGCCCTGCTGATGATCCACCGCCGTACCAGCGCGGCCGGCGCCACCCTGCACCTGGACAACGGGCCGGACGTCCTGGAACGCATGCTCGACCGCACCAACGTCCTGGACCACCTCACCGCCCCCGCCCCCCCCGGGACCCGGCAGACCGGCCGGGACGACGGCCTGACCGGCACGGGCGCGTGACCGGGCAGGCCGGGCCCGCTCGTGCGGCCGTCCCGGGCGAGCGGGCCCGGGACGGCCGGTGCCGCTGCGGCAGCCGCTTGCCTCATGCCGCAGCGACGGCCCCGTACCGGCGGGCCTGCACCCCGCCACCCTGCCCCGCCCGCAGCGCACACCACCAGCCGGCGGCCCAAACGTCAGCACCCGGTAAGAACCAGCCCCCCAAGGGCGGGAGGAATCACCCCGCACAGCAGTCCGGCCCGGACACCGTCCGCCACCGACGCGCGCTCAAGCCGCCGCCGGGATGTCCGGCAGCGACGCGGTCAAGCCGCCGGTCCGTGTTGCCCCGGCACGCACCACACACCCGGTTGCCCCGGCACGTACGGCACGAGGGCGGTGCCCCGGCCTGTGAGCCGGGGCACCGCCCAGGGGGCGGAGAGGGCAGGATTCGAACCTGCGTGGGCCCCTGGGGGCCCGACCTCGAGACGTGCTCGCTGGTCCCCGATCAACCACTCCGGGCACCTCTCCTCGTTCCCGGCTCCGGGTGCTGCCCCCTCGGCCGTTCACAGGAAAGAGACTGCCGGCAGGCACTGACAACCCCCTGACAACCCCCTGACACCCGCCGCCGGCGAAGGGGGGGCGGCTAGAGGCGGACGACGACGAGGGCGATGTCGTCGCGGCCGCCGTCGGGCACGCCGAGGCGTTCCAGCAGGGTGTCGGCCAGGTCCTCGGGGCTCAGGCGGGCGTGGCGGGCGAGGGTGGTGGTGAGGCGGTGCAGGCCGGCGTCGATGTCCTCGTCGCGGCGTTCGATGAGCCCGTCGGTGTAGAGGACGAGGGTGTCGCCGGGGGTGTAGGGCACGGTGGCCTGGGTGCGGGGGGTGTGGCCGGCGGGGACGCCCAGCGGCGGGTCGGTGGCCTGGTCGAGCAGGACGGCGGTGTGGTCCGCATGGGCCAGTACGGGCGGGGGGTGGCCGGCGCTGGTGTAGGTGATGCGCCGGCGGCGGGTGTCGACGACGGCCTTGACCGCGGTCGTGGCCAGGGCGCCCTCGAAGGTGCGGGCGTAGGTGCTGAGGACGTCCATCGCCCGGCCGGGTTCGTGGGTGGCGCGCAGGGCGGCGGACAGGGTGCTGCGGAGCATGCCCATGATGGCGGCGGCCTGCAGGCCGTGGCCGACGACGTCGCCGACCGCGACGGTGAAGCTGTCCGGGGAGAGGTCCACGACGTCGTACCAGTCGCCGCAGACGTTGAGGGTGGGGGCGGCGGGCATGTAGCGGACGGCGATGTCGGGGTGTTGGGCCAGGTCCGGGGTGTGCAGCATGGCCTGCTGGAGGGTGAGGGCGGTACGGCGTTCACGGTCGTGGGCGTCGCGCAGCTCCTCGTTGAGGCGCTGCAGTTCCTGGGCCCGCGCATACAGTTCGGCTTCCGCCGGGGACCGCTGTCCGCCCGCGTCGTGGGGGCCGGCGTCGAGGGTGCGGGCCAGGACGAACTCGGTCACGTCCTCCACCCGGTGGATGATCCAGGCGACCTCTCCGTCCGGGCCCAGGACGGGCGTGTTGACCGGCGACCACCACGTGGCCCGGAACGTGCCCGGGCAGCCGGTCACGGGGACGTCGTACTTCTGCACCGCCATGGTGTCCGGCTCCTTGGTGGACAGGACCCGGTCGAGGGAGGCGGTCAGGTTGCGGACCGCGTCGGCGCCGGGGCCGGCGGGATGGGCGGGGCGGACGTCGAAGAGGTAGCGGCCGATCAGCTCGTCGCGGGTGCGGCCGGTGGCCCGCAGGTAGGCCTCGTTGACCTCGGCAACCACCAGGTGGGCGTCGAGTACCAGGTAGGGGCTGGGCGTCACGGCGAACAGCACCTGGTAGTCGATCCGCACTGTGGTCACCTGCGGTCTCCCGTCCCGTCCGCCGGATCCCCTCACCTGAAAAGTATGTCCGGTATGGGCGGCGATCAGCCTGCCGAAACCGCACCGGCCGGCACGGACCCGGGCCAGGACGGCGAAAGGGCGCGCGGGTGCGCGCAGGCACGTCACGACCGAGGCGCCCGGGGCGATCGAGGCAATCGAGGGAATCGAGGGGATCGAGGGGCCGGGCGTGTGCTGTCCGCGGCGTCGGTGCCGGGCATCCACCGTTCGATCCGGACGTCACTCGCACGAGTGAGACCTCGTCACGCCTGGGCCGTGGCGGCCCGGTTGGGTGCCCATCATGATCGGATGAGCGTTTTCGCGTAAATCCTTAAGTCGAATAAGACACCCGACGTATAGGCGTTATTAATCTCTATTTCGGCATATGCCACCTTACGCTGCCGCTGTTGATCAGCGACGACGGAAGGAATGCCATGGCTCCCGATCACGGCCGTCGGCCGGCGGCGAAGCCCGTGCTCTCACGCTTGAGATCCCGTGCGGGCGGACGGCTGCGGGCCGCCGCCGTGGCCGGTGCCCTGCTCGCCGGGGTGAGCCCGATGGTGGCCGGTGCGCCGCAGGCCGCCGCCGCGACGGGGTCCAAGGGCGATCCGACGCAGTACTGGACCAAGGTCCTGCTCCAGACGTTCCGCGATGCGCGGGGCTGGGACGCCTCGCCCGGCGGACTCTCCCGGGCCGGGGCGATGGTCTACGCGGCGGTCTACAACGCCGAGAGCGCCTACCAGTACACGTACAAGACCCTGAAGTACCAGCCGTACCTCAACCGGCCGCTGAAGTACGCCGGCAGAAACTCGCGGCCTGCTCCCGACGAGGAGGAGCGGCTGATCGACCGCACGGCGTACCGGATGATCTCGCAGCTGTTTCCGGGCGACCAGGCCTACATCGACGCCAAGTTCAGGGAACGCACCGGCCGCTCCCCGCACTCCTACGACCCGCTGGACCGCCTGGTCGTCGACCCGGTGGTGCGGCAGATCGACAAGGCCCGGGCGGGCGACGGCTCCCACAACCCGGACGTCTACCACGGCGACACCACCACCCCCGGGGCCTGGCGGCCCACCGGTGGGGACGGCTGCACGCAGCCGAGCGACGCGGTGACCCCGAACTGGGGCAAGGTGCGGCCGTTCGTGCTGCGCTCCGGCTCGCAGTTCCGGCCTCCCACCCTGCGCGGTTTCACCGACTACGCCGACCTGCTGGCCAGCCCCGAGTACGCGAGCCAGCGCGACGAGGTGCGGCGGGTCGGCGCCGTCGACTCCACCGAGCGCACCCACGAGCAGACCGTCATCGCCTGGTTCTGGGACCACGACCTGGACGGCACCTACAAGCCCCCGGGGCAGATGGTCGAGCTGACCGGGATCGTCGCCAGGAAGTTCCGGCTCGGCACGTACGACACCACCCGCCTGTTCGCGGCGTCGGCGCTGGCGCTGGCGGATGCCGGGATCGCGGCCTGGGACACCAAGTTCGACACCCCGATCAAGCTGTGGCGCCCGGTGTCCGCGATCCACGCGACGGGCGACGTGACCTGGGAGCCGCTCAACGCGGACCGTGCCGGGGCACCGTTCACCCCGTGTTTCCCCGCCTGGACCTCCGGGCACGCCAACTTCACGGCCGCGTGGGCGGGCGCGATGAGGCACTTCTTCGGCCGCGACAAGGTCTCCTTCCTCGCGCACTCCGAGGACCCGCACACCCTCGTGGCCTACCGCCGGATGGGCAGCTTCAGCCAGGTCGCCCACGAGGGCGAGTTCAGCCGCCTCTGGCTGGGCATGCACTACCGCTGGGACGCCGAGGACGGCAATGCGATCGGCACCCACGTCGCCGACTACGTCGCCGCCAACGCGCTGCTGCCGATCCGGCCGGGCCGTCCGCACCAGCACTGAGACGACACCGTCCCCCCACGCCCGCGCAGGGTACGACGGCCGGCCGTCACCCTCCCCTGCGCGGGCGGGCCGGACCGGGGCGTCCTCCGCGCGGGCGGGCCGCACCGGGTTGTGCCTTGCCCGGGCGGGCCGCACCGGGTTGTGCCTTGCGCGGGGTGGGCCGGACCGGCGGGGCGCCTGGGCCTCGCCACCGAGGAAGCCGCCCGCTCCGCCCGCTCCGCCCGTGACCTGCCGCCCGGCTCCCGGCCGCGCGACCACCTCGGTCACCTCGACCACTTCGACGACCTCGGTCACCTCGGTCGCCTCGACCACCTCGACGATCTCGGTCACCTCGGTCACTTCGACGATCTCGGTCACCTCGGTCGCCGGACTGCCCGGTGGCCCGCGGGCACCCTCTCGTCGTGCTCTCGGCCTGAGGGAGCAGCGGCCCACTGGCTTGAAAAACGCCCTCTGTTGCGGCGGTTGGGAGTGCCGGCGCCGCCTCCGTGCCCCGACCCGGCCCGCCGGGTGGCCGCCGTGTGCTGCTCCGGCAGCACAGCACTTCGCCCCGCCGGAGGACCGGCGGGGCGAAGCGGTGCGGAGGAGGGGCCGGCACGGTCGGTGCCGGCTCGGGTCCGCCGGTGTCGGACCGGCGTCGCGCCGGCCGGTGTGCCGGGGCCGCCGCACTCGCGGCGGCCCCGGACCGGGCCGGGCCGGCGCCCCGGGGTTACTTGGTGAAGGCCGCGACCCCGTTCGGGGTGCCCAGGCCGGTCGGGCCGTCGTAGCCCTTGCCCGCCTGGCACAGGTAGTTGCCGCAGGAGCCGTTGGAGCCGGTGGTGACGTCGTTCAGCTTGTCCGGGTGGGCGTAGGGGTAGGAGGCCGGGACGTCGGAGCTGCCCGGGGCGCCGGCGAGGGCGTAGACGCCGGCGATGAACGGTGCGGAGGCGCTGGTGCCGCCGTACTCGTTCCAGCCGGCGGCCTGGTAGGTGTCGTAGACGGCGAGACCGGTGGCCGGGTCGGCGTCGGCGGCGACGTCGGCGACGCCGCGCTTGGCGCATCCGGTGTCCTTCTGCCAGGACGGCTTGGCGTCGTACTGGGAGCAGCCCGAGCCCGCTCCCTCACCGCCGGCGGAGGTGCCCCACACGGACTCGGAGTAGCCGCGGGTGCTGGAGTCCTTCTTCAGGCTGGTGCCGCCGACGGCGGTCACGTACTGCGAGGAGGCCGGGTACTCCACGCCGTAGCCGCTGTCGCCGGAGCTGACGGTGATGGCGACGCCGGGGTGCTTGAAGTACTTGTCGTCGGAGGCGGTGTCAGCGCTCTCCTCGCCGCCGCCGTAGCTGTTGGAGACGTACTTGGCGCCCTGCTTGACGGCCTGGTTCACGGCCGCGCCGAGGTCGTCCATGTTGGCGGACTTGGCCTCGACGAGCAGGATGTGGCACTGCGGGCAGGCGGCGCTGACCATGTCGACGTCCAGGGAGATCTCCCCGGCCCAGCCCGCGTCCGGCGCCGGGTAGCTGGAGCCGCCGTCCTGGTCGATCTTCTTGAAGCAGCCGTTGGCGGTGCTGCACTCGGGCAGGCCGTACTGGGAGCGGTAGGCCGCCAGGTCCTTCTCGGCGTTGGGGTCGTCGTTGGCGTCGACGATCGCGACGGTGGCGCCCTTGCCGCCGTCCTTGGGCAGGTTGTAGGCGGCCTGCAGGTCCGCCGGCCCGAAGCCCTTGGGGGTGTCGTGGCGGCCCAGCGAGCGCTGCGGGGCCAGGTCGGTGCGCACGACCGACTGGCAGGCCATGTAGCCGGGTTTGCTCGGCTGCGAACACAGCCGGTGCGTGTGCACAGTCGCCGCCCCGGGCGAGGCGGCGGGCGTCGTCGCGAACGCCGCCGACTGCGAGACGGCCACGCCGGCTGCGATCAGGGCCGCTGCGGACAGCAGCGCGGGCACGCCGCGGCGTATGGGATTCCTTCTGCGATGAGAACGCAAGTGAACTGCCCTCCGTGGGGGGATGGTCGGCTCCCGCACGGCGGCCAGAAAGCTGTCACGTGCATGACAACGCTTTCTGTTGGGGGTGGCCGCTCGAGAGCCGTGTTCCGGGCATGATGACGGTTGCTGCCACCCCGGTCAGTGGTGGCTGTCGACGAGGTTATTGACTGTTTGCCGAAGAGAACAGGGCCAGTTGGTAAAACCTTGCCTCCAACTCCCCGGCGCGGGCCGATACGTTGGGCGGCCATGGAGCCGGAAGACAGAACCGCCGACGACCTGATGTCCCTGGGACTCGCCCGCTACGAGGCGCGGGTCTACCTCTCCCTCGTGCGGCGCGGCACGTACACCGCCGCCGAGGTGGCCCGGGAGGCCGACGTGCCGCGCCAGCGCGTGTACGACGTGCTGGACGCCCTCGTGCGCCGCCGGCTGGCCACCGCCCACCCCGGGCGGGTGACCACGTACTCCGCCGTCACCCCCGAACTGGCCCTGGCCCGGCTGATGGCCGTGCAGCGCGAGTCCGTCGACCGCCTGGAGCGCGTCTCCCAGTCGCTGACCGCCGTCCTGCAGCCGCTGTGGTCCCAGGGGCGCCGGCACACCGACCCGCTGGACTACATCGAGATCCTGCGGGACCCCAAGGCGATCGCCGGGCGCTTCGCCGACATCCAGCGCCAGGCCCGCCGCGAGCTCCTCACCTTCTGCAAACCGCCGTTCGTGGCACCCACCGAGAACACCGAGGGCATCGCGGTGGTGCGCCGGCTGCACCAGGCGGGCGGCACCGTCCGGGCGATCTACCTCGGCGACACCGCCCGCGACCCCGACACGGCGCAGCACGTGCGGCGCTTCGCCGCCGCGGGGGAGGAGGCGCGCTTCGCGCCCGAGCTGCCGCTGAAACTCGTGATCGCCGACGCCGCCCTCGTGCTGTGCGACATGCCCGACCCGGTGGCCGGGGCGGGCTCCACCACCACCCTGTTCATCGAGCACCCGGCCCTCGCCGGCTGCCTGCGCCTCGCCTTCCACACGGTCTGGCAGGACGCCGTCCCCGCCGCCGAGGCCGGCCTGGCCCCGTGAACCGGCGTGCCCGCTAGCCGGCGGGCGGCGTCCAGGAGGGGGAGCGGCCCAGGTGCAGCAGGATCCGGGCCAGCGTGCCGCCGCCGGCGGGCCCGGGCAGGTGCGGGGCGAAGGCGGCGCCCGGTCCGGTGCGGTGGGCGCCGCCGGGCACGGCCAGTGCGATCGGCAGCGCGGCCTTGAGGAGGTCGGGCTCCGGGGCGAAGGGCACCTCGAGGCAGCGGGCGACGTCCCAGGCGTGGACGACGTAGTCGAGGAAGTGGAAACCGATCGCCCAGGCGGCGGGGAAGCGCGCGCCCGCACCGAACTCGGGCAGGGCGAACTCCCGGTCCGCCGCCCGCACGGCGGCGAACGCGCCCAGGACCGCCTCCGCGGCCGCCAGGTAGCGGGCGACCGCGTCCTGCCCCGGCGCGGCGGCCTCCCAGTGCCGCACATCGCCGCCCTCGCCGCGCGCCGCCGCCGCGAACCCCCGGTGCTGCGCCGTCATATGGGCGAGCAGCCCGCCCAGGTCCCAGGCCCCGCACGGTGTCGGGCGGGCGAGGTCCGCACCGCCCGCACGGCGCACCACGTCGATGCTCCCGCGCACCGCACGCGCGTCGAACGCCCTGACCACCGCCAAATCCATACTCATGTGCTTACGATAAGCAGCAGCATACGATAGGTCAACGAGTATCTTCTTGACCCATGGCCGACACCACCGCGTCCGAGGGGCGCCCCGACCTGGCGGCGATGATCGTTCCGCTGGGCCGCGCCCTGGTGGCCGCCGAACTGCCGGTGCTGCGCGCGCACGGACTGGTCATGTGGGCGTACTCGGTCCTGCTCGCCCTGGACGAGGAACCCGTGCGCACCCAGGCCGCGCTGGCCCGGGACATCGGCGCCGACAAGACACGGATCATCGCCGTCCTCGACGACCTGGAGGAACGCGGACTGATCGCCCGCCGCCCCGATGCGGCCGACCGCCGCGCACGGGTCCTCTCCCTGACCCCCGAGGGGCGCCGGGTGCGCGAGGCGGCCCGCTCGGCGATCCGGGAACGCGAGGAACGGCTGCTGGCCCGCCTGCCCCAGGGGGACCGGCGCGGCTTCCTGAACGCCCTGCAGGCGCTGGCCGCACTGCCGCCCGCCGAGATCGGCGGCGAGCAGTAGGCGGCGTCCTGCCCCTCGCCGCTCGCCCGCCGCGTCGGCTCCTGGGGCGGTGTGTGAGCACCTGCGGGTGAATGATCTGCGCGTGCGCCGGGCCGGCGAGGCCGACTCGGCCGTCCTGGTCCGCCTCCGTGACGACGCGGCGCGCTGGATGTGGGCCCGCGGCATCACGGGGCAGTGGCGGCCGAGGGAGCTGGACCAGGACCACTTCCGCCGGGTCATGGCCTGCGGCGAGGTCTGGCTCGCGCGGCGGGCGGATCGCCGGTGCCTGGGAACGGTGGTGGCAGGACGAGGCCGCCTGGGGACCCCAGCCGCCGGTGGCCGGGTACGTGCCACCGGCTCATGGTGGACCGGGACATCGCCGCGCCCGGAACGGGCAGGCTGCTGCTCGGCGCGGCGGAACACCGCGTGGCCGAAGCGGGACGCACCCGTGTGCGCCTGGACCGCCTGACCGCCGACGCACGGCTGGGCGCCTGCTGCCACAGCGCCGGCCACCGCGTCGTGGGCCACAAGCGGGGCAAGCCCCAGCCGGGCGGGACACCCCAGTCCTTCACCCTGCTGGACAAGCGGCTCCGGCACACCGGCCCGGACGCAAAACGCCGCCCGCCCGGGGCGTGGGGCACGGGAAGAAGGACTCCTGGTGCCGCGCGATCGGTGAACGGGCCGCCGCCGGCGCCGTGGCCGCAGGATGAGGGGCGGCGCGGGCGCACCGCCCCTCCTTGCGCGCGAAGGCCGCAGCGGTACGGTCCTGCACGGCGGCCGGCCGCCTCGTCAGCGCCCGTCGCGTGCGGCGGCCCGCCGGGCGATCTCGGCCCTGACCGTCTCGTGCAGTTCGTCCGAGGTGAAGCCGAGGCCGCGCAGGATCTGCGCGGCCGTGCACTGCCCGGCGCGGACCAGGCCCAGCAGCGTGTGTTCCGTGCCGACCCAGTCGTGGCCGAAGTTGGCCGCCGCGCGGCGCGCCTGCTCGATGACCTCCTTGCTCTCCGGGTGGAACGCGATGTGCCCCCGCAGCGCCTTCTCCCCGGCCGGTGCCATCGCCTCCTCGACCGCCTCGCGGACGCGCTGCTCCGACCCGGCCTTCGCCACCAGCACCTCGTGGGCCAGGCCCCGCGGTTCGCCGAGCAGGCCGAGCAGAAGGTGTTCGCTGCCGATGGAGTCGTGCTTGTAGGTGCGGGCGGCCTCCTGCGCCAGCACGACGCTGTGCCGGTTCAGGTCGGTGAACCGCTCGAACGGGGCGGGCGCGTGGCGTTGCTGGGCGGCCTGCTTGGACACCCCGATGGCGTCACCGATCTCGGTCCAGGACGCGCCGGTCCGCTTGGCCTTGCTGACGTAGTGGTCGATGAGCTGCTCACCGAGGTCGGACAGCGTCTGGGCGCGAAGGCGCGCCTCGCTGATGCGGGCCAGTTCACTGGCGTGGGGAAGTTCCTCGTCCAGGCGGGCGATCAGATCGGCGAGGTTGATGTCGAGAGGACTCATGCGTCAAGCATGAATTGACGATGCATCACCGTCAAGTAGTAATTGACGATTGGTGGTTCACGCGTCAAGCACCGGCCTGCCACTCGCGGCGGAGCCCCCAACTCACCCGTGGTGCACGCCTGGTGCGGCATCGGGGAGGCGCCCGGGCGGGTCGTCATCGGCCGGTCGCCCACGCGGCATGCGCTCGGCCCTGAAGCGGTAGGGTCCGCCGCGATGAACGGTGCAGCGGGACGGCCCCAGCCGCCGTGGGGCGAGGTGGCCGCGCTGGTGCGGGCGGCGCGGGCGGGTGACGTGCTGGCGATGGACGAGGTGCTGACCGTGGTGACGCCGTACGTGACCCGCCTGTGCCGCCCGATCGCCCTGGCGGACTGCGAGGACGCCGTCCAGGAGGCGCTGACCGCCGTCTTCGTCGGGATGCGGTCCCTGCGTGATCCGCAGGCGTTCTTCGGATGGGTGCGCACCGTCACCGTGCGCGAGGCGGTACGGGTGGCGCGGCGGACCGCCGCCGAGCGGCCCGCCGATCCCGACGAAGTCGCCCGCCTGCGCGGCCTCGTCGACCCCGCGGACGGCGAACTTCCCACGCAGGTACGGGACGTGCTCGCGCGGATGCCCGCGCACCACCGTGCCGTCCTCGTCCTGCGCGAACTTGAGGAGCTTGATGAACGCAGCGCGGCCGAGATACTCGCCATCGCACCCGGCATGGTCAAGTCCCGGCTGCACCGGGCCCGTTCGGCCTTCCGCAAGGCGTGGCGGCAATGAGCGTTGACGCCGTGACCCGGCTGCGGCTGATGGCCGCCGGACTGCACACCACCCTGTACACCGAGGAGCACCTGGAGCTGGCGTACGACCGGGTGTGGGCGGTCGCCTCGGACCTGGCGGGCGAGCTGCCCCACCTGGTGCCGGGGCTGCGCGAGTTCCGCGTCCCGCCCGGCGACGCCGGCCGCAAACACGCCCTCGCGGTGGGCCCGCTGGGCCGGACCAGCGCCTTCGAGGTGCGGCTGGCTCCCGGCTGGTGCCTGATGCAGTCACGGCTCGTGGTGGGGGGGCATGGCCGCCGTACCGGAGGGCGACGGCACACGCTTCGCCATGCTCGGCGCGGCCCGCCCCGCCGCCCTGCGCCCCCTTCAGCGGGCGTACGCGCTCGGAGGCCGCCGCGGGCGGGCCTTCGTCCGCAAGGTCGCCGCCCGGGCCGCCGCGCGCCCGTAGCCGGTCAACTCCCGGCCCCGAACAGCTCCCTCATCGCCGCGGCGATGGCCTCGGGACGCTCCCGGGGCAGGAAGTGCCCGGCGCCCGGCACGATCCGCACCCTGAGCCCGGCCGCGTGGCTGACGCCCCCGGCCAGCATGGACGGCGGGTACACGGTGTCCTTCTCACCGCCCAGCAGCACGGTCGGAACGCCCAGCCGGTGCCCGCGCCACGTGCCGCGCACCAGCGCCGGGATCTCGCGGAGCACGAACTGCCAGAACATGGCCTGCCCCGCGTGCGCGCAGGCCTGGGCCGCGGCGCCGAACTCCGCGAGTTCACCGGCCTGCCACAGCGAGCGGCCGGCGACCTGGTGGCGCAGCAGGAAGCGGGCGAACGCAGGCCGGTGGCGCAGCACGGCCCGGCCGATCACCGGGAGTTCGACGAAGGCGGTGTACCACTGCCGCCACAGGTTCGCCGCGATGGCCCGCTGCCGGGCCCACGGGTGCGCCACGTTCAGCGCCAGGTACCCGGTGAACCGCTGCGGTGCCCGCAGGCACATCCGGAAACCGACGTGCGCACCCCAGTCGTGACCGACCAGACCCACGCGCTCCAGCCCGAGCGCGTCCAGCAGCGCGAGCATGTCCTCGCACAGGCCGTCGATGTCGTAGCCGCGCCGGCTCTGCTCGGACCAGCCGAAGCCCCGCAGATCCGGGCAGATCAGCCGCCGCCCGCCCGCCGACAGGAGCGCGACGCGGTGCCAGGCCAGCCAGTGCTGCGGAAACCCGTGCAGCAGCAGCACCGGCGCCCCGCTCCCGTACTCGGCGACATGCAACCGGATGCCGCGCACCTCCAGCCAGCGGTGCCTGGCCCCCTCGGCGTCGGGGAGCGGCCGGCCGGCGCCGGCCGTGACCGGGGTCGTACTCGATGCCATGGAAGAACACCTCTCGCCTCCGGCGGGCCCGCTGGCGGCCCGCTTCGGCATGCCAGGAGGCGGCAGGAGGCCAGAACGTTCCCCACCCCCTCGCGATGGCGGGAACGGGGCCGCAACA
The DNA here is from genome assembly GCF_055605965.1 of Streptomyces sp. NPDC037126. NCBI lineage: Bacteria > Bacillati > Actinomycetota > Actinomycetes > Kitasatosporales > Streptomycetaceae > Streptomyces > Streptomyces sp. NPDC037126. Next base: position 25,291 of record NZ_JBVJTD010000017.1, read on the forward strand.
GACCGGGGCAGCGGACCGCGCCGCGTGCGGTGGGCGGCTGCCGCGCCCCCGACGGGCCAAGCACTGTTCGGCGCCCCGCGCCACCACCCGAGTGCCCCCGCGCCACCACCCGAGTGCCCCCGCGCCACCACCCGAGTGCCCCCGCCATCACCCGGCGCCCCCGCGCCACCACCCGGGCACCCGGCGGCAGTTGGCCCCGGCCGCCGCGCACCGGCCCCGGTTCAGTCCAGGGCGAAGGTGTCGGCGAGGGAGTCCATCTGGGCGGTGAGCAGGGTGGCTCCGTCGTGGCCCATGCCCTGGAACTGGCCGGCCACCTCCAGGCTCACCGCCCCGTGCAGCTGGGTCCAGGCGAGCACGGCGCCGGCCAGGGCGGTGCCCGCACCGGCGGTGTGGGTGTGCGCGCCCACCCATGCGGCGACGCCGGCGTCCCCGTCGGCCCACGCCGTCATCTGCGCCACCAGCGGGCGCACCGCGGGGGCGGGCTCCGCCTCCTCGAAGCAGGCCAGGAACGGCCCGAGCACCGCCCGGGCACTGTCCAGGGTGTCGGCGGGCGCCGTGTAGCCGGGCACCGGCGTCCCCTCGATCAGCAGGTAGCGGTGCGGCTCGGCGACGGCCCAGGCCCGCACGGCCGCCGCGAGGGCCCGCAGCCGCGCCCGCCGCGTCCCGCCCGCGGGCAGCTCCTTCGCCGCCGCCGCGACCGCCGCGCCGAGGTCCGCGTAGGCGTCGCGGATCAGGTCGCCCAGCAGCGCGTCGCGGCTGTCGAAGTAGCGGTACAGGGCGGGGCCGGACAGGCCGACCTCCTTGGCGATCCGGGTCAGCGCCACGGCCGCCGTACCGCCCTCGGCGAGCTGGCCGAGCGCGATCTCCTTGATCTCCGCGCGTGTCTGCTCCCGGTAGCGGGCCCTCGGGCTGAGCGAAGCGGCGGCCATGGACGTCTCCTTTCACAGACCTCGTGACACACCTTAACGCCCGCCCCGACCCACCACTGTTGCTATGAACAATCGCTTCAGTTACAGTCTCTAACTGTCGAGAGTGTGGATAACTCGAAGGGGTCGCACACCGGCCGCCCGAAGGGTCCGCACACCGGCCGCACCGCACCGAGGCCGCCGCACACCGTCAGAAGGAGCCCGCCATGTCCGCCGCCACCGCCCCCCGCGCCCTGCACGCCGTCCTGGGATCCGGTCCCGCCGGAACCGCCCTCGCCCGCGAACTGGTGCGCCGCGGCCACGCCGTACGCCTCGTGGACCGCACCGGCGCCGGGCCGGCCGTCGAGGGGGTCGAGCGCCGTGCCGCCGACGTCAGCACCGCGGACGGCGCGCGCGCCGCCATCGCGGGCGCCGCGGTCGTCCACCACTGCGTCAACGTCGGCTACCACCTCCAGGTCGAGGTGATGCCGCGGATCCAGGAGGCCGTCCTCGGGGCCGCGGCCGAGTCCGGTGCCCGCCTGGTCGTCCTGGACACCCTCTACCCCTACGGCGAGACGGGCGGGGCGGTGATGACCGAGGAGAGCCCCTGGAAGGCGACCAGCCGCAAGGGCCGCATGCGGGCCGACCTGGACGAGGCGTACCTGGCCGCGCACCGCGAGGGCCGGGCCCGGGTCGTCCTCGGCCGCTCCGCCGACTTCATGGGCCCCGGCGTGCTCAACTCCAGCCTCGGCGCCACCGTCTTCCCCGGCGCGCTCACCGCGACCCAGGTCCTGGGCCTGGGCGACATCGGCCTGCCGCACAGCTACACCTACATCGGCGACGTCGCCGCCGGCCTCGCCACCCTGGGCGAGCGGGCCCAGGGCGACGGCCGGGTGTGGCACCTGCCCACCGCGCCGGCGGTCAGCACCCGCGAGATCCACACCATGATCGAGGAGCGGGTGGGCCGGCCGCTCGACGTCACACTCCTCGAAGAGCCGCGCCCCTTCGGCCCGTTCGACGAGACCTTCATGGCCGAGTACGCCGAGATGTTCTACCAGCACCTGGAACCGCAGATCGTGGACTCCTCCGCCTTCGAGCGCACCTTCGACGCCGCCCCCACCCCGCTCGGCGACGCGCTGGACGCCACCCTGGCCTGGTTCAGGACCTGGCTGGACAACCGCTGACGGCCCCGCCCCGCCGGGCACCGCGCCCTCGGGGCCGGGTGCATGAGGCGGGGGAGCGGGGGAACGTCGCGAGATGCGCGCATGCCCTCCATCCCGTGGAAATAACCCATATTTTGTGTGCTTGTAGGGGCAAAGTAAGGGCATCCGGTGGCCAGGAGGTCGATAACGATGGTTCCACTTCTTCTGGTTCTCCTTCTGGCCCTGATCCTCTTCGGCGCGGGCTTCGCCCTGAAGGCGCTGTGGTGGATCGCGGTGATCGTGCTGGTCCTGTGGCTGCTCGGCTTCCTCGTCCGGCCCGCGGGCAGCGGCGGACGCCGGGGCCGCTGGTACCGCTGGTAGCCACCGGCACCCCCGGCGCACACCACGAGGGAACAAGGAGCGGGGCCCGGCCGGGACGCGGCCGGGCCCCCACGCATGCCCGAAAGACACCCCGTTCGAGGGGAGGGGCGGGAGGGATCCGGGCGTATCGGGCGCACCGGAGGGTAGCCGAGGTACGCACCGGTCCCGCGGGGCCAGCAGTGGAACCTGCCTCCTACACCTCGCCGGGCCGGTGCGCCCCTTCCCCGCGGGCGCGCAGCCACCTCACCTGCGGAACCCGCCCGCCGGCACCGGGCATCCCCGTTCCGCGGTCGTACGGTTCCTCCCCCGACCGGCGGAGGCACATCGTTCGAGTGGCCGACGCCGCCCCTGACCGGGGCCCCTAGGTTCGAACCACTCGCCGCGATCAACCGGGACCGCGGAGTCGACATCACGTCACCGACCATGGGGGAACGCAGTGAAACGCACAACGACCGACCTGCTCGCGGTCGCCGGCATCGCCGCGGCGACCCAGATCGCCCTGGGGGCCACGCCCGCGTCCGCGTCCGGCGCCGCCTACCAGATCAAGAACGTGGCCACCGGCAAGTGCATGCGCGGGGTGCGCTCCAGCAGCACGTACGTCGTCACGATGGCCAAGTGCAACCGGAACGACGCCAACCAGTGGTGGGGCGTCGTCCAGGGCCAGGTGCACGAGGTCTACGGCGGCCTCCACGACACGGACATCTGCCTGGCCGTCCCCAAGAGCCCGAGCGGCGACTTCCCCAAGGACGTCGACACCACGAGCTGCAACAACTACAAGAACTACTACCTGGGGATGAGCACGATCCCCAAGGCGAACAAGCCCACGACCCTCGGCACCGTCAGCGGATACATCGGGCACTACTCGTCGAGCGACACCTACCCCAGCTGCTACCAGATCGACGGCAACCACACCAAGTGGCTCTGGGTGCCCTGACCGCACCCCGCGGGCGACCCGAGGTCCTGTGCCGCCCCGCGGGGGGCCGGCACAGGACCTCGGGTCGCCCGGTGTCAGCCCCCGGCCCCTTCACCCCGCCGGCCGCGCCGTCCACGGATGCCCGGGGTGCACACGCTCCAGCCACTCACCCAGGCGCCCCCGCCGCGCCGGGCCCAGCAGCGGCAGCACGGCGTCGAAGTCCGCCTGGTCCCTGGGCCGTACCGCCTTCGCCTTGAACAGCAGCACCAACTCCGGTATCAGGTAGGGGATCTGGTCCGCCGTCCGCTCGATGACCGCGTCGTAGGGCAGCCGCAGTCCCGCGTCCCGCCGGCAGATCCACGTTCCGCCCTCGTGCGGCTCGCGGAAGACGTCGAACAGATACCCCCCGCCGGCCGGATCCCGCAGCCACGTCTGGTGCGTCGCCGCCAGCGCCTCGGCTCCCGCCCCCGCCCAGACGCGCCCCGAACCCACCGCGTCGAACACGCCCTCGGGAAAACGCTCTTGGATCTGCGGGAACCCGGCCGCGGGCACCGCGATCTCCAGGTCCCCGTGCGGCCGAGGCCGCCCTCCCCGGAACAGGTCCAGCGCCCACCCGGCCGCGACGCACCACGGCACACCGACCCCCTCCAGCCGGTCCGCGACCTGCCACGGCCGCCAGGCCCCCGCCCACCGGGCCTCCAGCCCGTCCTCGTCCAGCACGACGCCGCCGGGCGGCAAAGACTCCGTCACCGACACCACCTACGTCCCCCCCCGGGGCCCCGGACACGCGGCCGGCCCCGGCCCCGCGGCCGCGCCGCCGGGACCGCCTCGCGGCGAAGAGGGGCACCGGCATCCTCGCCGCCCTGAAACGAGGGACGGCGCCTCCCGTCCGCCGTGCCGTCGGGGGCCGCGGGCGCCGGGAGGAGTCCCGGTCCCGGTGGCCGTGCCCCCGGTACGACCGGCGCGGCCGGCCGCCGACTCCCCGCGCGCACACGGGCGTTCGGGCGGACTCCCGTTCAGCGCCCGCCCGCGCCGCCGCCGTGCAGGTGCTCGGCCATCTCCTCGGAGCTCGGGGCCCAGGGCAGGACGCGGGAGGGTTCGGGACGCAGCCCGTCGAGGAAGACGCCGAGGTGACGCGCGGTCAGCGCGGCGGCCTGCTCGGGCGGAAGATAAGGCAGCGGGCGGCACACCAGCGCGGCGGTGGTGATCAGGTCCACGGCCGTGACGTCCGCCCGGATCAGCCCGCGCCGGCGCCCCTCGGCCAGGATCTCCTCCAGGACGGCGGCGATGTCGCGCTGCATCTCGCGCGCCTGCGGGTCGTCGGTCTGCGGCCCGCCGATCAGGGGCAGCACCAGCACATCGCGGCTGGCGGCCACCCCCTGCAGGAACGCCTCGACGGCCGCGTACGGATCCGCCTGCGACGCGGCCGCCGAGCGGGCCGCGTCCAGCACGATGGCGAACCCCTCGGTGACGACCGCCGCGATCAGCGCCTCACGGCGCGGGAAGCGCCGGTAGAGGGTGGCGATGTTCACGCCCGCACGACGGGCGATCTCCTCCAGCGGCACGGCCGTACCCGCCTCCAGGAAGGCACCGCGGGCGGCGCTGAGAATCTGGGCGCGATTGCGCGCCGCGTCCATCCGCAGCCGCGGCGCTGCGCCCCCCTTGGCCCCTTCGGCGGTCACCGGCTCACCTCTGTTCTCGTCCTGGCCTGCCAGCCGAGACTACGACACAACCCCGTAAGCGAAGGATTCCCTGCGCTTAGTGTTAGTGTCGGTACGCCGCCCCGCACCGCGATACGCGACGCGACGGCCGCCCGCACGCCCTGCGCGCCCCCATCACCGGGCGGATACCGGCGCCCGGCCCGGGCCCGCCGGCCGACCCACCTGATGCACCAGTGGAAGGAACCCGTCCCATGACCGCAGTGCACTGTTCACGCTTCACCGGGAAAGTCGCCGTCGTCACCGGCGGCAGCCGGGGCATCGGCGCCGCCGTCGCCACCCGCCTGGCCGCGGAAGGCGCCGCCGTCGTCATCGGCTACCGCGGCAACGAACAGGCGGCACAGGACCTCGCCGCCACCCTCGGCGCCGACGGCGGCCACGCGCTCGCGCTGCGCGCCGACGTCGCCGAACCCGACCAGACCAGGGCCCTGTTCGAGCAGACGACGGACCGCTTCGGCCGGATCGACGTCCTGGCCTCCTGCGCGGGCGTCGAGCACTTCGACGCGCTGGAGCACATCACCCCCGCCGACTTCGACCGCGTCTTCGCCGTCAACACCCGCGGCCAGCTCTTCGCCGCCCAGCAGGCGGCCGCCCGCATGGGCGCCGGCGGCAGGATCGTGCTCACCTCCTCCGTCAGCGCCTCCCGGGCCGTCTTCGGCCACACCCTGTACGCGGCGTCCAAGGCGGCCGTGGAGTCGATGGTCCTGAACCTGTCGGCGGAACTCGGCACACGCGGCCTCACCATCAACGCCATCGCCCCCGGCGGCACCGCCACCGACATGGCCGCCGAACACGGCGCCGACTACCAGCACCCCAAACTCCGCGGCACCATGCCCCTGCCCCAGTGGCTCGAGGTCCACGGCGCGCTCGGCCGCCTCGCCAGCCCCCAGGAGGTCGCCGCCGGCTACGCCTTCCTCGCCTCCGACGACGCCGCCTACCTCACCGGCCGCACCCTCCCCCTCGACGGCGGCTTCTTCTGACCGCCCCCGAGCCCCCGGCACCCGCCGCGAAGTCCCCGCCCCGCAGCCGACAGCCCCCACTCCTCACGGCCCCGCAGCCCTGACCCCGCAGCCCTGTGCCGTCGGGCCGCACAGCCCGGTGGCCCGTTGCCCGCAAGCCCGCACCCCCGCAGCCGACGAGAAGAAGCCATGCCCTCCCCGAACACCCCCAACCCGCCGATGGCCCCGAACACACCGGACTCCCCGGCACCCGCCGGGCCCGCCCGGCCCCGCCACCGCGCCGACCACACCCCCCACATCGACCGGCACCCCCCTCACCCGTACTCCTCCCATCCGCACCTGGACGACACCGAGCACGGCATCCCGGCCGCGGTCCCGGCGGTCGCGGAAGTCCCGGTCCGCAAGGCGATCACCGTCCCGGTCATCACCTCCCTGCTCGTCGGCGCCGCCTTCGTCGCCGTCTTCCTCGCGGCCTTCCACGCCCCCACCTCGCACCGCCTGCCGCTGGGCATAGCCGCCCCCGACACCACCGCGTCCCGCGTCGAACTGGCGGTCAACGACCTCGACGGCCAGGCCGTCAGCTTCCACCGCTACCCGCGCCCCGCGGCCGCCCGCGCCGCGATCGAACGCGACGAGGTGGGCGCCGCCCTGGTCACCGACGCGCACCGGCACCTGAAACTGCTGGTGGCCGGCGCCCAGGGCCCCTCCGCCACCGGCGCCGTCCAGGCCACCCTCACCGCCGCGCTCGGCCACCCGGTCCCCGTCAGCGACGTGGTGCCGCTGGCCCCGCAGGACTCCCGCGGACTGTCGATCTTCTACGCGTGCTTCGGGGTCGTCCTGGCCGGCTACCTCTTCGCGGTGTCCTCCTACCAGATCGCCCCCCGCATGGCGCCGGCCGCGCGCGTCACCGCCATGGCCGCCTTCTCCGCGGCCTCCGGCCTGGTCGTCGCGGCCATCGCCTGCCTCGCCCTCGGCGCGATCCCGGCCGCCTTCACCACCACCGCGGCCGTCGCCGCGCTGCTGTCCCTCGCGATGGCCGCCTCCGCGGGCCTGATCATGCGCGCGTGCGGGCCCGCCGGCATCCCGCTGGCCTCCATCGCCCTGCTCATCCTCGGCAACGCCTCCAGCGGAGGGATCCTGCCCCCGCAGTACCTGCCCGCATGGCTGTCCCCCCTCGCCTACGTCCTGCCGCCGGGCATCGCCGTCCACGCCCTGCGCGAGGCGTCGTACTTCCACAGCGCCCACCTCGCCACCGGCCTCACCCTCCTCGCCGGCTGGAGCGCCGCCTGCCTCACCGCCCAGTACACCCTCGACCGCACGGCCCGCCACCGCTCCCGGCCGCAGCAGGCGGCACCGGCGACCTGAGCGCCGCGGGCCCTCCCCGGACGGCCGCCGCCCGTCCTCGCGGACGCCGGGCCGGCCCCTCACCCGCTCGTGTGACCTGGAGCGCCCCTTCGCCGGCGAGCTGAGTGTCAGCCCGGCCCCGTACCGCGAGGGAGCCCTCGCCCAGTACTGGCCCCGGTGAACCGGCGGCGTCCCGGCCGGGTGCCGGGGTCTGCACGGCCGGCGGTGCAGGCCCCGGCGGGTGGTGCTGCCGGGGTCTGCACCGCGGCGGACCGGACGCAGGCGATGGCGGCCTCTCGCGCCGCTCTTCACCGGCCGGCCGCTGCGCGCCGGTCGGTCAACCACTCATGAACTGCCACTTGCTGGCGACCCGGTCGTTCTTCTCACACCATGCCGTGGAGCCCCGTCGGTCCCCCAGCCAGCGCCACTGTCCCTGGTGTTCGCCGCCTCGCCGGCAGGTGATGGTCGCGCGGTAGCTCGCCGGCCCCCGCCCGTCGCACCAGCCGGAGAACCGGGTGGTGTTCTTCTCCCACACCTTGCACCTGGGTGTCGCCGGAGCCGTCGTCTGCGCGTGAGCGGCAGGTGCCACAGCTGCCGCGCCTGCCCCGATCAGCACGGCAGTCATCGCGAACGGAATCATACGACTGCGTAGTTGCACGGAAATTTCCCCTTCTTGCCTGGCCCTCGGGCGTGATGCCCGGGGTCGGCACGAGCGTGCCGGACGAAAGCGCACGCCTCCACACACGGCGAGCACTCCGGGACGTCCCGGGACGTCCCAGGCTGTGACCTGCACACAAGCAGCCGGAAGACGTGTTCTTGGGAACCCGTGCCGGTGAGATGCGCGGGCACTTCGAGTCCTCCGCCGGCGTGACCGGAATCGAGCGCACGAAAGGGGGAGGGAAAGACGAACCCGCCACGTGGGCGGCGCACCGAGGAGAGACTGGAGAAGGGCTCCGGCCGTGCGGGCGTTGCGCTGCCCGTGAAGGAGCCGGGACCGGCGAGGAGGCGTGGTGAGGTGGAAGGCACTGCCTCAGTCGCTTGATCCGCGCACCCGGCAACTCGTGGTGGAGATGCGGCGGCTGAAGGACCACAGCGGGCTGAGCCTGACATCGCTCCAGGCGAAAACACCTTTCAGCAGGGCCTCCTGGGAGCGGTATCTCAACGGCAAGACACTGCCCCCTCACGACGCCGTCGAGGCACTGGCCAGGACGGCCGGCGCCGATGCCACGCCGCTGCTGGCCCTGCGGGATGCTGCCGGGGAAACCCGGACCGCCGCTGCGGTACCGCCCGCACAGGAGCCGAGGATCCGGGTGGCGGCACTGGCCGTCGCCGCGTGCGCGTTGCTGCTGTCCGCGATCACCTCACTCCTGCTGATCGCCGATCCCTGGCGCGGGCAGGGCCCTGCGAGTGGTGGGGCAGGTGTCGGGAAGTACACGTGCACCTACGCCCGGCACGGCGACCGGCTCTACGCCGGGAACAGCACCACCACCTCCCGCCTGGTCATGCGCAACACCACCGGCCCCGAAGCCGCGGAAGTGCAGTGCCTGCTCGTGCGCCACAAGCTGTCACCCGGTGACGTGGACGGGTACTTCGGCGGACGCACCGAGGCGGAGGTCAAACGGCTGCAGCGGCTGGACCGTGTGCCTGCCGACGGGATCGTCGGCGAGCAGACCTGGGCGTTACTGCGCCACGTGGGATAGACGGTGACCGGGAAAGGGGAACCGGAGGCGATGGCGTACTTTGCAGATGACCGGCGAGGGCTGCCCCTGGATCTGCCCGCCGCCTGCTCACGTCTGGTCACCGGCCTGCGCACCGTGAAGGACCACAGCGGCTTCACCCTGACCGAACTGGCGCACGCGACAGCTATCAGCAAGTCGTCGTGGGAGCGCTACCTCAACGGCAAGCAGTTCCCGCCCCGGCACGCCGTCCGGGCCCTGTGCCGGGCAGCACGACAGAGCGAGGAGGAACTGCTGGCGCAGTGGGTGCTGGCGGACGCGGCCTGGAGCAGGCGAGGGCACACGACGCCCTGCGGCACCGACCGGACGGCCTTGCCCCCTTCCGGCGCCGCCGTACTCGACAGTCCGCCTGCGCCACCACGCGTCGGCCGCGCACGCACCGTGCTGCTCGCCGCATCCGCGTTCATCGACAGGCGCCCGGTGAGCGCAGCGGCCGCCGTGTTCCTGCTGTGCGCGGCGATGGTGACGCCCGCCGCCGTCCTGTACGCGTCCCGTACCACCACCGCCCCCGCGGCAACCCGGGCGCCCATCTGCCGGCTGGGCTCCTGCGAAGGCCGCAACCCGCGAACGACGGCATGCGAGGACCCCGTCACCACCGCTTCCCACACGGCAGCCGACGGCACCCGCCTCGAGATCAGGCTTAGCCCGGGCTGCCAGGCCGGATGGATCCGCGCCTGGCCCGCCCACCCCGGCTTCCGCATCGTGCTCACCGGCCCCGGCGCACACCTCCAGAGCGCCGCCGGGGCAGCGCGGCCGGCCGGGAGCGAGGTCACGACGACGACCATGATCGCCGCCCCCCACCCCTCCGATCTGCAGGCGTGCTACTACCCGTCCCCCGACCATCCGGGAAGGGAGTGCTTCGGCAGCACCGGCTGACCGTTGGGAGAACGCCCTTCACGACCGCTTCCTCGAACGCGGTCGGGGCCCGGTGCCAGGGGCCCGGGGCTGTACGTCGTTGCCGGTGGGGAGTGACCGAAGAACGGCCGGGTACGTTGCCCTGCTATGGACGACTACGTGCACCCGGACCGGGACGAGAGCGGCTTCGCCCCCGTGGAGCAGACAGGCGAGCGTCTCGCACGGCTCAGCCTGGAGGAGGCTCACGACCTGCTGCGGCTTGTCCTGGTGGTCGCGGCCGAGGGCCCCAGCATGTCCGCGGAGGCGAACCGGCTGGCCAAAGAGATCGCCGCACGCGTACCCGCGCAGAACTGAGACCTGACATCCCAGCGCCCGCGTCGCCCGGCCCGAGGAGGGCTCAGCGGGGTCCGCATGCGGGCTGGAGCAAGGAATCGGCGGGGGAGCGGAGACCGAATACCGGACCGCCCGGGGTGGGCAGCGGCGGGCGACATCAAATATGGATTCGGCTCTGTGCGCACTGCTGTGTAGAGTGGGCGTACCGACGCGGGGTGGAGCAGCTCGGTAGCTCGCTGGGCTCATAACCCAGAGGTCGCAGGTTCAAATCCTGTCCCCGCTACGAAACCGAAGGGCCCGGCGCCATCCGCCGGGCCCTTCGGCATGCCCGGGCCCCGCGCCCGGCCGGTGTGTCCCTCGCTCCGGCGGCCTGGACGAGGCGGGGACGCGCCGTTTCGACCGGCCTGCCACCCGGCCCGGCGGATGCCGGGCCAGGTGGCCGCGGGGGAGCCGCCGACCGGGCTCGCGGCCGCCGGCCGTCCTTCGCGCCACCTCGCCGGCCGCGGCAGGGGTGCTGACGCCCGTGCCGTAGCCGCGGCTGCCTCGGACGACGGATACCGACGGATACCGAGGCGCGGCGGCCCGGACCCGGCGGCGGGTGAACTGCACGCCGTGACCGGCAAGTTGGCGAGATCAGGCGGCCCGGGCCAGCCGCTCGACCCGGTGGTGCAACCGCTCGACGTGGTGTTCGGACTCCGGCTTCATCAGCACGCTGCGCAGGATGCGGGCCCCGTCGGCGTCCGCGGTGATCTTGGGGTGGCGGGCGGTGAACGCCTCGTGGCCGGCCCTGAGGGTGCTGAGGAAGACGGGGTCGGGGCCGGTCATGCCGCCGGTCAGGATGCGCGCGGACGCGGCGTCGACGCCGGTGAGGGTGGCGGGGTCGGCGGTGGGGAAGTAGGTGACGATGTCCAGCTGGGGCCGCTGGTAGAGATCGAGGACGTCGGACGCCTCGATCAGGTCCGCCCACTTCAGCGCCGCCCGCCGGCCGGCCGCCAGGACCTTGCCGAGGCCGTCGGGGGTGGGCGCGAGGAGCTGGAAGGTGAGCCACAGGGCGGCCGCGGAGGCACCGGCGCGGGAGCACTCCAGGCTGATCTCGCCGAGGTGGAGTTCGGCGGAGGTGAAGTAGGTGTAGGGCGAGTCGTGAAGGTAGAAGCGGCCCACCTCCGGGTCGCGGAAGAGGACGGCTCCGCAGCCGTAGGGCTGCAGGCCGTGCTTGTGCGGGTCGACCACGACCGAGTCCGCCCGCGCGATGGCCCGCCAGGGCTCGGCGGGCAGGCCCTCGGGGCCGTCGGCGCCGGCGAGGAGGGTGAAGAAGCCGCCGTAGGCGGCGTCGACGTGGACGCGGACGCCGTGGCGTTCGGCGAGGGGCAGCACGTCGTGGACCGGGTCGACGGCGCCCAGTGCGGTGGTGCCGGTGGTCAGGACGACGGTGCCCACCTGCCCGGTGCCGAGGACCTCCTCCAGCGCGTCGAGGTCCATGCGGCCCCGGTCGTCGGTGCGCACGGGGTGACTGGTCATGCCCAGGACCTGGCACATGCGGCCGTGGGTGTAGTGGGCGTCGGCGCTGTGGGCGACGCCCCGGCCGGGGTGCAGTTCGCGGGCGACGAAGAGGGCTTCGAGGTTGGCGATCGTGCCGCTGGTGGTGAGGTGGCCGAGGTGGGTGTCGTCGTAGCCGAACATGGCGGCGAGCCGGGCGACGGCCTCGCGTTCCATCGCGGCGGTGGCGGGACCGCCGTCCAGGGCGTGGTTGTTGGGGTTGATCAGCATGGCGGTGAGGTAGCCGACCACCGCGGCGGGATGCGGCGGCTTGAGCATCTGGCCCGCGTAGTGCGGGTGGAAGAAGGGGTAGTTGTCCTTCAGCCGCCCGGTGAACTCCGCGAAGACCGACGCGAAGCGGTCGTCGTCCACCTGCAGGGACGCATGGGGCTCGTAGGGGCCGAAGGAGTCGGCCCAGCCCTGTACCGCCTGGGCGGCCCGGCCGAGCCAGTGCTGCAGATCCACGGGAGTCTCCCTCTCGCTCGCGAGTGCGCACCCACCATAGAATTTCGCTGACTACTCAGCAATTGAGACAGCAGTAGGTGTGCAAGCAGTAGAGTCGGCGGCGATGAACACCACCCCCCGGCACAGCGACGAAGCCGCCGCCCGCGCCGCCAACAGCCGGCTCGTCCGCGATTTCGGGCTCCTGATCAAGTCCGCCACCCGCCTGGAACAGCGCATCGACAGCGCGCTGCGAAAGGAGTGCGGCATCAGCCACACCATGCTGGAGGTCCTGATCCGGCTGTGCCGCCGGCCCGGCGAGGAGGTCTCCCAGCGGCAGCTGGCCGACGACCTCACCCTCACCAGCAGCGGCACCACCCGCCTGATCGACCGCATGGAAGAGGCCGGCCTGGTCCGCCGCCTCCCCTCCCCGGCCGACCGCAGGGTGGCCCTGGTCGAACCGACCACCGAGGGCCGCACGGCCTTCCTGCGCGCCGCCGCCGTCCACGCGCACGTGGTGGAGGAGTACTTCGTCAAACCCCTCGCGGCCGAGGAATACACACGCCTCACCAGCGCCCTGGGCGAGATCGACAAGGCCCTTGGCGAAGGCATCCGGTAAGGCCACCCCCGCCCCTCAAGACCGCGGCCTCCTCGGGCGCGCGACCTGGGCGACCCCGGTGCCTGCACGCCACGCTTGGCGGACCGGCATCCGGGCATACGGGCTTCACCCTGTGAGAGGAGTCCCGCCATGCTCGGCCTGGTGGCAGCAGTACTGTTCTTCATCGCGTTCCTCATCAACGCGGCGGAGATCAGCACCAATCACACGTTCTCGTCGGTCAACGTCATGCTCCTGGGCCTGACCGCACTGGCCCTGCACGTCGCCGGAATCGGCAGCACCTGGTCCCGCAGACGCTGACCAGGCATCAAGCTCCACATCCCGCGAAGCCCTCAACTCCCCCCACGCGGGCGGCAGCACCGGACGGAGCCCTCTCGCCACACGCCGCGAGAGGGCTCCGCGGTGCCTGGCAGCCATCCTCAATCCAAGGACGGCAAGTCGGTGGGCGAGCCGGTTGCTTGGGCCGTGCTCAAGCGGGTAGCGGTCTTCTCCGGCATCCATGGCGTGCTGCCGGCCGGGGCGGTCCCCGCAAAACCCGATGCCCCGCAGCGGACCTGATCGTCCTCACCGGTGACATGCCTGCGGCCCGCAGCCCGCCGCGGTTGTGCACCCGCCGGCCTCGGCGGCCGGGTGGCCTGGATCCGGGGCCGCGCCCGGCCGCGCCCCCATGGCCTTCACCCGCCTCGCGGCCGGCCGCCCCGTCGTGAGGCGCGATACGCACGCAGGACCAGGCATTCGGGACCTTCGGGCGGACGGCCGGGCCTCGAGGGCATGAGCCGTAAAACCACGCTCCGCCGGAGGTGTGGGGAGGGCTTCCGGTGCCCCGTGGGCGTGATGCCCGCCATGCGAGCGGGATCACATCCTAGGGAGGGTCGTAGGAACGGAAGCCCCTGAAAAGGGCCGAACAAGCTTGATTGCCTTATTTCGGGCATTTCTCCGTAGGTGGGTAGTAGGTCACATCGTTGCGGCGGGTGTCGGCGGCCGCTAATCATGGCTGTCGTCGCCGCGGGCCGGTCATCGGGTCGCGGCGGATCCCTGGAGGGTCTGCCCGTGGATTGCGGGTGCCCCACGCCGCCGTGATGGTTCGCGGCCGGCACTGACGTGTGTCCCCTACGGAAGGTTGTTCTCGCATGGCCATGACCACCCGCACCCGCATCGCCCGTATCGCCCTGACCGGTCTCGCCACCACGGGCGCGGCAGCCGCCGCGATCACGATGATGCCGGCGAGCGCGCAGGCGGCCGAAGCGACGCAGGTGCACGCCTCTTCCGTGGTCAGGGCCTCGAACGACACCCACGCCTCCGCCGCCAAGGGCGCCTACGCCAACAACCTGGACGGCTGGATCAAGCAGTCGCTGAGCATCATGAAGGCCAAGGGCATCCCGGGCAGCTACGCGGGCCTCAAGCGCAACATCATGCGCGAGTCCGGCGGCAACCCCGACGCGCAGAACAACTGGGACGTCAACGCCAAGAAGGGCATCCCCTCCAAGGGCCTGCTCCAGGTGATCGACCCCACCTTCAACGCCTTCCACGTGGCCGGCACCGCCCACAGCATCAAGGACCCGGTCGCCAACATCACCGCGGCCGCCAACTACGCCGCCCACCGCTACGGCTCCATCGACAACGTCAACTCCGCCTACTGACCCAGTCCTTCAGGACAGGCACCGACCACGGTGGTCGGCCCGCACAACCGCGGAGCCGTCCACCGCGCGCCCAGCACGGCGGAGTTCACCCGCGCCGACCGACTTGAGTCTTCAGGGCCGCTCCGGGTGATCTCGTCGTCCCGCTCGTGACGACGCCGGCCCGGCGCGTGCCGGCCGCGCACGATGCGACGACCGACCGTCGCGCCGGCCGCTGCGGACACTGCTTCCGCCACCTGCGCAGCGGCTTGTCCGCTGCGTACCGAAGCCCCGCGCCCCCCTCACCGGCACACCGCACCCGTGCCGCGCCGACACCGCTCCGTGCGCCCCGACGAAGGCCGCCCCGCGCATCTCCCGCCCGCCGGCCACGTACGATCCGCGCACCCGCCTGTGCCCCCGCAGGGCAGCCGGCCGCGCGGGTGGGCGTACTCCCGGCGGGGACACGTGGGCGTCTGTCCGGTGCCCCCTTGAGTCCGGGGCCGCGACGAAGGCCGTCAGGCCCTGGGCAAGGTGCGGGATCCCCCGATCGGCCGCATCCTGTACAAGGCTCCTTCAGGTGCCACAGACCGACCTTCCGGGAGGTGCTGTGATCCTGCTTGCCCTGCTCACGCCCGTGGCGATGATGGTCCTCCTGTTCGGGATGACCGCGTTCGAAGAGCACCTTTTCCCGCAGTCCTCCGTTACGGAGGACGGCATCCCGTAGAGATCTGCCTCGTGACCACGCACGGCCTGCGCCCCGCTCGGAGCGCAGGCCGTGCGTACGGCGCTCTCGACGTCCCGGCCCCCCGCCGCCCCCGGTGGGTACGCCCCCCAACTGCCCGCGCCTTTCGGGAACGCGCGCCGGTCGGCCCGGGGGACGGGTCATGGCGATGCGTGCGGACGCAGCCGGGGCTTCTCTGTCTTGGCCGTGGCGCGGCGCTCGCCTCTGCGGCTGTCCAGTTGCGCCGCGCCGGCTCGGCCCCCGGACCGGGGGTCAGCGGACGTAGCGGTGCATCGTCACGGTCGGCATGAAGTCGGCCGTGGGGTCGGTGCCGCCGCCGGTGCGCGGTGCGCGTGCCGCCTCCCGGTCGAGGACGGCTTTGACCTGCCGGGCGAGTTCGTCGGCCTGACGTGTGATCTGGTCGATCGGCAGGTGGGAGGCCCTGAGGGCGTCCACCTGGCGGTTGATGCCGCTCAGTTCGCTGCGTGCCTGGCGGCTCAGGCTGAACTGCCGGGGTGTGGCCACGACGAACTGGTAGGCGGCGGAGACGGTCTGGCACGCCGGGCAGTGTTCGTTGACGGACCTGCTGATGTTGGTGGCGTTGATCAGGCGTGCGTTGCGGCCGGCCGTGGTGAGGATCTGGTACGAGAGGGCGACGGAACGGCAGGGGTCGTTCACGGAGCATCCCACCGAGACCGCGGTGGCCCGGTTGTTGGCCGACACGGCGACGGAGGGGCCGTACTCGTGGATCACGAAGGATGCGTCGAACTGGTTCACGTGGGTCCTGTCTGCGTGGCTGAGCGCGGCGTCGACGGCGATGGCGACGTCGTGGGAGATGCCGGTACGGCCGGGGGTGGCGCGGGCCGCGGTGGCGACGGCCGTCATGGCCAGGCCGGCCGTGACGGCGGCGCCGAGGCGGACGGCCGTCCTGGTGGCCTTGGACGGGTGCGGCTTGCGATGGTGCATGGTCTTCTCCTGCGAAGGGGGGCGGTGGGGCGTGGTGTCAGAGATGGCTCGGGGCCGATGGCGCGCTCGCCGAGGGTGAGGACGGGGTGGGGGGAGGCTGCGACGGCGAGGGGGACTCGGAAGGGGGTTCGGTGGGGGTCTGACTCGGGGATGCGCTGGGTGCGGGACCGGTGGGCGTGGTGCCGGCCGACGTCGTGGGGCTCGGTGTGCCGGTGCCGGGCGCCGGGGCCGCCGGGGAGGCGGCGGACGGTGTGGCCGCGGGGGTGGGCCGGCCGCTTGCGGTGGGGTGGGGGACCGGCGACGCGGGGCGGCTCTGCCCGGGCGTGGCGCTGGCGAAGCGATGGACGGCCGGGTGTGTCGCGGCGGGGCGTACGGGGGTGGGGGAGGGCGTGGGCGGCGCGGGTTTGCCCGGTTGCAGGACGGGGGTGACCGGGGCCGCCTCCGGAAGCGGCTGGGGGGTCAGGCCCTGCACCCAGGCCGCGGCGAGGACGGCGCAGCCCGCGGTGGCCGCGGCGGCCAGCGTCAGACGCACCACCGGCCTGCCTTCGCTCGCCCTCGCGGCAGCGCGCCACAGGCGGGCCGCCAGCCGGGCGGCGAGGTAGGCGCCTCCCGCCATCGGGCACAGCAGCATGAGCGTGCCGATCACGCCGACCAGCCCGGCCGCCAGGTGCCCGTCGGTGAACGCCGCGAGCGTTCCCAGGCATTGGTCGCGCAGGCCGCGCGCCGCGGTGGCCAGCAGGCGCGGCAGGTTCCACAGGGCGTACGCCGCCTCGGCGAGCAGCAGCGGGACCATGGTCAGGACCCACACCGTCACGACGGTCCGTGCGGAGCGTTTGAGGTCCGCCACCTGCGCGGCGGCCCGGTGGTGCCCGGGCAGCAGGCTCAGCAGGATCGGCTTGACCTTGCCGTACAGGTCGGGCACGCCGGCCAGGTCGCCCAGGATGTAGTAACCGTCCAGCCGCACCGCCGGTACGAGCTGTTCGAGGACTTCGAAGTGCGCGAGGTACACCGCGGCGAGAAGGAAGGACTGGCCGGTGAGCAGGTAGGCCGCGGTGAGGGCCAGCATGAAGATGACGTTGAAGTAGACGCCGCCCAGCCCGGTGCGCAGGCGGCCGGCCTTCCCGATCCGGTACACGTCGGTGACGTCCGTGTACATGGACGGCCAGATGAGGAAGATGCCGCATCCGATCCTCCCCGGCACCGCTCCGCTGTACCGGCAGGCCGACGCGTGCCCGAACTCGTGGAAGAGGAGGGAGGCCACGGTCAGCGCGAAGATGATGAGCATCCACAGCGGCTGTTCGAGGACCTGCAGCACGGGGGTCATGGCTCCGTGGACGGCGAAGAGCCACACGTCCATGACGACGACGCCCGCCAGCGTCGCCACCACCACCAGGGGCCGGTGCAGCCAGGCGAGCGCGGCGGCGATGCGGGCCACGTTCCGCTCATGGAAGATCACTTTGTGGCCGCGCAGGGCCAGCAGCAGATCGGAGCGGGGAGCGAGGACCTCGCCGGGCCGGTCCCCGAAGGGGACGGTGATCCCGAGCGGGGTGAGCTTGTGCTCCACCAGGTAGACGATGTTCTCCGTGGTGACTTCGGCCCCGTAGCGGCCACTGACCCGGTGCGAGATCGCCTCGGCGTCGCGGACGCCGTCGACACTGCTGACGACGAGGTACAGCAGGCGCGACAGCTGGATCACTTGTCCGTCGCCGCGGCGGACGATGTACCGGCGTTCGGTGAAGCCCGACCCCTTGTACTCACCCAGGGTCTGCAGGCCGTGGCTCCGTTGCGGGACGGGCGCGGCGCCCGGGGACGCCGGGGTGCCGGCCGTCATGGCGGGTGCCGGGTGCGCGAGGGGATCGGGCGCGAGCGTGGCGGTGGCCTGCCCGGGGGGATGCCGGGGGTGGGGAGTGCGGGCCTGCAGCGTGGTGAGGCTGCTGTTGTCTTCGGACGCCGGCATGGTGTTCTCCTGGGCGCATCTGACGGTTCGACACATGTGCGCGGTGCGCAGCGGATGCCGGTGGGGATGTCGCATCCCGGCGGCCGCGCCACAGGGCACGGCCGTACGGGGCGGTCCCGGGCCGGAGGCGGACCCGCGGGCGTCCACTGCCGACTGCGCCGGCGGCGACGTCTGCCAACTGTGCTGACAGCGAGGCTTGTTGGCGCACCGTCGACGGAAGGCGGAAGTGTGTCCGCGGGATGAGTCAGGCAGGGCCGGGTCCGCCCGCTCAGCCGGCCCGGCCCTGCCTGGTCCGTGTGCTACTGCTGCACGCTGATGCTCTGCGCGGCCTCGGACTGGGCGACCGCGTACGGCGAGCACTGGTTCACCGCGGCCGACTCGTTGTGCGCGTCCACGTGCGCCACCTTCTTCGTCACGGTGGTCACCTTGGCGAAGTTGAACGAGAACTTGCCGAGCGCCTCACGCCCCGGCAGCAGTTCCGCGGTCTCGGCCTCGAGCTGGTCCGTGTTCATGAAAAGACTCCTTTCATTGCTTCAAGTGGTGTGTGAGCGAAGCGAGTTCCGGGGAGTCGTGTCCCAACATGCCGTTGGGGCCGCTGTCCGGCCTCGTTTCGGCCTGCCGGCGCGTTCCGGCTGACAGTGAGTGAGCAGCAGGTTGTCTGCGCGGTCGCGCCGGCAGGATTCGATGGACGGCAAGAAATGCCTTCCTCCACAGCCGGGTCATGCGGAAACCCGGGCTGCGGAGTCGGGGCACGGCGGAACTGGGGGACAGTCGCCCGCCGTCCAAAGTCTCCGAACAATTCGTCCGGAGGATCCGGACAGTAGCCGAAACCGAAGGAAAAGAGCAAACAATCCAAATGCGACATTCGTTCAAAGTCGCACTGCTGTCCACTCGTCCGGCGTCACCAGGGCCGACTGGGGCGCAGCGGCACTGCGGCGCACATCGGACCGGCGGCCGCGGCGCCGGTCGAATGCGGTGCGGGGGCGTGCGGTTGGCGCCCCGGAGGGCCGGGCTCGGTACCGTGCCGTCGTGGACCGGCGGAGGCGTGAGGCGTACCGGGTGCGTGCGTAGGCAGGCGGCGCGGGCACGCGGATATGCGGCACATCGCGGCGGGAATGGCGCCGTACGCAACAGGCCCCGGGTACGGGCGGTTTCGCCTTGCCGCTTGCCGCTTGCCGCTTGCCCGTGCAGGGCGCTGTGCGGCATCAAGTCCGGGCGTGGGGAACCGCATTCACTGCACATGGGCCGCTCGCCGAGGGCGAACTGCGCCGGGAGGGATCGGTGGCCGCACGGCAAAGGCCGGATGAATCGCGCTCGTCGGCCGCGGCGGAACTCAGCCGGTGGCCAGCCGGTAGACCGTCAACTCGTTTCCATCGACATGAACATGGAAATCCGGCGGGCCTGTGCCGAGCGTGGGAACGGCGTTGTTGACGGTCTTGAGTTCCGCGGCGCTCAGCACGGCGGAAGCAGCCTTGATCATGTCGGCGAACGTCGCCTCCGGCACCTGCTGGAGTGAGTCACCGGAAAGCAGGACCACCGCCTCGCCGGTGCTGCTGCGCACGACGGCGGTCATAGGGGCTCCTTGTACGACAAGCACCTGCTACCCCTCTCCGCGTGGCCCTTTCCGACCCGCTGGATGCCGGCACGGCAGGAGGATATCCCTCGCTCTTCCTGTGACCGTGAGCCGTGGTGCAGGCACGGGATTTCGGGAAGATTCCGCCGAGCTTAGCGGGAGAGTCATTGCCGGGTGGCCGGACCTGGCGGGCGTGCATGTGCTCGAATTCCTGCGGGGCAGGTCCGGTGGTGCCGTCGGTGATCGCGGTGCGCGGCGGCCCGGCCGTGCTCCGGCCGTGCTCCGGCCGGGCCGCCGGCGGAGGTGGGAGCGGATGACGCCCAACGGCCCGGCCCGCCCCGCGGTGCGGGACCGGCCGCTGACGTCCCTGTCCGGGCGGTCAGTTCAAGCCGCGGCGATCGGCATGCGGTGCTCCACGGAAGGGAATCCTGGCGGCAGCGGTGTCATCCGCGCGTGCGCCACGGGCACTTGATTTCCCGCACGTCCCCGGATCCTGGGCCGCATCGATTTCCGCTTGGAGTTCGATCGCGTGGACGATGCTCCCGTTCAGCGTCCTGCGGATGATGGGATCGGTGATTCTCCACGCCGTCATGGCCTCGTCCGGCGAGAGCGTCGCCGCGTTCGGTACCCGTCGTGGTGAATGAGGCCCCCGCTGCTCGGGAATGAGACCGCTCTCCACCAGAATCCCCCGGTGATCAAGGTTGAGGACCGTCGCCCACGTCGTCAATTGCGAGGGCAGCGGCAAGGTTTTGCCGTCCAGTGTCCGGCTGACCGTGGTCAGACTCAGACCGGTCACGGCCGCCAGCTGCGCCCGGCCGCCCTGCCGCCGGCGCACGTCGTATCCGGCTGCCGTCGCAGCTCTCGTAAGATACGCGCCGACCCGCTGCGCCTGAGCCTGGCGTTTGGCCCGGTTTTCGTGGGGGGAATCTTTCGCACTCCGCATGGTCGGAGGGTAGCGCGCAGGCAAGTTGTCGCATGCTAGTTGCACGCGTGCACCTCCGCAGGTCAAAACCTAGATCGGCATTTCTGCAGGCCACATCCCGAATCTCGCATCTGTGTGCGAATCAAAATACCCTTGCGTCACTCCCCCTTGGCAACTTGCATATGTTGCGCGCGTGTGGGTTAGCCACACGTGCTGCACGTTGCTGAGGGGGTCTTTTGACCATGCTTCGCCTCCATATGGCCACGCTCCTGGTAAAGGCCAGGGAGCTCGGTGACGAAAGCGTCGCCGACATGGCGCAGCGCACCGGCATCAGCAGGTCGACGCTTCACCGGCTCGCGACCGGAACGAAACAGCCGAGCCTGGCCACACTCTGGACGCTGCGCGACGCCTACAGTGTCCGGCTCGACGCGCTCGTCTACGACGACCCGCAGACGATGCAGCGCAGCAGCCTTCCGCAACGGCAGCGTGTGCCCGCCCAGGACCGGCACCGCTTGCGGCACGGGGAGGCGGACCGGCACGCGGCCGGCTGAGAACCGGCCCGACCCCGTCCCCAAGGCCGCGGCCCTCAGGCGGCCTTGGCGCCACCGCACCACTTCTGCCCGCAGTCCCACCTCACTTCTGTCCACGCACGACCGGGAGCACCCTTGACCACTCACGCTCACGACGGCGCCCTCGACGGCGGCGTCACGGGGGAACTGTCCCTCATCACCCGTGCCCAGCAGGGCGATCGCGAGGCGTTCGCCGAGCTGTATCTCATGCACCACGGCCTCATCGCCACGCTCATCGCCCAGCGCGTCAGATCGAACACCGCCCTGGCCGAGGACCTCACGGCGGACGTCTTCATGAAGGCATGGGCCAAGATCACCACTTTCACCTGGAACGGTACGTCCATCCGCGCCTGGCTGTGCGCCATCGCACGCAACGTCGTCGCCGATCACTTCAAGACCGCCACGACACGCAACCTCACCTTCGTCGACCACATCACCCAGGTGGGAGATGCCTGGGCCCCCACGGTGAGCAACCCCGAGGACACCGTCCTGTCCTCGCTCGAACTCGACGACCTGCATCACGCCCTGTCCGAGATCACCCCCCGCCAACAGGTCGTCATCCGGCTGCGGTTCCTGGGGGAGATGTCCGTCCACGAGACCGCCCGCACCATGGGCACCACCGACGGCGCCGTCAAAACGCTCCAGTGGCGCGCGCTCGACTCCCTGCGCAAGGCCTACGTGGGAGCCGTGGCATGACCATCGCCTACGGCAAGGGCACGGACGTCGAGCAGGAACTCGCCACCCGGCTCAGCGAACTCGCCCGCGCCTTCATCGCCGATCTCAACGCACAGGGCCGACTCGTGGGCCCCGGCGGGGCCGACACCCTCAGACGACTCGGGGAACAGAACCGGCCGCAGCACAGCCCGCCGGACGCCGAACCCCCCGACGCCGAGGCCACGGGGGCCGCCGCGCATCCCGCACCGGGCGCCTCGGCCCTGTGGCAGGCGATCATCGCGCCCCGCACCGGCGAGGAGGCACCCGGCGCACCCGGGACGCCCCGCCCGCTGCACATCCTCGACGTGTCCGAGCCCTGCTCCACGAGCGCGAACCTGCTCGACGCGTGCGACACCCCGCCCGCCGCACCCGACCCGGCCGACCCGGAGCGTGCCCGGCAGGCCGCCGCACCCGGACCGGTCACCGGGCGGAGCACCGGCGCCCGGGAACCGCACCCGGCCGACGGGGACCAGACGCAGCCCCCGGCCGCCGTCACGGCGGCCAGGCTGCGGGCCGAGAACGCGGGCCGGCTCGAGGTCACACAGATCACCTCGGATCACGAAAGCGTCAGCGTCCACATCCACGCCATGTCGCTGGGCGACTGGGAGTACTGGCTGACCGCGATCGGTGCGCCCCTGGACGCGCCGACCCACCAGAGCGGTTGGGTCCAGACCGCCACCGGGCACCTCGCCGGGGTGGAGGTCCGCCTCACCGCGGACGTCGTGCCCCGCCTCCTGGAGGAGGCGGCGCAGAGGGCCACCGACCCCTTCTGCCTGGGCGGCCGCATCTACGACCTCGCCCTCGGCCACACCGACCGCCTCGGCCAGACCTGGCACTACCACGGCCGGCGCCAAGAGGACGACACGCCCCTTCTCACGCTGGGCGGTACCAGTGGTCCGCCCTATTCGCTCACCTCCATCGTGATGGCCAACGGCCCCCTCACCCCCGCCGCCGCGAACCCCGACACCTGCTGAGCGCGCGTCACACCGCCGGCCGTCCTCACGCGCGAGCGCAGCACGGCGGACGACGGCCGCCCAGGCCGCAGGATGCCACCCCCGCCTACCGGCAGGGCAGTTGCCGTGCACGCTGCGGCCGCGCCGGTCCCGCCACCGCAACACCGGGGCAGAAGCGCCGACTTCGGCCGGGAGAACACGTCAACGGCGACGGCTCCACACGAATGCGGCCTACGGCGGCGCGTCGGCGAAGGCGAGGGCCCGGACCCACCGCAAGGCAGGTGCGCGGAACGGCCAGGGCCCTCGCCGACCGGCACGACCGCCTCGCCCAGAGCTGAACCGCCTGGCGTTGCACGCCGCGTACCCCTTCGCCGCCGGGAGACTGGTCATCGATGCGGCCCGGCACGAGGGAGCCGGCTGCTGCCGGCGTCGCCGGTGAACTGCCCCAGCCGACATCGCGATCGCGCGCCGAGCCCCCGCACACAACCGACGACCAACCTCCGGGGCAACCAGGCCCATTGACGCGCAGGCAAGCTGCCGACGCACCGGCCCGCGCCGTTCTGGAGCGAGATCTCCGGACCGCATCGAACCCGGCCGTCAGGGCGACGGGAAGCATCGAGATCGGGCAGCCCGACGCCGGCTCCGGCGGCCCACAACTCCCGCTCGTCCTCGATCCCGGCAGCGGCCCGCGGCCCGGACGGCTTTGGCCGTACGCCGACGCCACCGACCGCGACCAGGACGCCGAGCCGGGATCGGCTGCCCGCGCCCGGCGCCGGGCCCCCCGACGACGGCCGCACCGCCGAGAACCGGCGGACCCCGGCGGGCCCCGGCCGACCAGGACGGCAACGACTTCTGCCTCCTGCACGCCGGCTCCGGCCCGCCTCCGTGATCACAAGTGAGGCGCCGCCGAGCCGCTCGGCCGTGCGCGTGCGGCCGGGGACCCGCCCGTCCGTCGCCACCCCGGCCTGCGCCAGGGCCATGCCTTGTCCGTCGAGGAGCGGTCACGGCTGCCGCGCCGCCGGGCATGGGCGTGGAGCCGGCCATTGACTGGGGGGGAACCGAGCAGGGGGCGGCTACGGCCCTGCGCCGAAGGACAGGGCGCGGGTGGAGGTGCGGTTCGCGGTACGGGACTTGCGGACTTGCCCTGGCGGATGCGCTCATTGCCCACGGTGCCGGCTCAGCCGGTCCGCAGGTGTCGACCGTGACGCGCAGTCGGACGGCAGCCTAGCGCAGGGCGCCGGTGGAAAAGAAGGTGCAGAACGCCCCGGCGGCAGGACCGTTAGACTCATTGACAGACGGTCACTCCCTCTCTCCACAGGAAGAACCGGCGTGCCCAACACACTGCAGGAAATGATCAAGCACAAGTTGGACCAGCACGGCTGGTCCTACAGCGATGTAGCGCGCCGCGGTGGCATCTCCCGTTCGACGGTCCATCATCTGGCGACGTCGGCGCGGCTGGCGCAGATGCCCCAGCAGACCACTCTGGAGGGCTTGGCCAAGGGACTGGGCATCCCGGTGGCGCCGGTGCAGCGGGCCGCCGCCGAGGCCGCGGGCGTCAACCTGTACCTCGAGGACACACCCGAGGCCGCGGATCCCGAGGTGGCGATCCTCATCGCGAGCGTGCACAAGCTGAGCCCGACGGACCGCCGGCATGTGGCCGTCCTCGTCGAGTCGTTGCTCCAGGCGGACGGCACCCAGTAGAAAAGGCGGGCGTCCCGGTCGTACGCGGGAATCCGTCAACTCGTAAGCGGCAGCGGTGGAAGCGTGCGCGCCGTGTTGATCTGAAGGCTTGAGCAAATACAGCCCGCTGCAGCTGGGGATTGGCGGCCGAACTCCCGCACAGGGCAATCCTCCTCCTTCAGGAGGGGGAGGAAGTCAACCAGTCGATGACGGCGTGCACGGTGGCGCAATCGAGTTCCGCCAGTTGGAAGATGGCCTGGACGTCGGCGGCGGCGAGGGGAACGCACACCCGCTCCAGGGCGCCGTACAGCCGCAGTCGGTGGGCGTGGGCGGTGGAGGTGTCCTGCCCCGCGTGGATGCCGGGCCGGGTGCCGCCGGGGGCGGGCAGAGGTGGCGTCGTTTCCAATGGGTCCGCCTTGGTGTGGGTGGGCTGGCTGGTCCGGCGGCTCAGGCCTGCCGGGCGAAGCGGTCGAGGGTCTCCCTGAGCCGGTCCTCCAGGGAGTGTGTGTCCGGCCAGGAGGACGGGCCGTGCAGTTCGCGGTGGACGGTGTCCCAGAAGACCCCGACGACCGCGTGGTCGTACCGGTCCGCCGCCCTTCCGCCGCTGGGCGCGCATTCGAGCACGCCGGCCCGCTCGGTGAAGGTGCAGGCCAGCAGGCTCTCGTACGCGGTCCCGGCCGCCGGTTCGGCGTGGGCGGCGCGGGTGATGGCCGCCATGAGGGCGTGGTGGACGAGGGTGCGGTCCGCTGTCGTGGCGGTGCTCCAGCCGATCGGGCAGCGGGATGCGGTGTCGAGGACGACGGCCGTGTACAGGGGACCCTGGAGCGTGGTGAAGGCGAGGACGTCGACGGTCCAGCGCCGGCTGGGCGTGCGGGCGCTGTCCTGCGGGGCCCGTTCGTGCAGCCGTCCCGCTCTGCCGCGGATCCCGGCCGCCTTCATGATGACCTCGACGGTGGTGTGGCTGACGTCGATGCCGTAGCGGTGGCCGAGTTCCTGCCTCACCCTGCGGTAGCCGTAGGCGGAGCGGGACTCCTGGTGGATGTCGAGGATCAGACGGGTCAGCCAGGCGCGGCGCAGTGCTCGCGGGGAGGGGGTGCGTGCGCGCCAGGCGTAGTACCCGGACTCCGAGACGTTGAGGAGAACGGCGATCCTGCGTGCCGGAAATCCCTGCGACGCCATGTGGTGGATCACCTCGTAACGTCTTTTGGGGGCATCATCTGCCGCAGCGTGGCGATGAGTTCGCGGCACAGGAGGACTTCCTGCTCCAGTTCGCCGATGCGGGTGCGGGCCTGTGCCAGGTCCGACCCGGACGCACGGGAGCGCCGCCAGCGGTAGACGGTCTGCGGGGAGACGCCCAGTCGCCGCGCCACTTCCTTCGCCGGGTGCCCTTCCAGGGCCAGTTGCTCCGCGCGGGTGCGCAGTGCCGCGGGGTGAGGACTGCTCACGGGATCCCACTCGTTCGTTCCGCTGCCGGAGGACGGGTGAAAAGGGCCTGAGCGGGGGCCGGTTCACATCCTGGCGTCCGCCGGTGGATGCCGCCGGGCGCTCGTGGACCGACTTGCGCCAGGACGTGACATCCCCCAACTGCCGGAGGGCCGCAGGGGCACGCCCGGGGGCCTGCCCCTGCGCCAAGGGCCGTGCTACTGGCGGACGCTGATGGCCTGGGAGGCCTGTGACTGGGCCGTCGCGAACGGCGAGGACTGGTTCACCGCCATCGACTCGTTGTGGGCGTCCACGTGCGCGATCTTCTTCGAGACGGTCGTCATCTTGGCGAAGCTGAACGAGAGCTTGCCCAGCGCCTCGCGGCCGGGCAGCAGTTCGGCGGTCTCGGCCTCGAGCCAGTCGTTGTTCATCAAGAAGCCTTTCATGAGTGAAGGGATGTACGCGAAACAGGAGTTGGGCCAGGCGGCAGCGGACCAACCGCTGCCGCCGGCCGTGCTCCACCCCCGGTCGGCGCCACCCGCACCGGCCACTGCAGGAGCCGTGGACCGGGTGCGACGGCGCCGCACGGATCCGGACGGAGGCTGTCGCCCATGGGTGGACGGGCCATCGGGAACGCGCAGGTGGGCGCCAACCCCGTCGTCCGAAGTCTCTGGACGATTCGTCCGGAGAGCGTGGACGGTAGCCGAAAGGGAACGGTCAGTGCAAACCGTCTATTTCCGACATCCGTTCAGAAGTGTGTGTCTGTTTCATTCCCGGCCCCTGGCCCTCAACTGCACGCCCCACGCCGCACGTTGCGGCCGTCGTCCCCGGCCGGCGGCGCGCACAGGTACGGGGAGCGGCACCGGTCCCCGCCGGGAGCTGCCCCACGCGACCCTCGCGTCTGCGCGGCCGCCGAGCGCCCGGCGGAAGGCGACACGCAAGGAGTCCGGCGTGGCCTTTCGCCCGCGGCCGGCCGGCAGGCGTCTTTCGACGAGAAATGCACTCCATAAAAGTCGGGTCGGCACCGAAAGTCGACTCACCGGCTTCGCCGTCAGGTCGCCGCGCATTTTCTCGTCACGTGACTCCGAAAAACGCGGGGCATTTCAGAGGGTGTATTCACACGGCCGGTCTCAACCCGTCGCACACCCGCCAACTGATTTGACCAACCGGGAAGTTCACCTGGTCGGGTGCCCCTCGCCGGGCGCGGCACAGATGTCCACGAAGAGGCATGGCATTGCCCCTGAGCTGCCGTTTCTGATGTCTCGCCCGGCGCACCGGTGAATTACCGGGGATCCGGCCCGTAATGAATTGCGAGTCATTTGATGTAGCGTCAGGCTCAGCACCAGGGCGAAACCGGCCCTGATGTTTGAAAGGAGATCAGGTGAAGACCATTGCTAAGGCAGTAGCGGGCGCGCTTTTGGCGGCCGGCGCTGTCATGGCCCCTCTCTCGATGGAGGCGGCCGCTGCCCCGGCGGCGACCTCTGTGACGGCGGTGGCGCCCTCGTTCCACGGCAACCACCACGCCTACGGGTACCGCCACAGCGGTGACTGGCGGCGGTACTGCGACAACGACCGCTACGACGGCTGGCGTTACCGCAACCACTGCCGCGGCGACCGCTACTCCAGCTGGGACCAGTACAGGTACGGCGACCACCACCGTGTCTCCTACTGGGACTGCGACTGACGTCGTCAGCCCGGACGACATCAGCGCCGCCCGCTGTCAGGGAACCCTGACGGCGGGCGGCCGTCGTTGTGCCAGGGTGCCGTCCCCGCGGCGGCGCGGCGTCACCGCTGCTGCGACCACCGGCGCAGCACCGTGCCCGTCCGTCCGGCCGCCTTCGCCGCAGGCTGGGGGACGACTCCAAGGCTGAAGTACGGGGGCAGGAACCACAGCAGTTGCTTCGCCGGTGCCGGACTTCGACCCGGACACCGCCCTGCGCCAGGCTCTGGTCCTGTTCTGGGAGCGCGGCTACGAGGGGACATCGCTCAACGACCTGGCCGAGGCCATGGGGATCGCCTCGGCCAGCATCTGTGCCTGCTGCGGAAGCAAGGAGAACCTGTTCCGCCAGGTCATGGTGCTCTACGGGACGACCTCGGGTGAGTCGCCCCGGCGCGCGCTGCGCGAACAGCCGACCGCGCGCCCGGCGATCGAGGCCATGCTGCGCGCCACCGCCGACGAGATCACCCGCCCGGACACGCCGACGGGCTGCATGCTCATCCTGACCGCGCTGACCGGCCCGGTGGACAACCAGGGGGTTCGGGAGTTCCTTGCCGAACTGCGGCGCGACATGCACGCCACCATCAAGGACCGCCTCGCCCGCGGAATCACCGAGGGCGACCTCACCGCGCTCCCCGCCCGCCTCGACGCCGTCGCGCGCTACTGCACCACCGTGGTCGCCGGCCTGTCCGACCAGGCCCGCGACGGCGCCACCCGCGCCGAGCTGGGAGAGGTCATCATCTGCGCGACGGCCGCGTGGGACACCCTCGTCGCCGCGCCGCCCGCCTCCGGGCCGTCGGCGAAGTCCTCACCGCCCGACGCGTCCCGCCCGGTACCGCCCGGGTCGACGTCCGCACCCGTGAGTGCGGCCTGACCGCCCGCGCGACTGCCTCGCCACCGCTGAGACGCCAGGCCAGGGCCACCGGATCGGCCAGGCACCAGGAACGGCCGGACAAGGCGCGCTCGGAGGATCCGGCGCCGCCGGAGCCCCGGGAAGGCCCGGCACGGCCCGGACGCGATCACGGCGGTCGTCACCGGGCGGCCGAGGGGCCGAGCGGCTGACGCGGGTGGCCGTCACGGGCCCAGCAGCGGCGGCAGCTCCTCACTGACCAGTTCGATGTTCCGGGCGGTCAGGTCGTCCGGCATGCCGGCGATGCTCGCCCAGAAGATCAGGTGCTCCACCGGCAGCCCCTCGACCGTCTCCTTGATCTGGACGGCGGCTTCCGCGGGGGTGAGGATCTTCAGGGCCCCCCAGGGGGCGTTGGAGGTCCGGTTGCGGAACTCGTCGGGGTGGATGATCGGCGGCCGGGGCTTGTCGGTGCCCTCCACGGACGACTGCCGGTAGCTGTTCATCTGGTGGGCGAGGCAGGGCGCGACACGTGCCCAGGCCTCCTCCGGGTCGTCGGCGAGGATGATCGGCAGCAGGCCGGAGACCCGGGCGGTCGCCGGGTCGTGGCCGCCCTCGACCAGTCCCTCGCGGTAGTGCGCGAACAGCTCGTGGGAGATGTGCAGCAGCCCGATGCCGAGCCGGCCGGCGATCCGCGCGCCGCGGGGTCCGTAGAAGCCGCCCCACAGCGGAACGGGGTCCTGGATCGGGCCCGGGGTGACGCCGCCCTCCTCCCACAGCCGGCGGACCTCGCGGATGTGCTCCTCGGTCCGCCGGAAGCGCCGCGTGAAGTCGGCGCCCATCAGGTCGTATTCGGGAACCCGGTAGCCGGCGCCCATGCCCAGTTCGAGGCGTCCGCCGCTCAGGAGGTCGACGATCGCCGCCTCCTCCGCGAGCTGGGCGGGCTTGCGCAGCGCGGGCAGCACCACCGAGGTGCCGATCCGGGCGCGGCGGGTGCGGGCCGCCGCGGCGGCGGCGAAGGTCAGCGGCTGCGGCAGATAGCCGTCCTCGAAGAGGTGGTGCTCGGTGAACCACAGCCCGCCCGCGCCCCGCCGGTCCGCCTCCTCGCAGAATTCCAGGCTCCGCGCATAGTGGTCGGCCCAGGGCCGCTTCCAGCCCTCCGGGTTCCGCAGGTCGAAGAGAAGTCCTACATCCATGGTGAAGTCCCCATTCGTGGAGTGAGTTCGACGGGCCGTGGCAGCGTGGACTCCGGGCGCCCCGGCACCGGTGCGGCGGGCGTCAAAGGTGCGGCGTGCGTCAGAGGGGACACGTCGAGCGTCCTCCTCGCACCGCCGAGGAAAGGGAGAGCCCGGCACCTCCGGCCGGAGGTGCCGGGCTCACCGGGATTTCCGCGGTACGCGATTCCCCGGGTCAGGCCTCGCAGAGGCCCTCGACGGCGATCTTCTCGAAGATGTGGGCGTACGACACGATGTCGTCGGGGACCTCGGCGGACATGGCCTGGAACTGCGGGTTGCCGAGCGCCTTGGCGAGGGCCTCGGTCGACTCCCAGATCGCGACGTTCATGAACAGCTGGCTCCCCGCCGTGCCCTGGTGCATCTGCAGGGAGACGAAGCCCGGCTGCGCCTTCATGAACTCGGCCTGCTTCTTCCAGTGGGCCAGGAACGACTCGGACCTGTCCTTGGGGACGACGAAGGTGTTGGCCAGGACGATGGGCCCGGTCTTCTCCCTGAACTGGGCGAACATCGGAGTGGTCGGGTCCAGGTTCTCCAGCTTGGCCATTTCTGACTCTTTCTCTCGATCTTGATTTACCGACGCTCCGTCAGGCCGCGCGTATGCCTTGCGCGAAGCTGAAGAGGCCGTTCGGGTCGTAGCTGTTCTTGGTCTTCACCAGCCGCGGATAGTTCTCGGCGTAATAGGAGGTCTTCCAATCCGTGAGGTCCGGGTCGATGAAGTTCTGGTAGGACTCGCCCGAGGAGAGCGGGTCGACGGCCGCGAAGCCCGCGTCGACCCAGGCCTTCGCGGCGGTCCGGAGCTCGTCGGTGACCGGCCCCTGCGCCATGAAGCCCTGGAAGTTCACGGAGAAGCGGCTGTCGCGGTGCACGAACGCCGTCGCGGTGCGGTCCGGGTCCTGGGCGGCGCCGTCGATCGGCAGCACCTGGAGCCCGTGCGTCTGGCCGCCGGACACCCGCTCGTCGTCGAAGAGCGCCAGGATGCGCGCCCAGCCGTCCCGCGGCACGGCAGCACGGATCAGGCGGCTGCGCTCCAGCGCGAACGCGGTCCGGGGAAGCTGTCCGCGCGGGAAGGCGCCCGACCGGTGGCATTCCGCGGTGGTCTTCTCCGCGCAGCCGAAGATCCCCGTCATCAGGTCACGGTAGGGCAGCACCGAAGTCTGCCGCGAGGACGGCTTTCCGGCCAGGGAGTCCAACCGGGCCAGCTCCGCGTCGAGTTCGGCCGGGGTCCCGGTGGAGACCACGATGATCGACGGGGTCGGGACATGGCCCGGTGCCGCGTCGGCGAGGGTGACCACCGCCGCCGAGCCGATGGTGCGGGGGCAGTCGGCCAGCCAGCGGGCGTAGCCGTCGAGCATGTCGAGCGCCCGGTCGTAGGTGTAGCCGAGGTGCGCCGTGGCCACCTGCGACAGGGCGGTCGGCGTCAGCGTGTAGGACGTGACGATGCCGAAGTTGCCGCCTCCACCCCCGCGCAGCGCCCAGAACAGGTCCGGGTGCTCCTGTGCGGAGGCCGTGACGATCTGTCCGTTCGCCAGCACCACCGTCGCGGAGGTCAGCGCGTCGCAGGCCATGCCGAGCGTCCGGGTGAGGAACCCCAGCCCGCCGCCGTGGACGAACCCGCCGGCGGCGACGGTCGCACACGCGCCGCCGGTGACGGCCAGACCCGAGTCGGCCAGCGTGTTCAGCACGTCGACGTTCTGTGCGCCCGGACCCAGCGTCACCGAACCGCCGCCGACCCGCACCGAGTCCAGCCGGGAGACGTCCACCACCAGGCCGGTGCCGGTGGAGTACCCCGCGGCGCTGTGGCCGCCGCTGCGCACCGCCGGAGTCAGCCCGTTCTGCTGTGCGAAGGCGAGGCACAGCGCCGCGTCGCGCGCGTCGGCGCAGTAGGCGACGGCCTGCGGGGCGATGGCGTCGAACTGCATCAGGTCCAGCTGCCTGGCGATCGCGTACCGGGCATCGGAGGGGAGCACCAGGTCCCCGGTCAGGTGCCCGGCCAGCCGGCTCCAGGCGACGGCGCCCAGACCCCGGGCACGGGCGGCGGGGGCCGCCGCCCCGGCGGCCCCCGCCACACCGGCCCCGAGCAGCGCCCGACGGGTGATCACGAGGGGACCCCCGCGGTGCGGTCCGGGGTCCCGGCTGCGGGCGGGCCGCTGACGCCGGCGTCCAGGCCGCCGAGCCGGGAGGCCAGCAGCTCGCGCACCGCCCGGTGGCCGAGGAGTTCCCCGAACAGGGAGCGCACCGGCTCGATCTCCGGGGCGCCGAGCATGAGGAGCGCCTGGGCGTCGATGATCGCCATGGCACGGCGGCCGGCCCGATGCCGCTCCTCGTGGTAGGAGTCCAGCAGCCCGGCCGGCGCGCCGCCCGCGACCTCGGCGGCGAGCTTCCAGCCCAGGTCGAAGGCGTCCTGCAGGCCCAGGTTGATGGCCTGTCCGCCGACCGGCAGATGGCGGTGGGCGGCGTCCCCGGCCAGCAGCACCCGCCCCCGGCGGTAGTGCGCGGCCTGGCGGCTGACATCGCCGAAGGCGTTCACCCACACCGGGGTGCCGCCGCTGATGTCCTCCCCGGTCACCCGCGACCACGCGGCCGCGACCTCGTCGAAGCCGGGCGCGGCGGTGCGCGCGACGGGTGCGCGCCCGTACTCGTGCACCATGACCCGGGTCAGTCCCTGCCGGGTCGCGGCGACCGCGAAGCCACGGGGCAGCCGCTGGAAGCGGCGGTCGGGGATGTCCACCCCGCGCACGTCGCAGCGCAGCAGCTCGCGGCGGGCGTCCCGGCCGGGGAACTCGAAGCCGGCCAGGGCACCGACGGTGCTCTCCTCGCCGTCGCAGCCGACCACGTAGTCGGCGGTCAGCCGCACCCGCCGCCCGGAGCCGCGCCCGGCACGCACGACGGCGTCGACGGTCACGCCGTCCGCGGCCGGATGCAGGGCGCAGACCTCGTGCTCGCGCCGGACGTCCGCGCCGAGCTCGCGCGCCCGGTCGCCGAGCAGTGCCTCGACCCGCGCCTGCGGCACCTTCCACTGGCCCGCGAAGGGGGAGGGCTGGCCGTCCAGGTCGAGGGGCAGACCAC
This sequence comes from Streptomyces sp. NPDC037126, assembly GCF_055605965.1. Lineage (NCBI taxonomy): Bacteria > Bacillati > Actinomycetota > Actinomycetes > Kitasatosporales > Streptomycetaceae > Streptomyces > Streptomyces sp. NPDC037126. The sequence continues at coordinate 58,128 of NZ_JBVJTD010000017.1, forward strand.
CGAAGTGTCCCCGGGGTTCGCGGGGCACGGTGCCGAGCGGCGCCAGCAGTCCGCGCTCGTCCAGGAGTTCCATGGTGCGGGCGTCCAGGGTGGTGGCCCTGGACTCCGTCGTCGGCGCGGCCAGCCGCTCCAGCACCGTCACCTCGGCCCCGCCGACGCGCAGTTCACCGGCGAGCGCCAGCCCGACGGGCCCGGCACCGACGAGGATGACCCGACCGCTCATGTCAGCACCGGCCTTCGGTGTGGTCCCCGGCGTGCCCCAGGGGGGAGCCCGTCCGGTACGGCTCCGGGTCCCCGGGCTCCGGGCCGCTGCCGGCCGTCGCCACCGGGGACCGGAACGCGCCCGCATCGAGGAGGCCGATCCCGCGCGCCGCGGTGCGGCCGTCGCCCGGCAGCTCGTTCATCGGGCGTTCCAGTGGTAGAAGCGCTGTGCCATCGCGTCGGCGGGCGAGCGCCAGGTGGCCGGGTCGTAGGCGTCGATGAACGGCTTCAGGTCGGCGCTGACGTTCACGAAGAGCGGGTGGGTCTTGGCCTCCTCGATGGCCGCACCGCCGTCGTCGGAGTCGAAGTCCTGGAGGTGGAAGTACAGGCCGCGATAGCTGAACAGCTGACGGCGGCGGGTGCCCATCAGCCCCGGCATCTCGGTGCCGTCGAACTCCTCGAAGATGCGGGAGACCTCGCCCTGCGACGCGGGGTCCATACGAGCAACGATCAAGGTGCTGTGCATCGGTCTCTCCTCATTCGAAGGCGGTTACTGACGGGAGGTCGCCAGGCGACTCGTCCCGAACCAGCGGTGCAGCGCGTCGGGCAGCGGCCCGCATCCGGGGTCCGCCCAGGCGACATGGCCGTCGGGGCGCAGCAGCACGGCGGACGTCCCGGCCAGCAGGCACCCCTGCGGGAGGTGGTGCGGGGCCGCCGTCACCACGTCGACCCGGTCGGCCCAGGGTTCGGCGGCGCGGCGCAGCTCCGGGTCGTCCGCCAGGTCCAGCAGCACGCCGCGGCCGCTGCTCAGGGCCGCGATGGTGGTCGTCGGCCCGGACGCTGCGCGCAGGTCCCGCCTGGGGACGCGGGCACCGAGCAGCGGATGCGTGCCGGGGCCGACGTCGTAGCGGATGTCGAGACCGCTGACCATCCCGGCCAGGTGGCGGCGGACCTCGGGAAGCTCCATCAGGTCCGCGACCACCTCGCGCAGCGGCTCGACCTCCGACCCGGACAGGAAGAGCACGCCCTGGGCCAGCGTGTTGAGCAGCAGCCGGGCGCCGACGGGATGGCGTTCGGCGTGGTAGGAGTCGAGCAGATCCGGCGGCGCCGACCCGCGTACCACCGCGGCGAGCTTCCAGCCGAGGTTGACGGCGTCCTGCACGCCGACGCTCAGGCCCTGGCCGCCCACCGGGAGATGGGTGTGGGCGGCGTCGCCGGCCAGCAGCACCGAACCCCGCCGGTATTCGGTGACCTGGCGCGTCGCATCGCCGAAGGAGCTGATCCAGTGGGCGGTGCCGCCACGCATGTCCTCCCCCGTCAGGCGCTGCCAGGCGTCCGCCACCTCGGCGAACTTTGGGGGCCGGGTGCGCCGCCGGGGCGGGACGCCGTGCTCGACGACGATGATGCGGTCGACACCGCCGCCGAGCGGGGTGGCCATCACCATGCCGGTCGGCAGCCGCTCACCGATCGGACGCGGCCTGAGCGCGCATCCGCCGATGTCGGCGACGAACATCTCGCGGGTCGACGGCGTCCCGGGGAACTCGAAGCCGGCGGCACCGCGCACAAAACTGTGTCCGCCGTCGCAGCCGACCAGGTAGCGGCAGCGCAGCAGGCGCGGCCCGCCGGGGGTCTCGACCTCGACGCGCACGCTGTCACCGTCGTCGTGCAGGCCGACCACGGTCCAGCCGCGCCGGACGTCGGCGCCGAGCTCCGCCGCCCGCTCCCCGAGCACCCGCTCGGTGGTGGCCTGCGGGATGCTCCGCGCCCCGAAGTGGGCGTCCATCAGGACGCTGTAGTCCAGCGGCAGTCCGCCGAAGTGCCCCGAGGTGCTGATCCCCAGGTCGCCGAAGCGGGGCAGCAGCCCGCGCTGGTCGAACAGCTCCACCGCGCGGGCGGTGAAGCCCAGGCTCCGCGACTCCTCCGACGGCTTCTCGAGCCGGTCCAGGACCAGGGCCTCGACGCCGCCGAGGCGCAGTTCCGCGGCCAGCACGAGCCCCGCGGGGCCCGCGCCGACGATGATCACCGGAGCGTCCATGGGGCCTCCTTGGCAGGCGGGAACCGCGGCAGGCAGCCGCGGACAGAAAAGGCGGGTGTGGGCAGACGATGCGCGGCGGAGAATTACCGAAGGACAGCGCTCGTGAGAGGAATTCGAAGACATCGGGCTCGCCGCCCTGCTGCGAATTACCGTGCCACCGGGCCTGTCGCGATGTCAACTCCTCATTTCTTTCAGCTAGTTCTCTACCGCGCCTCCATTTCGCCTCCAGTGCGCCACCACCGCCACCGGGCATCCTGTGGGCCCTCACCGCGGAATGCGCGCAATCTTATTTCTTCCATTCCTTCCCTTTCTTCTGTTCCTCGCCCGCCGCTATTCGAATACAAGAAAACACGAAGAGCACCACCACACCAGAGGAGGCCCGGTGACCCGTCCGACCCCCTTCCCCCAGGACCGCACCTGCCCCTATGAACCACCCGCCGGCTACCAGTCCCTGCGGCAGGAGGGCCCGCTGGCCCGCGTCACGCTCTACGACGGCACCACCGCGTGGGCGGTGACCGGCCACGCCGAGGCCCGCAAGCTGCTCGGCGACCCGCGGCTGTCGGCCGACCGGCGCAAGCCCGGCTTCCCCATGACGAGCCATGTGCTGACGGCGCTGCGCCACCTGCCCCCCTTGCTGTTCAACGCGGACGAACCGGAGCACGGCCGGCAGCGCCGGATGCTGATCCCCGGATTCGGCGTGCCGCGCATCAGGGCGCTGCGCCCCCGGATCCAGCAGATCGTCGACGAACTGCTGGACGCGATGGTCGAGCAGGGCCCGCCCGCCGAACTGGTCTCGTCGTTCGCGCTGCCCGTGCCGTCGATGGCGATCAGCCTGCTGCTCGGGGTGCCGTACGAGGACCACACGTCCTTCGAGGAACTGTCGCGGCTGGTCATGCGCGGGTCCGGGCCGGAGGAGTCCGCGGCCGCACGGGGCAAGATGCTGGGCTACCTGGAGGGGCTTCTCCTCGACAAGGAGCGGCACCAGCGTCAGGGGACCGAACCCGGCCCGCATTCCGGGCTGCTGGACGAACTCGTGCGGGACCGGCTGCTCACCGGCCAGACGGATCGCGAGGAGATAGCCAGGCTGGCGTTCAACCTGCTGGTGGCCGGCCACGAGACCACCACCAACATGATCTCGCTCGGGACGCTGCTGCTCCTGGAGCGCCCGGACCAACTGGCCGCGCTGCGCGTCGATCCGGGCCTGCTGCCGCAGACGGTCGATGAGCTGATGCGCCATCTGTCGGTCGTGGACGAGTTGTTGCGGGTGGCCACCGAGGACATTCCCTGCGGCGCCCAGGTGATCCGGGCGGGCGAGGGCGTGGTCTTCAACACCTCGATGATCAACCGGGACGAGGGCCACTTCCCGGAGCCGGACGCGCTGCGCCCGGACCGCGGCGGGCAGCACCATCTGGCGTTCGGTTTCGGGGTGCACCAGTGCCTGGGGCAGAACCTGGCGCGGCTGGAACTCGAGGTGGCGCTCGGAACCCTGTTCCGGCGGCTGCCTGGGCTGCGGTCGGCCGTCGATGTGGAAGAGCTGCCGATCAAGCCGGGGGACACCATCCAGGGCCTGATCGAGTTCCCGGTCACATGGTGACGGGTCCCGGAGACGGGCAGCGACGAGGAGGGATGAGGGAGATGGCGAGGATCGAGGTGGACCGCGAGGCGTGCATCGGCGCGGGGCTGTGCGCCTGGAACGCACCCGAGGTGTTCGAACAGGACGAGGAGGGGCTGAGCCGCGTCCGGGCCGGCGCCGGATCAGGGGAGGGGCCGGACGAGCACACCCTCGACGAGGCACTGTCGGCCTGCCCGGCCCAGGCCATCCGCTTCACACAGGACTGACCTCCCCCCTCCACCCCGCAGCGAGCCGCCCGGCGGGACCTTCCCGCCGGGCGTCCGCTTCCGGGGAACACAAGGCACAGGACCGGCGCACACGGAATTCCACCTCTCCTTTCGGCCGTAACTCCGCGCCCTCAGGGTCCGTTGTCATCCGCAGGTATGACACGGCTGCGCGCGGTGCGACCGAAGGTGCCCATCGGAACGGGAACTGCGGCTGACTTCACGGCCCGCTCACGGCGGGACGATGGAACGGTCCTCAGAAAGCAGTTCCCGCAGGGACAAGCGAGCGTCGTGGGCGTCGCCGTATTCGGTACGGCGACGGCCGGCCTCGGCGCCGGGAACAACCGATGGCGAGAGGAAGTGCCGAAGATGGCCAAGCTGGAGAGCCTGGACCCGATGACGCCGATGTTCGCGCAGTTCAAGGAGAAGACCGGGCCCATCGTCCTGGCCAACACCTTCTTCGTTCCGAAGGAGAGGACCGAAGCGTTCCTGCCCCTCTTTCGCCGGCAGGCGGAGTTCATGAAGGCTCAGCCGGGATTCGTCTCCCTGCAGATGCACCAGGGAACGGCGGGCAGTCAGCTTCTGATGAACGTCGCGGTGTGGGAGTCGACCGAGGCTCTCGCCAAGGCGTTCGGCAGCCCGGAGTTCCAGCGCATGGCCGCCGACTTCCCCGACGACATCGTGTCCTACCCGCACATCTTCGAGCAGGTCGAGGTATGACCCGACAGCTCTGACGCCCCGGTCGGTCGATCGGTTGTTGAGGGACGCACGAGGGACCGCCTGGAAGGTGGGGGAGCGGACCCGGGCCCCGGGCCCGGACCCACGCCAGGAAGCGATGAGGAGTCCCGATGAGCGTGCAGGAGACCCCCCTGCGGGGACAACGGTCCTCGGTGCAGCTGTACCAGCAGGTCCAGCAGTTCTACGCGCGGCAGATGCAACTGCTGGACAGCGGAGAGGTGGACGCGTGGACGCGCACCTTCACCGAGGACTGCGTCTTCGCGGCGAACGCGCAGCCCGAGCCGACGGTCGGCCGCGAGGCGATCGGGGCGGCCGCCCGCAAGGCGACGGAGTACTTCGCCGCGCAGGGCATCCGGCGCCGCCACTGGCTGGGCATGCTGACGGTGACCGGACAGGAGGGGACGACGGTGACCGCACGCTCCTACGTCCTGCTCATGGAGACCCCGCGCGGCGGCCAGGCGACGATCCTGTGCACCGCCACGTGTGAGGACGTCCTGGAACTCGGCCCGGACGGACCGGCCGTGCGGCGGCGTGACGTCAGCCGCGACGACCTGGTCTGACGGCACCGGACACCACCCGACACGACGACGCACGAAGAGAGCGGGCATGCCGGAGGGCCTTCGCGGGCGACACCCGCGAAGGCCCTCCGGCGTGTGCCGGGGCCGCGCCCCGGCGCGGCTCAGGGAGCCGTCACCACGGTGGCCGCGTTGAAGCCGCCCTGCCCCCGGGCCAGCACCAGCGCGGTGCGCAGCGGCAGTTTCCGGGGGGCGCCCGTGACGAGGTCCAGGGCGAGGTGCTCCGGCAGGCCGTCGCCGGTGATGTGCACCGAGGGCGGGACCACGCCGTCGCGCAGCGCCAGCAGGGCGGCGGCCAGGTCCAGTGACCCGCCGCCCGCGGCGAGCCGGCCCGTCATGGTCTTGGGCACGCAGACGGGCACGCCGCGCGGCCCGAACAGCGCGCAGATCGCCTCGGCCTCGGCCCGGTCGAGTTCCGGCACCCCGGCGGCGTCCGCGAACACCACGTCGACCGCGTCAGCGGTCAGGCCCGCGTCGGCGAGCGCGCCTTCCGCGGCCCGCCGCAGGCCCGGTTCGCCCCCGCTGCCGGGCCGCGGGTCGAAGGTGGCCGCGTAGCCCGCGAGCGCCCCGTAGGGCCGGGCGCCGCGGTCCCGGGCGGTGGCCGCGTCCTCCAGGACGAGGATCGCGCCGCCCTCACCGGCCACCTGGCCGCCGGCGGCCGCGTCGAAGGGCAGGAACGCGCGGGTGGGGTCCAAGACGGTGCTCATGTGGCCGCCGGCGAGCAGCGCGGCCCAGCCCCAGGGGCAGATCGCCCCGTCCACCCCGCCGGTGACGATGCGCCGGCTGCCCTTGCGCAGCTGCCTGCGGGCCTGGGCGACCGCGTCGAGCCCCCCGGCCTGTTCGCTGACGATGACGCCGCTGGGCCCGCGCAGGCCGTGCCTGATGGATATCTGGCCGGTGTTGACGGCGTAGAACCAGGCGAAGGACTGGTAGGCGCTGACGTGGCGGCTGCCCTTGCCCCACAGGGCCTCCAGCTCCCGCTGGCCGAACTCGAACCCGCCCGCGGACGCGGCGGTCACCACTCCGGACGCGAACTCCGGCTCGGTCTGCGGGTCCAGACCGCTGTCGGCGATCGCCTCGTCCGCGGCGGTGAGCGCGAGCCGTGTCATGTGGTCGGTCTGCGGCAGCAGCCGGCCGGGGATGTGCTCGGCCGCGTCGAAGCCGGGGACCTCCCCGGCGAGCTGTGCCGGATACCCGCGGGCGTCGAACCGGGACACCGGCGCGATGCCGCTCTGTCCGGCCAGGGTGGCCTGCCACCAGCGGTCGCGGCCGAGGCCGTTGGGCGCGGCGACGCCCACCCCGGTGAACACCGGGTGGGCGGGGCCCGCGGACGGCTGCGGGGGAGTGGTCCCTCTCGCCTGGGTGCTCGTCGGCGTGCTCATCGGACACTGCCTTTCCGTGTGCCGTCGGGCCTGGTCAGCACCATCGCGCTCTGGAAGCCGCCGAAGCCGCTCCCGACGGTGAGGACCCGTTCGGTGTTCAGTTCACGTGCCGTCAGCGGCGTGTAGTCCAGGTCGCATTCGGGGTCGGGTTCGTGCAGGTTGGCCGTGGGCGGGATCACCCCGTGCTCGATGGCGAGCGTGCTCGCGGCTATCTCCAGCGAGCCGATGGCCCCCAGCGAGTGGCCGATCATCGACTTGATGGAGCTGACCGGGGTCTCGTAGGCGTGCGCGCCGAGGCTCTTCTTGAACGCGGCGGTCTCGTGGCGGTCGTTCTGCTTGGTTCCCGAACCGTGCGCGTTGACGTAGTCGATGGCCGTCGGGTCGAGGCGGGCCTGGTCCAGGGCGACCCGGATGGCCTCCGCCATCTCCTTGCCGTCCGGCCGCAGGCCCGTCATGTGGTACGCGTTGCAGCGCGAGGCGAAGCCGGAGATCTCGGCGTACAGATGGGCGCCGCGGGCCCTGGCCCGGCCCAGTTCCTCCAGGACGAACACGGCGGCCCCCTCACCGAGCACGAAGCCGTTGCGGGAGGCGTCGAAGGGGCGCGAGGCGTGCTCGGGGTCGTCGTTGCGCGGCGACGTCGCCTTGATGGCGTCGAAGCAGGCCACCGTGATGGGGGAGATGGGGGCCTCGGTGGCTCCGGCCACCATGATGTCGGCCGAGCCCTCACGGATCAGCTCGGCGGCATGCCCGACGGAGTCCAGGCCCGAGGTGCAGCCGGTGGAGACCACGGCGGCCGGACCCTGGGCGCCCACGGCCCAGGCCACCTCGGAGGCGAACGAGCTCGGCACGAAGTGACCGAAGAGGTGCCTGCTGGTGTACTGGTGGTCGACCAGCCACTTGCGGCCGCCGTCGCTGACCACGTTGTACTCGGTGTCCAGGGACGTCGTGGCACCCACCGCACTGCCGACGGTGACGCCGACGCGGTACGGGTCGAGCCCCGCGAAGTCCAGGCCGCTGTCGGCCATGGCCTCCCGGGCGCACACGACCGCGAACTGCGCCGCGCGGTCCATCCGGCTCGTCTCCTGGGGCGACAGGCCCGCCTGCTCCGGGTCGAAGTCGGCCTCCGCGGCGATCCGCGAGCGGAACTGGGACGTGTCGAAGCGGGTGATCGACCGGGTGGCCGTGCGGCCGGACGTCAGCAGTGACCAGAACTCCTTCAGCCCGATGCCGCCCGGCGCGATCACCCCGATCCCGGTGATGACTACGCGTCGTTCCATGTGACTCCTCCGTTTGCCGGGATGGGCGTGCGGGCGCGGAGTCCTGGGTGTGCCCCGGCGGATCCCGCAAGCAACTCGACGGTGCCCTGAGGGACTCAAACCGTGCTGGAGGGCCGACCCAGCCGGGGCTCGCCGACAGCGGCGCGCACTCGCGCCGCGGGCGCACGGCGACGGCCCGCGCCGCCTGCGGACGGGCGGGCCGGGAGCGCGGCCGTCAGCGCCTGGCCTCCGCGTAGGCCTTGGCACGGCCCAGCGTGGCGAGGCTGTTGGTGCTCAGCGCCTCGTGCACGTAGGAGCGTGCGCCGGCGACGGTGGCCTCGGGGCCGAGGACCCGCTCGATGTTGGCCGTGTTGAGGGTCACGGTGTGCTGCGAGGCGGCCCGCACCCCCTCCGGTGTCTCGGTGAACGTCCAGATCCCGGTGTGCACGGTCATCAGCGCGGGCAGGGTGACCTGCTTGTAGGCGATCTTGTCCGGCGGGAAGGTCACCCGGTACGACTTGGTGGTGTGCGTCGAGCCGTCCTTGGCCCTGGTGTCCATCTCCAGGGTCTGCAGGCCCGGCGTGTCCTCGTCGAGCCGGACGCTCGCCACGTGCGGCAGCCGCTCGCTCCACAGGTGCGCCTCGTTCACGAAGTCGTAGACGTCCTTGGCGGCGCCCTGGACGAGTACGGCGTCCTCGAAGGAGAACGTCACGTCCTCGGTCGAACAGGCCAGTTCGACGTTCTCCTTGAGGGCGGCCAGTTCGGAGCGCGAGTTGCGGTCGACCGCCTCGTCGATCCACCGCAGACCGGCCGGGTCGTCGTCGATCGCCCGGTAGTCGTGCAGCAGGCGGACGCGGGCCCGGTTCTCGGACAGCGCCTCGATGATCCAGGTGCCTGCCATGGCGGCGACCGGAGGCGCGGTGACCTCCTGGCGGAAGGTGATGCGGCGCGCCCCGGGGTCCAGGGTGCGGCGCGAGGTCCAGTTCTTGGCCTCGCCGTTGGCGGTGGCCCAGATCCGGATCCGCTCCTCGCGCTCACCGCGTTCGACGTGGTCGACGTGGATGGTGGGCGGGAAGATCCGGGGCCAGTTCTCCACCTCGGCGAGCAGCCGGTAGACCACATCGGCCGGCGCCGAGACCGTGATCTCGTGCGCCACTTCACGGATGGTCATCGTCGTCTCTCCTGTCAGGGGGTGCGGGGGTCAGAAGTTGCCCAGGCCGCCGCACACGTTGAGGGCCTGCGCGGTGATGGAGGCGGCGGTGTCGGAGGCGAGATAGCCGACCAGACCCGCGACCTCCTCGGGGGTGGAGTAGCGGCCGAGCGGGATCTTCGCCTGGAACTTCTCCAGGATCTTGTCCTCGGTGGTGTCGTACGCCGCCGCGTATCCGGCCCGTACCCGCTGGGCCATCGGGGTCTCGACATAGCCCGGGCAGACCGCGTTCACGGTGATGCCGGTCGGCGCCAGCTCGTTGCCGAGCGCCTTGGTGAAGCCGACCACGCCGTGCTTCGAGGCGGAGTACGGAGCGCCGAGCACCACGCCCTGCTTGCCCGCGGTGGACGCGATGTTGATGATCCGTCCGCGCGGCTTGTCCCGCATGCCGCCGGTGTTCAGCACCGCCCGGGTCATCCGGAAGACGCTGTTCAGGTTGGTGTCGACCACGTCCTCCCAGAGCTCGTCCGACAGGTCGGCGGTGACGCCGCCGCCGGACCGGCCCGCGTTGTTGACCAGGACGTCGACGGTGCCGAACCGGTCCACGGCCGCCCGCACGAACGCCGTCACGCTGTCCGCGGACCGCACGTCGAGCGTCGAGCCGTCCACGTCCAGGCCCTCCCGCTGGAGCTCCTTGACCGTCGCGGCCACGTTCCCGGCGTCGCGCGCACCGATGTACACCCGGTGCCCCTGGGCCGCCAGCAGCCGCGCGACGGCAAGTCCGATGCCGCTCGTCGCGCCGGTGACCAGCGCGGTCCGGCTCTCCTGTGTCGTGTGCTGTGTCATGCTCGCCTCCTCGGGCGTCCGTCAGCGGGTGGCGGCCGCGGGCTGCTCGCCGAGGTACCGGTTCACGGCCTCGACCAGCAGACGCGGGGTGACCGCCTCGGCGAGCGTGTGGTCGGCGAGCGCGACGCCGTACTCGCGCTCGATGCGGCCGCAGGTCTCCAGGAGCGCGAGCGACTCGTAGCCGAGCACGTAGAACTCGGTGTCGGAGAAGTCGCCGTCGGCGACGCCCTCCTCCTCGGTGCCTGCCGCGGCGTACAGGATGCGTTTGAGGTCGTCCTCGGTGAACTGGAGCCTTGGCATGGGGTCCCCTCATGGCGGGTTGTTCGGCATGTCGGTGACGGTTCGTCACGGGTGCCCGGACGTCGACCATTGGGCCAGAACGGCCTCAAGAAGGACTGGATCGCGGGGGCCGGGTGCGGACAAGACCCGTGATTTCCTCATGTTTTCGGTGTGATCTCCTCGCTGCCGGGCCCGCCGCACGCGGCTCCATACTCAAAGGACGCGAGCGGGCCGGTGGGCGGGGCCGCACCTGAGCCGGTCCCGCCACCCCGAGGAGGTGGTTGACCGTGGCTCCCCACGCGGAAGACGCCCCCCTGCGCATCCACCACCTGTGGTCCCTGCGCGAGGACACGGTGGTCGGCTGGGACGAGGAAGGGCGGGCGCTGGTGCTCAGCGGCCCGCAGGGCACGGAGCGGGTCGAGGACCCCGGTCCCGCGGTGGCCGAGGCGCTGCGCCGGATGGAACTCGGTCCGGTGCTGCTCGCCAACCTGCCGCCGCCGGAGGGCCGGACGGTCCCCGGGCACGAGACCTTCACCGTGGTCCTGTCCGTGCTCCGCGGAATCTCCTACGTCGTGATCAGGACGCTGTCCCTGGACGATCTCCGGGGGCCGGTGCTCTCCGTGGTGCCGGTGGGCCGCAGCGCCCGCTTCGCCGCCGTCCGGCTGCCGGCGTGGCGCAGGGTGCGGCTGCGGCCCACCGCGACGATCACCGTGCGGGGGAACACCTTCCTGGTGCAGTGCCACACCCTGGGGCACCGGGTGGAGATCCACCGCCCGGAGGCGATGTGGGTGGTGTCGCTGCTGGCCTGGCCCATGACGCCGGAGGCGATGGTCGACGTGCTCCCGCTGCCGGCCGAGCTGACCCTGGAGATCCTCGGCTATCTGGCGGGGGCCGGTCTGACGGTGACCGCGGCCTGACCGCAGCGCCGCGAGGCGTGCGGTGAGGCGGGGCGGTCACAGCAGCCAGCCCGAGTCGCGGGCGATGCGGATCGCGTCGACCCGGTTGCGCGCGTTGAGCTTGGTCACGGTGGTGGTGAGGTAGTTGCGTACCGTGCCCACGGAGAGCCGGAGGTGTGCGGCGATCTCCTGCGGTTCCGAGCCCTGCGCGGCCAGTTGCAGCACCTCGGTCTCGCGGGTGGTCAGCGGGCTCTCCGCGCCGCCCCAGGCGGCCAGGGCCAGTTGGGGGTCGACCACCCGCTGGCCGGCGGCGACACGGCGCACGGCGTGGGCGAGTTCGCCGGGCGGGGCGTCCTTGAGGAGGAAGCCCGCGACGTGCGCGGACATCGCCCGGCGCAGGGTGCCGGGGCGGCCCAGGCTGGTGAGGATCAGCGCCCGGCACTCGGGAAGACGCTCGTGCAGGAGTTCGGCCGCGCTGAGGCCGTCGAGGCCGGGCAGGTCGATGTCGATGATGGCCACGTCCGGCCGGTGTTCGCGCGCCGCGCTCAGGATCTCGTCGCCGCGTTCGAGCTCGGAGACCACCTTCAGATCTTCCTCCAGATCGAGCAGAGCCACCAGCGCGCCGCGGACCATGTGCATGTCCTCGGCCAGCAGGATCCGTATCATCGTCGCCTTTTCCCCGTTCCCCCGCTGACTGCAATCGGCTGGATGCCGCCCGAGCGCGTCCGCCGTCTTTCCGTGAATACGCCAAGGACCGAGCCGAGGTTGCTCACGCGATGTTGTCGGCCCGGCGGTAGGCGTCCTTGCCGGCCGTGCCCCGATCCGGACACGGCTCGCCGGACCGCGCCGCCCGGAGCGGTGCCTCGGCGGTGATCCGGAAGACGTCCGCGCCGGAACCGTCGAGCAGGCGCCGCACGATCAGCCGTCCTCCGATGTCCTCCAGCCGCCGCTGGAGGTTGCCCAGGCCGCTGCCGCTGTGCGGCGAGGGGAACTGGTGACCGGTCACCAGACCGTCGTTGACGATCGTGAGGCGGACGAGACCGTCCTCGACCCGTGCGGAGATCCGGCAGTACGACGCCTTGGAGTGCCGCAGCAGGTTCGTGACGCTCTCCCGCAGCACCGTGGCCAGCACGGTGGACGTCTCCGGTCCCAGCCGCCCGATGGCGTCATGGGTGTCGACCGTGACCGAGACCCTGGCGGCGGCCAGCACCGACTGGGCGGAGGGGAGTTCGGAGTCGAGGTACATCTCCCGGTACCCGCGGGCGACCCGGCGCACATCGGCCAGCGCCTGGCGGGAGATGACGAGCACATCGTCGACCTCCTCGCGAGCCCTGCGGGGATTGGCCGGGATGAGGCGGTGGATCAGCTCGTTCTTGAGGGTGATCGCGGAGAGGCTGTACCCGAGCAGGTCGTGCAGGTCCCTGGAGAACCTCAACTGCTCGTTGTTGACGGCGAGCCGGGCGAGGTCGGTGCGGGCCCGGTGCAACTGGTCGACCAGGCCGGTCAGCCGGCTCAGGCCGTACACCACGAGACCGGTGAGCGCGGTGGTCTGGCACATGTACACCATGTCGACGACCGCCAGGTCGTGCAGGAAGCCGGGGACGAGCAGGCTGAGCGTCGTCAGTCCGTACAGCGTCCAGCCCGCCCTGGCCGGCAGGAGCAGCAGCACGGATCCGGCGAAGAAGCCCGCCATCGCGCCCCAGGACACCCCGAACCAGATCAGCGGCAGGTACGAGAGGGCACCCTGCGCGGTCAGGGTGAGCAGCTTGCTGCGCGGCCGTGCCGCAAAGGCGCCGGGTGCCGAGTGCACGAGCTGCAGCAGGAACACCAGCACCAGGCAGACGACGGCGAGGGCCAGGTGGTAGGGATTGAGGGGCTGGGACAGGATGTTGAGGAAGGTGATGCCCAGATAACATGCGAGCGCAGCTAACAGAATGCCGCGGGCGGTTCTCGTGAACGTCTGGCCGGAATGTGCTGCAGGTCCGTTCGGATCCGTGCCGTTCACCATTCGTCCGAGCCCCCGTCTCTCGATCCCGGTTCCGATGAAACCGGCGTCATTCTAGGCAGAGTACGGTCAACGGCTGGCGCATTTTGTCTACTCGCTTCTCGTCCAACTGTCCGAAAAGACTCGGTCACACGAAGAGCGGGATCGGATTCAGCCGCTCGTACGGCGTAGGGCCGCAAAGGCGTCCGAGCCTGACCGGTACGTCGAAGAGCCTGCCCGGCGCGTACCGGGCCCAGAAGTGCCTGAGCCCCGGCACCATCACCTTGACCACCGGCATTCCGATGTCCGGCCGGGTCTGGTCCAGGACGAGCAGCTCCAGGCCCTTGGCGCGGACGAGTTCGGTGACGGCCCGGACGTCGTCGAGCAGATCGGTGCGCACCACGTAGGTCCAGTGGCCCGGGGTACGCGGCCGGGTGGCCGGATCGGGGGCCAGATACGGCTGGTTGGCGAGCGTCGCCTCGCGCCACCAGCGGACCGGGAGGGGGTCCGTGATGCCGTACCCCTGGCCGGGGCGGCCCGCCCCCACGGCCGGCAGCAGCTGTCCCATCTCGGTGAGCGCCCTGCGCAGCGCGATGGCGGGATCGAAGTGGGCGCCGAAGCCGAAGACGATGTCCTCGCTGGGCCCCTCGGTGCGCCGGGAGAGAGCCACGATCGCGGGGATGCCGAGGTCCGAGGTGAGGTCCAGCGCCCACAACTCCCGGCCCAGCCTGCGGTATCCGTCGCGCAGCCGCCCGATGTACGGCTCGTCGAACGCGTCCAGGTCGACCGCCGGCTGCCGGGTGCGGTTGTACCACCACAGGGCCACGGCGTCCCGCTCCACCAGCTCCAGGAAGCCCTGCAGCAGGGCGTCCTCCGGACTGCTGCCCGCCGCGTTGCCGTTGGAGTCGGCGTAGGGCCCGTGCGGGGCCGGGGTGTCGGACGGGAAGTAGAGCATCGAGGTGGGCAGGAGCCGTCTGCGCCGCTCGGTGAGGGACCACACGGGAGTCCACTCCACCGGCCGGTTCTCGTCGAAGGGCTCGGGCACGTGGTGGAAGGGCGATCCCGAGCGGTTCCAGCGGTCCCGCTCGCGAAACTGCCGGTCCGCGTACAGCTGGCAGGAGTTGGGGTGGACGGCCTCGTTCCCGAGCGCGCGCAGGGTGTCCACCACGACCGGTTCGTCGCCGTGCCGTGTGCCGCTGTAGCGCTCCACCGCCTCGCACAGCGCACTCGTGCGGGCCTCGGTGTCGGTCAGGCCCTTGCCGCCGCTGAGCGAGCGCAGCCCGGCCAGGCCGTTCTGCCGCATCGCGAGATTGCGCCCGGACACGTAGGTGGTGGCGAACTCCGGTGCGTCGGGGGAGGGTTCGAGCACCGGAACGACGCCGGTGACCGGGCTCACCAGGTGCCCGTAGCGCTTGAGCAGCTGGTCGGGGCTGAGCGCCCGGTGGCCGCCGCCGCCCTGTCCCGCCTTGGGCCGCGACACGGGGACGAACGGTGCGGACACCCGCTGCGCCGTCAGCCCGGGGTCCCCGCAGGAGGGGCACTGGGGGACACGGGACACGGCGTGGACCCGGGTCTGCAGGTGGAGGGTGTCGACGGTACGGACCGAGCCCTGGTCGGCGTAGCGCAGCCCGGCCAGCCACTTGGCGGCCTCGAGGACCACGCTCTGTGCGGCCAGGGCGCGTCCGGCCGGCAGCGAGGCGGCCGGCCGGCCGAGCGGGCGGTCGAGGCCCAGCGCCTGCTGCAGCGGTGCCTCGTACCTGCGGTGCTGGGCGAGCCGGGCGGCCAGACAGGACCAGCAGGGGCCCTCGTCCGGCCGGAAGAACGGGCCGATCCACGGTTCGTAGCCGCACAGCCGGGCGAGCAGCCACGGCTTGCCCGCCGCCCGGTGCTCGACGTCGACCCGCTTCAGCTCCGGGGAGAGGTAGTCGTCGCACAGGACCAGGGTGAGGTCCGCGTCCGCCTCGGTCACCGTGATGGCGGACCCGGTGCCCGCGGCGAGCACCGGCCCTGCGTCCACACCGGCGAGCGGCAGGACGCGGAGCCGGGAGCCGGCGAGCCCCGCCGCCGCCCGGGCGCCGTCCAGGCCGGCCAGGTCCCAGTACGCCTCGGCGACCGGGTCGGTGTCCGTCGCGGCCGGGGCGAGGCGCTCGAAGCGGAGCAGCCCGGCCTCGCTGAGCAGGTGCAGCCCGCCCTGGGTCTCCTCGGCGCTCAGCGCGGGCGCGGCGGCGCGCAGGATCTCGGCGAGCGACCGGGTGCCGTCGAGCAGCGGGACGAGCACCTCGGCGAGGGCGCCGCGCAGGGCGGTGACGCCCCGGCGAGAGACCAGGTAGGTCGCCTCGCCGGGGACGTTCGCGGGACGTAGGTGGTGCCTGAACCCCACGAGAGTCGAGCCGTCCTGTAGGGCGGCCGGTCCGGATTTCCCGGGGTGCGGTGATCCGGAAGTCATATCCAGGCCCCCGCGACCGCGTCCCCCTCGACGGCCACGGGAGCCGCGCTCCATGCACCGCGGGCGTCGGCGGACGCCGTCTGGGCGCAGAACGTGAACAGGGGGTTGTCGGTCGGGGCGGCCTGGGCGCAGAACGTGAACAGGGGGGTGCCGCCGTCGGGTGCGGCGTCCATGGCGTAGGTGTAGGTGAACTGCACGCTGGAGCCGGCGCAGTGGTCGAGGGTCTCGACCACCAGGAGCGGGCGGGCGGCGGCCGCCCGGGTGACGCGCCCCGGGCGCGGGGGGAGGAGATCGGCGGAAGCGATGGTGGCGTGGCTCATTGGAGACGGTCCTGACTGACGTGGTTGGCTGGTGGTCCAATGGCCGGAATTCTTCGCGGGCGCGCCGCCTGCCGGACAGTGTCCGGATCATCGGCGACGGGTGAAGTTCTCATTCAAGTGGAGGCTTCACCTCCATCAGCCGCTCCCTGAGCGGTTCCCACCAGCTCCGGTTCTCCCGGTACCAGCGCACGGTTTCGGCCAGGCCCTCCTCGAAGCTCCTGCGGGGTGCGTAGCCCAGCTCCTGGCGGATCTTCGTGCAGTCGACGGAGTAGCGGCGGTCGTGCCCCTTACGGTCCTCGACGTGCTCGACGCTGCCCTCCCAGGTGGCGCCGCACGCCGCGAGCAGCGCGCCGGTCAGCTCCTTGTTGGAGAGTTCGGTGCCGCCGCCGATGTTGTAGACCTCGCCCGCGCGGCCCCGGGTGCGGACCAGTTCGACGCCCTGCACGTGGTCGTCGATGTGCAGCCAGTCGCGGACGTTGCCGCCGTCGCCGTACAGCGGGACCTTCCTGCCGTCGAGGAGGTTCGTCACGAACAGCGGGATGACCTTTTCGGGGAACT
Organism: Streptomyces sp. NPDC037126; assembly: GCF_055605965.1. NCBI lineage: Bacteria > Bacillati > Actinomycetota > Actinomycetes > Kitasatosporales > Streptomycetaceae > Streptomyces > Streptomyces sp. NPDC037126. The sequence goes on from NZ_JBVJTD010000017.1 coordinate 74,630, forward strand.
GGTGGTGGCCGTAATTGTTCGAACAGCGGGTCACCCGGACGTCGAGACCGTGGGTGCGGTGGTACGACAGCGCGATCAGGTCGCTGGAGGCCTTCGCCGAGGAGTACGGCGAGTTGGGCCGCACCGGGTGGCTCTCGGGCCAGGAACCCTCGTCGATGGAGCCGTACACCTCGTCGGTGGAGATGTGCACGAAGACCTCGATGCCGGCCCGGTGCGCCGCGTCGACGAGCGTGTGCGTGCCGACCACGTTCGTGCGCACGAACTCGGCGCCGCCGTCGATCGACCGGTCGACGTGCGACTCGGCGGCGAAGTGCACCACCTGGTCGTGCTCGGCCATCAGCTTCCCGACCAGCTCGGGGGAGCAGATGTCCCCCTCCACGAAGGAGAACCGCGGGTGCGCCCGTACCTCGTCGAGGTTGGCGGGATTGCCGGCGTACGTCAGCTTGTCCAGGACGGTGACCGAGACGTCGCCGGGTCCCTCGGGGCCGAGCAGCGTACGGACGTAGTGGGAGCCGATGAAGCCGGCGCCGCCGGTCACCAGGATGCGGGTCGTGGCCGGCGCGGCCGGTCGGGTCGGGTGCATGCAGCGGACTCCTCGGTCGGCAGATGACTCTGGTCAGGCGGCGCGGACGGCCGGCTGCGGGATGCGGCGCGACGCCACCTCGGTGACGTAGGCGCCGTAGTCCGTACCCCGCATCGCCTCGCCGAGGCGCAGGCACTGCTCGGCAGTGATGAAGCCGCAGTTGAGCGCCAGTTCCTCGACGCAGGCGATGAACTCGCCCTGCCGCTGCTCGATCAGCTGGACGTACTGCGCCGCCTGCAGCAGCGAGTCGTGGGTGCCCATGTCCAGCCAGGCGAAGCCGCGGCCGAGCGGGGTGAGCTGGGCCCGGCCCTGCGCCAGGTAGGCCAGGTTGACGTCGGTGATCTCCAGCTCGCCCCGCGCCGAGGGGGAGAGGTTCTTGGCGATCCCGACCACGTCGCTGTCGTAGAGATACAGCCCGGTCACCGCGAGGTTGGAACGCGGGTGGCGCGGCTTCTCCTCCAGTGACAGCAGCCGGCCCTCCTCGTCGATCTCCCCGATCCCGTAGCGCTGCGGGTCGCGCACCTGGTAGCCGAACAGCGCCGCGCCGTCCAGCCGGCGCACCGCGTCCTCGAGGAGCTCCGAGAAACGCGGCCCGTGGAAGATGTTGTCGCCCAGCACCAGCGCGACCTGGTCGCCGTCGATGAAGTCGGCGCCGATGAGCAGCGCTTCGGCGATGCCGCGCGGCTGGTCCTGCTCGGCGTACTCGATGTTCAGGCCGAGCTGGGAGCCGTCGCCGAGGAGGGTGCGGAAGCTGTCCGAGTGGTCCTTGGACGAGATCAGCAGGATGTCCCGGATGCCCGCCAGCATCAGCACCGAGAGCGGGTAGTAGATCATCGGCTTGTCGTAGACCGGCAGGATCTGCTTGGACAGCGCGCCGGTCAGCGGGCGCAGACGGGTGCCGCTGCCGCCGGCCAGGATGATGCCCTTCATCTCAGCTCACCTCCACTGCCGTTCGAGCCGGATGCTCTCCTCGTACCGCGGCAGCAGGCCCTGCTCCGCGGCCTCGGCCAGCGTGGGCGCCACCGTGTCCCGCTCGGAGTAGACCGGCGTGATGTCGTCGGGGATCGGCAGTCCCAGCGCCGGGTCGGTGACCGAGATCGCCAGCTCGTGCTCGGGCACATAGCTGGCGGTGACCATGTACGACATCACCGTGTCGTCCTCCAGCGCGATGAACGCATGGCCCAGCCCGACCGGGAAGTACGTGGCCCGGAAGTCGTTCTGGTCCATCAACACCGCGTCCCACTTCCCGAACGTGGGCGAGCCGACCCTGATGTCCACCACGATGTCCAGGGCCGAACCCTTCGGGCAGTACACGTACTTGGCGCAGCCGGGCGGGGTCAGCGTGTAGTGCACGCCGCGCACCACACCGCGCTTGGAGCGGCTGTGGTTGGTCTGGGTGACCGGGAAGCGGGTGTTGCCGGTGGCCTCGGCCCAGGCCGGTCCCTGGAACGGGGAGAGGAACAGCCCGCGCTGGTCGGGGAAGACGTCGGGGGTGAACTCCAGTGCACCGGCGACGTCCAGTTCGCGCACCTTCATCACAGCACCTCCTTCAGGGCGGTGATGACCTTGTCCTGCAGGCCGGACGGCAGCGACGGGTACATCGGCAGCGAGAAGATCTCGCCCGCCAGCTTCTCCGTCACCGGCAACGAGCCCTTCTCGTAGCCGAGATGGGCGAAGCCGGTCATGGTGTGCACCGGCCACGGGTAGCTGATGTTGAGGTTGATGTCGTACGCCTTGAGCGCCTCGATGATCCGGTCGCGCTCGGGGTGGCGGACCACGTAGACGTAATAGACGTGCGTGTTGCCCTCGTTGACCTTCGGCAGGACCAACCCGGTGTCGCCCAGGGCCTCCTGGTAGCGGCGGGCGACCTCCTGGCGGCCGGCCACGTAGGCGTCGAGCCGGGTCAGCTTGCGGCGCAGGATCTCGGCCTGCACCTCGTCCAGGCGGCTGTTGTGGGCCGGCGTCTGGACCGTGTAGTAGACCTTCTCCATGCCGTAGTAGCGCAGCTTGCGCAGCTCGGCCTCCACGTCGGGGCGCGAGGTGAGCACGGCTCCGCCGTCGCCGTACGCGCCGAGCACCTTCGTCGGGTAGAACGAGAAGGCGGCGGCGTCGCCGGTGGTGCCCGCGAGCCTGCCCCGCCGGGTGGCGCCGTGCGCCTGCGCGCAGTCCTCCAGGAGCGCCAGGCCGTACCGGTCGGCCAGGGCCTTCAGCGGGTCCAGGTCCACGCACTGGCCGTAGAGATGGACCGGCAGCAGGGCCTTGGTGCGCTCGGTGATCGCCGCCTCGACCTGGCCGACGTCCATCAGGAAGTCGTCCTCGTTGACGTCGACGAAGACGGGCGTGGCACCGGTGCCGTCGATCGCGACGACCGTGGGCGCCGCGGTGTTGGACACCGTGATCACCTCGTCGCCCGGGCCGACTCCGAGGGCCTGGAGGGCGAGCTTGAGTGCGTTGGTCCCGTTGTCGACACTGACGCAGTGCTCGACGCCGTGGTACGCGGCGAACTCCTCCTCGAAGCCCTTGACGCTGTCGCCGAGCACCAGCGTGCCGGAGGAGAAGACCTTCTCCACGGCATCGAGAACGTCCTCGCGCTCACTGTGGAATTCGGGCAGGTAGTCCCATACATACGTGGTCATGCGCGTTCCTTCTCCTGTCGTCGTTCTGGTCCTGCGGGCGCGGGAAGTCGGGGAGTTCAGCGGTGCTCGTGCGGTACGGCGCGGCTCAGGGCGGCCACCGTGCGCTCCAGCCCCTCGTCGAGCGAGACCCGCGGACGCCAGCCGGTCACCGAGCGGAACGGGGTGGAGTCGACGGTCACGCTCAGGAAGTCGGTCTTCGGGGCGTGCGCGGGCGGCTGCACCGAGACGACCGGGACGGCCGGGGCGCCGGTACGCGCCGCCGCGTGCCGGGCCACCGCGCGGAAGACGTCACCGAGCGCGTGGCTGCCTCCGGCGCCCAGCAGCCAGGTGCGGCCCGCCAGTTCGTCGGGACGGTCCACGGCGGCGACGAACGCGGCGGCGACATCGGCGATGTGGATCAGGTCGCGGCGGACGCTGCCGTCGTGCCACAGGGTGATCTCCTGGCCGGCCAGCGCCCGGCGCGCCATCGCGGCGACCACCCCGCGGTCCGCGGTCCCCGGCACACTGCCCTCGCCGTACACCGTGGGCAGCCGGAGACTGACTCCGCGGACCCGGCCGGCCTCGCTCGCCGCGAGCAGCAGCCGTTCCGCGGCCAGCTTCTGCTCGTCGTACACCGAGGCCGGCCGGTCCGGTTCGGTGCCGTCGAGGGGCTCCCGCGGTGGGATCCCGACCTGTCCGGTGGTTCCCGCGTAGACCACCAGCGGTGGCCGGCCAGCGTTCGCGACCACGTCCAGCAGATCGCGCATCACCCCGACGTTGACCCGCTCGCCGCCCGGTTCGGCCGCGGCCCGCCAGCCGCCCTCGCACAGCAGCACATGGATCACGACGTCCGCGTCCTTGACGGAGGCGACCAGGGCGTCCCGGTCGGTGAGGTCGGCGGTGACCACCTCGACCTCCGCGCGGGCGCCGTCCGGCACGGCGGCCGGGCGCCGTGCCACCGCGCGCAGGCGCAGCTCGCGCCCGGCCAGCGCGGCGAGCACGGCCGAGCCCACGAAGCCGGTGGCGCCGAGCACGGCCACCAGGGGCCGGTCGGTCGGTTCCGTTGTCATGCGGGTGCCTCCCAGGGCGGGCGGATGGATGCGGTGCGGCCGGGACGCGAGGGCGCCTGCGCGGTGCGGGCCCCGGGGCCTGCCCGGGTTCCGTGGCCCGATGCTGCTGCCGTCCGATCGGGTGCGGGCGGAGAAGCGCTGGAGGCGGCCACGGCCCGGGCGCCGCGCCCCCGGTTCGACCGGTGCTTGAGTCCGGCTGCCTAGCCTCGGCGCGACGTTCTGCGCCGCCCGCACGGGACCGGCGCTTCGTCACCGACCGCGCGACGAGAACCGTTGCCCCCATGGCGAAGCCGGAAGGACATCCCTGAATGAGTACTGACAAAGCCGCCGTCGGCGGCGATGCCGCCGGTGCGGGGAAGTTGCCGGTCGCCACCCTGCTGATCACGGGCCTGACCGCCTTCATGGCAGGGCTCGACAACCTGGTGGTCGTGACCGCGCTGCCCACCATCAGGGAGAAGCTCGGCGGCAGCCTGCAGGACCTGGAATGGACGGTGAACGCCTACACGCTGTCGTTCGCCGTGCTGATGATGTTCGGTGCCGCCCTCGGCGACCGGTTCGGGCGCCGCCGGGTCTTCACCGCCGGCCTGCTGCTGTTCACGTCGGCGTCGGCCGGGGCGGCCCTGGCATCGGGCAGCGGCGAGCTGATCGCCGCCCGCGCCGTCCAGGGCGCCGGTGCCGCCATCGTCATGCCGCTCTCCCTCACCCTGCTCACCCAGGCGGTGCCCGCCGCGAAACGGGGCGCCGCCCTCGGCATCTACGGTGCCCTCAACGGACTGGCCATCGCGGGCGGCCCGCTGGTCGGCGGCGTCGTGGTGGAACACATGTCCTGGCAGTGGGTCTTCTGGATCAACGTGCCGGTCGGCCTGCTGCTCGCCCCGGCCGCCTGGCGCGGTCTGACCGAGAGCCGCGGAGCGGACAACCGCCTGGACGTGCCCGGCACACTCCTGGTCAGCCTCGGCATCCTCGGCCTCGTCTACGGCCTGATCCGGGCGGGCGGCCACGGCGGCTGGGGCGCCCCGCAGGTCGTGGGCCCGCTGGCGGCCGGCGCCGCGGTGCTCGCCGTGTTCGTCCTGTGGGAGCGGCGCAGCAGCGCGCCGATGCTGCCCATGGACATGTTCCGCAACCGGGCCTTCAGCGCCGTCAACGCCGGCGGCCTGCTGATGTCCGTCGGCATGTACGGCGTGGTCTTCCTCATCACGCAGTTCATGCAGACCATCCAGCACCTGTCGCCGATGGAGGCAGGCGTGCGGATGCTGGCGTGGACGGCGATGCCGCTCCTGGTGGCGCCCGTCGCGGGCGTCATGTCGGACCGGATCGGCGGACGGCCCGTGGTCGTCCTCGGACTCGCCCTGATGGCCGCCGGGTTCGCCTACTGGGCGCTGGTGATGAGCCCGGACGTGTCCTACGTCGGGCAACTGCCCGGCTTCCTCCTCGGCGGCGTGGGCGTCGCCTGCTTCTTCGCCCCGCTCCTCAACCTGACGATGAGCTCCGTCGCCGTCTCCGAACAGGGCATCGCCTCCGGCGCGACCTCGGCCACCCAGGAACTGGGCGCGGCGCTCGGCGTGGCCGTGCTCGCCGGCGTCTTCAGCCACAACGGCGGCTACGCCTCGGCCCAGAACTTCGTCGACGGCCTCGTGCCCGCCCTGTGGGTCGGCGCGGCGGCCATGGCCCTCGGCGCGGTCGTGATGCTCTTCGCCCCCCGGCCCGCCGGCGCGGAGGAGCGGTACGACGCCGAACCGGAAACGGCCGAACCGGCCCGGGACGCGGCCCGACCGGCCCCGGCGACCACCCGCTGACCCCTCACGGGCCCGCCCGCGGCCCCACGTCACCCACCACTCGTCATCACGTCATCACGCCACCGGCAGAAAGGCCGTACGCGACATGAGGGTTCTCTTCGCAAGCCTCGGAAACTACGGACACATATTCCCCCTGGTGCCACTCGCCCAGGCAGCACAGGAAGCCGGCCACGAGGTCTGGTTCGCCACCAGTGAGCCGTTCCACCCGATCCTCGAGAAGGCGGGACTGCGGCCGCTCGCCGCGGGGCTCACCGTCCCCGAGGCGTTCATCGAGGCGGCCGGCGGACAGGCCTTCCTGGAGGCCAACGGCGGTGCCGTACAGGCCAGCGACGTTCCGCCCGAGGTGCTGGCGGGCCTGGCCGTGAAGGCGTTCGGCTCGGTGCTGCCGCGCAGCGTGGCCGCGGACCTCGCCCCCGTCCTCGACTCCCTCCGGCCCGATCTGGTCGTCTACGAGATCCTCAACCCGGGCGCGGCCTTCGCGGCCGTGGCGGCGGGCGTGCCCGCCCTGTGCCACGGCATCGGCCGGGTCTCCTACGACGACACCATGGACCCGCTGGTCCAGCAGGAGCTGTACGCCACGGCGAACGACCTGGGGGTGGCCGACAAGATCGGCCAGAGCCGTACCCTGGGCAACCCGTACCTCGACATCTGCCCTCCCGCCGTGCAGAACCAGGCCTTTCTGGCCTCGGACGTCCAGCGGATCCCGCAGCGGTCCGTCTCCTTCGCCGAACCGGGCGAACTGCCCGCGCGTGTCACCCAGGGCGAGGGCCCGCTGGTCTATCTCAGCCTCGGCACCGTGCTCGGCTCCGCGCAGCTGCTGCGCACCGCGCTCGACGGCCTGCTGCCGCTGGGCGTCCGGGTCCTCGTCTCGACCCCCGTGGTGGACCCGGCCGCGCTGGGCGAGCTGCCGGACCGGGTCGTCGCGCTTCCCTGGGTGCCGCAGGCCGAGGCGCTGCGCCACGCCACCGCCGTCGTCCACCACGGCGGCGCGGGCACCACGCTGGCCGTGCTCGCCGCGGGGCTGCCCGCGCTGATCCTGCCGCAGCCGGGGGACGACGGCCCCGACAACGCGGCCGCGGTGCGGGAGACCGGGGCGGGCCGGGTGCTGCACGCCGCGGACGTGTCCGCCCAGGCGGTGGAGGCCGAGATGCGCATCCTGCTGAGCGACGGCGCCCACCGGGAGGCCGCCCGGGGTGTCGCCCGCGAGATGGCGGCCATGCCCGAGCCGGCCGAGACCGTCGCCAGGTTCGCCGAGTTCGTCCGCTGACCGGCCCCGGTACGCACCGCGCCCCGAGCTCGCCCCTGAGCGCGGGGCGCGGTGCGTCGGCGAGGAGCCTGCTCCAGGGCGGCTCGACCGCATGTGGCGATGCTCTGACCGATCGTTCTTTTCCGACCCAGCCGAAAGAGGCCACCACCGTGTCGAAGAACCACCACGCTCTGATCCAGCACTTCGTGGACATGATCAACAACCATGACGTCAGCACCATGCCGGAGCACACGGCGCCCGGCCACATCGACCACAACCCGGTGGTCGCCGACGGCATCGAGGCCAACCAGGCCTTCTGGGTCGGGGTGTTCGCCGCCTTCCCCGACATGAAGGTCGTGATGCACGACCTCGTCGTGGAGGGGGACAAGGTGGCCGGCCGCTTCGAGTACACCGCGACCCACCAGGGCACGTTCCTCGGCATACCGGCGACCGGACGCACCGTGAGCTTCCAGTCCATCGACATCTGGAGGGTGGCGGACGGCCTGCTCGCCGAGCACTGGGACCAGCTGGACATGGGCGACATCTTCCGGCAGCTGGGAGTCGACCCGGCGGCCGTCGCGCAGTCCTAGGCGAAGGACGCGCGACGACCCGGCCGACGTGACCGGGCGGACCGGCGGAGCCGGCGCCCGGCCGTCCGGCTACAGCGCCGGCTCTCCCCGCACCGCCGCGGTCGCGCGCAGGGCGGTGATCAGGGTGCGCGCCTCGATGTTCACGTAGTTGCTGTGCAGCAGCAGCCCGCCGAGCTGTTCCTCGGTCACCCAGACGAACTCCTCAGGCACGTCGAGCGGGAAGTCGTCGTCGACCTCCACCAGCAGGTAGCGGTTGTCGGCATGGTGGAAGCGGCCGCCCTCCTCGGACTGCACCGAGTCGAACAGGATCCGCTCCCGCGGCGCGACGAGGACCTGCTCCAGATAGCGCGGCCGGGCCTCGGCCGGCCGTGACAGCGCATGACCCGGCTGACACTGCACCGTCGGTGCGAGCTCCGCCACGTTCAGCGTCCCGCCCTCCGACCTGGCGTGCGCCAGCAGATGGGGCACGCCGGCGACACGGCGCACCAGGAACGCGGCCAGCCCCCGCTCGGCAGGTGCGAGCAGCGGCTGGGACCAGTGGGTCACCTCACGGTTGGTGGCCCGTATGTCCGCGGCGAGCAGCGTGAAGTGATGACCGGACTCGTGGGCGATCTCGTCGTCGGTACGCCGCCAGTGGGAGACCTCCGCCAACGGTATGGACCGCTGGACCAGTTCGCGCCGCGACTTCACCTCGGTGAACCGGTTGAGGACCTCCTGCAGCGAGTGCAGCGAGGGCCCGCCGCCGACGAACGAGGGAATCTGCGACAGCACGGTACGCGCGTCCATGTTCAGCACGTTGTCCTCGTGCAGCAGCCCGTACAGCTGCCCCAGGGTCAGCCACACGAAGTCCTCGTGCCCGGGCACCTCGCCGACCGCCTCCACGACCACGTTCCGGTTGCGCTTGCGCAGGAACCAGGCCCCCTGCTCCGACTGCAGCGAGTCGAACAGCACCCGGCTGCTCGGGCGCGGCGGCACGAAGTACTCGAGGTAGCGGACCGACGAACCCCCGTGCACCCCCGTGTAGTTGCTGCGGGTGGCCTGGACGGTCGGTGACAGCTGCACCGTCTCGAGATTGCCCGGCTCCATCTTGGCCTGCATCAGGCAGTGCAGGACGCCGTCGAACTCCTTGACCACGATGCCCAGGACGCCGATCTCGGGCTGGTTGATGATCGGCTGCGTCCAACTGCTCTCCCGCCCGTTCCAGGACGTGCGCACGTGCAGCCCCTCGACCGAGAAGAACCGCCCGCTTTGGTGCACGAGGTTGCCGGTGCCGTCCTGGAAGTGCCATCCGGCAAGCTCGGAGAACGGGATGCGCCGTACGTCGTAGCGCTTGGCGCGGCGCTGGGCGGTGAACCAGCGGCGGAACTCGGCGTTGGGTGTGACGGCGCTGTCGTGCGCGTGCGCGGACAGGGTGAAGCGCAGGGCGAGGTCCGCGGTCGTCTCGGAGGGCATCGCTGAGGTCGCGGCAATCGTCATGGCAGGCTCCTTCGCGTGGGCTCGTGCGCGGGGGTCGGGACCACGACCCTCCTGCACCCCGATCGCCTACGGCTGGAGAGAGCCTCGAGACGCGGACGCGGACGGCGCCCGCAGTGCTCCAGCCGGTCTTGAGCAGCGCCGACTACCGTCGCCGGCATGGACCTGCGCAGCCTGGAAATCAGCGAACTCGCCCTTCCGGGCGTGTTCCTGGTCTCGCCCCGGGCCGTCGAGGACGACGTCGTGGTCCGCTACGAGGCGTTCCGCCAGGACTACGTCGAGGAAGCGATCGGGCGGCCCTTCGCGATCCGGTACAGCGATCTGTCGGTCGCACGGCGCCGGGTGCTGCGCGGCATCCACGGCACCACGGGCCCCGACAGCCGCGCCCGGCTGTTCGGCTGTCTGCGGGGCGCCGCCGTCCACGTCGTGGTGGACCTGCGCGTCGGGTCCCCGGACTACGGCCGCTACGAGACGGTCTGGCTGGACCACGGCAACACCTCCGGGGTGTTCGTCCCGGAGGGCCTCGGCCACGCCTGGCTCGCCCTCGAGGACGACACGGTCGTCGCCTGCCACAGCTCCCGGCCGCACACGGAGGCTGCCGCCTACACGGTCAGCGCCCTCGACCCGGCACTCGCCCTGCCCTGGGGACTCACCACGGCGCCGGTGATGACCGACGACGACCTGGCCGCGCCCACCGCGGCGGAGGCGCTCGCCAAAGGGCTCCTGCCGGCCTACGAGGACTGCCTCGCGCTGTACGGCCGTTCCGTGCGCGCCTGAATCACCCGGATCCGGCCCCCCTGCCGGACCGCAGGCTCCGCGTGCCGTGAGGCACCCGCGGAGCCTGCGTCATGTCCGGGACCCTTCGGCCGGTCGGCCTGTCCCGCCGGTCACGCGGGGACCGTGAATCGGTCACACCCCGAACGGGACGAAGACACCCGGCGGAGGAGGACTGACGCACTGTCCGCCCGGCGGGCCGCATGGGAGGTTCGAGGTCCTACGACAGAGACAAAAAAAAGGGGGGCCGCATGCGAATCTTCGTTCTGGGGTCTTTGGACGCCGAGCTGAGGGGCGTTCCGATCCTGCCCACAGCTGCGAAGCCGCGGCAGATCCTGACACTGCTCGCCATCTACGCCAACCAGGTCCTGCCGGTGTCCGCGCTGATGGAGGAGATCTGGGGCGACGCCCCGCCGCGCAGCGCGCTCACCACCCTGCAGACGTACATCCTCCAGCTCCGGCGCTGCATGGAGAAGGCGCTGCAGGGCGAACCCGGCGGCTCCAAGGAAGTGCTGCTGACCCGGCAGGGGGGATACCTCCTGCACGCGGAGCCCGGCAGCATCGACGTCCACGAGTACGACCGGCTGTCCTCACTCGGCCAGCGCGCCTACGACCGCGGCGAAAACCACCAGGCCGCGGAGCTCTTCCAGCAGGCCCTCGGCCTCTGGCGGGGCCCCGCCCTGGTCGACGTGCGCACCGGGCCGCTGCTCGAAATCGAGGCGATGCGGCTGGAGGAGAGCCGCCTCGGGGTGATGGAACGGCGCAACGACGTCGAACTACGGCTCGGCCGCCACGCCGAACTGCTCACCGAACTCACCGCGCTGACCGCCCGGCACCCGTTGCACGAGGGTCTGCACGCCCAGTCCATGGTGGCCTTCTACCGGGCGGGGCGCCCCTCCGCCGCCCTGCAGGTCTTCCAGAACCTGCGCGGCCACCTGGTGGAGGAGCTGGGCATCGAACCCTCACAGCGTCTGCAGCGCCTGCAGCGGGCCGTGCTCGGCAGCGATCCGGCGCTGGACATCGACCCCGGGGCCGGGCGGCTGCTCGACCGCTTCGCCGGGTGACTCCGCAAGGAGGAACCGTGCGCGTGCTGTTCTCCGGAGGCCTCGGCATGCCGGCCGTGCTGCGACTCGTCCTGCTCGCCAGGGCGGTCCAGGCGGCCGGCAACGAGGTCCGCTTCTGCTGTCCGGCCCGGGCCCGCCACCGTGTGGCCCGGGCCGGACTCGTACCGGTCCTGGCCGGGCCGCAGCAGTTCGGCCGGGCCTGGCGTCCCGATCTGGTGGTCCACGATCCGCTGTGCCCCGACTCGACCGCCATGGCGGCCGCGTCCGGGGTGCCCACCATCGGCTATCTCCCGTACGCCCACCCGCCGTTGGTGCCGCGGCCGACCGTCTGGATCGACCCCTGCCCGCCGCCGCTGCGCGAGCGGCCGGAGCCCGGCGCCTGGCCGGTGCGCTGCGACGCGTACGAACTGCCGGCCAAGCCGACGCCCCGGCTCACGGGCTTCGCGCCGGTGCCGCGCGTCTGCGTCACCGGGGCGCCGGCCGGGTCCCGGCCGCAGGACCGGCGCCGCGCGCGGCTCTTCGGGCGGGCCGCCGAGGCCGTCGAGAGCCTCGGCCTCGCACTCCTCGAACTGACCGGCGACGACCATCCCTGGAGCCTGCTGCTGCCCGGCTGCGTCGCCGTCGTGCACGGCGGCGACGAGGGAGTCGTGTACGCGGCGGCCCGGTTCGGCATCTCCCAGCTGGTGCTGCCCGCAGGGGAGAACGAGCGGCGGGCCGGGGCGCGTCTGGAGGCGGCCGGCATCGGCCGTTGTCTCTCCGACGACGAGCTGGCGGGCGACCCCAGCATGCTGCGGCTGCGCTTCCACATCGCCGAGCTGGTCAACGGCGGCCGTGTGCTGCCCGAGGCGGCCCGTCTGGGCCTGACCATCGCCCGCATGCCCGAGCCCGCGGACCTCGTCCCGGACATCGAGGCGCTCGTGCGCTGACGCCGGGCGGCCGGAACGGCTGTGACGGGTCCGCGCCGGCGGGGGATGTTCGGCGCGGACCCGTCGGTCCGGATGCCCTGTGGGCGGGCCTCCCCGGGCGGCGCCGGTGCGGCGGTCAGGACGCCTCGCTGCGGGCGGCCGGGGGAGGACCCCAGTCTGCCGACCGGCCCTGGAAAACGGCTCGAACACCGGTCGGCGGACCGTGCCCCGCTCAGCGGGACCCGTCGGCGCGCTCCGGGACGAGCCGCTGCGGCGCCGTCCAGGTGAGGCCGATCGACTCGCAGGGGCTGGCGGGCCCGGCCCAGGGGTCCTCGCCGTGGATGTCGAGGATCTGCTCGCGCAGCCACAGGTCGAAGGGGTCCTTCGACTCCGCCCAGCGCTTCCTGGTCCGCTCCGGGTCCGCGGTCTCGAACTCCACGATCACGTAGTCCCGGTTGGGCCGCGGGTCGATGCGCAGCACCTCGTGGGTGATGCCGAGCCGCCGCCGGGAGGCCTCGTACTCGCGCAGGCGCGGCCCTTGCAGCTCCTGGGTGAGCCGGTGCCAGGCCATGGGCTTGGCGTTGCGCAGCGGCACGGTGCGCACCACCGACTGGGTGCCCTGCGCGCTGCGCCGGCCGCCCTTGCGGGGCGCCAGCATCCGCATGCCGAGCGCGGAGAACAGGTTGGACGCCACCCCGTGCGCCCAGCGCTCGGCGATCTTGCCCTCCTCGTCGAACCGCCAGATGACGATGCCGACGGAGACGAACGAGCGGCCGGTGGGCGCGACGCCCAGCAGGTCGCCGAGGTGGGTGCCGCGCCAGGTGTTGTGGATGACGACCATGTCGCCGTGTGCGCTGATGTCCTCGATGGTGACGTGGAAGTCGGGGAACGCCTCACGCAGTCCGCCGATGGTGTACTTCACGCCCTCGGCGCCCTGGGGTGCCCCGGGCAGGCCCTCGTGATCGACGACGTCCGGCCGGTAGAGCTCGTCCACGACCGAGAAGTCGCCCTGGTTGACGAACTCGGCGAAGACGCGCCGGATGCTCGCCTTGTTGCGTTCCTCGGTGCTCTCCCACGCCATCAGCGCGGGATCGGTGGTGGTCGCAGTGGTCACAGCAGCAGTCCTCTCATCGTCCGGGCGTCTGCGAGCGCGCTCACGCCGCGGTGGCGGTGGCGTTCGAAGCCCACCGCGTGGCATAGGCGACGTGTTCGTTTTCCGTGGTGTGCAGGGTGCGGGCCCAGCCGAGTTTCAGCACCCGGTCGCGGAGCCAGATGGCGGCCGGGTTCTGCAAGGCGCCCATCACACCGATGCGGTGGGCGAGCAGTTGCATCGGCCGGGTGCGCTGCTGGCGTTCGGCCTCGTAGCCGCGCAGCGCCTCGGTGACGGTGGCGCCGGGCGCGGCGAGGTGTTCGGCCAGCACGAGGGCGTCCTCGACGGCGAGACAGGCGCCCTGCCCGATGTTGAAGCTGACGGCGTGCGCGGCGTCGCCGAGCAGGGTGACCCGGCCCCGTCCCCAGACCGGGTCGGGCTTGCGGTCCACCACGTCGTCGCGCCGGATGCTCTCCGGCACGGTGGCGTCCAGGATCCGCTGCACCGGGTCGGTCCAGCCGGCGTGCCGGGCACGCAGCATGTCCAGGGTCTGCTCGGGTGTGCCCTCGTCGCGGCCGCCCGCGGGGCCGTTGGCGACGCTCATCCAGTGCACGACGCCGGGGGCGATGTCGTAGTACGTGAAGCGGGTCCCGGGGCCGAACAGGGCCTGGAAGCTGCCGGGTTCGAACTCCTCGGGGCTCATCTTCGCGTGACCGCGCCAGGCGATGCAGCCGGTGTAGTCGGGCGGCTGGGAGCCCAGCAGGCCGGCGCGTACGGCGGAGCGGACGCCGTCGGCGCCGATCAGCACGTCCCCCTCCGCGGAGGTGCCGTCGGCGAAGTGCAGGCTCACTCCGTCGGCGTGCTCGGTGTACCCGGTGACCTCGGCGCCGGTGACGATGGGCGCGTCCACGGCGTCGCGCAGGATGCGGTGCAGGTCGGAGCGGCCGATGGCGACCGTGGGCTGCCCGTAGCGCTCGATGAACTCGCCCACCGGGTAGGTGCCGATGACCCGGCCGGTCGAGGTCGCGAAGCGGCACACGGACTGGACGGGGGCGATCTCGGTGACCCTCTCGGCGAGCCCGAGGTGGGCCAGGGCGAGCATGCCGTTGGTGAAGATGTGCAGTCCCGCGCCGCCGTCGCGCAGTTCGGGCGCGCGCTCGAAGACGACGGACTCGATGCCCTGCTGCTGGAGGGCCAGCGCGGTGGCGATGCCGCCGAGCCCGCCGCCGGCGATGAGGGCCCGGCGGATGGGCCGGGGTGCTTCTTGGGACATGTCCTTCTCCCGGGAGTCGGGGCGGATGGCTTGGGTGTGAACGAGCGTCAGCGGGTCAGCTGGGGCATCTCGCCGGCCGGGTAGCGATCGCCGGCGGTGATGCCGTACGGGGCGATGGAGTCGATCGCCGCCAGGACGTCGCCGGTGAGCCGCACGTCGCTCGCGGAGATGTTCTCCTCCAGATAGGTGCGGCGCTTGGTGCCGGGGATGGCGACCACGTCCTGGCCGCGGGAGAGCACCCAGGCCAGCGCCAGGCGGGTGACGGTGGTGTCGGCCGCGGCGGCGAGGTCGCTGAGCCGGTCGACCACGGGCAGGTTCCGGCGGATGTTCTCGTCCTCGAAGCGGGGCGCGATGCGCCGGAAGTCGAAGCCGCCGTCGGCGATGTCACCGGTGCCGCGGATGGTGCCGGTCAGGAAGCCGCGGCCGAGCGGGCTGTAGGCCACGAAGCCGATGCCCAGCTCGCGCGTGGTCGCCAGCACGCCGTTCACCTCGACGTCGCGGGTGAACAGCGAGTACTCGGTCTGTACGGCGGTCAGCGGATGCACCGCGTGGGCGCGCCGGATGCTCCCGGGGCCCGCCTCGGAGATCCCCAGGTGCCGGACGAGTCCGGCCTCGACGAGCTCGGCGAGCGCGCCGAAGGACTCCTCCACGGGGACGTCGGGGTCGACCCGGTGCAGGTAGTAGAGGTCGAGGTGGTCGGTGCCCAGGCGGCGCAGGGTGCCCTCGATCGACCGGCGGATGTAGTCGGGGCGGCCGTTGACCCGCCACGTCAGTTGGCCGTCGGCGTCGATCTCGCTGCCCACCTTGGAGGAGAGCACGACCTCGTCGCGGCGCCCGGCGACCGCGCGGCCGATCAGCTCCTCGTTGGCGTACGGGCCGTACATGTCGGCGGTGTCGAACAGGGTGACGCCGAGCTCCAGCGCCCGGTGGATGGTGGCGAGTGCCTCCGTCGCGTCCGTTTCGCCATAGCCGATCGTCATGCCCATGCAGCCGAGCCCCTGGGCCGAGACGTCGAGGCCGGGCTTTCCCAGCGTGCGGTGTCCGATTGCCATGCGATGTGTCTCCTTGGAATCACGCATTACGTCTGATGACTGGGATGAGGGCAGGGCCGTGGTGGGCCGCGCTGCCCTGCCGGAGGAGCCGTTTCAGGCCGGGACCGGTGCCTGCCAGGTCATCGAGAGGCCGGTGTAGACGTACCGGCTGGCCTCGATGCCGAGCAGCACGACGCGGTGGCCGGGGCGGATGCGTCCCGAGGTCCAGCCCGCGTCCAGCGACAGCGGCACCGCGGCGGAACCGGTGGCCCCCACATCGGCCAGGTTCTCCACGATCCGCCCGGTGAGCGCCTGGTTCTCCTCGGCGGACAGACCGGCGGACTCGTACTCGCCGGCGAAGTAGTCGGCGTTGCCCTCCGGCAGCACGATCGCGTCGAACTCCGAGAGGGGGCGGCCCTCCTTGCGCGTCAGCTCCTGGATCGCGCGGACGAACACCTGCGGCCCGAAGGACGAGGTGCCCGGCACGTCGATCTTCATCTGGATCAGCTGGCGGCGGCGCAGCTGCTCCGCCTGCGACACGTCCGTACCACCGCCGATGATCTCCATCCCCGGCTTGCGCAGGCCGCCCACGCAGGCGTTGACGAAGGTGGACGCGTCCGCCCGTGGGCCGGCCGGGTCCTGTGCGGCCTCGGCCCGCAGCACCACGGCCCCCGCGCCGTCGCCGAACGTGTACAGCGTCAGCCGGTCCCGCATCCGCACGCGCGCCGGGTCCTTGTCCAGGAACAGCGGCGCCATCAGCGGCGAGACGCACTCGCTGCCCACCACGAGAGCGGTGCGCGCCGTCCCGTCGGACAGCTGCCGCCTGGCCAGGTCGAGTGCCTGCACCCAGCCCGCGCAGGCCCCGCGGATCTCGATCGCGGCGATGCTCTCCAGACCCAGGTAGTGCTGCAGCGTGGTGGCCACATTGGGCAGCGTGTACTCCGGCGTCGCCGTGCACACCACGATCAGGTCGACCTCGCCGGGCTCCACACCGGCCCGTTCCAGGGCCTGCCGGGAGGCACGCTCGGCCATCCGGCTGTTGTTGATCACGTGCTCGCCCGTCGCCGGGTCGATCATCCAGTACCGGGTCTTGACCTGGATGCCGTCGAGGACGTCGTCCGGCAGCGGCCCGACGTACTTCTCCAGCGCGGCGTTGTCCAGCGGATCACCGGGCACATAGCCGCCGGTGGAGAGGATCTTCACGTCGTACGCGGCGCTCATCGGCCGGGCTCCGTTCCGTGCAGGGGGGCGGGGGAAAGGACGAGCGAGGTGTGGGTGCCGCCGAGGGACGAGCTGTTGACCACGACGGGGCGCCGGGCGCGACCGCCGCGCCAGGCGCCGACGGCGAGGACCACCGACAGGTGGGCACCCGCGCCGGCCGGCTCGCCGAGCACCCGCTTCGGGGCCTCGAACCGCACCCGCTCCAGGTCGAACACCCGCTCCACGGCCGCCCGTTCAGGACGGTCGGCGGCGGCGAGACCCGCCGCGTTCGCCCACACGGCCCCGACGTCCTCGGGGCGCAGCCCGGCGCCGTCCAGCGCCGCGCGCATCGCCCGCTCCACGCCCTCGCCCGACGGGTCCCAGCGGCCGATGCCGCAGGCGTCCGAGACGGTCGCATGGCCCAGGACCACGGCGTGGATCGGGGCACCGCGCCGCTCCGCGCTCTCCCGGCGCTCCAGCACCAGCGTGATGCCGGCCTCGGCGAGCGTGTACCGGCGCCCGGCCGCCGTACCGAACAGCGGGATGGCGCGGTACGCGTCCAGCGCGCCCGGCGAGAAGGCCTCCACCGCGGGCACCAGCAGGCGCTCGGCGCGACTGGTGCGCAGCATGTCGTACGCGGCGCCCAGCGCGGCGGCGCCCGCCGCGTGGCCCGAAGTCAGCGTCGACGTCGGCCCCTTGGTACCGAGGGCCATGGCGACCTGACCGGCCGCACCGTTGTACACGGTGGCCGGGAACACGGCCGGGTTCGCGGCCTGCGCGCCCGCCGACAGCACCGGGGCGGTGAACCGCTCGCTGCTCTCCATCGGACCGATCGCGGTGCCGACCACCACGCCGGTCGCGGCCGTGGCGGCCGCGTCGCCGTACGCGTCCGCGTGTCCCAGGGCCGCCCGGCAGGCGGCGACGGCGAGCTGGGAGATCCGGTCCATGCGCCGGCGCTCCCGGGCGGTGCCCGCGGCCGAGGGGTCGAACTCGACCCGGGCCAGGCGCAGTCCGTCCTCCAGAACACCCTGCCGCCGCCCGGCCGCGTACGCGTTCCAGAGCGCCTCGGCGCCCTCGCCCGCCGAGGTGAGCACACCGAAGCCGGTGACCACGACGTCGTCAGGACCAGAGTCCGCAGCCGGCACAGCGCCGCCGCCGGGGCGGGCGAAGGCGACCGTGGCGTTGGCCCCGGCGAACCCGAAGTTGTTGGACAGCGCGGTGTCCAGCACCATCGGGCGGCCCGTCCCCGCCACCGGGTCAAGACCGCACTGCGGATCCTCCCCGGCGAAGGAGGCGGTGGGCGGCGCCACCTGGTCGCGCAGCGCCAGCACCGTGACGATGCCCTCCACCGCACCGGCCCCGCCGAGCAGATGCCCGATCAGCGACTTGGTGCTGGACAGGGCGGTCTTCTCGGCGGCGTCGCCGAACGCGGCACGCACCGCGTTGCTCTCCGCCGCGTCGTTCTTCTGCGTGCCGGTGCCGTGCCCGTTGACGTACCGGACGTCGCCGGGGGTCAGGCCCGAGGAGGACAGGGCCGCACGGATCGCCCGCGCCGCGCCCTCCCCCTCGGGGTGCGGCGCCGTCGGGTGGTGGCCGTCCGCGGACAGGCCGTAGCCCAGCACCTCGGCGACGACCGGGGCGCCGGTCCGCTCGGCCGCCGCCTGCGACAGCAGCACGAGCATGCCGCTGCCCTCGCCCAGCGACAGGCCCGAGCGGCCCTTGGAGTAGGGGGCCGCGGGCTGCACGGAGAGCGACTCCAGGCTGCTGAACCCGGCGAACGCCGACTCGGTGAAGGCGTCGCTGCCGCCCACGAGCATCGCGTCCGCGCGGCCCGCCCTGATCACGTCCAGGGCGTGGGCGAGCGCGTGCGCGCTGGAGGCGCAGGCCGTGTTGGCGCTGAGCACCGGACCCTTGAGGCCGAAGGCGGCCGACAGCGCCTCCGCGGCGGCCTGCGGCGGTACGAACGTGTACCGGTGCCAGTCGGGGGTGCGGCCCTCCTGCACCTGGCGCAGGGCGAGTTCGGCGCTGCGCCAGCCGCCGTGGCAGGTGCCGTACGCGACGCCCCAGCGTTCGGCCGGGATGTCCGTGCCGACCTTCAGGCCCGAGGCGGCCATGGCCTCCTCGGCGGCGGTCAGCGCGAAGTCCACGCAGGAGTCGCGGACGCCGGAGCCCGGGGCGTAGTCGTAGGCGGGGGAGGGGCGTTCGGTGATCTCGCCGCCCACGGTGGTCTGGTAGCCGTCCATGGGCAGACCGCGTACGGGCGAGATCGCGACCCGCCCCGCGCGCACCCCGTCCCACAGGGCCTCGGCAGAACCGCCCTGCGAGGTGATCGCGCCCACGGCGGCGATCACGACGCGGACGGCCTGGTCAGGAACGTCACTCATGCGTCTGCTTCCCTTTCTGGACAGGCCTGTTCGGCGCTCACGCGGGCCTGGACAGGCTGAGGGCCACCGCCTGGCCCTCGATGCCCCGGGCCAGCGCCATCGCGTGTGCGGGCCTGGACTCCCGGGCGCTGCCGCGGACATGGTCCAGTGCGCACGCGGGGTCGGGGTCGTCGAGGTTGAGCGTCGCGGGCAGCACCCCGTGGTGCAGGGCCAGCGCGCACACGGCGGCGTTCAGCGCACCGCCGCCGCCGACGAGGTGACCCGTCTGCGGCTTCACGGCGCTCACCGGCACGGACGCGGCGGCCGCGCCCAGCGCGGTGCGCAGTCCCGCGCTCTCCGAGGCGTCACCGAGCCGGGTCCCCGAGCCGTCGGCGGCGATGTAGCCGAGGTCGCTCGCGGACAGCCGGGCGTCCCGCAGCGCGTGCCGCACCGCCCGCGACAGGCCCCGGCCCCGGGCGTCCGGCGCCGGCGGCGTACCGCAGTCGTGGCCGGCGCCGTAGCCGGTCAGCTCGGCGTAGATGCGGGCGCCGCGGCGCAGCGCCGCCTGCTTCTCCTCCAGCACCAGCAGCGCGGCACCCTCGCCGGGGACCGCTCCGCCGCGCTCGCGGTCAAAGGGCCGGTACGCCGCCTGACCGCGGTCGTTGCGCGTGGTCAGCACGCCGAGCCGGTCCAGCAGCGTCATCGCCCACCAGTCGGTGGCGTCCTCGTAGCCGCCCGCGATCACCACGTCCGCGTCGCCGCGGCGCACCGCGCGCATGCCCCGGCCGATCGCGGTGGCCCCCGCGTCCGCGCCGCCCGCGAAGAACGAGCTGGAGCCCCGGATGCCGTACGTCTGCGAGATGTTGAACACCGCGCCGGGCTGCAGCCCTTCGACGAAGAACAGCGGCGGCATGATGACGTCCGCGTGCCGGCCCAGGTGCGCCAGGTCGGCCCGGCCGTCCGGGCGGCGGATGACCTTCAGCTCCTCGATCAGCTGGTCCATGCGGCCGATCGACTTGTTGCCCCCGAGGTAGAGGCCGGCCCGGTGGCCGAGTTCCTCGCCCCCGGCCTGGTTGTGCGCCAGACCCGCGTCGTCGAGGGCGAGCCGGGCGGCGGCCAGCGCGAGGCGGTCGCCGCGGTTGATGGTGCGCAGCTGGCGCTTGCTGGCGAACCGGGTGGCGTCGAAGTCGCGGATCTCGCCGCCCAGCCGGGTCTGCAGCGGCGAGGGGTCGTAGGCCCGGATCGGGCCGATCCCGCACTCGCCCGCCACCATCGCCTTCCAGTTGGCCTCGGGGCCTTCCCCCAGGGCGGTCAGCAGGCCGATGCCGCTGACGACGACCTGGCGTCCGGTGCCGCTCATCGCTGCTCCTCCGTCTCGGCGTCTTCGTTCTCGTAACGCCCCACGACCAGGCCGACGTTGGTGCCGCCGAAGGCGAAGGCGTTGATGAGGGCGTGCCGCACCTCCTGCTTGCGCGCCGTGTTGGGGACGAAGTCGAGGTCGAGCTTGCGGTCGGGGCTCTCCTGGTTGATGGTCGGCGGCACCAGACCGTGGTTGATCGCCCCGATCGCGGCGAACACGCTCAACGAGGCACCCGCCGAGGTGAGGTGACCGGCCATCGACTTGGGCGAGCTGACCAGCAGCCGGTAGGCGTGGTCGCCGAACACCCTCTTGATCGCCGTGGTCTCCGACAGGTCGTTTCCGTGGGTGCTGGTGCCGTGTGCCGCGACGTAGTCGATGTCGGCCGGTTCGAGACCGGCGTCCGCGATCGCGGCCTGCATGGACTCGATGGCCCCGCTGCCGTCCGGCGGTGAGTCGGTGACCCGCCAGGCGTTGAGGCTGGTGCCGTAGCCCAGGACCTCGGCGAAGATGTGCGTCCCGCGGGCGCGGGCCGACTCCAGGTCCTCCAGGACGAAGGCGACGCCGCCCTCGCCGAGGACGAACCCGGACCGCTTCCCGTCGAAGGGGCGGCTGGCCCGCGTGGGGTCGTCGTTGTACTCCTTGGTCAGCGCCCCCAGCAGGCTGAAGCCCACCAGGTCGAGCCAGGACGTCAACGAGTCGTAGCCGCCCGCGAGCATGAGCGTCGCGTCACCCTCCTGAAGGGTGCGGAAGGCCTCTCCGATGGCGTGCCCGGAGCCCGAGCAGGCGGTGGACACACCCAGCATCGGGCCGGTCGCGTCCAGCATCCTGGCCATCGCGGCGGTGGGGATGCTCTGGCTGTAGGACAGCGAGTCCGAGGGCGCGTACGGGAAGAACGCGTCGCTACGGCCGGTCTCCTCGCGCAGCGCCCCGACGTCCACCAGCCACTGGAGGTCCGGTCGGTCCACGCTGGCGCCCATGGCCACGCCCATGTCCGCGCTGTCGTAGGTGTCCTTGTCGACACCCGCGTGGCGCAGCGCCTCCCAGGCCGCGCCCACGCCGAAGGTGCCCGGCCGCAGCAGGTGGCGCAGGCCGACCCAGGCGGGCACGGCCTCGGCGAGGTCGAAGTCCTTGACCTCGCCGGCGATGGTCACGTCGTGGCCGGTGGTGTCGATCGAGGTCAACTGCCCGACCCCGCTGCGTCCTTCGGCCAGACCCCGCCAGGTGCTCTCGGCGTCGTTGCCGAGCGGCGTGACGGCGCCCATGCCGGTGACGACCACTCTGCGGTTCATCGCAGCGCCTCCGTCCCCGGCCGGCTGCCGGCGCGGTCGATCAGGTGTGACCGCATCATCGGCCTCCCTCGGTCGTGGACCGCCCCAGGCCGAGCTGCGGGGTCCGGCCGTCAAGCCTCATGCCGATCGTCTCCTTCTGCCGTGTGTGTGCTGTGGGGTGCCGTGTCGGGCGTCGTGCGGGTGGGCGGCCCGGAACCGGGGGCCGTGCCTGGCGGGTCGGCCGGGCACACCAGGACGGCGTTGGCCACGGCGAGACCTCCGCTGTGGCTCAGGGAGATGTCGATGTGGTACGTGCCGAGGGCCCGGGCGACGGACTCCACCTCGCCGTGCAGCCGGACCCGGGGGCGTCCGCCGCGGTCGTTGACGACCTCGATGTCCGTCCACTCCATGCGCGGGGTCATTCCGGTCCCGAGGCACTTGAGTACGGCTTCCTTGACGGCCCAGCGGCCCGCGAGGTGTTCGCCGGTGCGTCTGCGGCGGTCGCAGTAGGCCAGCTCGCGGGGGGTGAACACCTGCTCCCGCAGGTCGGGTTGCGAGGCCATCAGCTTCTCGACCCGGGCCACCTCGGCCACGTCCACGCCGGTGCGCACCCGCAGCGGCGGCGGGCCGGGGCGGCCGGGTGACCGCCCCGCGCCCGGCTCACGCAGCGGCTGCGGCGAGTGAGGCACGCTCGGCCACCAGGTCCGTCAGGTTCTGCACGGTGAACAGGGTCAGCACCTCGTCCGCCGTGAGCTTGCCCGCCAGCTCCTGCACGTCGATCTGCGGCAGGGACTTCTTCAGCTGCGCCAGGCCGACCTCGTTGATGATGTCGTCCTCGTCGGCGAACTCCTCGTCGGGGATGCCGCCCTGGAGGAGTTCGGCGATGTCCGCGACCTTGATCTTCACGTCCGAGGCCCGCTCGATGCGGAACAGGACGTCGAGCAGGTCGATGGACTCGGCGTCCAGGTCGCCCAGCAGGGTGGCCTCGGGCACGACCTCCTCGATGTCGATGCCCAGCGCGTCGGCGACGGCGTCCTGGACGATGGTGGAGAAGTTCTTCTCCTGGTACGACATGTGTTCTTACCCTTCGTGAACAGTTGTTGCTGATGGACGGGCCGGGATGGTGCGGCGGGCCGACGGCTGTCGGGGTGTCAGGACGCCACCGGTTCCTGCCAGGTGTCCGGGGTCAGGGAGGAGCAGAGCGCCGCCAGGCGGCGCGGGTCCCCGCTGGAGCGGGTGTGGACCTCGTCGAGCGTCCGGCGGGCGAGCCCGCTGAGCACCCGGCCGGGGCCGATCTCGGTGTACGCGCTCACCGGGTGCCGTGCTGCCGTGCGCAGCACCTCGACCCAGCGGACGGGGCCGGTGAGCTGGCGCCGCAGCAGTTCCCTGGCCTCCTCGCCGGTGCGGACGTAGGTGCCGGAGACCGAGCTGATCACCGGCAGGACCGGATCGGCGAACGGCCGGGCGGCGAGCGCCTCGGTGAACTCCTCCTCCACCGCCTGCATCAGCGAGCAGTGGAAGGGGGCGCTCACCTTCAGCGGCACGACCCGCTCGGCGCCGGCGCCCAGCGCGACCCGGCCGGCCTCCTCGACGGCGCGGGCGTGCCCCGAGATGACGGTCTGCAGCGGCTCGTTGTAGTTCGCGACCTGGACCAGGCCGAAGCCGTCGGCGTCGGCGCAGGAGGCCAGCACCTTGTCCGCGGGCAGGCCGAGGACGGCCGCCATCGCGCCGGGCACCTCGGCGGCCACCTCGCCCATCAGCCGGCCGCGCAACTGCACCAGTTCCAGGGCCGATTCCAGGGACAGTACCTCCGCGGCCACCAGGGCCGGGTACTCGCCGAGGCTGTGGCCCGCGCTCGCCCCGGGCCGGTAGCCGGCCGTCCGCAGCACTTCCCACACGGCGAGGCTGGTCGTGGCGATCGCGGGCTGGGTGATCTCGGTGCGGGCGAGTTCCTCGGCGCTTCCGCTCACGCAGATCCGCGACAGCGGCAGGCCCAGGATCTCGTCGGCACGTGCGAACAGCCGCCGGGCCGAGTGATAGGTGTCGAGCAGGTGTGCGGCCATGCCGGGCCGTTGCGAGCCCTGTCCTGGGAACATGGCCAGGCAGCTGGTCTGCGTGCCGCGGCCGTCGAAGCCGGTCCGACCGGTCATCAGGTACTCCTTCCGTGAGTCGGTGCGGGGGTGCGCTGCCAGCCGGCCGCGTCGGGTGCGGTGGCCGGCTCGGGGCGGTTCCAGGCGGCCGGCCTGCCCCAGCCGCGGCCGGCGGCCCGCGGCGCCTCCTGCGCGTCGGGGGCGCGGAGCACCGCGGTGAGCACGACCAGCAGCGCGGCCAGTTCCTCCGGCGTCGGGTTGCCCCGCAGCACCGACAGCGGGGTGGCCTCCAGCGTGCTCACAGCGGCTCGTTGCCGTGCTTGCGCAGCGGCTGCCTGGCCCGCTTGGTGCGCAGCATGTCCAGGGACTTGATCAGCACCCGCCGGGTGTCCGCCGGGTCGATGACGTCGTCCACATGACCGCGCCGGGCGGCGACGAAGGGGTTCATCAGCTGCTCGGTGTACTCGGCGACCAGCTCGCGGCGCACCTTCTCCGGTTCCGCGGCCGCGTTGATCTGCCGGCGGAAGATGATGTTGGCCGCGCCGTCGGCGCCCATCACGGCCGTCTGGTTGGACGGCCAGGCGAACGACAGGTCGGAGCCGATCGACTTGGAGTCCATGACGATGTACGCGCCGCCGAACGCCTTGCGCAGGATGACCTGCACGCGCGGCACCGTCGCCTCGCAGTACGCGTACAGCAGCTTCGCGCCGCGCCGGATGATCGCGTTGTGCTCCTGGTCGGTCCCGGGCATGAACCCCGGCACGTCGACCAACGTCACGAGCGGGATGTTGAACGCGTCGCAGGTGCGCACGAACCGTGCGGCCTTCTCCGAGGAGTCGATGTCGAGCACCCCCGCCATGGCGGCGGGCTGGTTGCCGACGACGCCCACCGTGTGGCCGTCCAGCCGGGCCAGGGCGCACACGATGTTCGGCGCCCACCTCTCCTGGACCTCCAGGTAGTCGCCGTCGTCGACGATGTGGCCGATGACCGTCCTGATGTCGTACGGCGTGCGGTCGTCGACCGGCACCAGGCGCAGCAGTTCCTCGCAGCGCCGGTCCGGTTCGTCCAGGGGCCTGGTGTACGGCGGCGTCTCGGCGTTGTTCGACGGCAGGTAGGAGAGCAGTTCCCTGACGCCCTCGAAGCAGGACTCCTCGTCCGGGGCCACGAAGCTCGCCACGCCGGTTCGCGTGCCGTGGGTGTAGGCGCCGCCGAGCTCCTCCTGCGTGATCTTCTCGCCGGTCACCGCCTGCACCACGTCGGGCCCGGTGATGAACATGTTGGCCATGCCCTCGACCATGAACGTGTAGTCGGTGAGCGCGGGGGAGTAGACCGCGCCACCCGCGCAGGAGCCCAGCACGACGCTGATCTGCGGCACCACGCCCGAGGCGCGGACGTTGCGGGCGAAGAGCTTGCCGAAGCCCGCCAGGGCGTCGATGCCCTCCTGGATGCGGGCGCCGCCGCCGTCGTTGAGCCCGATGACCGGGGCGCCGACGGAGTCGGCGAGGTCGAGCAGCTGGTGGATCTTCGCGGCGAACGTCGCGCCCAGCGCGCCGCCGCGTACCCGGGCGTCATGGGCGAAGACGAAGACCGTACGGCCGTCGACCTCGCCCCAGCCCGTGATCACTCCGTCGCCCTCGGGGTGGGAGTCCTCCATGCCGAAGCCCGTCGCCCGGTGCTCGGCGAACAGCCCGAGTTCGGTGAACGTGCCCGGGTCGAGCAGCGTCTCGATGCGCTGACGGGCCAGCAGCTTGCCCTTGGAGAGATGGCGGGCGTCGGCCTCCGGGTCGTGGCCGAAGTGGGCCTCCGCCCGGCGGGCGGTGAGCTCGTCGGTCAGATCCGTCATCGTCGCGGTGCGTACCGGTGCCGTGATCTCGGGATCGGTCTCGTCGAGGTCAGGCAGCACGGCCTGGGGAGCGTCCGGAAGAGCCATTGCGGTCCCTCTCTGTCCTGCCCTGTCGCTTCGGGGCCTTCGCAGCAACCCTCGGACACGGGGATGGGCGCAGGCCTTGAGCGCGTCTTGACGGGACTGGAGCGCCTCTTGACCGGGGGTGTAATCCCAGGCCGGCGCCAATGAACCAGGTGTGGTGACGGGACCTGGGACGTGCGCGAAGAGCCCTGGACGGGCGCCCCCGGGAGAGCCCGGGAGGGGGTCTAGGCGGAGGGCCGGACGGCCTCGGCCGCCTCGTCCACGTGACCCGTCCTGAGCCCGGCCGCGAAGCTGCGCTGCAGGCCGTCCAGCCGGTAGCGGGTGGGCAGGTCGGCCACGGCGGGCTCGGCCACCGTCAGGAAGTGGGCCTCCACCAGCTGCTCGCAGGCGTCCTCGACCGTGGCGAAGTCCTTGCCCAGCACCGGGCACGCCAGATCGGCGTCGAACTCGGACACCGTCAGGTCGGCCAGGCAGCGCAGCACCTCGCGGGCGTCGTCGGGCAGCGCGTTGTAGGACGCGGTGAAGCTGGCGCGCACGCTCAGCGAGCTGTGCGTCAGCTCGTCGAGCCGCCGCCCCACGTCGCTCAGCCGCTCCGCGTAGCGGCGCAGCGACCAGTGGGGCCGGGCGTTGAGCCGTACGGCGGCGGCGCGCAGGGCGAGCGGCAGCCCGCCGCAGTACCGGGCGATCGCGGCGGCCGCGGCCGGCTCCTGGGTGACCCGCTCGCCGCCCAGCAGCCGGGCCAGCAGCCGCACACTGTGCCCATGCGGCAGCTCGGCCAGGTTCAGGACGCGGGCGCCGAGCGGCGTGCTGAGCCGGCCTCTGCTGGTGAGCAGCACCGCGGAGTCCCCGCTGCCCGGCAGCAGCGGCTGCACCTGCTCGTCGTCGAAGGCGTCGTCCAGCGTGATCAGCAGCCGGCGCCCGGCGAGGGCGAGCCGGTAGACCTCGGCGCGCTCGTCGGGATCGGCCGGGATCTCGTCCGGGTCGGTCCCGAGCGCGCGCAGCAGCCGCCCCAGGATCGCGTGCGGATCCGCGGGGCGCGCGCCGCTGCCGCGCAGCGCCGCGTACAACTGCCCTTCCGGGAAGGCGGACCGGAGCCGGTGCCCCAGGCGCACGGCCAGCGCGGTCTTGCCGACCCCGCCGCCGCCGACGACCACCACGGCGGGCGGCTGGGTGGCCGAAGGATGCGTCAGGGTCCGCTGGACCAGGTCGAGTTCGCGCTCGCGGCCGGTGAAGTCGGGCAGGTCCAGCGGCAGCATGTGCGGCACCGCGGACCGGGGCCGGGCAGCGACGGGGGCGGGGTGCGTCCCGACCCCGTGCGGCTCCGCGCTCCGCTCGGGCACCGGGGCGACAGAGGCCGCCTCGCCGCGCAGGATGGTCTCGTAGAGCTGCTGCACCCGCGGCGAGGGGTCGGTGCCGAGCTCCTTGGCGATCAGCTCGCGCATCGACTGGTAGTGCTCCAGGGCGTCGACGCTGCGCCCCTCCAGATACAGGGCGAGCATCAGGCGTTCGCCGAGCTGCTCGGAGAGCGGGTCGGTCAGCAGGGCGGCGCGCAGCTCCGCGAGGACGGCGGCGGGGCGCTCCAGCCGGATCTCGGTGTCCGCCCATTGGCTCAGTGCCTCGTGGTGCAGCTGCCGCAGCGTCTCGCGGACCCGGGCCGCCCAGTCGCTGTGCATGCCGCCCAGCGCGTCGCCCCGCCACAGGGCCAGGGCCTGTTGGAGCAGCACGCTGCGTTCCTGGTCGCGGAGTGTCTCCTGCTGGGCGTCCTTGAGCAGGCGGCGGAACCGCACCAGGTCCACCGCGCCGGGATCCGTCGAGACCAGATAGCCGGCCGGCGATCTGACCAGGCCGATCGGCTCGGGCAGTTCCGCCGAGGCGCGGTCGAGCGCACGGCGCAGCCGGGTGACGTAGGTGTGGACGACGTTGCGGACACCGGCGGGCGGCCGGTCCCCCCACACGCGGTCGACGAGGGACTCCAGCGGCACCGGGCGCTCGGGATCGACCAACAGGGCGCCGAGGATGCTGCGTTGCCGTGCGGGGCCGATGTCGGCCAGGGCGCTGCCCGTCCACAGTTCTATCGATCCCAGTATCCGGATCTCCATCGAAGACCACCCGTCCCTTCCGTGGCCGGAAAACTAACTCCGGCCGGTGCAGCGCTCCTCGATTCCTGCTCTGCCCCGACGGAGTGGCTCATTCCGCTTGCCTGCCCGGGCCGGGAGCCGTCGGACCTGCGCCCTTCACGGGACGCGCACGAGCGGCACTCGCGCTCCAGCGGAGCGCGAGGGACAGGCGAGGGGAGCGGCCTAGCGTCACCGAACGAACCGAACCAGCCACTGCCTGAAGGAGCCCCCATGGCCACCGAGGAGCACGAGTTCACTCTGCCCGGCGCGGACCTGCCCCAGCCCGACGAGGAGCTGCGCAAGCGGCGCGAGGCGGTCGTCATCGAGCACACCGTCGCCGAGGGCGCCTGGGACATCGACGGAGTGATCGCGACGTTCCCGCGCGGCGGCGTGTACCGGGTCATCCCGTTCGAGGAGTCCCCGCTGATCGGTGAAGAGGCCATCAAGAAGGGCTACTTCGCCGAACTGCAGAAGGCCTTCCCGGTCGCCGACCACAGCCTGTTCCACGTCCACCACACGCCGACCGCCGTGATCGTGGAGGCCCAGTTCCGCGCCAAGCAGGAGGCGGACTGGCGCGGCATCCCCAACCGCGGCAAGACCGTCGACGCCCCCGTGGCGATCTTCTTCCACTTCGACGGCGACGTGCTGATCGACGAGACGCTCTACTTCGACATGGCCACCTTCGCCCGTCAGCTCGCCTGACCACTCGCGCCGGGGCGCCGCAGCCGGCGCCCCGGAGGCCCGGGCCCCGCCCACCGCCGACCGACAAGGACCACCCATGAGCGTGTCCAGGACGGACCGGAAGAAGAAGCCGCCGGCGACCCACTCGGCCGGGGTGCGCCCGATCCTCCTCGAGGCAGCGGGCCTCACCCTGTCCGGCCTGCTGGCCGAACCGCCCGACGGCCCGCCGCGGGCCACCGTCGTCGCCGTGCACGGCGGCGGCATGCTCGCGGGCTACTTCGACGGGCAGGTCCACCCCGACCTGTCCCTGCTCACCCTCGGCGCCCGCCTCGGCTTCACCGTGCTGGCCCTCGACCGGCCCGGCTACGGCACCTCCGCCCGGCAGATACCCGCCGGCATGACCCTCGGCGAGCAGTCCGCCGTGCTCTCCGCGGCGCTCGACGCCTTCGCCGCCCGGCACGCCGTCGGGCGGGGCTTTCTGCTGCTCGCCCACTCCTACGGCGGCAAGCTCGCCCTCACGACCGTCGCGGACACCCCCGGCCTGCTCGCCCTCGACGCCTCCGGCGTCGGCCATCGTTTCAGCGTCGCGCCCACCGGCCGGCGGCTGCGCCGCAACCTCGACTGGGAGCGCAACTGGGGCCCGCTGGGCCTGTATCCGGCGGGCACCTTCCGCGCGGCCGAGGCCCTGGTCGCGCCCATGCCCGAGCGTGAGGCCTCCGAAGTGGACCTGTGGCCGAAGATGTTCGAGGACCTGGCCCCCCGGATCGACATCCCGCTGCGGCTGACCTTCGCCGAGCACGAGGGCTGGTGGGTGCACGAGGAACAGGACCTCGACCAGCTGGCCTCCCTGCTGACCAAGGCACCCGTGCTCCGGATCGGGCACCAGCCCCGCGCGGGCCACAACATCAGCCTCGGCCTGGCGGCACGCTCCTATCACCTGAGCGCGTTCGCCTTCTTCGAGGAGTGCCTGCAGTCCGCCGCCGAGACCCGTCCCTGAACCCGGACCCGCACCGAGCCGTACGAACCGACACCGGAGGACCGCCGGCGCGCTGTGCGTCGTAGCGGCGCCAGGAGCCGTCCATGGCACCAACGCGGCCAGTGGATCCTCCGGGCGTGTACGGCGGTCCGGTCACGCCCCTGCCCTGAGCCCGGTCGACAGCCCCGGACCGGGCCGGCGGACCCGTCCGGCCGGCGACGGCGCGGCCGACGGCAACGCGGCGTCCAGGCGGACCGGTTCGGTGCCCACCGCCGAGACCAGGGCGCCCAGGCGGGAATCCGTCAGGTCCGTGACGTAGAGGTCCTCGAAGCGCAGGGGCGCCCCGTCCGCCCGGCCGTCGAGCGGAAGCTCCGAGAGGTCGAGACTGCCGAGCGCGTCCAGATCCGTCCTGCCGATCTTGATCAGCGCCTCCTTGCGCACCCACTGGCGCAGGAAGGCGCGGCCGGGATCCGCGTCCGCGGTCACCAGCGCGCGCTCGGCGGCGGTGAGCGCACGGTCCATGACCCCGGGGCCATGAGCGCGCCCCAGGCGCTCCACGTCGATGCCCACCGGGACGTGACCGGCGGCCGCGGCCACCACGCCGTCGGTGTGGGAGAGGCTCAGACACACGTCAGGACGGCCCGCGAGCAGCGGCCTGCCGTGGTCGGTCCCCCGGCACGTCGGGCAGCGCTGGGCGAAGGGCACCTCGGCCGGGGCGACGCCCAGCAGCCACCCCGCGCAGAACCGGACCAGGACGTGCGCGGCGAGGAAGTCCCGGCGGGCCGGCTCCCGGTGGAACCGCGCGAGGCGCCGCCGTTCCCGGTCGTTCAGCAGGTGCGTCCCCGCCGCCGGATGCCGCAGCACCTCGTCGGTGCCCGCGGCCACGGCCACCGGACCGTCCGTGTCAGTCATCTTCGCGGTGCGGGTCGCCGTCAGCGGCCGTCGGTGCCGGCCAGGACGCGGTCGACCAGCTCGCCGACGGTGACCCCGGCCAGCTCGGCGCGCCGGATGTCCACGCCGTACTCACGCTTGACCGTGACCATCAGGTCGGCGAGATCGAGCGAGTCGATCTCCAGCGTGTCGATGACGGTCTCCGCAGAGGTGGCGTCCTCCGGAATTCCGAGGGCGATGAGTTCGGTACGGAGCAGCCCGTGCACGGACTCCGCGGTCACCTCAGTGGACTGGGACATGGAATTTCTCCTCATGATTGCTCGGAAAGTGAGCCGTAGGCGATGCGGGTGCGCCTTCGCATTCTCTCCAGTCGCACTCGACAAATCCTTGAAAGGAACTGGAAGGATGCTTGAGGAATTCCCGAAGAATACTGGAATTGTGCTCACGGTCGCAGAGCAGGAAACGCGCGTGATCCGTGGTGCGCCGGAGAGTCCGGTCCCGGGGGCAAGGGGGAGCGTGGTTCTGTCCAGCATCCGCTGAAGGCTGCCATGACCTGCAGAGACACCGCTTTTGCCGGGGTTCGGGCAGGCCGTGGCGGGCACCCGGAAGGAACCGGAACACGCGGTCGCGGCAAGGGGCGGGCCTTTTCTTCGACCTGTGCGATTTTCCACTGTGACACTGGCCCGGCACGGTGTCCATATCCCGGTCCGCGACCCGGAGAGCGCCCGCCGGGGAGTATTGCCTGCCCGGATCGGCCCGCGTATTGTCGGTGCAATGCATGATGACGTGGTAATCACAGGCATAGGCGCGCTGACCCCGGTCGGAAATGACCGGGAGAGCAGCTGGGAAGCGATCGTGGCGGGCCGGTCGGGCGTGGGCCCCATCACCGCTTTCGATCCCACAGGACT
Organism: Streptomyces sp. NPDC037126; assembly: GCF_055605965.1. Lineage (NCBI taxonomy): Bacteria > Bacillati > Actinomycetota > Actinomycetes > Kitasatosporales > Streptomycetaceae > Streptomyces > Streptomyces sp. NPDC037126. The sequence continues at coordinate 105,921 of NZ_JBVJTD010000017.1, forward strand.
GAACACCCGGATCGCCGCGGAAGTGAAGTCGTTCCGAACTTCCGAGCATTTTGACGCCAAACGCACCCGGCGCATCTCCCGGTTCACGGCGTTCGCCGTCGTGGCGGCGCGCGAGGCGGTGGCCGACGCGAAGCTGGACATCGACGACGACAACCGGGACCGGGTGTCGGTCGTGGTGAACGCCGGGGCGGCGGGCTTCGACACCATCGAGGCGGCCACCCGGCTGCTGGTCGACGGCGAGGAGCCGAGCGCCTACTTCGTGCCCTACTCGCTGACGAACATGCCCAGTTGCGAGGTGGCGATCGACCTCGGCACCCACGGCCCGACCAACGCCAACGCGCTTGCCTGCGCGAGCGGCCTGTACGCGCTGCTGGACGCGCGGCGCCTGATCCTCTCCGGCGAGGCGGACGTGGTCGTCTGCGGCGGCACCGACGCGGCGATCACGCGGTCCTTCATGACCGGCCTGTCCACCCTGGGCGCGCTCTCCCAGCGCAACGACGACCCCACCCGGGCGAGCCGCCCCTTCGACGTGGACAGGGAAGGCTTCGTGCTGGGCGAGGGGGCGGTGATCATGGTCCTGGAGTCCGCCGAGCACGCCCGCCGGCGCGGGGTCACCCCGTACGCCGCCGTCAACGGTGGCGCGTTGACCTGTGACGCCTTCCACGTCACCGCCCCCAACCCGACGGGCGAGTACGCCACGGCCGCGATCAGGACCGCCGTCCAGCGGGCCGGTGTCGCCCCCGAGGACCTCGACTACATCTGCGCCCACGGCACGTCCACCAAGGCCAACGACCGCACCGAGTCCGCGGCCATCCGCGCCGTGTTCGGCGCCGCGGCGGACCGGATCGCCGTGAGCAGCCCGAAGTCGAGCGTCGGCCATCTGGTCGGCGGCGCGGGCGCCTTGGGCGCGATGGTGTGCGCCATGGCCATCCGCGACGGCGTCGTGCCGCCCACGATCAACCTGGACTCGCCCGACCCCGAGTGCGACCTGGACCATGTGGCCAACGTCGCGCGGCGGATACCCGTGCGGACGGCGATGGCGAACGCCTTCGGGTTCGGCGGCCAGAACTGCGTCGTGGTGTTCAGCGCCCCCGAGCCCGCCTGAGCACGCGCAGGAGGCCCTGCCGGGCCGCGTCCGGTTCGGCCTGTCCACCGTCGCCCTGCTGACCGAGGGTCTGATCGTCACCCTCCGGGGCTGACACACCGCCCGCGCACCCCTGCCGAGACCCTGTGGCGGCGCTCCCGCCTGCCCGCGCGGGCCCGGACCAGGCCCGCGCCTCCTCACCACCTCGCGTGCGCCACTCGGCTCAGCAATATCCGAGATGGATGAGCGGCCCAGATCCAACATCCTTGTAATCATGTATGACAGGAGTACCGACAATCCGGGGGTCCTGGCGGCCCTGGCGGTGCGGCCATGACGGCCAAACGGTTCACCGCGACCGTCGTGGGTGGTGGCATCGGCGGACTGGCCGCAGCGGCGGCACTCGCACGTTGCGGCCTCGACGTAACGGTCGTCGAACGCGCACCGAGCTTCGAGCCCGCGGGCTCGGGCCTGATGCTCTACCCGAACGGCGTTGCCGCCGCGGACGCCATCAGCAGTCGACTCGGCCGGCGCATCCGCGAATCCGGGCACGTGATACGACCGGACGAGGAGCGCCTGCTGCTCAGCGCCTCCGGCCGGATCCTCGCGCGGGAGAAGATCGGCCGACTGGGTTGGCCCGACGGAACTCCGTCGATCTCCATCCTGCGCACAGCCGTACAGGAAGCGCTGATCGACGACGTCTCCTCCGCCGGCGCCGAGGTCCGGATGGGCACGGTGGTGTGCGACTACGCGACGGACGACGGCCCGGTCTCCCTGCGGCTGTCCGACGGCAGCACCCACTCCACGGACCTGCTGGTGGCCGCGGACGGGATCTGGTCGGCAGTGCGCCGGCAGATGCTCGCGGACGGACCGCCCCGGTACTGCGGTTACACCTCGGTGCGCAGCCACACGCCGGGCAACTGGCCATGGCCCCAGGGCTTCGTGGCCAACGGGAACGGCGTCCAGATATACGCCGCTCCGGTTGCCGACGGCACGCTCTACTGGACGGCCAAGATCACCGCCCCACCCGGAACCTGGCGGCAGCACGGCCCGGAGGCGGCGCAACGACGGTTGGCGGAACTGCTCGACGGATGGCCCGACCCGATCGTGCGGCTGGTCACCAGCAGCGACCCCGCCGATGTCGCGGTCACCGACGTCCACGATCGTGACCCCGTCTCGCGGTGGGTGGACGGCCGCGTGGTCCTGCTCGGCGACGCGGCGCACCCCATGGCCCCGGCCCTGGGACAAGCGGCGAACATGGCGCTCGAAGACGCCGTCGTCCTCGCCTCGGAGCTGCGCACCCACGTCGTGGACGGCGGTCGCGGCGACTTCGGCAGCGCGCTCCGCGCCTACCAGCGACAGCGCGTGGAACGCACCGCCCGGGTGGTACTCCTCTCCCGCCGCCAGGGCCTGCTGGACCAGGGAACGGGCACGGTCCAGTCGCTCGTACGCAATACCGCCATGAGTCTGCGCGGGCGCAAGGACGCGGCGCTCCACGAGATCACCCGGTGGGCCGTCCCGGCCTTCGCGGCGTAACCCCGTCGACGGTTCCTGACACACGGCCGGGAGGACACGATGAACAGGCGACGACGATCCCGCCGGGATCCGTCCCGGCACGGTGCCGACGCGCAGGCGGGCTCCGTCCTCGCCACCCGGCTCATGGCCGCACGCAGGCGGCCGGATCCGGACCGGAAGCCCGACCTGCCGCAGCAGTACACGCCGGCGGATCTGATCCGCCTTTTCACCGAGGACATCCGCACCGTCATCGAGCGCGACCCGTCCATACAGACGTTCGCGGAAGCCCTGCTGCATCCGGCACTGCCCGCCCTGTGCGTCCACCGCGTGGCGCACCTGCTCCACAGGCGCGGCGCCCGGCTGATCGCGCGCGCCCTGATGACAGGTGCCCGGGCGCTGACCGGTACGGAGATCCACCCGGGTGCCACGCTGGGCCGCAGGGTGCTCATCGACCACGGTGCGGCCGTCGTGATCGGTGAAACGGCAGTGGTGGGCGACGACGTCACCATTTACCACCAGGTCACCCTCGGAGCGGTCGGCTGGTGGCGGGACAACCGCAGGCTGCCCGGAGAACGGCGCCACCCGGCGATCGGCAGCGGTTCCGTCCTGGGCGCCGGCGCCACCGTCCTCGGACCGGTGGTCGTCGGTGACAGAGCCGTGATCGGGGCACAGGCCCTCGTCCTGGCGGACGTACCCGCTGACACTCATGTGGTGGCCGCGACCGCGGCACCCACATCGCATGGCGCACTGCCCAAGACAGCGTGGATGCCCTGATCGGACGGCCTGTCTCCCGCCATCTCATCCTCGCCCCGGAAAAAGCGGAGGAAGCGTGCAAGCGGATTCGACGGTGCTTCTCGTCGGCGCCACCGACCGTACGGTGAAGAAGGCGAAGGACCTGGGCCTGGATGTTCTCGTGCTCCAGCATCCCCAGAAACGTGCGGAGGCGCCGTGCGAACCGGCCGACGCCGTCCGGGTCGTGGACTACACGGATCTGACCGCGCTGGAAGCGGCGGCCCGTGAGCTGTGGAGCACCACGGGATTCACCGCTGTCCTGTCCCTCACGGAGCCTGGCCTGGAAGGCGCGGGCCTGATCAACGACCTGTTCGGCCTGGGCGGCACCGGGCTCGAGGCGGCCAGGCGCTTCAGGGACAAACTGGCCATGCGCCGTCGCCTGCTCACGGCCGGCGACGAAGCGGCCGGCGCCGCCGCGGCGCCGCTGGCGACGCGACGTGACCTCGACGAGTTCGCCGACCGCCACGGTTATCCGTTCGTCGTCAAACCGCGTAACGGCACGGGGAGTTACGGGGTGGTCAAGGTCACCGGCCCCGAAGCGGCGGACACGGCGTGGGACACGGTGAGCGCGCTGAACGGGCATCCCATGGCCCGCACGACCATGCCGTTCTCCGTCGATGGCTTCATGATGGAGGAATACATCGACGGGCCTCAGTTCAGCGCGGAGTCCTTCAGCTTCGACGGCCGTCACGTGGTGATCGGCATCACCGAGACGCATCTCGCCGCCGATGGTTTCGCGGCCTTCTCCCACACCATGCCCGCCCGGCTCGACACCGCCGCCCAGGCCGGCGTGCTCGACGCCGTGAGCCGTTTCCTCGACGCCATGGAGCTGCGCGACGGGCCCGCGCACACCGAGTTCAGGCTCGGCGGGCGAGGGCCGGTGGTCATCGAGTCGCACAACCGCTTCGGCGGCGGCGCCATCAACGAACTCGTGCGCGGCGCCTACGGAATCGATCTGGAAACCTACGCGCTCGGCTGGCCGTTCGGGCTGGTGCCCGAGATCTCCCGGCCGCCGCGGGCGCACGGCGCTGCCGCCGTCCGCTTCCTCGTCGGCGGCCCGGGGCGGGTGGAATCCATAACGGGAGTGGAGGACGCGCGGTCGCAGCCGGGTGTCCTGACGGCCCAGATGTGGGTGAAGCCGGGCGACACGGTCCGCCCGGTCGAGGATTCCTGGGACCGTCTGGGGCTGGTGGCCGCCACCGGGGCCACCGGCGACATGGCGGTCCGCCGTGCCGACGAGGTCCTCCGCGACACCATCCGGCTCCAGGTGCGGGGCGAGGACGGCGTTCTGCGGCACGCACGCATCGCCCTCCCGGACCGTCTCCCGCGCCGTCCGGCACACGGTGAGCCCGCCGTCGACATGGCCACAGCCGACTGATCCATGCCTGACCGAGCGGGTGCGCCGGCCACAGCGGCGTCATGACGCCCCGACGTCCCGACACCAACGCGACGAAGCTCCGGTGGACCGGGCGACCTCGACAAGTCGCCCTGGTGCACCGGAGCTTCGATGTGCCGCCGCACGATGTTCTGGGGCTGGGAGATGACCCGGCCGGACGTGCGGCCTTCACCGCCGGGGGACCGCCACCGTCTCAGTCCGCGCCGGTCGAAAGATAGCGTTCGCCGGAGTCGGGAAACACGGTGACGATCGTCGCCTCGGACCACTGTGGCTGCCGGGACACGATACGGGCGGCATGTGCCGCGGCCCCCGACGAGATCCCGGCGAGCAGTCCGGTGGCCCGGGTGATCTCCCGGCTGGTGGTGGCCGCGTCGTCATCCGATACCGCGATCACCTCGTCGATAAGCGCAAGGTCGGTGATTTCCGAGACGTAGCCCGCTCCGATCCCGGGGATGCAGTGCGGTCCCGCTTCGCCCCCCGAAAGGACGGGCGACCTGGTGGGCTCGACCGCGACCACATGGACATCGCGTCGTTCCTTGAAAAAACGCGCGATCCCGGTCAGCGTCCCGCCGGTGCCGACACCGCATACCAGCACATCCATTTCTCCCGCGGTGTCCCGCCACAGCTCGGGTCCGGTGGTCTCGTAGTGCGCCAGCACGTTGGCCGGGTTGGTGTCCTGGTGCGGAAGCCAGGAGCCGGGTATGGACTTCTGCAGCCGCTCCGCGTACGCCCATGCGGCCGGCAATCCGTCGCCGTGGGGCACGAGCCTGATCTCGGCCCCCAGCTTGCGCAGTATCAGCTGCCGTTCCACGGTGGCGTTGTCCGGCATCACGATGATGCAGCGGTGGCCGTGCAGGAGGGAGAGCGCGGCGAGGGAGATGCCGGTGCTCCCGGAGGAGCACTCGATCACCGTCCCGCCCGGCGGCAGCTCGCCCGACCGCTGGGCGGCACGGAACATGTAGAGCACCGCCCGGTCCTTGACGTTGGCGAGCGGGTTCAGCATCTCGAGCTTCGCCAGAGTCCGCGCACCCGCCGGGACGCCCGGCAGCCGATACCGCAGCAGGGGGGTGCCGCCGACCAGTTCCTCCATGGACTGGTAGATCCGGCCTTCCGGGCTCACGAGACTCCCGCCCCCCGGGCCGCCGCCAGGTGCGCGGCCGCGGTCTGTTCCAGATGGGTGATGTCGCTGGAGATCGTGGCGAAGGTGTAGCCGTCCGACAGCCACCGGGCCGCGCTCTGCCCGTCCATGCAGTGGATGCCGCTTGCGATACCCGCGTGTCGTGCGGCTTCGGCAATGGCGGCCGTCGCCTCCAGCAGCGCCGGCTGCACCGCGGGATCACCGAAGTAGCGTCCGCCGAGTGCCACGGACAGGTCGGCCGGTCCCAGGTAGACGGCGTCCAGGCCCGGAGTCGCGCAGATCTTCTCCAGGTCGTCCATGGCAGCCATCGTCTCGATCATGACGATGCAGACCACGCCCTCGTCGATCTCGGCCGGGACGTCACCGAGCCGGAACTGGGCCCGCACGGGGCCGGCCAGACTGCGGGTTCCGGCCGGCCAGTGCCTCGTGGCCCGCACCGCCATCGCCGCCTGTTCCGGCGATTCGACCATGGGCACGATCACGCCACGCGCTCCGGTGTCCAGAGCGGCACCGATGGCGACGGGGTCCACGGAGGGAACCCGGATCAGGCCCGCCGCGCGTTGTCCCGCGTCCACCGCCAGCATCGCGGCGTTCCACCCCGACTGCGACAGCACGCCGTGCTGGCCGTCGACCCCGATGTAGTCGTAGCCGAGCCGGGCGATGCGTTCGACCGCGACCGGGTTGTCGCACGAGATCCAGTAACCGGCAAGCTGCTCGCGGGCGCGGAGCCGCCGCGCAAACGAATCCGGCAACGCCATGTCTATTGCCCTCCCTCATCACCGTCGTCGGTATGGATCGTGTAGCTGCGTCTGCCGTCCAGGCCGACCGGCACGTCGCCGGTGACCGAGACCCGGTGCAGCAGCCGCCGGTGGCCGTCGTAGTCGTCGACGCCATAGTGCTGCGTGCAGCGATTGTCGAAAATGAGCACGTCTCCCGGCCGCCAGTTCCAGCGGACCTGGTGTTCCGGACGCAGTGCGTAGGACTGCAGCACGTCGATGATCGGCCGCGACTCCCGCAGGCTCATTCCCACCAGCCGCTGGGCGAAGCCGCCCAGGAACAGGGAGGGTTCGCCCGTCTCCGGGTGGACGCGGACGACCGGGTGCGCGGTCTCGAACCGCTTGGCCAAAAAGGCCCGGCGCACCTCGTCACCACGCTGGGTGGCGAGGCGCGGCTGTTCGGCCCGGTTGGTGTGCACCGCCCACAGCCGATCGGCGATCTCCCGCAACTCGGCGGGCAGGGCCCGGTAGCCGGCCTCGCCGCTTGCCACCAGCGTGTCTCCGCCGTAGGGCGGCAGCACCACACTGCGCAGCGTGGTTCCCAGCGACGGGGCCTCGGTGAAGCTGATGTCGCAATGCCAGTGGTTGGCCCGTTGGTCCTCCCCGTCCACGACGAGGACCTGCGGGCTCTGCTCGGCGGTCCGCATCAGCGGATGCCGGTGGGTGAGCGGGCCGAATCGGCCGGCGAAGGCCAACTGCTGCTCGTCGCTGATCTCCTGACGGCGGAAGAACAGCACCTTGTAATCAAGGAACGCCTTCTTGATCTCGGAGAACAGCTGGTCCGAGATCGTGGCACCCAAGTCGATACCGGTGATCTCGGCGCCTATGCGGCCGCCGATGCGCCGGATGTCGATGCCGCTCATGTACTCAACCCCCACTTCTTTCCCGGACCACGGGAGTGGTCTGCGCATGCCGTCCCCGCGCCAGCGCATCCTCCAGGCCGTTCAGAACCGCGTACGCGTCGTGCACGAGCGTCCCGGGATCCGCCGACTCCATGTAGAGAACTCCGCCGAGCCCCAACTTCCCGCCGCTGAGCTCGTATTTCGGCATGGGTGTCCCGTCCGGGATCGTCAGTCCCGGCACCGTCTCGATGCTCGTGCCGGGAGTCGCCAAGGACGGCCAGTCGACCCCGCGACTGTCCCAGACCAGGTCCTTCGACCAGGGCTCGCCCACGGCGTTCGTGGCGAGAAGGGACAGCGTGCAGGCGGCGCCCGTGGCGTCTTGCGGGGTCAGCATGGAATCCGGCGGGTCGGTCGGGAGTCCGAGCAGCGCATCCGCCAGCATCCCGACCAGATCACAGCCGTAGACGTGCTCGATCTGCGCGAGGATCATGGCGCCGCCGAATCGCGCGGCGGACTCGATCAGCGCGAGCCCCCCGTCCTCCATCAGCTTGATCTCCGTGTGCGTACCGCACGTTCGCAGCCCGAGCGCGTCGACCGCGGCGCGAGCCACCGATTCGACCGCACGCTGCAGCGGTACCGGCAGTTCGCACGGCGCGATGTTGCACAGCTCCATGAAGGGCGGGATCGTCGGCAGCCTCGACGTTATACAAACAGGGTGGTAGACCCCCTCGACGACGATTCCCTCCACGCTCAGATAGTCGCCGTAGCCGCTGCCGTCCTCCCACCATGACCGCGTCGTCCCCGGGATGATCTCCTCGGCGAGGAAGTCGTTCTCGGCACCCGGCACCTCCAGCATCAGGACGTTCGCCGCGTCCGCCGTCCTCATCACCGTCGTCGCCTCCTGCCACGCCGGCTCGATCTGCTCCTCGGAGGAGATGACGAGCTGCGCGGTCGAGCCGGCGCCCCACGCCGACTTCAGCAACAGCGGCGGCCGTAACTCGCGGAAGGCCCGGCGCAGGTCCGCCGCCGAGGCCACGGCCTGGTATGCCGGTTGCGGCACCCCGGCCTTCGCCCACGCGTCCCGCATCAGCCGCTTGTCGCGCGATGACGCCGCCCCCGCACCCGGGCCGGGAAGGCCCAGCCGGTCGGCCGCCAGCGCCACCGGAACCACCGTGTACTCCGACAGGCCGCACAGCGCGTCCGCACCGACACGGACGGCCGCCTCGACGATCGCGTCGACCAGCTCGTCCCCCTTCAGCCGCCGCTCATGGGCGGGAACGACCGAGGCGCAGAACTCCTTTGCCCCGGCCGGCAGCGGCCGGAGCGCGAGCACGTGGACCTCGCCCCGGGCGGCCAGCCGGGGCAGCGCGAAATCAAGGGGCGGACCGCTCTTGCTGTGCACCAGCAGGATGCGCTTTTTCACCGACTATTCCTTTACTCCGCATAGAATAGTATGCACATGGATCATCTCGGGGGGCCGCAGGTGCGCCTCGTGCGTGATCACCTCTACGGAAGTGAAACCACATTCCTCCATCCACTGCTTGTAGGTGGAGACCTTCTGCGGACCGCCCTCGGCCGTGCTGCAGCCAAGGAAGTACGCCGGGAAGAAATCCGCCTGGCTCGAGTCCTTCACGTCCTCCGGATAGGTCGGGACCAGGGCGTAGATCCGGCCGCCGGGTTCCAGGCACTCGTGCACGGCGCGAAGAACGCGGAATACGTTCTCCTTGCCGAGCTGATCCAGGAAGTGCTTCACCAGGACGACTTCAAAGCCCTTGGGAAGGCCGTCGTACACGTCGCCGCCGATGAAGGAGCAGGATTCCTCGACACCGTGCGCGCGGAAGTTCTCCAGCGCGTCGTCCTGCTTCTCCGGAAAATCGAAGCAGGCCACCTGCAGGTTCTTCTCCGGGTTGTACTTGCACGTCAGGATCGCGCCCAGTCCGGTATGCCCCGCCAGGTCGAGCACCTTGCTGCCGTACTCGATGTCGACGTTCTCGAAGAACCAGGGGTCGATGAGGGACGTGGTCTGATCCATCATCGCGGACCACGCGGCACGGAGCCCGTCGTGCTCGGCGCACGCCTCGTAGAGGTTGCCCTTGAACCCGAAGATCTTCTCCAGGCCCACCACCGTTCCCGTCCGGACGCTGTCGGCCAGGTGGTAGAGCTGCCGCAGACAGACCTCTTTGATCATGGTCATCAGGCGCATGGCCCGGGCGAACTCGTCGTCGGAGAGGCGGGCGAGGCCGCCGGCCCGGTAGCCGCCGGTGCTCTCGTCGTACGTGACGAGGTCTTCCTTGACGAGCAGGTGCAGCAGTTGCTCGACGGCGTCCGGCCGGACGCCGGCCACCGCGGCCATGTGCGCGGCCGACACCCCGGCACCGTCGTTTTCCCGGAGCTGGTCCAGGACCCCGAGCTCGTAGCAGGCGTACACGGTCATGAACCTGGTCGGGCCGACCGCAAGGTCCCGGAACCGCTCCAGGACGTGCTCGGACCCCGCCGGTGCTCTCGCGGGCGTGGTCATGTCCCTATCGCCTTCCACTGCTCGGGATTTCCGGCGTCGGCGAACATGGTGACCACCAGCTCCTCGGGGGGTAGCTCCGCGGCGATCTTGCGCGCGACCAGCCAGTTCGCCGAGGCGGACGTGCCGATCCGCGTGCCGGTCAGGCTGAAGAACTCCGCGGCGCCCTCGAGTGCTTCCGGATAGGAGACCTGGTAGTGCGCGGCGACGTCGTCCTCGTACGCCCTCACGAACGGCTGCTTGAGGCCGTATCCGAGTCCACCGGTGCCGCACAGTCCCTGGGGGGTCGCCGGAGCCCCGCCGTGCCCGTACGGGGACTCCGCCGGCGTGACGCCCACCGCCCGGACGCCGGGGCTGACGGTGCGCAGCATGTTCAGCACTCCGATGAGGGTTCCGCCCGTACCGATGGCGGCGACCCAGGTGTGCGGCCTGCGGCCGTCCAGCTGTTTCACGATCTCCGTGCCCGTCGTCGCCTGATGCATGGTCAGGTTGACGGGGTTGACGTGCTGGAACAGAAGCCGCCAGGAGCCGTCGCCGTCCGCGATCCGCAGCGCCTGCCTGATCGTGCCGAGGAAGCCCTCCTCCTGCGGAGCGATGTCCACCGTGGTCCCGCGGGAGCGCAACGTGTCCAGCACGCTGTCCGACGTGAACGACGCCACGACCAGGCGCAGGGGGATGTCCGCTTCCGCGCACAGGTACGACAGCGCCAGACCCAGGTTCCCGCCCGAGTACTCCACCAACCGGAGCTCCTCCGCCGGCCGTTCTCCGTGGCGCCTGATGGCGTCGCACACCAGCGCGTACGCCACGCGGTCCTTTACCGAGCCCGCCGGATTTCCCCATTCGCACTTCGCGAGAATGGTCGCGCCACCGGGCCTCGACGGGACCTCGATGAGCGGCGTGTCCCCGAGCCGCTCACGAAATCGGGCCAGCCCTGGATACCGTTCATGGATGGCGGCCACGCTCTGCAGCTCGGTCTCGGCGACCTGATTGAACGGCTTCAGTAGTTCGTCCACTACCGGCGCCAAAATCTTCCGGACCTCGTCCATTGGAATTCCTCTCCGCCGTCTCGTTCCCCCCGGCAGCTTCCGCCGGCGGGAATGACGGGCGCCTCGCATGCTTCACAGCATGCGCTGGGCGGAAAGTCCAAGCCATATCCCATATTGCTGACACCCCGGCCCGCCGCGGCCGTCCCATCCCGGTTCGAGCGGTGCTCGAGCCGTGCTCGACCGGAGCGAGATTGCGGCGCCGCAGAATATCGGTCGTGACAGCAGCCAGATGCCGGGCAGCGCCCGAGACCCACGACGGCGCCACCCGTGAATCTATAGAACGGGCAATCGAGTACATCTGGGAGAGGTACAGCGAGCCGGTCTCGCTGGACGAGCTCTCGAAGACCGCCCTGCTCAGCCGCTTCCACTTCGCCCGAACATTTCGGGACATCACCGGTGTCACCCCTGGCCGGTTTCTCTCCGCGGTACGCATCCATCAGGCAAAACACCTGCTGATCAATACCTCGAGAACCATCACGGACATCTCGTCCGCCGTCGGATATCAGAGCCTGGGGTCGTTCACGAACTACTTCACGCAAAGTGTCGGCATGCCACCGAGCCAGTTCCGTCACCTCGTTGAGGGCACCGTACTCGATCTTCTCCCGCCGAAGAACAACGTGCCTTCGTCACGCGGCACGGCGGCCGTGACGATTTCCTTTCCCGGCGGGTGCTCGGGCCTGCGGGTGTACGCGGGGATCTTCCCGTCCCCCATCCTGCAGAGCCCGCCCGTCGCCGCGAAGATCGTCGATGCGGCCGACGGCCACCCCTTGCGCTGTGTCCTGCCGAACGTCCCGCCCGGCACGTGGTTCGTCCATGCCGTCGCGGCCGCGCGTGCCACCGGCCGGGGCCAACGCCCCCACCAGCCGCTGTTCGTGGGCCGGCGCGATTCGGTGACGGTCGGGGCTCATACGGCCCTTCTCGTGTCGATGCGCCTGCGGCCGACCAGGCCGACCGATCCGCCGATCCTGCTCGCGCTGCCGGATCTGCGCTCGCTCCCCACGTCCCGTCCGGCCGCGGACCAGGTCGGCTGAACAGCATGCCCGGTCGGCTGACATCGGCCTCGGACGCCGGCCCCCTTCGCCGTCCGACCAAGATTTCGAGGTATACATGATCACCGCCGACGTGCACCGGAACCTGAAGCTGCGAATCGGAGTCGGGTTCGTCCGGAAGTTCCTGGACATCATGCTCGCCCCGCTGATGGTGATCCACTTCTCGCACCTGTACGGCGCCGCGACGGCGGGACTCATGACCTTCGCGATCGCCGTCGCCGTCGTCGGGTGCGCGTTCGTCGGCGGCCACATGTCCGACACCCTCGGCCGGCGCCCCACCCTCCTGGCCGGCGAGATCGGCAGCGCCGCGGCCCTCGTGCTGCTCGCGCTGGCGAACTCGCCGTGGTGGCACTCGGGAACCGCGACCTTCTGCTGCTATCTGCTCAGCACCAGCCTCTTCGGCATCGCGGTACCCGCCAACGACGCGATGATGGTGGACATCTCCACCCCACAGACGCGTGCGCAGATCTACACGATCAACTACTGGTCGATCAACGTGGCGTTCCTCCTGGGTTCCCTCGTGGGCGGCTTCGCCTTCGGCGGGTACTTCTTCTACCTCCTCGCCGGCGCCGCCGTGCTGGCGAGCCTCATCGCACTCGTCACCCTGGTCGCGATCAGCGAGACCGCACCGCTCGGCCACGCCGGCCAGGTGCAGGACCGAGGCTGGCTGAAGACGCTGCTGGGCAGCTACATGACGGCGCTGCGCGACAACGTCCTCGCCCGACTGGTCCTGTCCGCCCTGCTGATCCGGAGCGTCGAGATCCAGATCTCGTACTACATCGCCGTGCGCCTCAGCAAGGAGTTCGGGCGGCACCAGCTCCTCGGCATCGGCCCGTGGCGGCCGACCGTCGACGGCGTCGAGATGCTCGGCATCCTCCGGGCGGCCAACACCCTCATCGTGGTCTGCCTGGCGCTGTTCGCCGCGTGGCTGTTCGGCCGCCTGTCCGACCGGCAGCGCATCTTCGGCGGCATCACCCTCTTCACCGCCGGATACATGGTCTGGGGAGCGAGCAACGCCCCCTGGCTGCTGCTCGCGGCCGCGGTGGTGCTCACCGTCGGCGAGATCATGTCGGTGCCGATCCGGCAGGTCCTGCTGGCCGATCTGGTGCCCGCCGAGGACCGGAGCAGGTACATGGCCGTGTACCAGATCAACGTACAGCTGGGGATGATCGTCGCCTCGCTCTGCCTGGCCATCGGCGTGCTGGTCCCGGCGGTCGGAATGAGCGTGCTCTTCGGGCTCTTCGGAGCCGGCGCGATGCTCCTCTACCGGTCCCTCTTCCGCGAGCGCGACGCGCGCACGGCCGCCCCGCAGCCCCTCCTCGCCCAGGAAAACGGAGCGCAGCGATGACAGACAAGATCCTCATGGTGATGCCGTGGCGGGCGTACGTGCGCAAGGCCACCGAGGAGGGCTTTCGGGTCTTCTCCATCTGGGACCCGGACCGCATCCCGCAGGACCACCGGGACGAGGTCGCGCGCTACTCCGAGGAACTCCTGTTCACCGACTTCCGGGACATCGCCGGGCTGCGCCGGCTGGTGGCCGAGACGGCCACGCGGCTGGGCGTCTCACATGTTCTGCACCTGGGCAACGAGGACACCCAGCTACCGGTCTGCGAGGAGGCGCACGCGCTGGGGCTCGCCCCGAATCCACCGGCGGCGCTGCGCGTCATCAACGACAAGACGGCGATGCGGCAGCTGCTGCGCGAGCGGGGTCTGTCGCCGGTGCGGGCGCGCGTGGCCGAATCGGCGCGGGAGGCCCGGGCGTTGCTGGCGGAGTTCGAGCTGCCCGTCGTGGCCAAGCCGGCTCTTCTCTCCGGCAGCCGCGGCGTACGGCTCATCCACGAGGCGCGGGACATGGACGACTGGGAGGAGCAGCTCGCCGACCAGGGCTATGCGGGTCCCGTGCTGATCGAGGAGTACCTGCGCGGGCCCGAGTTCAGCGTCGAAACGCTGACCGCGCAGGGATCCCACCACCTCGTGGGCGTCACGGCCAAGCGGAAGACGCCGCCGCCCGGCTTCACCGAGATCGGGCACGTGCACCCCGCGTCCATGGCCGGACCCGATCGGGCCGCGGTCACCGACCTGGTCCTGCGGTTCCTGAACGAGACCGGCTACCGGTTCGGCCCGGCGCACACCGAGGTCATCCTGACGCCGGACGGTCCGAGAATCGTCGAGTCGCAGACCCGCGCCCCGGGCGATCGGATCCACCGAGCCATCGCGCTCGCCTCCGGGTTCGACATCGAGGCGGCCGTCTTCCGCGCGCTCATCGGCAAACCGATCCAGGTCGACGCCGCCCACCGGGTGGGGTGCGTCTCCTTCTTCCAACTCCGTCCCGGACGGCTCGTATCCGTGGAGGGGCTGGACGCCATCCGTGCGCTCCCCTTCGTGCACGAGCTGAAGTTCCCCTTCGCGCCGGGCGACACGGTCCCGGAGATCAGGAACTCCGGAAGCCGGCACGGCCATGTCGTGATCGACGCCGCGTCCGAGCAGGAAGCGGACCGCCGGATCGCCGTCGTGCGCGGCCTGTTGCGCGCCACGACGGCCCCCGGCCCCTCGGACCACCAAGGTCCGTGACGAGCCCGGTCCGTGTCCCGGCCCGCCGGGGCGGGACACGGTTCTCCGCGTGGACGGGAAGCCGCGGACCCAGGCCCTGGGCCGCTGCCGACCGCTCTCGCCGATGACGTCCGGGGCGCCCGAGCGCCGCAGTCACGACCGCGTGCGCGCGGGCACGTCGCCAGGGCGCCGGGGGCGCGGTCAGCGGCCCCCGACGGCCCCGGTACGTCATGGGCGGACGCTCTCCGTGGCGAGCGCTCGCCGCGACATGTCGGCCGCGAGCCAGCGCCCGGTGGGGCTGCCGAAGCTCCGGTCGCCCGCGTCCCAGACCACCTCTCCCGCCCTGATGGTGGTCAGCACCTTGCCGGCCATCGTCCATCCCTCATAGGCCGACCAGCCGCACTTGGCGTGTATGTCGTGCGCGGAGAGCATCCACGGATCATCCGGCCCGAAGATCGTCAGGTCCGCGTCGGCGCCCTGCTCCAGGCGGCCCTTCCCCGGCAGCCGGAAGAGCGCTGCCGGCCTGGCCGCGAGGTGATCGACGAGCCGCATGATCGCCACGTCGGAGGACTCGTCGAGCCACCGTCGGCGCATCCCCGTCCAGACGGCGACGGCGAGCTCCTGCACGCCGGGAATCCCGGGCGGAGCGTCCGGGATCGGCAGGAGCTTCTCCGCCCTGGTGTGCGGAGCGTGGTCACTGCCCAGTGTGGCGACCTCGCCGCGGCGCAACGCCGCCCAGAGCCGGTCCTGGTCGGCCGTGGAACGGATGGCCGGCGACAGGCGGGTACGCGCTCCGGTCCGCAGCGTGTCGTGGTCGGTGAACGACAGGTGGTGCGCGGTCACCTCGAAGGTGAGCGGCAGCCCGTCGGCGTGCGCGGCCGCGAGCAGGTCGACCTCCTCCGCGCTGGACACGTGCAGGATGTGCGCCTTCGTTCCGTGGCGGCGCACCAGCTCGATGACATCCGCCACGGCCGCGATTCCGCTGCTGCGCGGCCGTGACCGTTCGTAGGCGGCGTAGTCCCGAAGCCGCCCCCGCACGCCGTCGAGCAGCGTGAACAGGGTGTCCCGCTCGGCGTGCAGCACCAGTTGCACACCGCCGGCAGCGGCGGCGGTGAAGATCCTCTCCAGCTGGTCCCGGTCCCGCACGACCGTCGGCGCGGTCTGGTGCCCGGCCATGAAGACCTTGGCACTGGTGGCGATCGCGGGGTCGAGGTCGGCGAGCAGTTCGGGCCGTTCCGGGTCGGCGCCCAGATGGAACCGGTAGTCGACCAGCGACGACCCGGCCACCAACGCGGCCTTCGCCGCTATCGCTTCCGGCGTCAGTCCCGGAGGCTTCGTGTTCGGCATGTCGATGACCGTGGTGACGCCGCCCGCCACGGCGGCCCGGCCGGCGTGCTCCCAGTCCTCCTTGTGCTCCAGGCCCGGCGTGCGGAAGTGCACATGCGAGTCGATCAGCCCGGGCAGCACGTAGGCGTCGCCGGCATCGAGCCGTGGCACCCCCGGGGCGGCCTCGTCGATGTCGGTGATGGCGCCGATCCGGCCCGCGGACACGACGACCGCGCCCGGCCGCACCCCCGTCGGCGTGACGAGGCGCCCGGTCACCACGAGATCGGCACGCTCCCGGCTCAGCTCTCCCATGACTGCGCCACCAACTCTCGGCACAGCTCGTTGGTCGGGCCCATCAGGGCGACCGCCCGGGCGTCAGCGGTCAACCGGTTCAGCCGGTGGTCGACGACGTAACCGGCAGAGCCGAGCATGCGGGAGACCTCCAGGCACATCTGCTCGGCGGCGGCCGAGGCGTGCAGCTTGGCCTGCAGCGTGGTCCGGCCCGGATCGTCCGACGACCGATGGCCCGCGCGCACGACGAAGGCACGCGCCGACTCCAGCAGCGTGCTGAGCGCGACCATCTCGTGCCGGACGGTCTGGGCCCGTGTCCCGTCGAGGCGGGCACGGTGTCCGGCGGCGAGGTCGTACACCGCCTGGGCGATGCCGATCGACACCGCGCCGAGCGTCGCGCCGCTCTCCCGCACGCCGGCGATGACGGCCGTCGCCTGCCCGAGCGGTCCCAGGCGATCGCCGTCGGCGACCTCGCAGCCGCTGAGCCGGACGAAGCCCGTCGCGGATCCGCGCATGCCGACCAGTTCCAGGCTCAGATCGGGGATCAGCCCGGGGTTGTCGCCGTGCACGAGGAAGAAGGTCTGGCCGGCCGAGCCGTAACTGCTGCGCGGGTCGTCCTGTTCCTCCGACGTCTGCACGAGCACGAGGTAGAGGTCCGCGACACCGGCGCCGGTGGTGAACGCCTTCGCGCCGCTCAACAGCCATCGATCGCCCGGGAGTCGCTCGGCGGTGGACGCCAGCCGCTTCTTGGCGGCACCCGCCCCCGTCTCACTCCACGCCGAAGCCGCGAGGAACTCGCCCGAGGCCAGAGCCGGCAGGTACCTCGCCTTCTGCTCGTCGGTGCCCCACTCGTCGATGCGCGCGCACACCGCGAAATGCTGGAACAAGATGATCGCCACGGACGGGTTCACCGTCGCCACCTGCTCCACGACCCGGTTCACAGCCGCGGCGTCACCCCCGGCGCCTCCGTACGCCTCCGGGACGGCGGTAGCGAGCAGTCCCGAAGCCCGCAGTCTCGACAGCACCGACCTGTCGGGCTTGCCGATGACGGCGGCTTGGGCATCGGACTCGCGCAACATGTCCAGGACCGGCGGCGCGAGGGTGGGCCCGACCGTGCGGACGACGTCCTCTGTGCGGATCAGGCTGGAAGCGACAGACATTCTCCGAACTCCCTGGGTTGGAAACGGGTGAGCGATTCGGGGAAGAACGGGCCGTGGTACCGGACGGTCTTGTTGCCCACGGCGACCCAGGCGAGTTCGGTGCGGCCGTCGCCGATCCGGGTGGTGGCGGTGACCGCCGTGCTCCCGCCGGTGGTCCGGATGTCCACCTGCCCGCCGAGACATCCCACGTCCCGTGCCGCGAGCCATGGAATCGTCCCCGGAATGCAACTCGCCGCCCCCAGGCAGACCGCGCCGGTCAGCGCCAGCGTGGGATGCCAGCCGGGCACGGTCACGGCCCGAGCCGCTATCCGGCCGGCCCCGTCGGGCACGACGACCGCGATCTTGGGGAACGCCCCGTCGGGCGACCAGTCGAGCAACCGGGCCGCCGCCCCACGGATCCGTTCCAGCCGGTCGAACAGGTCGGGCCCCCCGGTGAACAGTTCCGCGGCGTCGGTCACCCCGGCTTCCCGCGCCCCGACGAAGACGTACGGATTGCCGGAGGAGACCATGGAGACGGTCACCTTCTCGTCTTCCACGTCGAGAGTCGTCTGCGGCTCGTCCCGCAGCAGCAGACCTGCCACCGGGACCGGGGGAGTGTGCAGGAAGTACATCGTGCACCTGGCGGTCTCCCGGTCGGCCTCCTCGGTCTCGCACACGAGGTGATCGCCGTTGTTGAGGACGTGCACCCGGACCCGGTCCCCGGGGCCCTGCCGGGGAAGCATCCCGGACCGCCCGGCGGCCATCACGGAGCACAGCACGGAGTGCCCGCACGAGCCGCGCAGATCGAACCGCGCCAAACCGTCCGGAAGCGCCTGGATGAAGCGGTAGTCGAGATCGAACAGCGGGTGCGACGACGGCTCGATCAGCGCGATCTTGAGTATGTGCGCCCCGCCGGCCAGAACCAGCCGCCGGCGGACCTCGGTGAGGGCCTCCAGGAGCGGCCCCCGCTCTCTCGGAAACTGCCGCGCGTCGAGGACGAGGGTGGGGCAGGGACTCCCGGACGCATAAGCGATGTGACCGATCACGCGACCATCGCTCCCCTCACGGCCCCCGCCCGTGCGCCCGGCCGGAACTGCTCCCGCCAGACCTCGTGCACCAGCAGGGCCCAGATCGTCAGCGCCGCGGTGTCGTCCGGACGGCCGGCCTGGGCTGTGAAGAGGTTCCGCACGGCGCCGGGGTCGAGCTGGCCCGCAGCGCGCAGCCGGCTCGCGCCGAGCATGTCCCCGGCGAAGTCCCACAGCGGCTGCCCAGGGGTGAGCATCGCGGTGAGAGGCAGGGTGAAGGGCTGCTTGGGGCGGTTCAGGACATCCTTGGGCAGCAGTCCGGAGGCGGCGGAGTAGAGCGCCCGCTTGACCCGCCCGCCGCTGATGCGCATGCGGTCGGGCAGCGCCCGCCCGAAGGCGACGACGTCGCGCTGGCAGTACGGCAGCCGCACCTCGACCGAGTGCGCCATGCTCAGGTGATCCACGCGGCGCAGGTGATACGCGGGCAGGCGGTACTCCATCTCGAACGCCGTGATCCGCCCCAACGGATCGTCGCCGTCGTCGCGAAGGAGATGACTCGCCCCCTCGGGAAGCGGCGCCGCCAGGTCCACCTCGGCGGCGTAGTCCCTGGTGTAGAGCAGGCCTCTCAGCCGCGCGGGGGCGACGGCGAGGGCATCCGAGTACGCCGCACGCCACTGTCCGGGGGCCTGCGCCGCCGCGCGCATCCGGTCGTAGCCGCCGAAGACCTCGTCCGCGCCGTCGCCGGTCAGCGCCACCTTGAAGCCGGCCTCCCGTACGGCGCGGAACAGGGCGTAGGTGCTGAGCGTGATCGGGTCGGCGTTCGGCTGGCCCAGGTGCCACACGACGTCCGCCATCAGGTCGGGGAAGGCGGCCGGATCGATCTCCACCTGGTGGTAGACCGCTCCGGTCCGCTCCGCGATCTGGCGCGCGTACCGCCGCTCGTCCCCGGGCCAGGAGCCCTTGTAGGAGAGGTTGAAGGTGTGCAGGTCGCTGCCGTCCTCTGCGGCGAACGCCGTGACCAGGCCGGAGTCGAGCCCGCCGGAGGTGATCGAGGCGAGCGGGACGTCGGCCACCCGGAGCCGGCGCACCTCGTTCCGAAGCAGCGCGCGCAGCCGGCCGGGTGTGTCGTCGCCGGGCAACGGGCCCGGCCGGGGCGGCTTCCGGCGCAGGACGCGCAACCCCGAGGCCCGGTCGCAGACCGCCGTGGCCGCCGGCGGCAACACCTTGATGTCGGCGAACATCGTCTGCTCGCCGAAGGGCGTCTTCGTCGCGAGGTACGCGTCCAGACCCGGCGCCCAGACGGTGCTCGACACCGCGTCGAACGCGAGCAGGGCGGGGATCTCCGAGGAGAAATGAAGCGCTCCCGACGCCGGATCCCACCGGTAGTACAACGGCTTCATGCCCACGTGATCGGTGGCGAGCACCAGCCGCGGCTCGGCGCGCTGGTCGAGGACGGCGATCGCGTACATGCCGTCCAAGTGCTCGGTGAAATCGTCGCCGTACACGTCGTACAACGCCGGGAGAATCGACCCGTCGCAGCGGTCGGAAAAGGTGTAACCCCGCGCCCGCAGCCGCTGTCGGAGCTCGTCGTGGTTGTAGATCTCGCCGTTGAAGACGATTCGTATGCGACCGTCCAGGAGTTCGTACGGCTGCCGGCCGCCGTCCAGATCCATGATGGCCAGCCGGTTGTTCCCGACGGACCACATCGCGTCGTGCACGCTGCCCTGGCCATCGGGGCCGCCGTGCCGCTGAAGCGCGCCGACCGTCTGAAGTTCGCGTGGGGTCACCACGCCATTAAAGTGGCCAAATATCCGACACATCGCCCGACTCTCGCCTGTGTGAATTAATTGGAACTGGACTATCAGTACCGATGCGACGGTAGGTCGAATTCGTCTCCTGGATCGGCGTGCGGCTCCTGCCGGTTTTTGCTTTCACCGAGAAGGGAACCGGTCCTCGTTCACCCCATGCATTGCCCCAAGTTGACCAGCTCGACCTAGAAGCGGGCTCGAGCGCAGATCCGGCAGGAGATACGAGGAATCCCTCGCGGAGACACGAAGTCAGCGGATTTCGAGGCCCTTCCTGGTGGCGGCCCGGTCCGCACGGGGGAGGGGAAGCCATGGCGGGCGAGCCGCCCGAGGCGGCCGCGGGTGACGTTCGGCGTGCAGGGCTTATGCGCGGAGCAGCAGGAAGCCGGCTCTGCCGTACATCGGCCCCCGGGCTCACCGCACGGTGAGCCCGGGCGCCGTGCGCTGCTCGGCCTCGCGTTCGGCGGTGTACTGGTCGCGGTAGTAGCCCTCCTGGGCGAGGAGTTCGGTGTGGCTGCCGCGCTGGACGACGTGCCCCGCGCGCAGCACCACGATCTCGTCGGCGGACTCGAGGCCGCGGAGGCGGTGGCTGACCAGGAGGAGGGCCCGGTCGCCCGCCGCGGCCAGGGTGTCGCGGAGCAGGGCGTCGGCCGTTCGGGGATCGACGGACTCGGTGGGTTCGTCCAGGACGAGGACGCGGGGATCGGCGAGCAGGGCGGCGGCCAGCGCCAGCCGCTGGCGCTGGCCGCCCGCCAACTCGGCCGCGTCGTCCCGCACTTCGGTGTCCAGGCCGCCCGGCAGGCCGCGGATCCACGCGGCGGCACCCGCCCGCTCCAGGGCGGACCACAGCTCGGCGTCCTCGGCGTCCGGCCGGCCGATCCTGAGCACGGAGCGGACCGTGCCGGCGAAGACGTAGTGCTCCTGTGTGAGCCCGCACACGAGACGGGGCCGCAGCTGCCGGCCCGCTGTCTGCTCGACCGGCACACCGTTCAGCGTCACCCGTCCCGCCCCGGGGCGGACGAACCCCAGCGCGGCGGCGAGCACGGTGCTCTTGCCCGCGCCGCTCGGCCCGACCAGGGCGACCTTGCGCCCCGGGGGCAGGGACAGGCCGAATCCGCTCAGGGCCGCCCGGGACGCTCCCGGGGGCACCACGGTGACGTCGTCGAACTCCAGGGTGAGGGGGCCCGCCGGCACCGGGCGCGGACGGGCGGGCTCGGGCACGGGCGGGCGGGCGCGCAGTACTTCCCGCAACCGCCGCAGCCCATGGCCGAGTTCACCGAGCCGCTCCGCCGCAGCCTGCACGGGAGCGCTCGTCTCCACGGCGGCGAGCGCGGTCAGGGTGAGGACGGCGACGGCGACCGGGCCGAGCCGCCCGGCGTCCTGGGCCCTCGCGGCGAGCACCGCCACCGCACCGGTCGTCACCAGCCGGACCAGGAGCCCCGCGGCGCCGGCGGTGGCCCCGCGCAGCGCCACGGAGCGTTCCAGCCGGGCGACGCTCCGCGCGGCGGCGCGCTCGCGCTCGGTGGCGGCGGCCGACGCCCCGCAGACCGCGAGGTCCTCGGCCCCCTCGATGAAGTCCACGCTGCGCACCGCCAGCGTGCCGCGGGCCCGCACCAGACGCACCCGCGCCCGGTCCAGGGCGACAGCCGCCGCCACCGGCAGCAGCACCGAGCCCACCAGCAGACCGCAGCCCAACACGGCACCGGCCGCGGGCAGTTGCAGCCACACCCAGACGGTGACACCGGCGCCGACCGTGAGCGCCGCGAGTCCGGGCAGCACCACCCGGATCACCAGGTCCTGCACCGCCTCCACGTCCGCGAGCAGCCGGGTGAGCAGGTCGCCACGGCGGAACGCGGGCTGCCCGGACGGGGCCAGCGGCTCCAGGGCGTCGAAGAACCGGCCGCGCACCCGCTCCATGATCCGCAGCGCCGCGTCATGTCCGGCCAGCCGCTCGCCGTAGCGCAGCGTGCCGCGCACGATCGCCAGGGCGCGGACCGCGACCACCGCCAACGACAGGGCGGCGAGCGGGGGTTGCTCGGAGGCCCGGCAGATGAGCCAGGCAGCGGTGGCGGTCAGGGCCACCGCCGACGCCTCGCACAGCGCCGTCGCGAGGGCCGCGAGGACCAGGCGGGTCGGTAGCAGTGCGGGGGCTGAACGCCTCACCATGTCGGCTGTCCTTCCAGCAGGCGCGGCTGGACGTCGACCGAGCCGTCAGCGGCGTGGAACACCGTGTCCGCGTGTTCCATGACCCGGGGGCGATGGGTGACCACCAGCACCGTGGTGCTCTCGTTCCCGGCGAGGGCGCGCAGGGCGTCGAGCACCCGCTGCTCCGTCTCCCCGTCGAGACGCGCGGTGGGCTCGTCGAGCAGCAGCAGCGCCGGCTTGCGCAGCAGGGCGCGGGCCAGCGCGATCCGTTGCCGTTCACCGGCGCTGAGCACGGCGCCGCCGTCGCCGAGCGGGGTCGCCGGGCCGTCGGGCAGTGCCGCCACGAAGTCGGCGGCCCCCGCCGCGGCCAGCGCCTGCCACACCTCTTCGGGGCCGGCGTCGGGGCGGCCGAGGCGGACGTTGTCCGCGAGGGACATGGCGAACAGGTGCGGCCGCTGCGGCACCACCCCGAGCGCGTCGGTCCAGGCGGCATCGGGGACGTACGGCAGCGGGTGGGACCCGATGCGGATCTCGCCGTCGAGCGGTGCGAGCTGGCCGGCGAGGGTGCGCAGCAGCGTGCTCTTGCCCGCGCCGCTGGGCCCGGTCAGCGCATGGCAGCGGCCGGGTTCGAGCGTCAGCGACACCTCGGTCAGCGCGGGGGGCCCGCCCGGGAACCCGACCGTCAGCCGGTCCAGGACGACAGGGTGCCGGGCCGGGCTGGGCACGGGCACCGGGTGCGGCTCCGATGCGGCGGGCCGCATCGGAGCGGGGGCGGCCTCCCTGATCCGGCGGGCCTGGTCGAGCACGGCCCGGCCCTCCTGGCTCGCGTGGAAGCGCAGCGCCAGGGAGCGCAGCGGGCGGTACGCCTCCGGTGTGAGCAGCAGGACGGCGAGGCCCGCGCTGAGCGACATGTCCCCGGCGAGCAGCCGGAAGCCGACCGGCACCGCGATCAGGGCGACGGCCAGCGTGGTCATGGTCTCGAGGACGAAGGACGACAGGAACGCCTGCCGCAGGGCGGCCATCGTGACCACCCGGTGCTCGGCGGCGGCCGCGCGGATCCGCCGGGCCGCGTCGTCCTGCCGCCCGAACACCCGCAGGGTGGTGAGTCCGCCGACCGCCTGACGGAAGCGCTCACCCAGCCGCAGCAGCACCTTCCAGTGCCGCTCGGTACGCGCCTTGGTGTGCAGTCCGACGACGGCGAGCACCAGCGGGACGAAGGGGAGGGTGACCAGCACGGTGAGCCCGGAGGGCACATCGAGGAACAGCAGCGTGCACACGACGGCGGGCGGCACCACGACGGCGTGCGGCAGCACGGCCACGGCGCCCGAGACGTACCCGTCCAGCGCGTCCGCGCCGCGCGTCAGCACGGCCACCACGGCGGCGGGCGACGGCCCCGAGCCCCGGATCCGGCCCCGGCCCGCGGCCTCGACCAGTTCGCCGCGCAACGCCTGCTGCACCCGCGTCGCCTCCCGCGCCGGATACCAGCGCTCCCACCAGACGAGCGCGCACCGGGCCGCGACGACCCCGGCGACCAGGGGCGTCGACACCGTGGCGAAGGCCTCGCGGGAGCCGCCGTCGAAGAGGGCGGCCAGTACCCGGGCGAGGAGCAGCGACTGGGCGACGACCAGCGCGCCGCCGAGCGCCGCACCGGCCGTGCACACCAGCAGGAACACCTTCACGCGCGGGTGGATCCGCACCAGTTCGGCATCGAGCGGTCCGTGCTTCATGCGTCCCCCGGGGCGTCAGTGGAAGGCGGGTGCCGTGGACCGGTTCGCGGGAGCGCGCAGCAGCCACCACATCCGCAGCTGTACGGCGATCACCAGCACCAGGACCGGGCCCGCGGTCCAGGTGACCAGCGCCAGTGCGGTGCTGTCCGCGGCGAGGTCCTGGACGGCGACGGGCCGCACCCCGGACCGCGCGGGGGTCGCCAGATACGGGTACTTGGCCGCGAACACGGCGACCGGCGCGAGCCCCACCGCGACGGCCGTGGCCGCGTACGCCCGCCAGGGCTGTCCGGCGGACAGCGCGCGGACGGCCGGCGGCAGGGCGAGCACGGCGAGCGCGAGCAGCAGCAGCGCGAGGACCGGCCGGTGCAGCGCCACCCCGCCGGTGTGCCCGCCGGCCCAGGAGGCGAGGCATGTCACGACGACGAGCAGGCAGCCGACGCCGCACAGCCGCCGGGCGAGCACGGTGGCGCGGGCGGCGACCGCCCCGGTGGTGCGGGCGGCGGTGAAGGCGCAGCCGTGCGCACCGAGCAGCGCGACGGCACTCACCCCGCCGAGCAGGGCGTACGGGGTGAACGCCGCGCCGCTGCCCAGGACATGGCCGCCGGCGTCGAGGTCGAGCGACCCTGCGACGGCGACCAGGAACGCTCCCCAGCCGAACGCCGCCGCCGTGCCGGCCGCGCAGATCACGCCGTCCCACCGCCTGCGCACGGTGGCCTCGGGGTGCCGGCTGCGAAGCATCACGGCGCTGGTGAGGACCAGCGCGCCGGTCATGGCCAGCAGGGCGAACGGCGCCGCACCGACCAGGAGTTGGCTCTCCAGGCCCGGCATGGTGCCCACCAGGATGCCGAGGGAGACCAGCAGCCAGGACTCGTTGGCGAGCAGGAACGGGCCGAGGCCGCCGAGCACCTGACGGCGTTCCCGGTCGCCACGGGCCGTGAACAACAGGGTCGTGCCCACTCCGTAGTTGGTTCCGGCGAGCGTCAGATAGCCGGTGAACAAGGCGATGAACCCGATGGTCCACAAGGTCGGGTAATTCATGGCCGGTGTGCTCCTTTGCAGCGTGAGATGCGGGACGGGCCGAGCCCGGACGAGTCGGCGGGCGCCGTGGTCGGCAGGCTCCGGGGGCTGTGCGGCGGATCTTGTCGCGGTCGCGGCCGCCGCGGAGCGGCCGACGTGGCCGTGGCAGGCACATCTGCCGCGTCGTCGGTTGCCGGCGCTCCGCGGGGACGCCCTTCTCCGCCTTGCGGCGGCACGCACCGGGCCCCGTTCACCACTGCGGAAGGGGGTGGGTCACCACGGTGCGACCTGATCCGCCGGACAGGCCCTAGAGCAGGACGCTGTCGCGCTCGTCGTCGAGCGTGCCGCCGGGACCGGGGCGTTCGCCCGAGCCGGACTCCTGTGCCCACAGATCGGCCCGCGCGGGGCCGCGCATCGCCGCTTTGCCGAGCAGCCACCAGTCGAGGATCAGCAGGGTCGTGACGACCGCCCCCAACACCACCAGGGAGACGGTCAGTTGGGTGGCGGTGAGCGAGGGGGTCAAGGCCTGCCGGGTGGTGAGGATGTCGTTGATGACGAACGGCTGCCGGCCGATCTCGCGCACCAGCCAGCCGGCGATGTTCGCCACGAAGGGCAGCACCATGGTGATCCGCAGCACTCGATGCAGCGGCTTCGACGTGAGCATCCGGTCGCCGCGCAGGGCGATCAGGGTCCACACGGAGACGAGCAGCAGAACGAACCCGACGGCCATCATCGCGTAGGCGCTGTACTGCACCACCGGCCCCGGCGGCAGCCCGGAATCCCCGAAACGCTCCGTCAGCTCCCGCTGGAACGCGGCGATCCGCTCACTGTCGCCGTCCAGCAGCGCCTGCTTGATCGGCTGCTGCCCGGCGATCCGGTCGATCTGCACCGCACCGCTGAGGCCGACCAGCAGGGCGCCCCAGAAGCCCGCGTGGGCGCCCATGCGCATCGAGTGCCGTAGGAACGTGTCGTCGGCCCGGCCGCGCCGGCGCAGCATCACCGAGACACCGAGCATGAAGAATCCACCGACCGCGGCGGCCCCGCCGGTGATGTGCAGGATGGCGATCCACGCGTTGGGGTTGGTGAACAGGGCGAGCGGGTCGGTCAGTTGGAGGGTGCCGTCGCGCATCTCGTACGCCACGGGGTTGTTCATGAAGCCGTTGGCCAGCAGGGCCCAGACGACGGAGAGGTACGCGGCCGCGGCGACGATCCAGATGCAGGCCAGATGCACCTTCGCGGGCAGCCGCTGCCAGCCGAAGATCCACAGCGCGAGGAAGGTCGACTCCACGAAGAACGCGACCACGGTCTCCACGGCGAGCGGCGCGCCGAACACTCCGGCGCCCATGTTCTCCAGGCCCGACCAGTTGGCGCTGAGCTGGTACTCCATGGCGATGCCCGCGCCGATGCCGACCGCGTAGTTGATGACGTAGAGCGTGCCCCAGTACTTCGTGGCCTGCCGGAGCGCCGGGTCGCCCGTGCGGACCCAGCGGGTGTGGCAGATCGCCACCATGACCACGAGCCCGAGGGTCAGCGCGACGAGCAGGTAGTGCACCCCCACCGTTAAGGCGAACTGGGTGCGTGCCAGTCCGACGGTTCCCATGTCCTAGTCACCCCAAAGAGATCGGTTTGGCCGCCAAGGCCGCGTGCGCACAGGGATGTTAGCAGCACTCGTTTTGCAATCGATGCTAGATATACGGTCATCGGCAGGGGTGTGGGTGGCCGGCTGGGAATCCCTTTCGCGAGCACCGGCGACCTCGGGCACGTCCATCCCCTGATTCCTCTGGCGCGCGCCGCTCGGCCGGCCGGGCAGGGGATCCGGTGCATCCGGTCCCTGCGCGGTGCGGGCATCGAGCCGGTGACGGCCGGCTGCTCCATTCCTGAGGCCTTCATCGAACCAGTCGACGGTCGAGCCTCCCTTGAGTCACAGGTCAGCGCCGCACGAGCCCGAGGGCCCGCCGCCTGCGGGGAACGCGCCCTGGCGCGGAGCTCAGTCGGTGGTGCGTCCCCTCGTCGGGGACCAGGACGCCGAGCTCCTGACCGAGGTCGTCCGGAGCGCCTGCCACGGCACACGTACCGGCTCGTCTCCAGGTCACCCGGGAGTCTCCCAGGATGTCATGATTTCCGGCGAAGTGATCGACTGTCCCATGTTCGTACCCTTACGCTGCGGTGTCGGGGAGAGCCGGTGGGGGGCACGTGGCTGATTCGATGGGGACCGTTGCGCCGGACGATTCGGGTCCGGCCACGCCTCGGCGATACGCGTACGAGCGTGGCGGCCCACGCCGCTTCACCCGGTTGCCACACCATGCCGGCTCAGGGGGTGTCCAGCAGCTCCCCGCGGTGGATGTCGAACTCCCCGGCCCACAGCGCCTTGTGCGACTGGTGCGCCCACCGCCCGAGCAGATAGACCCTCGTCACGCCCGTGTCCTCCGCGCCGTCGTAGGCACGGCGCGAAGCCCGGTGACGGCGTTCTCCGTCCGCCACCGCGGGAAGGCCCGACAGCCCTCGGGCCACACCGGCGACTCCGGCCGGTGGACGCGGATGCGGAGGAACGCGGCGACGGCGGCGGGGGAGTTGCCGCGAGCGGCGGTCACCTGTCCGCCGCTGCCCGCCCCGGCCGGTCGGCATGGCCCGCGACCCTCGTGAGCCGCACCCGGCTCGCCGGCGCATCGCCGGCCGACCGCTTTTTTGGGAGCGCCACAAGCAGACGCACGACATGCACAGTTCGAGGGGAGACGTCGCATGGAGACAGACGACACCTGGGGCCCGTGGAACCCGCAGGCCGACGACGCGTACCAGCGCCTCGCCCGGTACGCCAACGCGGAGATCGCTCCGCTCACCCGACACGGCCTGTGGGTGGAAGGCGGCCAGCACGAGCGCGAGGAAGACCCACGCGGTCTGCTCGCCGACCTCTACGAGACGCTGCGGGACAAGAGGATCGCCTACGAGAAGGTTCCGGTGGGGGCCGGGACCGAGCAGATCATCCGGGATGTCCGGACGGTGGACCGCGGCTGCGCGACCTGCCTGGACCTGGTGCTGCTGTTCGCGGCGATGTGCAAGCACAAGCGTCTCCGGCCGTACATCGTGCTCGGCGCCTCGGACGGTGAGCGGTCCGGCCACGCGCTGCTCCTGGTCGACCTGCGCCCCGTGTTCCGCACGCCCGAACTCGGCGTCCAGCGCCGGGACGACGCCCGCCGCAGGTGCAGGCCGCTGGAGGACGCCGTCACAAGGGACGGCGAGGAGCACGTCTACCGCTGGAAGCCGAACGCCGCCGCCCTGAACCCGGACGTGCTGGTGATCGACGTGACGCAGGCCTGCAGCAAGCCGGGCGCCGACTTCGCGACCGCCTGCGCCCAGGGCCGCGCCCAACTGCTCGGCACCGGATACCGCAGCCTCGTGATGATCGACGTCATCGCGCTCCACGCCGACAGGTACCAGCCGTTCGCCTTCCAGCCGGAACGGCAGATGCCCGCGATCACGCGTCGCCTGGCGGCCCGGCCGCGCTTCTTCCCCTACGCAGCCCGGCAGAACCTGCTGGACGAACTGGTCGGCGCCACCGGCACGGTGGTCCTCCAGGGCGAGCAGGGCACCGGCAAGTCGATGCTGGCGCACCAGATCGCGGCCAAGGCGCAGCACGGAGCGGGCTGGTTCCTGACCGCCAACGACAACGCCGTACTGACCGCGGAGCTCGGCGACGCGGAGATGAGCGAGACCGGTCAGGACCCGGCCGAAGTGGACCGCCTCTCCCGCTCCACGTTCGCCAAGCTCGCCAAGGCCCGGCTGCGGAACGCGCCCGGCTCCTGGGTCGTGGTCCTCGACAACGTCGACGTCGCTCCGGGCGAGCTCACCGCCATGCCCGAACCGCAGCCCCAGCTGGGACAGTTGGTCATCGTCACCACCACGGACCCCAGATGGCTGGAACACCGGCCCGGCGTCACGGTGCGCCGCCTGGGACCGCTGCCGAAGGAGGACGTCGTCGAACGGCTCGGCCCGAACGTCCCGTTGGAGGCGCTGGCCGGCCGGCCGCTGCTGATCGGCGCCAGCCAGCGGTTCCGCGGTGCGGCCGGCGGCCGCGACTGGTGGACCGGTCGGGGAGAGGTCGACGCCGACCGAGCGCCGCACGCCTTCTGGGCGGCGGTCCGCGAGGAGTTGGCCGCCGCCGCGCCCGACGACCGGGCCGCGCTCGGTCTGGCCGCCGCCCTGGCCTGGCTGCCGCCGTCCGGCATGGATCTCGACACCGTGGCGCCGGTGGTCGCCGCCGCGCTCAGCGCTCGCGGAGAGGCCGCCGACCCGGCGCGCATCCGCACCGCCGCCGCCCAGCTGGACCGGCTCGGCATGGTGGACCTGCGCGAGGGCCGGATCCTCATGCACCGGCTGATGCGCGACGCCGTCCGAGAGGACGTGCGCGGCGGCGCCGCCCCGCGCGCCGCCGCGCTGGTCGGCACCGTGCTGGAGCAGCTGTTCGCCACCGTCGACACCGTCGGGTACGAGATCCTGCGGGATGCCGGCGGCCCGCTGCCCGAGGAGGACGTGGCTCCGCCGTACGGTCTGCTGCTGGAGGCCGAGGACGTCAGCGGCCCCCACGGACCCGGAGCCCTCGAGGACCTGCTCGGCGAGCACCCCGAACAGGAGGCTGCCGACCGGGCGTTGCACGCGCTGGCCGGCCTGGTGGAACGGCAGAACGAGCAAGCCGCCGCCAGGATGCTCCGCCGGCTGGCCGGCCAGGCGCGGCAGGCCGTGGACCGGCCGGCCGGCGCGAGGCTCATCGCCGTCAACGCGCTGCGCGCCGAAGCGCGCGTGGTCACCCGCACCAGCGAGCCGCCCCTGCCCGAACTGGACCGTGCGATCGCGCTGATGGAGGAGTGCCGGGCACTGTGCGCCGATCCGCCCGGTGACCCCGCGCTGCACTCGGCGTTCCGGCTCGCCGGAGCCCGCGCCGAGGCGCTGTACGGGCTGGCGCTCCAAAAGCGCGCCAAGCACCTGCCGGAAGCCGAAAGGCTGGGGACCTACCTGGAAGCCGAGCGGATACTGCGGGCGAGCGCCGACGCCCGGGCCGAACTGGTCGGCCCGAACAGCCCCGACCGGGACCGCAGTCTGTACAACCTGGGCGGCCTGTTCGTCCAACTGGCCAAGCACGACGTGCCGCAGGCCCGCTCCCGCCACCTGGACGCGGCCGACGACGTCTACCAGCGCGTGCTCAACATCCGCGAGAAGCGGCTGAACACCCGCTACCTCGAAGAGGCCGCCTGCTGCGTCCACGGCCGCGGCATCGTGGCCTACTACCGCGCGCTGCTGTTGCCCCTCTCGCCCCAGCAGCGCACCGCACAGCTGCGCGAGGCCGCCGACCACGCCCGCGAGGCCGACGAACTGCGGGCCCACGCAGAGGGCCAGACGGACGGCGGCAACACCGTCAAGGCGGTCACACTCAGCGCCAAGATCGCGCTGGCCCGGCTGGACCTGGCCGGCGTGCTGGCCGGCAAACCCGGCTCCGCCGCGGCGAACGCCGTGAAGGAGCTCGGGATCGACAAGGCCCTAGGTCCCTTCCTGCTCGACAAACTCTCCGGAATCGAGTCCCGCACCATGCCGCTCACCTTCCCCTCCGTCCCCCTCGCCACCGGCGACGGCGTGCTGTCCGCCGTCGACGCCTGGATCCGCTCGAGCGCCATGCGCGCCCTGGTCACCGCCTTCGACGGCGACGAGAAGTCGCTGATGGACGGCGACCGCGGCCTCGCCGAATGCGTCGAGGCGCTGTACGCGTTCAGCGAGCGCTGGCAGAACCGCGCGGACTACCAGGAGCGCAACGAGGGCGCGGAACTGCCGATGACGCCTCACCAGGAGGACGTCGTACTCGCCGCGACCGCCGCGCTCGGCCTGCACGACTGCCCGCCGCCGCGGAGCACCGACTACGACCATGTCCTGCTGCTCGGCGGCCTGGTCCGCGCCTGCTTCAACCGCCCCGCCTACGCCGCCCAGTTGCTCGATTCAGGGCGTGTGAAGACCAAGAGCGTCACGGCACTCGGCGGTCACCGGCCCTTCCGGGGCTCGAAGGACCCTTCCGACGACGAGTTCAAGCTCGCCGAGCGGATCGGCCACCCGGAACTGGCCGAGGAGTACCAGGCGCTCGACATCGGCACCCGGGCCGCCTTCGGCCTCGGCGGGGCCGACCATGAGGAAGGCGAGCGCACGGCGGACGTGGGCGGGACCTGGGGCGTGCGCCACTACACGCGAGCCGACGGCACCCCGGTGCGCGTCGCCGCGGCGCCCTCCTCCGACCCCGGCGCCCGCAGGGCGCACACCGGCGACACCTACGCCTTCTTCGCCGAGCGGATGGAGCAGCTGCGGCCCGGCGCCCGGCTGCTGCTGGTGACCACTCCGATCTACGCCCCGAGCCAGCACTTCACCGCGCTGCATCGGCTGGCGCTGCCGTACCAGGTCGAGGTGGAGACCGTCGGCGGCGACCCGGCCGGCTTGTCCGACGCGCTGCGCCAGCCGTTCTCCGCGACCCGCTACCTGGCCGAGGTCCGCACCGCCCTGCGTTCGCTGCGCGGGCTGGTGGGGGAGGCCACCCGCACGACCTCGGAGGCCTGACGTGCACGACGACTCCGAGTCGGTGACGTCCGCCGCGACCCGGGCCTGGGCCCGGGTGCCGGCCGCCACCCGGCGCAAGTTCACCGGCAAGACCGGCACCCCGACCGTGGCGCCCGCCCGCATCTGGCGGTCGCTGCTGTACCGCGTGGTCGTCGACTGCGCCCCCGCACTGCGGCCGGTGGTCCGTCAGAAGCTCAACGGCGTGCTCACCGCCGAGCAAGCCGAACTGCTGGTGGCCGCGGTCGTGGGCCAGTCGCAGCGGTTGGAGAGGGCCGGTGACTGGGCGGCCGGCATGCGTGAGGCCCATGCGGGGATGAAGTCGCGCCGCAGGGCTGACGGACTGCCCCGGCTGCCCTCCGTCGCCGCGCTCGCCGACCGTGTCTACCCGGTCTGCTGGGATCTGTCGGCACGCGACATCCCGGTGGACCCGGACGAGTGCGCACGCCTCTACCGGGAGTTCACGCACGACGATCCGTACCAATCCCCGCCGACCAACGCGGCGCTGAGGGCCCTGCTGCAGCGGCCGGAGGCGGTCTCCGAACTGGAGGCGATCATCTCGGCCCATTGGGCGGAGCCGACCGGGACCGGCGGCGGCGAGGCCGACCGAGCGGCGACCGGCGACGCCGTGGCGGCCCTGCTCGACGCCCCGGCGGGCGCCGACTGGGACCGCCTGTGGGGCAGATACGCGGCATTACGGCCGTGGGAGCGCCACCTCACCCAGGCACACATGACGGGTCTGTCGGAGCGCGCCGTTCCCGAACGTCCACACGTCGGCGGCGAAGCGGTCGGCAACGCCAACGCCCGAAACGGCGCAAGCGTGCCGGACACCGCGGCGGCGGACTCGGCGGAGGAGGCGGAGGAGCACAGGTGGGCCGGGGAGATCCTGGCCGGTGCCGAGGGCGGGGTCCGGCCGCTGGACCGCTCGCTGTGGCAGCGGCTGGACCAACCCATCCGCCGGCTCCCGGGCCGGGAGGACACCAAGGGCATGACGGCGGCCCTGATAGCCCACGCGGAGGCACGACGCGCCTGCGCGCCGCTGGGGCTCGCCGACGACGACCTGCGCACGGTGCTCTGCCTGGGCAACCTCGCCGCGTCAGCGGTGGGCGCGGACCACGCCAAGGCGCTCATGGACAACCCCGCCACCGGCCCCCGGCTCATGGTCGAACTGGCCCGGATCGCGCAGGGCAGGGAGTTCGTCAAGCAGACCCTCCGCCTGGGCGCCACCCAGCACGCGCCCGTGCGGCGCGCGTTGGACGAACCGGTGCCGGGCTTCACCCGTCTGCTGTGGCGGACGCTGCACAACATCGAGATCCGCCAGGAGAGCCCACCTGCCCCACAGGACCGCTTCCGGCAGCTGATCCGCGGCACCGCGGCCCGCTTCATCCAGGTCCTGTCCGGAGAGATCAAGCTCGTGCTGGACGACCGGGTTCCCCTGGAGGCCGAGCACTTCGTGCCGGCCGGCCACTCGATCACCGAGATATCGGACGCCTACACCGCCGACGCCCCGCCCCGCCCGAACCACGAGCCGGAGATCGACGTACTCGTCATCGACGCGGTCGTCGACGGCAACGCCGACCACGGCACCGAGGGCGCCGAACTCCACGCCTGGGTCGAGCGGTTCGTCGACCCCCTGCACAAGCCGTGGGCGGAGCAGGCCTGGGACGAGCTGTACTCCGCCTACTGCGTCAAACACACGGGCACAGCCCCGGACGGGAAGTCCGTCGAGTTCTCGGCGATCCCGTTCACGCTCGCCCGCGACATCGTCCGGAACGTCTACCGACGCGGAACCGGAACAGGAGGGGCACGATGACACACGCCACGACGCCGCCCGGGAGCCCCGCGGCCCCGGTGGTCCTTCCGATCGAGGTGGACACCCTCGGCATGGCACATCTGGGAACTCTGCCGGGACCCGCACCGCGCAGCGCCCCGCTGCACGTCACCGGCGGCCTGCTGGTCTGCGATCCGTTCGCCCCGGACATGCCGCCGCACGCCGTGCTGGACGCCGCGGAGGCCGAGGGCAGCTGGCTGCCGCTGAGCTACGGCGAGGAAGTGGCCCGGGCGGTGCGCGGCGCGCGACGCGAGGCCGTCCTCCAACCGGTGGCACCGGGCGACCCGGCCGACATGATCGTGGCCCGGTCCACCGCGCCGTGGCACCCGGGCCCGTACCAGGTGCCGGTGGCACGGCTGGCCACCCTGCTGTGGCTGGCCCGGTGGTCACCGGCACGGCTGGCCCCCGAACTGCTGGACATCGAGGCCGGCGTGCTGCTGAGCGAGTTGGCCGACGTGGTGGACGGCGCCGAGGACACCGCGCGGACACTGCTGGAGCGGCGGGCGGACTACCTGGCCCGGCTCGCGCCCAGGGTGCTGGACGGCGTGCTGCCGGGGGAGCAGTGGGTGGCCGGGGCCCTGCGCGACGCCTTGGTGCGCACCGCCGAACTGCCCGACGACGCAGCGCTGATGGCCCGTCTGCGCCACCTCGCGGACCGGGCCGAGGCGATGGCCGGCCCGGACGACGGCCCCGACCCGATGGACGAGGTCCTGCGCCGCCTGGTGGCGCAGGACCTCGTCTACGAGCGCCACACGGGCGCCCCCCGGGACACCGAGGAATGGAGGACCGCGAACGTGGACTGGGGCCAGGTGCCCCCGCACACGGTGTCCGCACGCGAGACGGCGGTGCGCTGGACGGTGCACGACGCGGGCCCCGACACCGAGATCGAGGTCGCGGTGGACGCCGAGGAGAGCCACCCCTCTCCATGGACCGACGATCGGCTGACCTTCCGGGTCTACCTGTCCGGCCAGCCGCTGCCCCTGGCGGTTGCCGTGCTGGAGCGCCGAGCGGGCCACTGGCGCGGCAGAGCCCGACTGCGCGAGGCGGCCGACCCCGAACTCCTGCACGTCGACGTCTACCACCCGGCCTGGGCCGGGCCGCCCCGCACCGGTGCGGACGCGGAGCAGGCCGGCGCCGAACGCAACGCGGTCCGCGACCTGGTGGCCCTGCGCGACCACCTGGCCCGGGAGGACCGCCGGGGGCTGGCACGATGGGCCCAGGACGTGGAGTGGGACACCGTCGCCGCGCTGGAGCGGTCCGAGGAGGTCCTCGGCTCCGACCGGCTGGCGGCCCGGATGCGCGGCCTGGTCCGCGCGGCGCGTGCCGCCGGCCGCCCCGACGCGGAGCCGGCCCGGCCCGGTGATCCGCGGCTGACCAGTGCGGAGTGGCGGCCGACGCTCGCCGAATGGGCCCGGCTGCGCCGTTGGTCCGCCGCATAGGTTTGGGACCGGGATTTCCCCACAGGTGAGCAAGAACCGAACCAGTGGAGGAGTCCAATGTCGGTGGCGATGGTTGCGGGCGTCGTTGCGGTGCTGTGGGTGCTGATCCTGTCCGTGGCGGCGGTGCGGGTGGTGCGGGCGATCGCCGAGGCCGGCCCCAGCGTTAACGAGAAGGCGCTGAAGGTCCTGGTCGACCTGATGAAGGTGCTGGGCGGCAAGCGGAAGTAGCCCTGACGGAGGGCCCGTCCGGGCCGGCTCCCCACGCGAAGCGGGGAGCCGGCCCTGCCGTCGTCGCGGCATCGACGGCCACCGCCGCTCCAGCCCCGGCCGGTCTGCCGTCGCAGGCCTGGCGGCCCGACGCCACGGTAATTCGATGGCGCACACGAATCCGCGCAGCGGGGCTGGCATCGGCGAGCACATGGGATCCGGCATGACCGATCGGCACTCTGATGGTGATGGCGTCAGCCGGCTGACATGCCGGAACTGCGAACCGATGCGGACGGGGACGTTCTTTCCCCCCGCTGGAGCGCCGCCGATGCATCGGCCGGGCGCTGTCCGCTGTGGTGACGGAGGAACCGGCCGCTTTCAAGGAGCGGCTATCAGGCACAGTTCAACGAGCCACCGAGCGCCGAGCCACGGCCAACCAGGCACGAGTCGTTGGCACCCGCGCGAGGCGGCGAGTTCTGCAGGCAAACCGCGTCCCGCGCCGGCTACTTGGACTCAGGAGTCCGACGGTGCCTTGTAGAGCCGTACCGTGCCGGCGATTTTCCGTATGGTCTCGTCCGGCACCTCGCCGGACACGTTCTTGGCGCCGAAGAACGACCAGGAGACCAGATCCCCTGCACTGTTCTTGAAGGCGAAGGTCCATGCCTTGCCGTCCGTGGCACACTTCTTCGACTTGCTCACGCCGACGGACCACGCAGTGCCCAGACTGCCCTTGAGGCCGGAGTTCGTGGTGAACGCCTCGACGGCGCCCGTCTTCGCCTTGGTCTTGTCAGGCTGGGCGTACGCCCCGTACACCCAGGTCTCCGGGTCGGAACCGGCGATCTCCTGAATGCTTCGGTAACCGTTGTTGCCCCTCGTACCCACTTGGGCCAGTGGTGTGTCCTCCAGCGTGCCGTCCCGGTTCTCATCCGAGGAGCACCACTTCTTCTGGAGCATCGCGACATTGCGTATCGCGATGAGTGGTTTGTCGTCCGGGTCGCCGTCCTTGGAGACATATGTGACCCAGCCGGCCGACTGGATCGCCCATCGGGGCGGGACATCGAATGCGATTCCCTGGGTCGGATTCGTCACGACCTTCCAGCCCTTGATCGTGGCAGTCCGGGTGTCGAGTCCCCTGGGGTCGGCGGCACTCTGCGACGACGACGCGGAGTTGGTCGGCTTCGGGTCGGCCCCGTCGTGCTTGTGGCCGCCGAGCACGAGGAATCCGGTGACGCCCGCCGCCAGTACGACGGCCGCCGCGGCGATGACGGCGACGAGTCCGGCCCGGTTGCGGCCGCCACCCGGCGGCGGGAGCACGGGCCCGCCGCCTGGTTGCGTGGGCACCTGCCAGGGCTGAGGCTGCCCGTAGGAGTTCGGCTGGTACGGGCCGGGGCCAGGCTCCTGGTACGGGTTCGGGTGGGCAGGCTGCTGGTACGGGTTCGGCTGGAACGGGCGGGGACCAGGCTGCTGGTACGGGTTCGACTGGTGCCCGGCCGGGGGTTGTTGCGGGTTCCGTGCGCCCTGCGACGACTGCTCTCCTGGCCACATGCGCCGTACGATACGGCACGTCTTCAAGGAGCGAGCCCCGGGCTTGGCCACCAGGACCCGGCAGGCGGGCTGCTCCCCGGTACGCGCTCCTTCGGTCAGGAAAGGCCGCGGTCACCGGGACGAGGTGAGGCAGGTGTCCACGCCCGGGAGTTGGACGAGCGGCCGACGCGGATCACTGATCTCGTGATGGGACTGCGTCACGCTTCAGCCACTTGTCCGGCAGGCCGTCGAGACTGTCGGCCGCTACGTCCGGTGGCGGCGGTGTCGCCGTGCCCGGCGGCACACCCGAGCGACCGGGCGGTGAGTTGGAGCGCTAGGAGGCCCCGTCTCGTCTGCACCGATGAGCCGTCCGCGGTTCGATCCGGACGCGCTGCCGCGGGGGAGGGGTCAGCGTGTCAGTTCGGCGGCCAGAAGGTCCATCAGGAGACCGTCGTGCCAGGTGCCGTCCGGGCCGCGCTCGTACTGCCGCATGATGCCGACCGGCCGGAACCCGACCTTCTCGTAGCAGCGGATCGCCGCGGTGTTGTCGGCCGCCGGGTCGATGACGAGCCGGTGGTGGCCGTGATCGTCGATGAGGTGGCGGGCCAGTGTGCGTACGGCGTCGGTGCCCAGTCCGCTGCCGTGCACGGTGGGATCGAGAAAGAGATCGATACCGGCGTGCCGGTAGTCCGGCTCTTCTTCGGAATGCCACTGGATCATGCCGATGATCCGCTGCTGATGATGAACGGTCAGGCAGTTGCAGTCCGGGTCTTCGAGGTCGGCAGCGACGTCGGCCTCGAGATCGTCTCCGCCCCTCCACCGGGCACGCACCTCGGGGGTTGCCCGGATGACCGCCAGGGCGGGAACGTCCTCGGTGACGGCGGGACGGAGTACGACGAGGGCACCCTGCAGCACGGTCATGACCTGGGACATTACGCGACGGGAGTGCTGCCGCGCGCGACGAATTGTGCGGTGGTGATCAACAGCAGTCGTACGGCGGTGTCACGTCCGCGGCGCGGACAGCCCGGTCGACCAGCGCGGACGGGTGGGTGAGGAACGGGAAGCCTCCGATGCGCACCTCGGGGGCGGCGGCGAGGTCCAGTTCGTCCTTGAGCCGTTCCGAGGCCTTGTGCTCCGCGTAGAGCAGAGCCCAGCGATCGGCCAGGGTGACGAGGCAGGCGAGGGTGAGGGCCCAGGCGTGGAGTCTGACGATCGTGGGCAGGCCGGTGGCGCGGTTGCGCCGGCGGCTGCCGCGTCGATGGTTGGGCGGCGCCCACGGCTCCTCGGAGCCGTCCTCTTGCCGAGTTTCGGCGGTGTCCTCGGAAAGGAGGCCGTCCAGCGGATCGTCCGCCAGTGACGCCAGTTCGTCCGTCAGGCGCGCGGCTCGCGGCAGATCCTGGTCCAGCATCGACGGCTCCTCGGCGCCCGAACCAGGGCTTCGTCAATCCCGCGTACGGCACCGACCTTACGCCGATGAGGTCGGCCGCCCTCACAAGTTCCCTGACGGTGAACGGAGTTGGGTTGGTGTCTCCAAGTCCTCGCCTCGCACCGCGGCCCGATGTCCGGCAGGAGGTGTCCGGGGTCCGGGTTTGTGTCAGACGAAGAAGGCGTTCATGCCGGGGACGTCGGACAGGTAGGTCTCGATGTCGGCGATCTTGCTGTCCCGAAGGCGGCAGACGGTGGTCAGGTGCTCGTCCAGGGTCGCGTCCGGGCGCTGGGCGGTGTTGTGCAGGGACAGGGCCATGTTCTCGCGGCTGACCAGGACGTGCAGCAGTTCGAAGGACAGGCCGTAGGAAGCGATCTTCCGGGCGCGGTCGACCACGGCGTCCGCGCCGACGACGGTGCCGCTGATGGTGTTGTCGCCCGGCAGGGTCCAGGTGGCGTCGTCGTGGAGCATGGACCGGATGGCCGGCCAGTCGCCGGTGGTGAGTGCGGCGTGGAAGCGCCGGCCGAGGTCGCGGGCGGTGGTGGTCATGGCGGTCCCCTCAGGAGTGATGGTGATAGCCCAGCTAAAGCAGATTGATTTGCTTTAGCGAGACTAGCCCCCTTCTCCCGCTAAAGCAATCGGCTCTGCGTTAGTCTGGGTGGTGTGAAAGCCGAACCTCCCGCCAAGCGTCCCGGCGGCCGCAGCGCCCGCGTCCAGGCGGCGGTCCACCAGGCCCTCACCGAGCTGGCCGGCGAACGTGACGCGGCCCAGTTGACGATCCCCGCGGTGGCCGAGCGCGCCGGCGTCAACCCCACCACCATCTACCGGCGTTGGGGCACCCTGCAGGCCCTGCTCGCTGAGGTCGCGGCCCTGCGCGGCACGGACGGCCCGCCCTCCTCCAGCGGCGACCTCCGGACCGACCTGGAGGCCTACGCGATCCGGACACTGAACGATCTGACCCGGCCCGGCGGCATCGCGTTCTTCCGGGCAGAGGTCTCTCCCGACATCGACGAGCGCCGCAGCGGACTGCGGGAATGCCTGCAACGCGCCACCGCCGGCCTCGACACGGTCCTCGAAGCCTCCCGCGGCCGGGGCGAACGGCCGCCCCCGCCCGAACGGCTGCTCGACCGGATCGTCGCCCCGCTCTACTTCCGCGTCGTCTTCTCCATGCCCGACACCGACGAGACCTACGCCCGCGCCCTGGTGGCCGACCTGTTCAGCGCCCCCTCCGGACCGCAACAGTGATGTCCACTCGCCCGGCGTGCCTCCCCGGACGCCGGGAACGGGGGGAGTGCTCCGGTGACAGTGGCGGCGAGGGCGAGGAACTCTAGATTTTGGGCCCGGGGTTCCTGGGCTGCCCTCCCATCCGGTGATCGCTCCAGTCGATGCCGTCGTCGTACTCCTTGCCCGACGCGAGCCCGAAGAAGCCGAGAAGGGGAGCTGCGATGAGGATCGCTGCGCACAGACTGCCGATCGCCACGTAGGCCACGGCGGCGATCACGGCCCAGAACAGGATGTCGCACCCGATCCGCGCCCACAGCGGGAACGGGGCGCGCCACGCGTGGTAGCGGCGGTACACGCGCACGAGCTTGCCGGAGGCGCGCGTGGGTCGGCCGGCCCTCCTCTGGCCCGGCCTTGCCGTTCTCCGGCCTGGCCTTGTCGTGTGGCCGTTGCCGTGCGGACGTCCTTTTTTCTTGCCCATGGGGCCCTTTGTCCCTTCGAGTCTCCCTTGACCACAGCGGTTCTCTCCTCTGAAGCGTGCAGCGGTTACCCAAGCCCGGCGCACGCGAGCGAGAACGTGAAACTGCGCGGCCGACGGGCGGGGCGGTGGTGCGCACCGCTGCTGGACCGACTGCCCCACCGGGCCGAGGAACTCCGCCTCGAATCCGCTGCTCCTACGCTGATCACCTGCGTCAGCCAAGCCGCTTCTGCCGACAGGCGCCGCCGTTTTCAGGCTTTCTGCCACGAACGAGTGCGGTATCGGCTAACAGCCGACGTACCCGCCCCAGTCGTTCTCAGCCGCACTCTTCCCGGCCCGCCGTCAGCGTGCTCGTCAAGCCGTCGGGAGACATTCCCGGCCACTGGGCGACCTCCTCCAGGGGCATCCCGGCGTTCGCGGCCGCCGGGGCGGTCCGTTTCCAGGCGTTCTCGGTCAGGGAGGCGCTGGGGCGGAGGCTGCGCAGGAGCTGCCGGGCGGCGTCGGCGGTCGGCCCGGTCTGCACCCCGCGCAGCTGGAGCGGTTGCTCCTCGGCGCTCGCGATCGCCCAGGTGATCGGCGTCCGCCGTTGGGCGGGCGCCGCCGCCCGCCACATCGTCCCCGAGGCCGGTGTTTTTCCCTGCCGAGCACCCGCAGCTGTCCGGCCGTGGTCGCGCCGCTGAATCCGAACACTGGTCCCTACGCCGGGGCCGTAGTGGACGAGCTGCCGGGCAGGATCGTCCGCGTCCTGCGTCTCCATCAACCGGACCACATGGGTGGGGTTGTTCGCGCGCACTTGGCAGCCCGTGCCATCGAGGCAGACCACGGAGACATGTCCGTACTCCGCTCTAGCCGTGCACCCGGTTGCCGGGCTGCGGCGTGTCGGCCGCGAGCGGACCGGCGGCGGTGCTCCGGCCGGGAGGGATCTGCCGGGCGAAGGCCTGCATGGCCGCGTCGCTGTTCGCCGGCAGGACGGCCATCAGCCCGCGATCCTGGGCCTCCGCGAGCGACGGGGCGGCCTCGCTTCCCTCGGCGACGAAGGCCAGGCGGACCGTGCCGTCACCCGAGCCCCGGCGGTCCACCGGAGTTACGGCTCCGTGGCTGCCGTCCGGCAGGGTCACCCACAGCTGGAAGTCGTCGTACCGGACGAAGTCCGCGCCTTTCACCGGCCAGGGATAGTGGTGCTCCCCGGGCACCTTGGGGAGGATGCCCTGATGGTCCCCACGGCTCAGCGGCACGCATGAGTTGAACAGCGAATCGGTCCACGCCTCGACCCCGTCGGCGTCCTTGACCGGCGTGCGCAGCAGTTCCCCGGCCCGCTCGTAGCCCAGCTGTACCAGTGCCGGCAGGGTGAGCGGGAAGGCGGCGATCAACTCGGCGGCCTCTTGGCGGAGCCGGTCGACCTTCGCGGGGTTGGCACAGAACTGCATGCTCCACTCGATGCCGACCCGGGCGCGGAACATCAGCCAGTGCTCGGCCCCCTTGACCCACAGGCTGCCTCCGTGGTGCATCTCCCAATGCTCGGCACCGTCCGGTCCCGGCCCCGCGTCGACGGGCCGGGGACCGTAGGGCAGGTCGGCGTCATGCATCTGACGGAGAATCCTGTGTGCCGTTTCCTTGGCGGCACGGAAGTGCTCTGATTCGAACCGCTTCGGATGCTCGACGAGCCGGATCTGCCACGGATGGCTCTCCGATTCGATGCCACCGGGGTGGAGTTCGGGTTGTGCCATGGCTGGTCTCCTCGGACCGGCCCCACGGATCGCTCCCCGGCTCGCGGGGCGGTGTCCCCCTGGATGTCTCCTAGGTCGAGTCGTTCGACAGCAGTCGTCCGAGACCGCTTCGGGCCGCCGTGCGGCAACCGACCGCGCGGTGCCGCCCTTTGGTATTGCCGCACGGTGGTCGAGACGTCGCACATCGCGCGTCGATCAACCGGGAAGGCCGCCGCGGTGCGTGGAAAGCCGGCCCTGCTTCGTCGAAGGCACGAGAACACAGGCGGGGATCGGCGAACAGGCGCCACTGGCACGCGCGCGGCACCCACCATGTGCCGAGCCGAGCGACCTCCGAGAAGTGCCGGTGACACGGCGACCGGCGTCCACCGCGCACACGTATTCCGACTACTCGACCAGCGTACTGCGGCCTGTTCCAGGCGTCGAAGCGATCAAGAGCTTGGGACGGGCCTCAGCGGATCACCTGCGCGGCGGCCATACACCGAAGAGCCGCACCCGTTGAGGTGCGGCCCTTCGATCCGCCCCGCCTCATGTCAGACAGGGCTCTGCTTGCTCACGCCGGCGAGAACTTCTGGGCGGCGGAGCCGTTGCAGTCCCAGATCTGCAGGCGTGTGCCGTTCGCGGTGGCACCCGACGGCGAGTCGATGCACCGGCCGGTGGTCGGATTGGACATCGAGCCGTCGGCGTCGGCGACCCAGTTCTGATAGCCGCCGCCGTTGCAGTCGGCCAGCTGGAGCTTTGTGCCGGCCGCGTTCACACCGCCGGCGATGTCCAGGCACTTGCCCAGCGTGCGCAGGGTCTGGCCGTTCCAGGTCCACTTCTGGTCGAGCGAGGTGGCCTGCTGGCAGTCCCAGAGCTGGACGGCGGTGCCGTCGCCGCCGGTGTCGTCACCCGCCACGTCCACGCACTTGCCGCCCGGCCCGTAGATCGGGGTGCCGATGGCGAACTTCTGGGCGGCGGAGCCGTTGCAGTCCCAGATCTGCAGGCGTGTGCCGTTCGCGGTGGCACCCGACGGCGAGTCGATGCACCGGCCGCTGGTCGGGTTCCGCAGCGAGCCGTCGGGCTGGCGCACCCACGACTGGTAGCCGCCGCTGTTGCACGTGGCGAGCTGCAGCTTCGTACCGGCGGCGCTGTTGCCGCCGGCGATGTCCAGGCACTTGCCGAGGGTCTGCAGGGTCTGGCCGCTCCAGGTCCAGTGCTGGTCCTTGGCCGCCGACTGGCAGTCCCACAGCTGGACGGCGGTGCCGTCGCCGCCGGTGTCGTCACCCGCCACGTCCACGCACTTGCCGCCGGGCCCGGTGATCGTCTGGCCGCTCACCGAACCGCCGCCGCCACCGCCTCCGGAGCCGGGCGCCTTGTTGTAGACGGCCACCGAGTCGACGACCAGCTTGCCGCCGGAGACCGTGGACGCGTTCGGGCCCCCGCCGAAGGCGTCCGGGAAGCCACCGCCGATCGCCAGGTCGTAGATGATGAAGAAGGGGTGGTCGACCGCGTCGGACCAGGTCGTGGCGTCCACCTGGTTGGCGTTGACGGTGAAGAAGTTGTTCCCGTC
This sequence comes from Streptomyces sp. NPDC037126, assembly GCF_055605965.1. Taxonomy (NCBI): domain Bacteria; kingdom Bacillati; phylum Actinomycetota; class Actinomycetes; order Kitasatosporales; family Streptomycetaceae; genus Streptomyces; species Streptomyces sp. NPDC037126. Next base: position 149,080 of record NZ_JBVJTD010000017.1, read on the forward strand.
GAGATAGAACCTGATCTGCTCCGGCGACACCGAGCGGTCGATCTCCGCCGCGTAGTCGTGGAAGCCGGTCTGGCAGCCCGAACAGGCGCGTTCGCCCGAGCCGATGCCGGTCGACTCGTTGCACGGCCCACCCGGGTTCACACCGCAGTGCAGGGTGCTGAAGACGGAGCCGCGGCCGTTGATGTCCTCCATGACGTCGACCTCGCCGGACTTCGGCCAGGTCACACCGTCGCGCAGCGGCGCGCCGAGCATCCAGAACGCAGGCCAGTAGCCCGCGCCGTTGGCGGTGTTGACGTTGGGCTGCTGGAGGACGGACTCGATGCGTACGACACCGCCCGCCGGGGCGCCGAAGCCCGCCGACTGGGTCTCCACGCGCCCCGAGGTCCATCCGCCGCGCGCGTCGGAACCCGAGTGCAGCGCCTGGAGCACCAGATGACCCTGACCGTCGTAGTAGACGTTCGAGGTGCTGTTGGTCATCGTCTCGATCTCACCGGTGCCGAAGTTGCTGCCCGGCCCGGTGTCGTACTTCCACAGGCTCTGATCGATGCCGGTGCCGGACGCACCGTTGAAGTCGTCGCTCCAGGTGAGCGTGAAGCCCGAAGGCGCCGGGGGCACCGCCGCCTGGGCGCTCGGTGCCGTGCTGACGGTGGCCGCCACCGTCAGGACGACGACGGGAATCAGTGAGAGCGCTCTCTTCCACGCGCGGCGCTCTCCTCTCGCAGAGAGTAATTGCATAGGTCTGGCCTTCCGAGGAAAAGACATGATCGCGTCTGTTCGCTGTGCCGCCTCTGGTGATCTCCGTCAACGGTGAGCAGTGCACGCGCTCTTGCGGATCTGGATGACGGCGAACGGGGCGGCGGCCGGCACCTGGGCTGCCGTCGACAGGCAGGCCCACAGGGGACGGCCGGGCTCTCGTCCCCCAACCGGCGGATGCCATCGTCAACTCTGGTGAAGCTTGGCGGTGTTGAGCCATGTGGAGTTCTGTGCGAGGCAGACGTTATTGGCCCAGACCAACACCGTCAAGGCTGCGCAACGGACTGAGAACGGCCTGGGTGCCGAAGTCCGCGGCTCGACAAGTGGAGGACGCTCGGCCTGTCGGACGAGCCGCCGCCCCGTGCGCACGACACACCCCGGCCGTCGGAACGTCCCCGCGCCGGCGGGGAGGAGGCGTACGGCACCGTGACCTCGCCCGGCTCGACCGGATCACCCCGCGTCGGCGCCGGTCCCTGGGAGTGACGTGAAAGCGTCACCGTGGGTTCGAATCCCCCCGCCTCCGCAGATCAGAGACTTGCTGGTCAGATGGGGTGTCCCTCGATGAGGGGCGCCCCTTCAGCATGGGGACCTGTCTCACCTCGGTTCGGCCCTGTCGCGTTGTGGATCACTGCGTGTGGACCAGGCGTGGACCAAGTACCGGCGGACGAGAGCCGGGAACCTGCTGGTCAGCGACCTAGCACGGTCCGAAGCGTGGACCATGCCCACGACAACGAGAAGGCGCCACCGCCCGGCGTCTGCGTCGCCAACGCCCAGGCCGGGAAAGAGCCGAGGGCCGTGACGAATGGAAGAAGCGTGGCTGAGGTCGGTGGGGGGTTGCTGGAGACACACGTGACGGGTGCTCGCTCGGCAGCACCCATCGTCGTGGCTGACTTTCGGTGGTACAGGACAGAACTGGGATTGGGACGACCGGACTGCAACAGTGACCCTCTCGAACTTCGCATAGGAGCATAGGAGTTGAAGCCGCACCGTTCGGGCATGCCCCGACAACCCCGGTACCATCGGCACCGGGGTCCTGACCATGGATTCCAAGACCGGACCACCCCGAATCGCTGTCCAGGCTGGACGGCCCACGGCCGCACAGCCCGTGCGAGCGGATTGAGGGGGCAGAGGCAGTCTCCATAGCGACGTGCCCGAACCTACGGATCAGGAGGTCGCCGCTCTGCGGGCGGAAACAGAGTCAGTGGACCCCGTGTGGACCACGAACCCCGCGCGAGGCTGGAGGCCAGTGCGCTGCACCCGCTCCGCCCCTGGTGGATGGGGCAGGAGGTGGGTTGCCCGAGCGGCCGAAGGGAACGGTCTTGAAATCCGTTGGGCACGCGTTCGACGCGGACCTACCATCGCGCGCATGACGACCCATCACGAGATACTCGAAGCCGCGCTGGCCCGGATCACCGCCGGTTACGTGTTCCCCGAAAAGACGGCTGCCATCGACGCGGCGATCCGGCGCCGGCTGGACGAAGGCGCATATCAGGACCTGGACGTGCGGGAGCTGTGCGAGCGCGTCACGGACGACCTCCAGAAGGTCTGTCCGGACAGGCATCTGCGGTTGTTGTGGACCGAGGAAGCACAGTCGATGGACGAGGAGCCGGAGGACGTCGCTCACGCTCGCTTCGCGCAGTACGCCAGGGAGAGCAACTACGGCATCCGGCGGGTGGAGCAGCTCGACGACAACATCGGCTACCTCGACCTCCGCATGATCGCCCCCGCCGATCTGGGTGGTCCCGCGACCGCAGCCGCCATGCAACTGCTCGCCCCCACCCAGGCGTTGGTCATCGATCTGCGGCAGTGCCGGGGCGGCTCACCGGAGGGCGTGCAGTTGTGGTGCAGCTACTTCTTCGCCGACGACGGGGTGCACCTGAACGACATCTACGAGCGGGCCACGGGCTTGACCCGCCAGTACTGGACCCTCGGGCACCTGGCCGCACCGCGCTACCTGGACCGCCCGGTCACCGTGCTGACCAGCGACCTGACCTTCTCCGGCGGAGAGGAGCTGGCCTACAACCTGAAGGTGCTGGGGCGCGCCACCCTGATCGGCCAGACCACCCGCGGTGGTGCCCACCCTACGGACCGCATTCCGGTCGCTCCGCACGTCACCGTGGCCGTTCCCGCCGCCCGCTCGATCAACCCGGTCACCGGCACCAACTGGGAAGGCACCGGTGTCGAGCCCGACGTGGCCGTCGCGGCCGGGGACGCGCTGAAGGCGGCGCTGGAGCACCTGCGGACGCGGACCGGCTGAGCAGCGTTCGACGCTTTGTAGACAAGCGGCAGGAAGGCTGGGGGCGGATAGGGCACGTAACAGGTGCCGTGATCATGGAGTTGCTGCGCTCTGTGATCACTGGAGAAAAATATGTCTGCGCTGCCTTCATGGCTGATCGGCCTTTTTGAGCGCAGGCCCCCTGCTTCAGCTGGGGGCTAGCTCATCCTCGCACCGGAGCCGCGCAGCGGCGGAGTTCACTGCGTTGTCAGTGGCGTGCACTAGGTTGATCACATCAGTCGAGGGAGGCTCATGCTGTCCGGTCGCAGATACCGGCTTGAACTGACGGCCGAACAGGCCGCTCAGTGCCAGGAGTTTGCGGATATCTGCCGGGCGGTGTGGAACACCGGCTTGGAACAGCGCCGCGAGTACGGCAGGCGCGGCAGCTGGATGAACTACGTGCCACAGGCAGCCGAGCTGGCCGAGGCTAAACGTGAGCACGCGTGGCTGAGGGCTGCGCCCTCGCATGTGCTGCAGCAGACTCTGAAGGATTTGGACCGGGCGTGTCGAGAACACGGCACGTTCAAGGTCCGGTGGCGGTCGAAGACCCGGTGGTCTCCCAGCTTCCGTTTCCCGGCCGGGAACCTCATCACGGTGGAACGGCTGGGCCGCAAGTGGGGCCGGGCCAAGCTGCCGAAGCTGGGATGGGTGCGCTTTCGCTGGTCGCGCCCACCAGGCGGTGAGATCCGCTCCGCGACCCTGTCGCGCAAGGCCGGACGGTGGTTTGTGTCGTTCCTCGTGGACGACCAAGCCACCACTCCCGTGCAGCACGCCATGCCGTCCACGGCGGTCGGCGTCGACCGGGGCGTGGCCACAGCTGCCGTCACCTCTGACGGCGATTTCTTCGACCGTCGGTTCATTACTGCCGGCGAGATCGTCCGGTACCGGCGTTTACAACAGCGCTTCGCCCGGTCCGAGCGCGGCAGTGCAAACCGGCGCAAGACGAGGACGGCCATGGGCCGGATCATGTCCCGGGTGTCCAACCGGCGTGGCGACTTCTGCGCACAGACCGCCGCCCGGCTCGTCGTAAAGAACGCCTTGGTGGTCCTCGAAGACCTGCGGATCAAGAACATGTCCGCCTCTGCGTCCGCCACCGTGGCCGAGCCCGGCCGCAACGTGCGGCAGAAGGCCGGGCTCAACCGGGCCATCCTGGACAAGGGGCGGCACCGCCTCGAACTCGCCCTTACCAACGCCGCCCGGTACACCGGCACACGGGTGGTGAAGATCAATCCCGCGTACACGTCGCAGCGCTGCCACGCCTGCGGGTTCGTCACCGAAGGAAACCGCGAGAGCCAAGCGGTCTTTCGGTGCAAGAATCCCGGATGCGGCAACACCGATCATGCCGACGTGAACGCGGCGAAGAACATTCTCGGGGCTGGACAAGCCCTGTCAGCCTGTGGAGACCCCGGTACCAGCCGGTCTGTGAAGCAGGAACCCGTAGGCTGGGCGACCAGCTGAACCCCCTCATAAGGGAATCCTCGTCCTTCAGGGCGAGGAGGATGTCAAGAGGCACCGGATGCTGACGACCCGGCTGAACCGGCTGTCCTTCCAGTCGCTGAACGTGTTGTCGAACATGGCTATGCCCGTGGCGCTCTCCGGCCGCAGGTACGGGTTCTGACCGAAGACGACAACCTTCCACTTGTGCGGCGGGTTCGGTTGAGTGCCTGGAACGTCAGCTCGCGAACCGGGACCACCTCGTGGCTGCGGCCCTTCCCGATGGACCGTGCGGCGTCCGGCTGCGCCTCGATGACCGGCTTCAGTAGCGGGAACCAGGCCTCGCCGCCGCCGTCGAAGAGCTCGGGCAGGACGAGGGGGTCGTTCGCATCGGGCTGGGGCTGCGGCGGCTGGCCCGGAGCCGGGACGCCGGTGGCCTATGCCTTCCGCTCGCGCTCGCGGAACCTCGCGGGCTTCAGTCGAGAGGTGGAGGGGCTGTACGACGGGGCATGACCGGGCTCCCGACCCCACCGTCGGGATGGTTTTGCCGTCAACAACCCTTTTGTGGACGTTACTTGGCAGGTCCTTTGCTGTGAATTCCCGGCAGCCGGGTGACAACGGGACTCATGTTGACTGCACACTGACAACCACGGGCGCACGTCTCCCCCCACTGGTGGCCGCCAGTTACGTCTGCACCGCGAGTCCCGCGAGAAGAAGCAGCATGTCTGGCACGATCCGCCTCACCGCAGCCACAGCCGTAGCCGCCGCCGTCCTGTCCGCGCTGGCGACCTCCCCCGCGGCCGCCGTCGCCGCGCCGGCGCTGCGCATGACCCCGGTCAGCGGCCACATCGGCAGCCACCAATTGGTCGGTGGCATCAGGAACAGCACCAGCTCCAACTGGGCCGGCTACGCCGCGACCGGCACGACGTTCACCAGTGTCTCCGCGAACTGGGTGCAGCCGGCGGTCAGCTGCACCAGATCGACCACGTACTCGTCGTTCTGGATAGGCATCGACGGCGACGGCAGCAACTCCGTGGAGCAGACGGGCACCGAAGCGGACTGCTCAAGCGGCCGGGCGGTCTACTCGTCCTGGTACGAGATGTACCCGGCGTACCCCGTCAACTACAGCAACCCGGTCAGCGCCGGTGACCACTTCACCTCCACGATCACCCGCAGCGGAACCAAGTACACGCTCACCCTCACGGACACCACCAAGGGGTGGACGAAGACCACGACCAAGTCGCAGAGCGGCCTGTCCAACGCGTCCGCCGAGGTCATAGCCGAGGCGCCGTCCAGCTCTTCCGGCGTGCTCCCGCTGTCGAACTTCGGCACCGCGAGCTTCACCAACGCCACCGCCAACGGCCAGGCGATCGGCAACTACTCGCCCGACAAGATCAACATGGCGTCGGGCAGCACCACCAAGGCCACCACCTCCTCCCTGAGCGGCGGGGAGAACTTCTCGGTCACCTACAACCACAGCTGAGCCACAGCTCGCTTCGGCGGGGCGGCCCCGGGCGCCACGGCGTCCCGGGGCCGCCCCATATCCCGCTCGCGGGGCCCGATTTCGGCCCCCGGACCACCCGGAGCACGGCACCGCCGCGCTGGCAGGGCGACGCAACGCGCAGGCCCGGGCCGTGCCCACGCCGCGACCGCTTCGTCAGCCGGCCGACCCGCTCGCCGGTCGGCACACAGTTCGCCTCGGGCATCGCGGGTACGGAGCGGCTCTCGGCCGGAAGCGTGCTCCGGCATCAACTCCGGTCACTGCAAGGTCGTTGACCGACTCACGCACGGCTCGGCAGCGGCCATGCCGAAGGGTAACCGAACAGGTGCCACAGCCGCCGGGCCGTTGACGGCGCCGCGGGGCGCGGCGGCAGGGGGCGGTGATCTCTTTGCGGCTCACCCGGCGGCGGGTGACCCAGCCTGTCCGGGCCAGGTTCGCCCGGCCCGGCGCCGCCCGGCCCACAGGTCCCCATGTCGGCTTGCCGCCGGGCAGGCCCCGTTCCCCGGTCCGGCCCATGAGGACGAGGAAGAGGCTCTCCGCGGCGGCCCACCCTCGTGCGCGCCGGATGCTTTGGTTCGGCCGTGCTGGAGGTCGGCGAGCACGGGGTCCGCACCGCCCGCCGGCGGGACCTCGAACTCGTCGACCACTGGCGCCGCTTCCTCGAACGGCCCGGGGCCTTTCTGCGGCACCTGGTCTGAGCGGATGTCGGAGGTCCCTGCGAAGATCACGGCCATGGAGCTCTCCACCGCCCTCGCCGGGCTCGACGCCCACCCCTGGGCCACCGTCAGCCACGCCTACGGCCCCGCCGAGGACCTGCCCGGGTTGTTGCGCACCTTCGCCGAGGGCGGTGCGGACGCCGAGGAGGCACTGGACGAGCTGTACGGCTCGATCGTGCACCAGGGCACCGTGTACGCGGCCAGCGTCGACGCCACCCCGTACCTCGCCCGAATCGCCGCCTCCGGCCGGCAGACCGTCGACGCGCTCCGACTGCTCGGCTGTCTCGCGGAGAGCGAGGACGAATACGGCGTCGAGCCGGGCGCCGTCCGGGCCGCCGTAGCCGCCCAACTGCCGCTGCTCATCACGCTGCTGGCCGACGAGGACGCCGCCGTCCGGCAGGCGGCCGGCTGGACGGTCGGCCACACTCGGGACACCTGCACCGCGCTGCCGGCCGTCCGTGCCCGCTTGGCCGCCGAGACCGAGTCCACCGTCCGGGCCGAACTCCTCACCGCGTACGGCCGGTTGGACCGCGTGGGCGCCGTCGCCGAGGCCCGTGCCCTGCTCGGCCCGGACACGCCCGCGCCGCTGCGCCTGGCCGCCGTGTTCGCCGCGTTGGACGCCGAGGAGCCGTGGCTCGCTGCGCACCGCGACGCGGTCCTCGGCCTGTTGCCCGCGCGCGAGACGGCCAGGTCCGGCTACGCGGACGAGCACCGGGAGCCGCTGCGCTCTATCGTCGGGATCCTGCTGGGGCGGGACACCGACGCCGACCGCGAGAGTGCCCTCGTGCTGCTCGACGCCGCGCTGCGTGACGAGCGCCCCGAGGTGCGGGCCGAGGCCCTGTGGGCGGCCGACCGCGCCTGCACCCTGTCCCGCAGCGCCCCGCAGCGGCTGATCCCCGCGATCGCCCCGCTCGCCGCCGACTGGGCGGCCGCCCAGCTGCTGGGCAAGATCGGCCCGGCGGCCGCCGAGGCCGCGCCCGTCCTCGCCGAACTCGCCGCGCAGCCGGACGACGAGGCGGCCGACCGGGCCCTCGCCGCCCTCGTCCTGGTGGCGCCGCAGGCCGCCGCCCCGCTGCTGGCCCGGGCCCTCGGCCGGCGCCCGCGCGCCATGCAGTGCGCCGCCGGGTCCCACGCGCCGGCCGATGCGCCCTTCCCGTTCGATCCGGAACTGTTCGCCGCGGTCCGCGCTCGCCTGGCCGCCAAGGCGCTGGAGCGTCCCGAGGGGTGCAAGGACTGCGGTTGCTCGACGACCGAGGACCACAACGACACCGCCCAGCTGGTCCACCTGCTGCGGCAATGGGGCCCACAGGCCGTCGAGGCGCTGCCCGAACTGTGCGCCGTCCTGCCCCGGTTCCAGTACGCTGCCACCGCAATCACCGCCGTCGCCGCCGACATCGGGCCGGAGCAGCGCGAGCAGACCGCCACCGCCCTGCGGGCCGACGCCCGGAAGCTGTTCGTGGCGCAGGCCCTGTACGAGCTGACCGGTGAGACCGGGCCGCTGCTCGCCGCCGCCGAGGCGGCGCTCGCCACCGGTGCGCGCGGCGTCATCGAGGGCGCCCGCGCCTTGGCCGGCCTCGGCCCGGCGGCCGCCCGCCTCACCCCGGCCCTGCGGACGGCGCTCGGCCGCACCATCGACCGCGACACCACGCCGGAGGTGGACACCGACCTCGCCCTGGCGCTCGCCCTGTGGCGGATCGCCGGTGAGGCGGCCGAGGTCGTCCCGGTGCTGGCCTCGGTGTTCGACAGAAGCGAGGGCCGGCAGTGGTTCCACTGGACGGCCGCCCGCGCCGCCCGCGAGATCGCCGTGCTCGGCCCGGCCGGGCGCCCGCTGACGGCCCGGCTCCAAGCTCTCCTCGACGACCCGGCCCAAGCACCCTCGGCCGTCCTCGGGCTGCTCGCCGTCGCCGATCCTGCCGACCTCGACCGCGCCCGGCTCGCCGAGGCGGCGCTGCACTCGGCCGAGACCCGCGCCGACCTCAAGGGCGCCTGCCAGGCCCTGCGGGCGCTCGGCGCCGCCGCCCTGACGCCGGAGCAGCACGACCGGCTGGCCGCGCTCGCCACCGGGGACCGCCGCCTGGTCGTCTCCGGGTCCGACCACGCGATGATCCGCGAGGACGAACGGCTGCGTGCCGCGCTGGCGTCTGTCCTCGACCGGGCACCCCATGAGGGCGCCTGATCAGGTGCTGCTGCTCAGGCCGTGGCCCGCGGCGACGATCTCGGTTGCGGTGGCGGCAGGTCCGCCGTGAACACCCACGACACCCGGCCTCACCGGACCCGTTGGGCCCGGTGAGGCTGAGCGCCGTCTGTTGCGGTGGTGACAACGACGAAGGCCGGGGCAGACCTGGGGTGGGGTCTTGCCGTGCACGGTTGGTGCTGTGGTTCAGCCGGAGTGCGGGGTGTTGTCGTCGAGGGGCGGGCCGAGGCGGTGGACGGTGGTGATGGTGGCCGTGTTGGTTCGGTCGCCGTTCTTGTCGATGCCGAAGTGTCCGCTGGCTCCGGCTACGGCGTTGTTGCGCAGGGTGTAGAGCTCGTTTTTGACGGCGTAGCGGTTGGGCAGGCCGGCTGCGGTGTCTGCGCCGTTCGCGGCGGCGTTGTGCAGGGCTGTTGCGGTGGTGAGGACGGCGTCGTGGGCGACGAGGGGCCAGTAGCTGTCGGTGAGGCGGCTTGCGGGGAACTGCCGGCCGTGGTGGGGGGAGGTGAAGTCTTTGACGAAGGTGTCGTAGAGGCCGTGGTCGGTGTTGTCGGTGCTGTGGAGCTGGGTGGGGCTGGGGAAGGAGGCGTACAGGACGGTGATGGGCGCGTCGGCCTGGTGCAGGGCCGGTGTCTTGGGGTCGAGGGCGGCCGCGTCGGATCCGGTGATGACGGTGATGTGCTGGGTGTGGCAGGAGCGGTTGGTCAGTGCGTCGAGGAAGTCGGGCAGGTACTTGAGCCGGGCGGCGAAGTAGACGGTGTCGACGGTCTTGCCGGCGCTGCACAGGTTCTGGCTGATGGAGGGCAGGACGGAGGCCGGTCCGCCGCGCGGGTCGAAGGAGAAGTCGGCGGCGTCGTCGAGGTATTTCTTCAGTCCTTGGATGGTGCGGAAGTCGTGGGTGAGTGATTCGGTGTAGAGGTCCGTGGTGCCGCCGGGGGTCTTGTCTGTGCTGACCAGGGCGGCGGTGTGTTCTCCGGTGAGCTGTTTGCCGATGGCGGTGAGCTGGTCCGCGTTGGTCAGGGCGACCCCGGCCAGTCCGTTGATGGGCCCTTTGCCGTCGACGGTGCCGGTGGCGTCGAATCCGTCGGCGGTGATGAGGTCGCTGACCATGGGCAGATCGGCCTTGCTCAGCGCCCGGGCGGCGTCGACCGATTCCTGCTGGCTGAGCCCGAGCCCGGCCACCGCCACCAGGTGGTCCTTCTGCTTCATGTCGATGAGCCGGTCGACGGCCTGGGACCAGTACTTCTCGCTGCTGCTCATGCTGGCCACGACGAGCCGGATCTTGGGCCTGCTGTCCTTCGCGTTCTCCTCCTCGACCGCCGTGTAGGCGCCTTCCAGTTCGGCGACGTCCTGGCCGAGGGTGAGGCTGTTGGCGCTCGTGGAGGTCAGCGGAGTCAAGAACGCGATCGTGACGTAGTCGCGGCCCGCCACCACGTGGGTGTTCTCCGCGCCGATGGCGGTCATGACCGGCTCGAGGTCGCCGCCGAAGACGCCGGAGTCCTGCCTGCCGTCGGTGATGCCGGTGCACTCCGGGCCGGTCGTGACCAGGCCGGGGTCGAGGCTGTCGCAGTGCTGCTTCTTGAACCGCTCGAGCTGCCGCACCTGCTGCATCTTCTTCTCGTGCGCGTGGTGGTCGTGCAACCGCCATGCGCCCACCCCGGCGGCGAGAGCGATCACGGTGCAGGCGCCCAGGCCCGCACGCAGCCCCCAGCGGCCGCCCGGAAGCGGCCTGAGGCGCATGCGAAGCCGGCTCGTCGTCCCGGCCCGGTCTTCTGGCGCCGGCGCGTTGTCCTGCGGCGCGTGGCCTGTCTGCTCGCGGTTCAGATGTTCCCACCGCGTGAGCCACGGTTCGAGCTCTGCCTCGCTCAGGCCACAGGCCCGCAGATACTTGACGGTGAACTCCCGGGTGGGCAGCGCGTCCATCCTGAGCACCGTCGACACCGTGGCCGTCGCCAGCTTCCTGGTGCCGTCGTCGCTGGCCTTCTCCAGGTCGCGGAGGTTGAGGTCGCGGCTCTTGCGTAACTGGGTCAGCGCCTCGCGGAACTCCTTCGCATGGCGCACCCGTGACGGGTCCGGCCACAGGCCCTGTCCGTCCTGAGAGGCTTGGTCTTCGGGCGGCTGTGTCATCACGCACCCCCGGCAGAGCCGGCGGGACGCTGTCCGCTCAGCCAGGAATCGGTGTGCGCGGCCGCGGCGCCGGCCGCCACCACCAGCCCGATGGCGTCGCCGGCGGAGTGCCCGCTGCTCACGAGCACGACCACCACCAGCAGGATCAGGATGTAGACGGTGATGCGGTGAGCGGGTGCGAGCTGGGCCCCGCACAGGGCCTGGCTCGATGAAGTGACCTGCGGGTGGCGCAGGCGTGTGGAACGTCGTGACATGGTCCTCCCCTTCCTGGGCTCGGCAAAGGCGCCGAGGAATACCCGCAGACGGTTACCGGCCGTGCTGCGGGCACCACCCAGTTGTAATGCCGACGCGGAAGGCGTGGTAACCCCGGGAGCCTGACTGGAAACAGCCCGAACATCCGGCGTCATTCACCGGACCGTTGCTTTCGTTTTCGCTCGGTTCGTAACCCATCTCCGCGACCTGCTCCACAGGAAGTCGAACCGTTCGGGCGGGAACCAGGGGCCTTCATGATGCGGGAACTGCGGCAGCAACCGGTGGATGGTAGACCGGAAACCTGCGCTGACCTGCATCTTCGTTGTTCCGAACCCTTCCGAACTCGAAAAGATCTTGCATGACGGTCGGGGCGATGGTGAGCTGGACAAGTGGAATCTCCGCCACCGAACCGCCGTCCTCCCCTTCCTGGGTCCCGGCAGTGCCACCGGCGGAGGAAGAGGGGGCTCCTGATTACCGGCTGGAGCCCCCTCACCGCTGTCTCGACAGGCAAAGAGCACATAGCCGTTCCGGCCCGCACCGAATTCCGTGCGTCGAAGCCGGCACGCAATTCAGCTCAGCCGGAACGAGATTCGGTGCGTCCCCTACGCCCAGCGCATGCCGATGGCGGAGAGCCGCTCGATCCGCTCCGGTGTGCGCCGACTCGCGCCCTGCTCGAACTTCGATGGCGCGCGCTCAGGACGGCGCGCGCTTCGTTCGCCGTGCCCGTGTCCGAGGCGCCGCTCACCGTGCCGTGTCGCCGAAGAGCGGTACCTGTCCGATGTCCTCACCGAGCCCTTCCCCCTCACCATCGACCCGGCCCGCCTGCTGAAGCAGCCGCGCGACCTGGCCGCGCAGCGCGTCGAGCGCCTGCTGGCGGCCGGCCGAGCGGCAGCGCCCGCTCTTCGCCGCCGCCCGGCAGTCCCCGGTGTCGGGTTTTGTCAGCCACCCCTGTGACGGCCTGGCGCACGAGTGGACGAGTACCTTCCCTGACACACCGAGCATCTGTGCAGTATCAGCAGTCGTCCACGGAGTCTGGTAGCTGCGCTGGGCCGGACTCAGTGCCGTACGCGGTACGTACGGGCAGGCCCTGGTACGAGCGGTACGCGTTCTCCGCGAAGACGGCTACGACCTCATCGGTCTGTATGCGGGGGGCTCCACGGCACCACTGCAGGTTGAGGGTGCCACGCGACATGTCCAGTGCGTGAGCCATCTCATGATACAGCTGAGCGCACGGATCGCTCGGGGTGCCGTCGCTCAGCGGCCGGGTGTTCGTGCTGTTCCACGCGATGGTGCTGTTGGTGCCCGTCCCGTTCTGCGCGTCGTCCCAGCTGTCGGGCCTCGTGAGTGTGTCGCCGTTGCTGAGGGCGATCGACGCCTTGTGCGGGGAGAACTCGAGGTACCGGACAATATTGGCGGGGTCGCCGCTGTCGTCCTCGGCTCGGTACTTGTTCATGCACCTGTTGAAAGCCGTGGCCGCCGTGGGGCTCACGCTGATCACGGCCTGGGCCTGTGGGGCGGTACCCAGCATCAGGGCGGCGACGGAGAGGGCCGTCAGCAGTGCGAAGCGCGCTGATGAGGGGGGTCTGCGCCGGGAACGGAATGCCGAAGCAACGACTACAGCACCATGACGCTCGAGGGCACTTCCCATGACTTCGCCCTCCTTCGGCATCCGAGTCCGGTACGACGACTGTCAAGATCCTGCCTTGGGGCATTGCTGTGCTGGGCGCTGTCCTCAGGGGCTGATCGCACCGCAGTCGCCCCTCCGCGCGGATCAGGCGCCGACGACCGCGAGGACCGTCATGACGTAAGGGATGGCGTCCTTCGCCGTCTTGACTGTGCCGTCGACGTCGAGACTGGCTCGCGCCGAGCAGTTCGCCGTGTAGCCCGAGGCCTCGTTCCACACCCGGGGGAGAGTTCGCAGTTGTCCGTCCCGCTGCCAGTTGAAGTCGCGGGACCTGCCGAAGATTCCGCCCATGCTTCCACCGACATCGAAGATGTAGGTCTCGCCCGTTTCGAAGCGGACAACGCAAGCCTCACTGTAGTTGTATCCGACGCCGCCTGAGTTGTGTACGTGTCCGGTCCAGTTGAATGTCCCGTCGGAGTGCAGGGTCAGGGCTGACCAGCCGCCGACCGGGACGCCGCCGTTGAATCTGATGTCGCGGCTGACGGTGAAATTGTCGGTGTATTGGGGGAGGGTGACCGACCCTGCCAGGTTGGTCGGCTTCATCGACAGGCCTGGATCGGCCGCGGCCGCCGTGGTCGGCAGGCCGATGCTCCCTGCCAACAGCACTGAGGCAAAGGCGGTTCCGCCATAACGCTTGAGAGTGCTCATCATGGCTACGCACTTCCTGACTGCCATTGTTGAACGAGCTTGCGTCGCCTGGAAGGGCGGCTGTCCGGCCTGGCGGAAACGACCGCACTGGATTGGCATCGTGCCCCTCGGGGCTGTTCCCGGTGCCACCCGCACTGGGCCGCGTCTCCATGCCGCAGTCCTGTGCTGTCAGGATTCGGGGCGGCGTTGCTGTGTGTGCGGGGGACCCCATCCATGCGAACGCATGCAGCTCCCGGGGCTTATCACCCATATCCAGGTAACCTCGAACGATTTTGTTTCGCAACCCCCGCCCCACAAAAGAAGTTGAACTCTCGATAGTAGACGCATCCATTGTTGAGGCGACGTGAAGGTCCGCTCGGGCGGGTGCAGCGGCAGTACTCCGGAAGTGCGGGGTCCTGTATTTGAATTACTGCTCGGTGTACGGGTGTTGATGTTCGATCAGTTGCTTCCTCAACTGGCTGGGCGGTGCCGTCGGGTCCACCTGGCCGGCGAGGCCGCCGCGCTTGGTCACGGCGCTGTCGGGGCGGCCTTTGCAGGCTGGGCGGATCCGGGCTCGAGGAGTCGGCCGTAGGCCGGTGACGGTCACGGACCCCGGTCTGCTGCCCGCGCCTGAAGCTCTGATCGAGCCGCACATGCACGCCCTGGAATACGGCCTGCGCGATGCCGGCCCTGTCCGGTGCGATCCGCGCCTCGTCCACGCAGGGGACGCTCCTGCGTGCGTCCGCCCACGGCTACGCGCTCCAACGCCACGCCGTGCACGGCCAGTTCCTGGCCGCACTGCCGTCCGGGGCGCACGACGTCGCGGCGATGATCGCGGACGCTTGACGGTCTTGCGGATGGCCGAGTCGGGTGGCGTCGTACGGTGAGGCCTGACCGGACTTCCACCCGCAGGATTTGATGATTCCACAACGAAAGCGGACGATAAAACCATAGCGACCTCGGAACTGTGGAGGTATGACTATGTTCAGGCGATCCATTGCCTCGGCGATGGCGGTTGCCGCCGGGATCGGCGGCGGGCTGATCGCACCATCGGCCGCCAACGCTCAGGACTACGGGCCCAACACCTGCAGACAGGGATATGTCTGGCGGGTCGCGCGTGCCAGCGATCTCGTGTGCGTCACACCGCAGACGCGTACGGACACCGCCAACGACAAGGCTCTTGCCCCCGGCCGGACCCTCCCGAACGGCTACTGCGAGCAGGGCTATGTCTGGCGTGAGGCATGGGGCTCCGACGACCTCACCTGCGTGACCCCGCAGAGCCGCGCGCAGGCGCGCTACGACAACAGTCAGGCCGATGACCGGCGGTTGGCGGTGCGGCTGTGGATCACTTCACACAACGGCACCCTCAAGGTCAGCGGCGACCACTTCAACATAGACAGCCCGGTCCGCATCGTGTTCTCCGGCGCGGTCAGCAAGTCCTCGACGGTCACGGCCGCCAGGCACTCCGGATTCGCAGGCGGGAGCTTCGGTTCCGTCCCCGGCTTCCCTGGACGGTGCGCTCCCGGAAACCCGAACTCCCAGGTTCACGCAGTCGATCTGACGTCGGGTCGAAGCACGGCCAGCGTTCCGTTCGTCTACTGCGTCAGGATCGACTGAAGCCCGCTCGGGCCGGGTACTCGCCGCCCCTTGGGTGACCTTCTGTTCGAATTTTTGAGCAAGCTGGGACCGGACGGAGGAGGAGAAGGGCGAGGCAGATGAGCGATGAGCGGCCACTGACGTGTCTGGAGGCGCTGCGCTTCGCCCCGCCGCATCGTCGAGGAGCACAACGGTGCGAACAGCGGCGCCAGCAGGGTGCAGCGGGCCGGCCACCCGCGCCGGACTGGCTGCTCGAACTCGGCCTCGACCGCGATACGGCCGCCGTGTACGAGCACGCCGGCGGCTGCTGCGATGCAGGCGGCCGCAACAAGGGCGCAGACCGGGCGACTGTGCTGCGGGCGCTCGCCGATGGCGTTGCCGCCTGTCCGCACTGCCGGCCGGAACCGGCAGGTTGATCGCGGCTGCCTGGGCGAGGCGACGGTCAGGATGTGGCCCGTCTGCGGCCTGGACCGGCTGATCCCCACCTATGCCGCGGTGGCCGAGGCACTCCAGGCAGATTCTGGGGCAGACAGCAGCTCGGCCAGGCCGCTCGCGAATCACGGAGTGGGAAAGGAGCACCTCATGACCACCACCCTCGAACGGAAGAACAGATTGGTCGTCTGGGCGGTGAGCGCAGCCGTTGCGGCACCGGCGATTCTGCTTTTCGGCGGTGCGGGACTGGCCCGGGCGGATGACGGCGGAATGCTCGCCGCAGCCAACGCTGAACGAGCGAAAAACGGGTGTCCCGCCTGGGTGTTGAATCCCGGGCTGCAAGCTGCGGCACAGTCGCACGCCGACGACATCATGCAAAATGGCACGAAGGACGGGCATACCGGTTCGGATGGCTCCACCCCGGGGTCCCGCGCCGCCGCCAACGGCTGGACCGGCGCCTCGATAGGTGAGATCCAAGCTGGAGGCGTGGGCTCCGCCTCGCCACAGACCGCGATCGGACTATGGCTTCAAGATGCCCACCGCAATGCCTTCACGGATTGCACAACCACGGACGCTGGCGCCGTCTACACCACCGATGGCACCAAATGGACGGCTGTCATCACCGCCGGTGCTCGCTGAACGTGGACGATCCGCCTCAGGATGGCTGAGCCCTTCGCCCGAGCGGGCCCCGAGTCCGGCATGAGACATCAACGGGCCGAGACAGGCCGGCAGGTCACATAACCCCATCGAGGCCGGTGCCCGCCGGCAGCTGGGCGAGTGCGGCCGCCCGGATCTGCGTGAAGGCGTCCGTCATGTCCGCGCCATCGCGCGGATCACGGAGCACGGATCGCTGATGTGTACAGGTCGGCCGCCTGGCCGCCCAGCGTCACGCTGTAGGACACGTCGTCGGTGTCGCCGCCCTCGTCGTAGCCGCCGAGGACGCCCACGACCTGGCCCTCATTGTCGATCCAGGGGCTGCCGCTGGTGCCGTGTGTGAAGTCGGGGCAGTTGATGCGCTGTTGGGTGCTGCTGTGTGAGGTCGGCTTGTTGGTGCAGCTGATGGGCGTCTCGCGGGAGTCGGGGTAGCCGATGACGGTCACGGCGGTGGTGCCGGTGGCCGTGCCGGTCGTGAACCGGTTGGCTCCGACGACGTCCTCGATGGGCTTGCCGTCCTGGTCACCGACGGTGGCGAAGGCCAGGTCGCTGTCATCGTCCTGGTCCTTGATCCATCCGTCGGGCAGATAGCGGTGCCCCAGCTTCCACACCCCGAAAGGCGCGTGCCCGTCCCGGTAGCCCGGCACGAACACCAGGTCGGTGCTGGTGTCGCTCACGCAGTGTGCGGCGGTGACGATGAGGTCGCCCTGGGGGCTGTGCACGACCGAGGCCGTGCACAGGTGCCCGCCGGACAGATCGTCGGCCCGGTCCGCGCCGAACAGCGCGCCGACCCGTACCGTCTGCCGATCGGCGACGACGGCGCCGGTGGTGCCCGGGGCCTGAGTAGGAGGGCCCGTCTGCTCCGCGATCGCCGGCACGCACGCGCGCTGCGTTGTCGGGCGCTTCACCGCCTCGCGACCGCATGCACCAAACGCCCCGGGTCCTGCCCTGCGCGCGGATGGGACCTCCGGCACAGGCCCTGAGAACCTGGACCTGACCTGGGCGGCCGCCACGGACGAGGTCAGGGTGAGCATCACCACGGCGCTGAGCAACGCGGGACGCAAGGTGACCATGATGCGTGAGATGCGCTCCATCACCGATGACTCTGTCTTACGAAAGTGAGAGACGCGCTGCGACTGACCGAGATTTTCCCGTGAACCCCCTACGGCCGTCGATCCTTGCGATGTCGCCCCACGGACGCGGCAAACCCTGCCATGCCCCCGATACGCCCGGGCCGCCGGGCCGGTGAACGCCTCTGCCGCTCAGGGCCGGTTCAGCGGGCCGCCGCCTGCCAGGCCTGGAGCACGCATCCGTGCGCTGCGTGCAGGGCCCCGTACCGTGCTGCGCCGTCCGTGACGAGGGCGGCGTCGGCCGCCTCGGCCGCGCGCGCGAGCGGACGGGCGACGTGTTCAGGGGTGGTCGGCGCCGTCGCGAACTTCCACAACCGCGCCACGACCACGTCCAGCGCCGAACCGGTGCTCACGCCGGCAGGTCCCCTCGGGCCCGCGAGGGCGGGGATCCAGCCGCTGTCGGCATCGAGCGCCTTGCGGAGTCCTTCCACCAGTTCGTCGCCGGTCGGGCGTTTCTCGTCGTTCATCTGGGGCTCACTCTCCAGGAGTTCAGAGGGAAGGGGGCGGCGGCCGACGTCCGGCCGGGAGCAGGGGGCCGGTCGAGCGCGACGGGGGAGCGCGGTGTCCGGCCCCTGCCCGGCACGTGCCGGGTCGTCTCGGGCTTGCGCCTGTCGGCCGCGGAGCGATGCGGGAGCGTCGGCGCGGCCGGACTCCTTCGGCGGACCGAGGCGTGCGGCCCCGCCCGCCGTGGCCGCGTTCGCCGGAAGGTGTGGGGGAGGGGGGAGTGCCCCGGGTGCGTCGGGTAGGTCCGGCGGCCCCGGGGGAGCGGGCGTCTTCACGGCGGTGCCTGCGCGCAGGGGCGGAGAGCCCGGCTCCCCGGGGGTGCCTCTGTGTCCTTCGTCAAGCGGGGCGTGGGGTTCGGGACAGCAGCCTCGGGGGGGGCGGGTCAGGCCCCCGGAGCCGCCAGGCGCTCCGTGAGGTGGGTGACCACGTCGGCCAGCCCGATCTCGTGCTGCGCGCCGCCCTTGAGGTCCTTGAGGACGACGGCCTTGCGCTGCCACTCGTCGCGCCCGACGATGACCGCGAAGCGGGAGCCGTCGCGGTCGGCGCGCGAGAGTTCCTTGCCCAGCTTGCGCGGCTCCAGCGTGGTCGAGGTGCGGATCCCGGCCTGCCTGAGCCGGCGGGCGACCTCGCGGGAGGCGGGGATCAGGTCGTCGTCGACGGGGATCACGCTGACGTCCACCTCGCTGCGGGCCTCGGGGAGCAGGCCGTGGGTGCCGAGGAAGTCGTGCAGGGTGACGTCGCCCATCCCGAAGCCGATGCCGGGGATGCGCTGGTTGGTGAAGAGGCCGGCCAGGTCGCCGTAGCGGCCGCCGCCGAAGAGCGAGCGGTTGTTGTCCGGCGAGCGGTCGAACACCTCGAAGACGGTGGAGGTGTAGTACTGCAGGCCGCGCACGATGAAGGGGTCGAAGACGAAGAGGTCCCTGGCCTCGCTCTTCATCACCTGCGCCAGTGCGGAGGTCTCGCGGACCTCGTCCGGGAGGGCGGACAGCACCTCGGCCCCGGAGCGCAGCGTGGATTCCAGGAGGTCGAACATCCGGGCGTCGAGGCCGAACTCCGCGGCCTCCTCGCGCAGCTTCTCGTTCGGCACCTTCTCCCAGCGGTCGATGAGGGCCATCGTCTGCTGGTGCGCGCTCTCGGGCACCTTCACCACGTCGCGCAGGATGCTGTTGAGGACGGCGCGGTCGCCCACCCGCAGCAGCCACATGTCGCGGGTCGCGCCGAGCGAGCTCATCACGTCGTGGATGAGTTCGAAGATCTCGATCTCGCAGTTCGGGCTGTCGGACCCGAAGATGTCCACGTTGAGCTGCCAGTGCTCACGGGTGCGGCCGCGCTGCGGCCGCTCGTAGCGGTGGCAGTTGACGTGGCTGTACCAACGCACCGGGAACTGGAGGCTGTTGGCGTTGGCCGCGATCATCCGGGCCACCGAGGGGGTCATCTCCGGGCGCAGCGCGATCCGGCGGCCGCCGCGGTCGGTGAGGGAGTACAGCTGCTGGTTGGCGATCTCCTGGCCGGACTTCGCCTCGTAGATCTCCGCGGACTCCAGGATCGGCCCGTCGTAGCGGCCGTAGCCGTAGCGCTCCACCGTCTCGTACAGATGGCTGAACACCTGCTGTCGGACGGACATCTCGGCAGGGAGGAAATCCCTGGTGCCGCGGTAGGGAGCGGTGGGCAGCAGACGACTCACGGAGGGGCTCCTATGGGGGTCACGCGTAGTGAAGGGCATTGTAACAAGGGGTATTGACGTGGTGTCAGAGTTATGGTGCGGGAGTCCCCGCGGGCGTGCGGGGTCCCACCACGGCCGATCCCACTCTGACGTGCGTCGCACCTGCGGCGATCGCGGCCTCCAGGTCCCCGCTCATGCCGGCCGACATCACCCCGGCGTCCGGGTGGTCGGCGAGCAGCCGCTCCCGGACGTCGTGCAGCCGGGCGAACGCCCGGTCGGCCGGCTCCAGGGGCGGGGCGACGGCCATCACCCCGGCCACGGTGAGCAGGGGCTGTTCGGCGATGAGCGCGGCGAGCCGGGGGACCTCGTCGGGGTGGGCCCCGCCGCGTCCGGGGCCCGCGTCCAGGCTGACCTGGATCAGGCAGCGCAGCTCCCGCTCGGCGCGGCGGGCGGCCTTGCCGAGCGCGGACACCAGGGAGGAACGGTCCACGGAGTGCACCATGTCGGCGTAACGGGCCACCGAGGCGGCCTTGTTGGTCTGGAGCTGGCCGATGAAGTGCCAGGACGGGGCGGGGGAGAGGTCGGCGCAGGCCGCCGCCTTCGCGGACGCCTGCTGGTCCTGGTTCTCGCCCACGTCGCGCACGCCCAGCCCGGCCAGCAGGCGGACGTCCTCGGCGGGCCGGTTCTTGGTGACGGTGATGAGGGTGATCCCCGAGCCGTCGCGTCCGGCCGCCCGGGCGGCGTCCGCGATCCGGGCGCGGACGGCGGCCAGCCGCTGGGCCAGGACGGCCCGCCGGTCTGTCCGGGCGCCGGGTTCCAGGTGTCGGTCGGGGGCGGGGGGCAGGGGTGTCGTCACAGTGGTTCCTCCTCGTTCAGTCCGGCAGGCCGGTCAGGGCCTGTGCCACCCGGTGAGCCTGTTCTTCGGTCAGCGCGGCGAACAGCGGCACCGAGACGGTGCTGTCCACGACGCGTTCGGCGACCGGGTAGTCCCCCGGCTCCAGGCCCAGTTGCCGGTGCAGCAGGTGCCGGGCGGGGATCAGAGGGTCGGCGCGGACGCCCGCGGCGCGCAGGTGGCCGATCCACCGCTGCTGCTGGCCGCGGCCGGCGGCCCGCAGGCAGTAGCGGTAGGGCACCTGGCCGGGAGCCAGGCCGGGCGGGGGTGCGACGTGCGGCGGCAGGGCGGCGGTGTAGCGGGCGGCCAGGGCGCGCCGGTGCGCGGTGATGCGGTCCAGGCGCCGGAACTGACTGAGCGCCAGGGCGGCGGCCGGGTCGGAGAGGCGGTGGTTGAACCGCGGGGTGTAGACCTCGCGGGCCGCCGGGTCCTGGTGGACGCGGACGCGCTCCCAGGCCGCGCGGTCGGCCTGCAGCAGCATCCCGCCCTCGCCCGCGGCGAGCGTCTTGGTGGCGTAGAAGGAGAACACCGCCGCGTCCCCGATGCCCCCGAGGGGGCGCCCCCGCCGGTCCAGGCCGCCCAGGCTCTGGCAGCAGTCCTCCACCAGCAGCGCGGCCAGGGGGCGCAGGGCGTCCAGGTCCGCGGGGTGGCCGTGGGTGTGCACGGCGATGACGGCGTCGAGCCGGCCCGCCGGGTCGAGCCGTGCGGGATCGAGGGTGAGCGTCCGCTCGGTGACGTCCACGACCACCGGCGTGCAGCCGGCGGCCAGCACGGCGTCGAGCAGGGCCGAGCAGCCGTAGGTGGGGACGGCGACGGTGGCGCCGGTGCCGTCCAGCCCGGCGCCGTGCAGCGCCAGCCTCAGCCCCGCGGTGCCCGAGGAGACGGCGCAGGCGTGGCGGGGGCGGAAGCGCTCGGCGAACGCCTCCTCCAGGGCGGCGGTCCGGGGGCCGGAGGCGAGCCATCCCGAGCGCAGCGACTCGGTCACGGCGGCGATGTCGTCCTCGGTGACCAGCGGCCCGTTGTGCGGGACCACGGGCCCGGTCTGCGCTGCGCCGGCCGGGTGCCGGGGCCCGGCCTGCGGCGGGATCGCCTGCGGCGGGATCACCCCAACCCCTCCTTCAGCCTGTCCAGTGCCTGGCGCAGCACGCGCTCGCGCTTGCAGAAGGCGAAGCGGACATGGCGGCGCCCGGCGTCCGGGTCGGTGTAGAAGACCTGGTGGGGGATGGCGGCGACACCGCAGCGCAGGGGCAGCGCGCGGCAGAACTCCAGCCCGTCCCGCTCGCCCAGGGGCGTGATGTCGGCGGTGACGAAGTACGTGCCCCGCGGCGGCCGGACGTCGAAACCGAGGGCGCGCAGCCCGTCGGTCATCAGATCCCGGCGCCGCCGCAGACTGTCCGTGGCGGTGGCGAAGTACTCCCCGGGCAGGCGCAGGGCGTCGGCCACGGCGTGCTGGAAGGGGGTGCCGCCCGCGAAGGAGAGGTGCTGCTTGACCTCGCGGACGGCGGTGACCAGGTCGGCGGGGCCGGTCGCCCAGCCGACCTTCCAGCCCGTGAAGGAGAAGGACTTGCCGGCCGAGGACACGGTGAGGGTCCGCTCGAACATGCCGGGCAGCGCCGCGACGGGCTGGTGGACCCCCTCGAAGACCAGGTGCTCGTAGACCTCGTCGGAGATCACCAGCAGATCGTGGGCGCGGGCCAGCGCGGCCACCTCGTGCAGCTGCTCGGCGGACAGGACCGCGCCGGTCGGGTTGTGGGGCGTGTTGAGCAGCAGGACCCGCGTGCGCCCGGTGATCGCCGCGGCCAGGTCCCGGGTGTCGAAGGTGAAGTCCGGTGCGTGCAGTCGCACCGGCACCAGGGTGGCCCCGGCCAGGGAGGCACAGGCGGAGTAGGAGTCGTAGAAGGGCTCCAGGGCCACGATCTCGTCACCGGGCGAGGTCAGCGCGAGCAGCGCCGCGGCCAGGGCCTCGGAGGCGCCGGTGGTGACGACGACCTCCCGGCCGGGATCGATGTCCAGTCCGTAGAAGCGCCGTTGGTGGTCGGCGACGGCGCGGCGCAGGCCGGGCAGGCCGGGGACCGGCGGGTACTGGTGGTGGCCGGCGCGCAGGGCCCGCACGGCGGATTCGACGACGGCGTCGGGACCCGCGGTGTCGGGGAAGCCCTGGCCGAGGTTGACGGCGTCGTGCTCCGCGGCCAGGGCCGACATCTCGGCGAAGACGTTGTGCCCGTGGGCGGCGAGGCGGCCGCGCCGCGGACCGCCGGGCGGCCGGTGCCGCGGGCCGGTCACGGCCGGCCGCCGCTGCCGGCCGCCGCGGACGCCGGCCGGTGGATCTCCAGCAGCGCGAAACGGTGCAGCATCTGGCTGCCGTTGAGGAACACCAGCGCCGGGTCCGCTCCGGCGCCGGCCTCGGGGTCGGGCACGGTGTGCGAGCGCAGCGGGTCCCCGGGCCGTCGTGCGCGGGCCGCGGCGGGCAGGTAGCGGTGCAAGACGTGCCGCAGTCCGGCCTCCTCCAGCAGCCGGCCGACCGTCCGCACGGAGAACTGGTTCCAGCCGGGCAGCCACTCGGGGTCACCGTCCGGGTGGCGCAGCCGGACGACGACGTCCACCGGCTCGGGGTTGAACAGGCCGAAGACGTAGGCGCGTCCGCCGGGCGCGGTCAGGCGCGTCAGCGCGTCGATCCACTGCCGGGGGTCGTCGAAGTGGCTGTGCAGGGCCACCATGAAGACGGTGGTGAACGGTCCGGCGGGCAGGGTGTCGGGCCGCAGTACGTCGCCGGTCACGAAGCGGGCGCCGGGTACCCGCAGCCGGGCCTGCTCGACCAGGGCGGGCTGGATGTCCACACAGGTCAGGTCGGTTCCGGGGTGACGTTCGAGGAGGTAGTGGGCGAAGGCTCCGGCCGCGCAGCCCACTTCGCACACCGCTGTGCCGGGGTTGTCCTCCAGCCAGGACGCGGCGTGGTCGACGACGAAGGGGAAGTAGTGCGGGTGGTCCTTGTCCACGGGGCGCTCGGCGTAGCGCAGGTCCAGGTTGCGCGGGCCGCCGGCGGGCCCGGGCAGGTCCGTGTGCCGCGCGGGTCGGGGTGTGGTGGTCATCGGCCGTTCCCGGTGGTCGTGGGCTTACGGGTGAGCGCGGCCAGCCGGGCGAATCCCTCGACGGGCAGGCTGCGGAAGGGCAGTTGGTCGCCGCAGGGCAGGGCGTTGCGGCGCAGGAAGTCCCGCAGGTCGTGGCCGATCTCGTCGAGGCCGCCGGTCAGCCGCCCGGAGCGCAGTTCGAACAGGGCACGGCTGCGGCCGGTCCAGGGGCGCAGGTCGGGACGGTCCTCCACGGCGAGCAGATGGAAGCCCCGCCGGTCGGCCGCGTGGGCGTTGACCGTGTCGAGACAGGTGTCCTCGGTGACCAGCAGCACACGGTGGCCGTCAGCGACGTCGATCCCGCCGTCGGCGGTGCGCTCGGCGGTCAGGCCCTTCCACTGGAGCTCGGCGATCCAGTCGTCGAGCAGCGCGTCGACGCACCGGTGGGCGTCGGCGCCCTGCGGGGGCCGGGGATCCAGGGTGCGCTTGACGGCGGCGGGCACACCGCCCGCCAGCACCCCGGCGGGCAGGCTGCGGCTGACCACGCTGCCGGAGGCGACGATGGTGTCGGCGCCGATGGTCACCCCGGGGAGCACCGTGGCGTGGTAGGCGAGCCACACGTTCCGCTCGATGCGCACGGGCGCGAAGGTCGCGGGGTAGCCGTCCAGGAGCCGGTGACCGAAGTGGAATCCGTGGGTCCACACGGTGAGGTGCGAGCCGGAACCGACCTGGTCGCCCAGGATGATGGGGTGGTTGGCGTTGAGGATGCTGTGCGGCCCGATCGCCACCCGGGAGCCGAGGACGACGTGCGAGGTGGAGGCGGTGGTGCCGCCGTAGCCGACACTGGTGCCCTGGCCGAGGTAGAGCAGCCGGTCGGCCTGGAAGGACCGGCAGGTGATGCGGGTCCCGGACTCGATGCGCCCGCCGCCCTCGATCTCGAAGGCGTCGGCGACCAGCACGGTGACCGAGTCCTGCAACTCGCCGGCGTCCCCCAGGAAGAGGGTCCCGGCGCGCAGGTCGCAGTTCTCCCCGATGGTGACGCCGTCGCCCAGTGTGAGCGTGTCCGCGGCCAGGACCGTGCCGGCGCCGATGGTCACGTCACGGCCGATGAGGACATTGGCGCCGAGCCAGGCGCGCACGCCCGGCCCCAGCGTCACTCCGGCCTCGATCAGCCGGCGCCGGCCGGCCGATCCGTCGTCGGGGCTCTGGTCGATGGTCACGTCGAACCCTTGCGGCCCTTCGCCAGCGCGGCGCCCAGGCTGGCGACGAAGGCGGCGAACTCGCGCGCGGCCGGCCCGCCGTCGCGCTCCAGCGCCTCGGCCAGCCCCGGGCAGCGGTCGGTGAACACCGGTGCCTTGACACCCGTCAGACTGGCGCCGGTCACCACGGTCTTCACCCAGGTGGACTGGTACATCCCGGCACCGTCGAGCCGGGCACCGGACAGGTCGGACTGGCTGAACCGGCTGTAGGCGCAGTTCGCGCCGACCAGGCCGGCCTCGCGCAGGTCCGCGGCGACATAGGCCTGCACGAGGGTGGCACCGTCCAGGACGGCGCGGCGCAGGCTCATGCCGCGCGGCGGATCACCCGTGATCATCGCCCGGTAGAGGTTGGCATGGCGCAGGTTGGCCCCGGCGAGGCTGGAGTCGCGCACGGTGAGGCAGCGGCCCAGGAAGGTGCTCATCTCGGCGTCGGACAGGTCGCTCTCCACGATGTGGAGGTTCTCGCCGCGGGCGGCGGTCAGGACCGCCCCGCGCAGGCTGCTCTCCACGATGCTGCCGTTGTTCAGCGACGCCCCGCCGAGGCGGACCTGCGGCAGGGTGCAGCGCACCCAGCGGGCCCCGGTGAGCTGGGCGCCGCTGAGGTCGGCGGCGGTGACGGCGAGGTCGGTGAAGTCGCCGTCGGGTGCCGTGAGCCCGGCCGCGCTCCAGCCGTGCGCCTGGATGCCGGTGAGCCGGAGCTGGGGCACTCCCGCGTCGGCGAGCACCAGGCCGTCGGCGGCCGTGAGCCGCTGCAGGGCCAGACCGTGGCCGGCCACCGAACGCAGCGAGGCCTCGCGCAGGCTGGACTTGGTGATCGAGAGCTGGTCGACGCAGGAGCCGTCCAGCGCGGCGGAGTCCAGCAGGCACTCGCTGATCAGCGCGCCCTGGAGGTTCATGTTGCGCATCGAGGCGTCGGACAGGTCGCACTGGTAGAACGAGGAGCCGGACAGGTGCCCGTCGTCCAGGTGGGTGCCGCGCATGCTGCACCCGTGGAAGAGGGTGCCGGTGGCGTCCCGCAGCCCGGTCAGGTCGGCGCCGTCGAACACGCAGGTCTGCGCGGCGAGGGCGTGGACGTAGGCGGAGCGCAGGCTGGCCCCGGCGAGGTTGGTGCGCTCCATACCGGGACACACCATGGTGACCTCGGAGAGGTCCGCCTCCTGCAGGCGGGTGCTGTGCAGCAGAGCCCGGTTGAGGGTGGCACGGCGCAGATCGGCCCCGCGCAGGTCGAGACCGCTCAGGTCGGCCTCGGTGAGGTCCATGCCGCGGCCGGTGCGGTCGATCAGGCGCTGGGTGGCCTCGGAGACGTGTTTGAGGAGCGCGGGGCGCAGGTCGTCGTCGGCGGCGGCCAGACGCCGCAGCAGTTCCAGCGAAGGGGTGTCGGGCATCGGGGTTCCTCAGGGTTGGGCGGGACAGGGAGGTCCGGTGGGCGCGAGGCGGGCGGGACCGTCCGGCGCGCGCGGGGGAGGGCCGTCCTCCTCCGGGGGGCCCGGCCGGCGGCGGCCGATCACCGACCGGATCCACCGGCCGATCTCCCCGGGCCCCGGGTCACCGGCTGCCAGGGGCCGGTGCTCCAGGACGACGGCGGGGGCGCCGGTGAGGGCGAGCAGCGCGGGCAGCACCTCGGCGATCGGCAGGTAGCCCTCGGCGGCCGACTGCCCGGCGTGGGCGGGTTCGTGGCCGTGCTCGGGATACCGCGCGACGGTGGTGTTGTACAGGTGCATGCTGCGCACCGCGGCGCCCAGGGCCCTGGCGTAGGCGAGCGGACCCTGCCGGGGGCCGAGCAGGTGGGCGTGGCCGAGGTCCAGGCAGAGCCCCAGCTCCGGGCGGCCGGCGAGGGCGTCGCGGTAGTCCGCCGCCGTGTGCAGCAGCGGGTGCGCGGAGAGGTTCTCCACCAGGACGAGGACCCCGTGCTCGCGGGCCAGCCCGCAGACGGCGTCCAGGAAGTCACGGCACCAGCTGTCGAACCCCGCGGCCGGGTAGGGCGGATAGGGGCTCGGGAAGTGCACCACCACGTGGAGCGCGCCGAGGTCGGCCGCGCAGCGGACCGTGGCCCCGGTCATGCGCAGCGCCGCCGCCGCCTCGTCCGGGTCCGGACCGGTCGGGGCGAACCGGCGCAGCGGGCGCGGCTCGTCGTAGGGGACGGGCGTGTGCAGCGCGGGCCGGATGCCGTGGCGGTCGCAGAACCGGCCGATCGCGCCGAGCATCGACCGGGGGTAGTTGTAGAACTCGACGACATCGGGCTCGTACGCGAGCAGCCCCGCCAGATCGGTACGGTCGGCCAGCACCCCGGTGGAGACGCCCAGCAGGGTCATGCCGCACCCCGCGGGGCGGCATCGGGGGCCGGGGTCGCCGCGGCGGCACATGCCGCGGCGATGCGCGCGGCCGCGGCCCGGTCGGTCTTGCCGGTGCGCCCCAGCGGCGGTTCGTCGATGAGGTGCACCCGCTCGGGCACCTTGTGGGCCTCCAGCCGGCGCAGCCCGTGGGCCCGCAGCTCCTCCTCGGTGGGCGTGCGGCCCGCGCGGGGCACGAACAGCAGGTGCAGCCGTTCGCCCAGCAGGGCGTCGGGGACTCCGACGGCCACGCCGGCGGCGCAGTCGGGGTGGTCGGCGTAGGCCTCCTCCACCTCCAGCGGGGAGATCTTGGCGCCGCCGCGCACGATGAGCTGCTTGGCGCGGCCGACGAGTTCCACCAGGCCGTCCTGGGGCCGGTGCCGGGCGAGGTCGCCGGTGCGCAGCCAGGGCCCGGCCATGGTGGCGGCGGTGGCGGCCACATCGTCGAGGTACCCGGTCATCAGATGGTCCGTGCGGAGCCAGAGTTCACCGGCCACGCCGGTGCCCGCTGCCGTCACGCCCGCACCGTTGTCCGGGCCGGCGGCGCTCGCGGCGTCCGGGCCGGTGCCGGCGGCGCCGCCCGGCGGCACGATGCGGTACTCCACGCCGGGGGAGGGGCGCCCGATGGTGCCGGCCTCGTCGTCGTAGCGGTCGGGCGTGAGGATGAAGTCGGAGGTGGCGCTCTCGCTCAGCCCGAAGACGTCGGCGATCCCGGCGTGCGGCAGCAGCGCCCTGATCCCGCGGCCCAGTCCGGCGGGCAGGGGTTCGCCGCCGCAGATCCACGTGCCGGGGGAGCCCACCTCGGCAAGCCGCCGCAGCAGGGCGGCCGCGTCCGGGGACCCGTCCAGTTCGCGGCGGATCAGCCGCAGCATGCTGGGCACGACGGCGGTCCGCTCGACGGGCCGTTCGGCGAGGCGCTCCAGTACCTCGCGGGCCCGGAAGCGCGGGGTGAGCAGCAGGGTCCCGCCGGTGGCCAGGGTGAGCAGGGAGGTCCACTGCCCGAAACTGAAGTTGAGGTGCAGCAGGTGCAGGGCGCTGTGCCCCTCCTCGAACGGCAGTGTCGAGGAGATCGCCCGGAGCTTGGTGTGCAGGACGCGGTGGGAGAGCACCACGCCCTTGGGGCGGCCGGTCGAGCCGGAGGTGAAGACCACCAGCGCCTGGTCGGCGTCCAGTTCGGCCGGCACCCGCGGCAGGGCGCCGCCGCGGGGACCGGGACCGGCCCCTGCGTCGGGAACGATCCCGCCGATCCAGGGATGGCCGGCCGGGCCGGTGGCGTCCTCCCACGCCGCGGGGCGGTGCCGCGGATCGCCGAGCAGCAGGCGGGCGCCGACCCGTTCGGCGGTGGAACGCAGCACCAGGGCGGGGGAGTCGCGGTGCACCGGGACCACGACCGCCCCGGCGGCCCAGGCGCCGAGTTCGCACACCAGGTCGCCGCACCGGTTGTCCACGGCGACGAGCACGGGCTCCCCGCGCCGGTGTCCGGCCCGCGTGAGCGCGGCGGCGATGCCGCGGCCGCGCTCACCGAGGGTGCGGTAGTCCAGGACGTCCTCGCCGTCGTCCAGGGCGACGCGGTCCGCGAAGCGGGCGCAGGCGCGCCCGAGGAGCGCGTCGAGCCGCCGGGGGGCGGTGTCCGCGAGCGCGGTGGCGGCGGGGGCCCTCATGCCGGAACCTTCCGGGCGGCCGCGGTCCGGTGCCCGGGCCCGTCCTCGGCGGGATAGACGAAGTCGTCGTCCAGCGCGCGGACGACGGTGCGCAGGCCGGTGTCCCACAGCGACGCCGCGTAGCCCTCGCACTCCGCGAGCGTGCCGGCGGCCAGCGGGAACTCGGCGTGGTGCAGGGAGGTGAAGATCACCTCGAAGGCCTGCGGGAAGTCCATGCCGGGCAGGGCGGCCATCACGGCGGCGACCAGGTTGTCGAAGGAGAGCTGGTTGGGCGAGCGGGTGACGCACACGGCGTGGTCGCGCGGCCCGTCCGCGGGGTGCGGCGCCTCGTACAGACGGGGGTAGGTGGGGCGCCAGACGCAGGAGGCCGGGTCGCGCCACAACGGCTCGACGACCGTGCTCAGGGCCTCGGGATCGCGCCACCGCGGGGGCAGCAGGATCCCGGGCGGGTAGGCCTGCGGGACGTCCTGGTAGTGCCCGAAGTCGGTGTCGCCCAGCAGGGCTTGGCAGTCCGCGCAGTCCTGCCCGAAGACGGAGAGCTGGAGCGCGAACTCCTCCCAGTGGTCCGGTGTGTGGACCACGTTGGCCCACACACCGAGGCGGTAGGCGGCGCGTGCCTTGCGCTTGACGGCGGCGGCCGTCTCCATGGTGTCGTCGCCGCCGCGGACGACGATCACCTCCATGGGCCGGTGCGCGTACCAGAGGTCGAGGGTGAGGTGCTCCAGCGGGTTCTCGCTGCGTCGCATGTCGGCGAAGGCCCGGCGGATGTCGTCCTCGTCCAGCAGGATCCGGTGGTGGCACAGGACGGTCAGCCCGGCGTCGCGCACCGTGTCGAGGATGAAGGGCTGGAGGCGCCGCGAGACCCCGTCCGGCTTGATCAGGAGCAGGGAGTGCTGACTCTCCGACATGCTTCCCAACGGATTCCCCTTTACGTTCGCATGCTTGGCACCGCGAGATTGACATGGCATGCCATGGTTAGTCAATAAACGCAGTCAAGTTCCCTGTACGGCGGGTGGATGCGTCCCTGTGTGCGGCGCCCGATGGGTCAACGCTGCTGTATCGCAGCTCTGTTGGGGTGTCGGCGCCCGCCCGTGCCGTTGCCTGTGTGACCGCTCCCGAGATTATTGACAGAGCTACTTGACTCAATGGTCTCGGTCATGGTCATATCGCTTCGTCGGCAAGGGAACGAATGCCTTGCGGATTACTCACACAATGAAGGAGTCATCATGACCCGTAACCACGCTGTCGGCCTGCGCCCCCGTCTCGACAAGATCAAGGTCCGCGCCGGCAAGTAAGCAGGACCAGCGCCGGGCTGCCGACCCAGTTCGGGCGGCAGCCCGGCCGCCGCGTTCCCGGCCGTGTCCGCGGGCCCGGTCCCCGGCGGTGCTCCCGGCGGCCTCCCGGACGGGACCGCCCGCAGCCCCACCCCGCCCGCACCGCGCAGCGACGGAGACCTCCCCTCGTGACCGAACAGCTCCTGATGCAGAACGTCCCCGTACTGGTGGACCACACCCCCGGCAGCCGCACCACCACCGTGTGCGTGGCCCTCGGATCGGGTGCCCGGCACGACCCCGAGGGGGTCGCCGGTGCCACACACATGCTCGAACACCTCGTCATGTCGGTCCCGTTGGACGGCGGCCCCTCGCTGAGCGAGCGCATCGAGCGGCTCGGCGGCAACTCCAACGCCCTCACCAGCCCCGAACTCCTGGTGATCTACGCCCAGGTGCTCAACGAGGACGCGCCACAGGTCATCGACTGGATCGGCGCGGCCCTGCTCCGCCCCGAACTCACCGCCGCCCACCTGGACAGGGAGCGCCAGGTCGTCCTCCAGGAACTGGGCGCCGCGGCCTCCGACCCCGCCGACGCGGTCCAGGAGGCCTTCCTGGCCCGGCTGTTCGCCGGCCACCCGCTCGGCTCCCCGGTCGGCGGTGACCCCGAGAGCATCGCCCGCATCACGGTGGACGCCATGCGCGACGCCCACCGCCAGGCCCTGTCCGGCGCGCCCGTCGCGGTGAGCGCCGTCGGCGGACTGCCCGTCGAGGAACTGCTCGCCGCCCTCGACAAGGCGGACCTCGGCACCCTCCCGGCCGCGCCGCCCCTCGGCGCCCGCCCCCTCCAGGACCCGCCGCCCGTCCGCACCACCACCCCGGAGCGCTGGCCCGAGGAGTTCTGCTGGCTGCAGGCGGGCAGCCGGGCGCCACGCCTCGGCGATCCGCGCCGGCACGCCTACACCGTGCTCGGCCATCTGATGGGAGCCAGCCCCGCCTCCCTGCTCTACGCGCGCATCCGCAACGACGAGGCGCTCGCCTACTCCTTCCAGTCCTGGTCCCGCAGCTACAGCGACACCGGCGCCTGGCGGATGCTGGCCGGCGTCGACCCCGCCAACGGCCCCCGGCTCCTGGACTCCTTCCGCACGCTGCTCGCCGAGATCGCCTCCGACGGGCCGGGCGAGGAGGCCTTCTCGGCAGCCGTCCGGCAGGCCGTGGTGGAGGTCGTGCTGCGCGCCGAGTCCCAGCAGGAGGCCGCCGTCGCGCTGGCCACCGACCGGGTGCTGGCCGCCGAAGTCACCCTGCCCGAGCAGGAGATCGAGGCCCTCGCACGGGTCACCGAGGACGAGGTCGCCGCCGCGGCGGCCGCGGTGGCGCGCGAACTGGTCGCCGTGGTCCGGCCCGAGGCGGACCGAGCCCCGTGACCGCCGACCCCGCCGCCCCGGCGCCCACCGCGGCCCTGACCGCCTGTGACGACTACCTGGCCGCCGCCGACGAGGCGGGCCTGCTCCACCGCATCGACGGCCTGGTCTACGTGGCCGGCGCCTACCACGAGCCGCTCACCGGAATCGACCAGTGCCTGGTGGAGCACGCCGACCCGCGCCTGCTCCACGCGGCGCCGGCCTTCCTCGAAGCCCTCTTCGCCCGCTTCCCGCAGTGCACCGAGGCGGTCGTCCGGGTGCCCGGCGCCGACGACCCGCACCCCGCACTCACCCCCCATCTCAGCTACCTGTCCCTGCCCTTCGACGCCGCACCCGCCCCGCGGGACACGCGTTCCCCCGGGCCGAGGATCGCCCCGGACGAGACCCGCGAGCACGACCGCGCCGTCCACGACTGGCTGCGCCGGGCCATGGTCACCGGTGCCGCGGGCCGCGGCCTGACCACCCGGCCGCAGGAGGTGCGGGCCGCCGTGGAGGCTTTGCTGGACTCTCCCGGCCGGCGCACCTTCGTCGTGTACGCCGACGGCGGCGACCACCCCGTCGGCCACGCCACGCTCTGCGTCGACGCCCACGACGACCCCAGCGGCACGGACTTCGTGGACCTCGTCGACATCCTGATCGACGACCCCGTCCTGCGCCCCGGCGCGATCACGGCCCTGGTGCGGGCCTCCGCCCTCCTGGCGCAGGACCTCGGGCTGCCCCTGCTGGGCAACGTCTGCCACGGCCTCGACGAAGCGGGCCGCAGCGGAGCCGTCGCCGCGGCCCTGGAGGCCCGCGGCTGGCGCCGCACCCACCAGTACCGCCACGCGTCCCGCCCGAGCGCGAAGGACGCGGCCGCACCCCAGGACCAGGAAGAGACCCAGTGAACCCACCGACTCGTTCCGCCTTCCCCCTCAGCCTCGACCTGCTGTACGAGCTGCTGGACGTCGACCGCGACCTCGCCCCCCGCCACCTGCTGCGGCGGGCACGGCAGGAGGGCGCCGTCGTCTCGACCCTGGTGCTCTCCCTGGCCGAACGCGAGGGGGTGGCCCTGGGCGAGGGATCCCGGGCCGAACTGGCCCGGATGACCCGCAGGTGCGAGCTCTACCGGGAACTGGACGCGGCGGTCCGCGCGGTACCCGGGGCACGCACCGTCAAGGGCCCCTCCCTGAACCGCTACTACCCGCAGGGCCTGCTGCGCTCGGTCGGCGACCTCGACGTCGTCGTCCCCGACGAGGCGACGCTGTGGCGGGTGCTGGCCGAGGTGCTCGACCGCCAGGAGGCGGTCGAGGTCCTGATGACGCAGCTGGACGCGGACGGCCGGCGGGACCTGCTGGTCTCGGTGTGGTGGCTCGGCGAGGACCCGATGCTCGACCTCGACCGCGGGGTGGAGGTCACCACCTTCGCCTACGGCGGACTGCCCGAACAGGGCGTCCCGCTGCGGCCCGAACTGCCCGCCGAGCAGGTGCACGCCGATGTGCTGGCGGTCGCGGAGGAGCGCTTCCAGCGCGACTTCACCCTGAAGGACGTACTGGACCTCGTCTGCGTCCTCACCTCGCCCGCGGCCCCCGACCCCGCCACGCTGGCCCGGGTCGCCGCCGACCACGCGCTGGCGCCCGAGCTGGAGGAGCTCTGCCTCAAGGCCACCGGCCACCCGGCGCTGGCACCCGTCGTCCCGGCACGGCTGCTGGACGGCCTGCGCGAGAGCGCCCGCCTCGAACGCGCCCGCCGGGCCGCCGCCGGACCCCTCGCCGGCGCACCGCGCCTGTACGGCTTCCAGCTCACCGAACCGCTGCGCCGCGGAACCGGGGACACGATGGAGGACCACGACCTCGACGGGGTGCTGCTGCGCCGCACCCCGGTGGCCGACCTCCTGCTGGTCACCGGTGAACTCGTCGACCCCGCCGACCACGAGGCCGCACAGGCCGCGCTGTCCGCGCTCGCCCCGTGGCCCGAACGCCCCGCCCCGCGCACGGCCGCGGCCCCCGCGGGAAGCGGGAGCTGAGCCGTGGCGATCGTCGACGTACAAGACCTCGGCCGGGTGTTCACCCCCCGCCGCGGCGCCGAGGTCACCGCGCTGGAAGGGGTGACCTTCAGCATCGGGGAGGGGGAGGTGCTCGGTCTGCTCGGCCCGAACGGCGCCGGCAAGACCACCCTCTCCCGCATCCTGACCACACTGCTGCTGCCCACCTCCGGAACCGCCCGGATCGGCGGCCACGACGTCGTGCGCCGGCCCAAGGAGGTCCGCCGGCTGATCGGCCTGGTCCTGGGCGGCGACCGGGGCCTGTACGGCCGCCTGACGGCACGTCAGAACCTGTTGTACTGGGGCGCCCTGCAGGGCCTCGGCGGCAAGCAGGCCCGGCAGCGGACCGACGAGATGCTGGAGCGCTTCGGGCTCGGTGCCCGCGCCGACGACCGCGTCGAGCTCTTCTCGCGCGGCATGGTCCAGCGCGTCCACCTCGCCCGGGCCCTGCTGAGCAGCCCCCCGCTGCTGATCATGGACGAGCCGACCAACGGCATGGACCCGCACGCCGGGGCCGGCTTCCGCCAGCTCGTGCACGAACTGAAGGACGCGGGCTGCACGGTCGTCCTGACCACGCACGACATGCACGAGGCCCAGGACGTCTGCACCCGCATCGCCCTCATCGACCACGGCCGCATCCTGCACATCGGCGCCGCCGGCGAGCTGCTCGCCCGGATCGGCGCACCGCGCACGATCCGGGCCGAGGGCGTCCGTGCCGAGGTCGCCGCCCGGATCGCGGAACTGCCCGGCAGCACCGAGGTCACCGAGCAGGGCTCCCTCACCGCCCGGCTCGACGGCCCGCAGGCCCAGTCCGCGGCGCTGGCCCTCCTGCTGGAGGCCGGGGCCACCGAGATCGCGGTGGCCCCGCCGGGACTCACCGAGCTGTACCGCACGGTCATCACCGACCGGGAGTTCGCGGTCTGATGCTCCACTTCGTACGCGCCCAGGCGCAGATGCTGATCCGTTCACCCCAGCTCTTCGCCACCCTGGTGGTGATCCCGTGCTACTCGCTGGTCTTCTTCCACTTCCTGAAGGGGCACCACCAGGGCGGGCTGGCCACCACCACGGCCCTGACCGCCTTCCTGATGGGAGCCTGGTCCCACGCGGTGTTCGTGGCCTCGCAGGCGGTGGACGACGACCGGGCCCAGGGCACCCTGAGCCTCTCCCTGCTGACGCCCTCCCGCTACCTGCTCGCGCTGGCCCTGCGGACCCTGCTGACCACCTCGCTCGCACTGCCCGTGCTCGGGGAGATGTTCCTCGTCGGCCGCTGGGTCTTCGGACTGCCGATCCGGGTGGACCGGCCGGGGCTCACCCTGCTGGTCGCGGCGCTGGTGACGACCGGGGTGGCGGCCACGGCGCTGCTGATGAGCGGCCTGATGATCCTGGTCCGCGCCGCCCGCAGCCTGCAGAACGCCCTGACCTACCCCTTCTACCTGCTGGGCGGGCTGATCCTGCCGGTCGCGACGCTCCCCGAGCCGCTGCGCTGGATCGCCCGCGGCTTCTTCCTCTCCTGGGGAGCGCAGCTGCTGCGCGACGCCGCCGCCGGCCCGGTGAGCGACCTCGGCGCCCGGCTGGCCGTGCTGTGCGCCCTGGTCGCCCTCCAGGCCGCCGCCGGGCTGTGGGCCGTACGCCGGGTGCTGTCCTTCGTACGCAGTGGACGGGTGGTTCTCCATGACTGACCTCGCTCTCGGAACCGGCCCCGCTCCCGGCGGCCCCGCCCCGGATCCGGTCCCCGCCCGGCGTCCGGCACCGGCCGCGCGGCTGCGCGCCGCCGCACGCCAGGTCGCCTACGGCGCGCTGGCGAGCTACCAGGACTACCGCGCGATGTTCACCCTGCGGACCTGGCTCTTCGGCTGGACCGTGCGCCTGATCTGCCAGGTGCTGTTCTTCGCCGGCCTGGGCCGGCTGGTGGGCTCGCCCTCCGCCGAGGCCTACCTCGCGTTCGGCAACGCCGCGGTCCTCGGACCGCTGGGCGCGCTGGGCGTGGTCTCCTCCACCGTCGGCGAACGGGTCTCCGGCACCCTGCAGTTCCTGTTGCTCAGCCGGGGCAGCACCTTCCTGGTGCTGGCCTCGCGGGGCCTGCACTGGATGGCGGACGGCCTGCTGACATCGACCATCGCGCTGTGCGTGGTCTCCCCGCTGCTGGGGGTGCCGCTGCACTGGGCGGCGCTGCCGGTGATCCTCGCCGTGCTCTGCCTCAGCACCGTGTCCTGCTACTGCCTGGCCCTGTGCATGACCAGCGTCAGCGTCCGCAGGCCCGGCTCCCGGATGTATCTGACCGCCGGCACCACCATCGTGCTGATGCTGCTCGCCGGGGTCACCACGGCGGTGCCCGGGTCCGGGGCCGCCGGCCTGCTGGCCCGGGTCCTGCCGCTCACCCACGGCCTGTCGGCCGCCCGGACGCTGGCCGCGGGCGGCCCGCTCGACCTGGGCGCGGTGGCCGGCGAGGCCGCCGTCGCCGCGGGCTGGGGCCTGCTGGCCTGGCTGCTGCTGACCAGGGCGCTGCGGCACACCGTCCGCACCGGATCACTGTCGCTGCGCTGAGCGCGCTCCCAGGGGAGGTACACATGAGTCACACGTTCGAGGCCCTGCCCCGCGGGTTCAGCGACCTGGTGGGCGAGGAGGCCGCCCAAGGGGTGTGGGCCGAGGCGACGTTCCGCTCGGTGACGCGCAGCTTCGGCTTCGCGCCCGTCACGGTGGCCCCGGTCGGGTACGCGGAGACCTTCGAGCAGTTCGGCTCCGCGGCCACCGGACGCATCTTCGCCTTCGAGGACCTCTCCGGCCGGCGGCTCGCCCTGACCGCGGACTCCCTGGTGGCCGTGTTGCGGGCCCTGGCCGGGTCGGGGCGGCTGACCGGCGGCGCCAGCGCCCTCGGCGCGGCCTGTGTGCCCATCGCGCGCTACCGGCGCAAGCGGCACCGGGGCTGGAGTCAGGCGGTCGCGGTCATCTGCAACGAGACCGACGAACTCGCCGCCGACCTGACCCTGTTGCGGCTCTGGGCCGAGATCTTCCAGATCCTGGGACCCGTCGCCGGGGGCCGGCTGGAGTACTGCGACTACGGGGTGCTCGACGCGATCGCCGCCGACGAGGGCCTGAGCCCGGCCGAGGCCCGCGCCGCGCTCCACCGCCGCCGCCGCGGCACCGGGGAGCCGCGTGAGGCGCAGCCGGATGCGCCGTCCCACGAACGGTTCCTGCGGCGCCTGGACCGCCTCTCCGCACTCTGCCGGGGGCTGCCGCCGGACGAGGCCCCCCGGCGCGTGGCGGCGGCGGAGCCGGCGGCCGTGGAGCGGACGGCCCACCTGCGGACCGTCCTGACGATCGCCCACGAGCTGGGGGTCCGAGTGGAGTTCGGCCTGGACTGGGAGCACGCGCCGGAGTACCAGGCGGGGTTGTGCTTCCTGGCCCGCGCCGGCGACGGCCGCACGCTGGGCGACGGCGGCGGCTACCACCACATGGTGCGCACCCTGGACATCGGGCTGAGCAGTTGCTGGAGCACCAGCGCCTCGGTCAACCTGCTGGCCGAGCTGGGACCGGTGCCCGAGGCGGAGTGCGTGCACCTGATGCGCATGCCCTCCGCCGACCTGCGCACCTTCATGGACGCCGCCCGGCACCTGCGCGGGGCCGGGTACGACGTGCTGGAGCACTGGCGGCCCCGCAGGCTGGGCCGCCAGCTCCGCCAGGTCCCGGCCCGGCCTACCCACTGGTTCGCGCTGGTGGGGGAGAAGGAGGCCGAAACGGGGCGGCTCACCCTGCAGAACGCGGCCACCACCGGGGTCACGAGAAACCTCGACCTGCCCGAACTGCAGACCGCGTCCGAACACCGCTGACAATGTTTGTGACTGCGATATTGACTGCCTTGTAAAGCTGTCAATATCATTCAGTCAATTAGATTCGACCCAAGGGAGTAGGCCGATGCAGCCCTCGACGTCCCCCCGCCCGCTCATCGCGGCGCTGCAGGACCGGACGGAACCCGTCACGGTGTGGGGGGCGGGCTTCATCGGTCTGTCCGCCGCGTGCGCGCTGGCCGAGGCGGGATTCCCCTGCACGGTGCTCGACACCGACGAGCACCGGGTGCGCGAGATCAACGCCGGAGTGGTCCCGCTGCCGGGCTTCGAGGACGTCATCCCCCTCGCCGCCGCCCGCTGCGGCGGACGGCTGCGCGCCGCGTCCCCCGACGACACCGCGGCCGTCGCCGCCCGCGTGCACCTGGTCTGCGTCAACACCGACCGTGCCGGCCGGCCGGTGACCGGGCCGCTGACCACGGTGCTGACCGCCGTCGGCCGGGCCCGCGCCGGCGGCGAGACCCTCGTCGCCCTGGAGAGCACCGTCAGCCTGCGCTGGCTCGACGACCTGGTGCCCGCCGCGCTCGGCGCGGCCCCCGCCGACGACGCGTCACTGCACCTGGTGGCCGCGCCCCGCCGGGACTGGATGCTCTCGCCCGACATGAACCTGCGCACCCTGCCCCGGGTGGTGGGCACCGCCCGACCGGAATCCCTGCCGCTGGCCCGGGAGCTGTACGGGGCGATCAGCGAGGTCGTCCACCCCGCTCCGGACTGGCGGCACGCCGGGCTCACCAAGCCCGTGGAGAACCTCTACCGCTACCTGGACCTGGTCCTCACCAACCAGCTCGCCGACGCCTACCCCGGCCTGGACGTGCCCGAAGTGCTGCGGCTGGCCGGCACCAAGTGGAACGTCCCCACCTTCCACCCCTCCATCGGCATCGGCGGCTACTGCATCCCGCTCAGCCCCCGGTTCGCCGTCGACGGGACCGCCGGCCCGGACGAGGACACCCCGCTGCCCCTGGTCGCCGCCGCGATGGCCTGGGACGGCGACCACCCGGCCCGCGTCGCGGAATCGATCCTCCGGATCGCCGACGGCCCCATCGGCATCCTCGGCCTCAGCTACGCGCCCAACGCCAGGATCGTCGAGGGCTCGCCCGCCGCGCGAGTCGCCGAGCACCTGCTCGCCCGCGGCGCCGACGTCCTGCTGCACGACCCCTACTTCACCCCCGAGGAGATCACCGCCCTCACCGGCGCCCGCCCGCTGCACTGGCCGGACGACCTCAGCGGCCTCGCCACCCTGGTCGCCGCCACCCCGCACGACCTCTACGCCGACCTGCCCGCCCGCCTCTCCGCACTCCAGGACCCGCCGGCGCTGGTGGACAACCTCGGCGGCTACGGCGCCGCGCTGCGCGGCACCGCCGTCCCCTACGCGGAATGGGGCACCCCCGCCGCCCGGCCCTGAGCCGCCCCCGGCCCTGAACCCCCGGGCGGCGCGCCCCCGTCCGCCCGCCCCCCGTCCGTCCGTTCGCACACCCACCCAAGGAGACCCCCATGAAAGCCGTCGTCACAGGCGGAAGCGGATTCCTCGGCAGCACCATCGCCTGCCGCCTGATCGAGGAGGGCCACGACGTCACGGTCCTGGACCTGGTGCCCATCGGCACCAAGGCCCTCAGTCCCGACGCCCGCTTCGTGCAGGGCGACGTGCGCGACTCCGAACTGCTGATGAAGACCTTCCAAGGCGCCGAGGAGGTCTACCACCTGGCCGGCGTGCTCGGCACCTCCGAACTCCAGGAGACCCCGCAGGAGGCCATCGACGTCAACATAGGCGGCACGGTCAAGGTCTTCGAAGCGGCCGGCACCTGCGGAGTGCCCCGGGTCTTCTACCCCGGCAAGCCCAACGTCTGGCTGAACACCTACACCATCACCAAGGCGGCGGCGGAGTCCTTCGCCCAGATGGCCAACGACTCCGCCCCCAGCCGCATCTGCTCCCTGCGCTACTACAACGCCTACGGCCCCGGCCAGTCGCTGCTCCCCATCCGCAAGATCGTCCCCGCCTTCGCCGCCCAGGCCATGCGGGGCCTGCCCATCCAGGTGTACGGCGACGGCGAGCAGATCGTGGACATGGTCTTCTCCCACGACCTCGCCGACATGACCATCCGCTTCACCCGCACCGAGCGCACCGACGTGATCCCGGACTGCGGCAGCGGCATCAGCGTCAGCGTCAACGAGGTGGCCACCGCGGTCAACGAGCACTTCGGCAACGCCGCCGGCATCCAGCACCTGCCGATGCGCCCCGGCGAGGTGCCCCGCACCGTCCTCACCGCCGACATGACCGAGCTGCGCGACGTCCTCGGCGACCTGCGGCTGAGCGACTACACCACCTCCCTGGCCGAGACCCTGGAGTGGTACGCCCGGCTGCCCGCCGAACAGATCGACAAGACCGTGGCCTTCTACGGATGGCAGGTGTGACCGCACACGGCGCCGGGCACCGGCCGGCCTCCGTACTGGTGGTGGTCGCCCACCCCGACGACGCGGAGATCGCCGCCGGCGGCACCATCGCCCACCTCGGCGCGCACGGCGTCCGGGTGGTCACCGCCGTCCTCTCGCTGCCGGAGTCCGGCGCCGGAGCCGAGCAGCGCACCCGCCACACCGAGCAGGCGGCCGCGACCCTCGGCTACGAACTGCGCTGGCCGACCGGCGGCGAGAACCGGCAGGTCGCCGACATCGGCGAGATCGCCCTGGTGGCCGCGGTGGACCGGCTGATCGCCGAAGTCGCCCCCCGGGCGGTGCTCACCCACTGGAGCGGCGACGGCCACGCCGACCACCGCCTCACCGCCCGGGCGGTCGCCGCCGCCACCCGCACCTGCCGCGCCGACCTCTACGGCATGCGGCCCGGCGAGATGCGCACCCCCGCCTTCTCCCGCTTCGCCCCTCAGGCGTTCGTCGACATCACCGCCCACGCCGCGGCCAAGCGGAGCGCCCTTGAACCCTTCGGTGCCGCCCGGCCGGGCTTCCGCCCCCTCGACCTGGCGGCGGTGGAGGCCGCGGACCGCTTCCACGGAAGCCTGAGCGGAACCGACCGCGCCGAGGGATTCGTCGTGGAGCGTGCCCACGGACTCGGAGGGCTGCTCCCCGCCGGCTGAACCGTAGGAGACGACCCCGCAGCGGCTCAATCTCGACCCCGCTTGTCGGCCGACATGCAGGCCTGGCAACACCAGGCATTGACCGAGTATATTCACTCACTATGTCCTGCTGTCAGTCACAATAAGGGGAAGGCATCATGGCGGAATCGCAGGCCCTGGGTTCACGGATCCGCCGGCTGCGCCGCGAGGCAGGTCTGTCGCAGACGGACCTGGCCGGCACGACACTCTCCCCGAGCTACATCTCGCTGCTGGAGGCGGGCAAGCGGACCCCCTCCCCGGAAGTCCTGGAACAGATCGCCGCCCGGCTCGGCTGCGCCCCGGGACACCTGCTGGAACTGCTCGCGAGTGAACGGCACGACAGCCTCCAGACCGATCTGCGCTACGCGGAGATCAGCCTGCGCAACGGCGACCCGAAGACGGCCCTGGACACCTACGCGGCGGTCCGCGACGAGGCCGCCGCGGCGGGGAAGGACGATGTCCGGCTGTCCGCCGAGTACGGCGTGGCCCAGGCCCTGGAGCACGCGGGCCGGCTGGAGGAGGCCGCCGACCGCTACCAGGCGCTGCTGGACCACGCCGGCTACGGGCAGTCCCTGATCCCGCGGCTCGCGGTGGCGGTGGCACTGTGCCGCTGCTACCGGGAGATGGGCGATCTGGCCCACGCGATCGACCTGGCCACCGCCACCCTGGAGGAGGCCCGCGGCCTCCAGCTCACCCCGACCGTGCTGGGCGTCGAACTGCTGGCCACACTCGTCGGCCTGCACTGCGAGCGCGGCGACCTGCACCGCGCGGCCGCCCTGGCCCGCACCGCCATCGAGGAGGCGGAGGGCATCAGCGACCGCAAGGCCCTGGGCGCCGCCTACTGGAACGCCGGAGTGGTCGCCCACCGCAACGGCGCCTGCGCCGACGCCCTGCTGCTGCTGGAACGCGCCCTGGCCATCTACTCCGAGGGCGACGACGCCCGGGCACTGTCCCGGCTGCGCAACGCCTACGCGTCGGTGCTGATGCAGACGCAGGACGGCGACCTTGCGCAGGCCAAGGCGCAGCTGACCCGCAGCGCCGAGAGCCTCGCGGACCACGGCAGCACCGTCGACAGGGCGTACTGCGAGACCGCGCTGGCCCGCGCGTGCCTGCTGGAGTCCGACGCCGGCCAGGCCGAGCGGCACGCCCGGCGGGCACTGGAACTGCTGGGCGGCGAACACCGGCTGGAGAGCGCGCGCACCCTCCTGGTGCTGGCCGGCGCCCAACTGCAGCTCGGGGATGCGGCGGCGGCCGAGGCCGGCTGCGAACGGGCCGCGCTGCTGCTGGAGGCCTCCGAGGCGGACCGGCAGGCGGCCTCCGCCTGGAACGACCTCGGGGACCTGCTGGAGCGCGCCGGACACACCGACCGCGCCCTGGGCGCCTACCGGCAGAGCCTGCGCTGCCTCGGCCAGCGCAGCAGCCTGCTCCCCGCCATCGGCCGGGCCGCCACCGCGGGGGAGCCCGGCGCACCGGCAGCCGCCGAAGAACCTACCGCTCACCGGCGCGCGACCCGGTCGTAGATCGGTTGCTGAATCCCCGTTGATCGCCGGCGCCTAACGTCGCAGGAGACCGCACGGGAAAGGGGCGGCCGCCCCTTTCCCGGCACCGTTCACCGGTTCCTCCCCCGACGAAAGCAGATGCTCCGCATGCCGA
Organism: Streptomyces sp. NPDC037126; assembly: GCF_055605965.1. Taxonomy (NCBI): domain Bacteria; kingdom Bacillati; phylum Actinomycetota; class Actinomycetes; order Kitasatosporales; family Streptomycetaceae; genus Streptomyces; species Streptomyces sp. NPDC037126. The sequence goes on from NZ_JBVJTD010000017.1 coordinate 191,134, forward strand.
ACGCCTCCACCCGCCCCACGGGTGCCCGCACGCCCGGAGGGGCCGTCACCGGCCCGTTGCACCACCGAGCCGTCCGGACGGCGGTCCTGGCCCTGCTGCTGGCGGCGCTCCCCGCCGCGCTCACCACGGCGCCGGCACCGGAGTTCCGCGACGCACTGACCGCGATCCACAGCCCCTCGCCCACCAACGACATCCCCCTCTGCTGCTGACACGACCCGCCCGCAGCAGCACACCCCCCCCAAAATCGACCACCGGCAGACCACCGGTGGTGACCGCCAAGGAGGACCTCCCATGTCTCAGCTGCCCCGCGCCTGTACGGCACTCGGCCTGACGCTGCTCGCCGCGACCGCCCTCGGCACCGTCGGCTCCGCCCTCGCCGGCCCGGCGCACACCCGCACGCCGGGAGGCGAGCACAGCGTCGTCCAGGCCGACTGGCGCACCGACGTCAACAACACCGGATCGAGCTACGACCCGCCGAACGCGAAGATGTGATCCACGGCTGACACACGGCCGTCCGGCGCGGACACCTCCCGCCCCGGGCGGCCGTCCCCGTACGCCGCCCCGCCCCCCTGCTCCCCGCCGTCGCGCCCCGCCAGCCCGACCAGCAGCTTCGACACGTCGGCCGCGTCGGGCAACCCCAGACGGGCGAAGACACCGCGCGCCGACTCCAGACGCTCCCTGGCCCGCTCCGCCTCCCCCAGATCGGCCAGCGCCCGCCCCAGGACGACCAGGGCCTGCGCCCGGTCCCGTTCGGAACACGCCTCCTCGCAGCGGGCGACCGCCGCGGCCGCATGCTCCACGGCCTCCCGCTGCCGCCCGGTGCTGCGCAGGGTCTCCGCCAACCGGTAGAGCACCTGCGCCTCCCGCTCCCGCAGCCCGGCCGCCCGGCACACCGTCAGCGCCTCGCCGTAGCGGGCCACCGCCTCCTCGTAGCGGCCCAGTTCGTGCAGCGCCAAGGCGAGCACATACAGCGCATAGGCCACGCCCACACTGTCACCCAGCTCCCGCATCAGCGACAACGCGGACTCGCACGAGGAAATGGCCTCCTCGGGCCGCCCGCTGCGCACCCGGGCCAGCGCCGCGTTGACGGTCGTCACCGCCGCACCGGAGTGATGGCCCAGGGCGTGCGCCAGGGCGATCGCCTCGTCGTAGCAGGCCGCCGCCTCCTCGAAACGACGCAGGAACTGCGCCACGAGCCCCAGATCGTTGAGGGCCTGACGCAGCGTGTACACGTCTCCCGCGACACGGGCCGCCTCGACGGCCAGCCCCGCGTGCCGCCCCGCGTCCTCGATCCGGTCCGCGCGCAACGCGATGCCCCCGCAGAGCATCCGCGCCCGCCCCACGATCCGCTGACAGCCGGTCAGTTCCGCGGTCTCGGCCAGCGCCAGCGCCACCGGGGTCATCCGCTCGTACCACACGGCATGGGTGAACGGGCTGACCGCGAGCAGCAGGTCGACCGCACTGCCGAGCCGGTCCTGCGTCGCGTCCGGCAGCCGCAGCGTGACGGCGCTCAACGCCGCCGCGACCAGACCGTCGATCTCGGCCGCCACCCAGGCACGCGCGGCGTGCACGTCACGGAACTCCAGCCCGGCCGATCTCACAGGGCCGAACGCCTCCGCCACCGCGTCCCCGGGAATCGCGTGCGGGAACGCGCTGACGGCCGTCGCCAGCAGGAAGTCCAGCAGCCTGCCGAGAGCCGCCGCCGCCTCCCCAGGGTCGTGTGACTCCGCACGCTGCCGGGCAAAGACCCGCACCAGATCGTGGTACCCGTAACGGCCGGGCTTGGCGGACTTCAGCATCGCCGCGTCGGTCAGCGACTCCAGCAGCACCTCCGCGCTGGCCTCGTCGACACCCATCGCGGCAGCCGCCGCCGGCACCCCGATGTCCGCCGCACCGGCCAGGGCGACCAGCCTGAAGGCCCGCGCCTGCGCCACGGTGAGCTGCTCGTAGCCCAGTTCGAAGACGGCGTCGATCGCCAGCGCCCCGATCCGCAGCTCGGCGATGCGCCGCTGCTCGTCCGCCAGCCGCGCGGTCAGCGTCGCCGCCGTCCAGGCCGGCCGCGCCGCCAGCCGGGTGGCCACGATGCGCACCGCGAGCGGCAGATGGCCGCAGGCCTCGACCAGCTTCAGCGCGTCCTCCCGCTGCACCGCCAGCCGCTTCGGGCCGATGATCGAGCCGAGCAGGTCCAGCGCCTCCCCGGAACGGAACGGCTCCAGCAGCAGCTGGGCCGTCAGCGGAAGGTCGAACATGGGCGATCGGCTGGTGACGATGACGGCGCAGCTCGACGACCCCGGGATCAGCTCGCGGACCTGGGCGGCGTCCCGCGCGTTGTCCAGGACGATCAGCAGCCGCCGCCCGTCCACCAGCGACCGGAACAGCCGGCAGCGGTCCTCGACGCCGTCGGGCACCTCGTCCTCGGGCACGCCCAGCGCGGCCAGGAACCCGGCCAGGACGAAGCCCGGTTTCGCCGGGTCGGCCCCGCTGCCCCGCAGATCGGTGTGCAGCTGCCCGTCGGGGTAGTGGGCCCGGGCCCGATGGGCGATGTGCAGGGTGAGGCAGGTCTTGCCGACACCCCCCATCCCGGCGGCGGCCAGCACGACCGGCGCCCGGCGCACCGGTTCGGTGAGCAGCGCGAGCCAGGCGTCGACCTCTTCGGCCCGGCCGACGAAGTCCGGCGCATCGTAGGGCAGCTGGGCGGGCACCGGCTGCCACGCCAAGGACACGGCCGCCGTCGCCGCCGCCGTCCCCCCGCCGTCCCCGCAGCCGTCCCGCCCGGGCGCGCCCCCGCCCTCGCCGCCCTCGCCGCCCTCCCGCGGCGGCCGAGGCCGCGCCGGCCTCGGCAGGTCCCGGTCGGGTCCGGCCAGCGCGGGATCGCCCGCCAGGATCCGCCGGTGCACCTCGGCCAGTTCGGGACCGGGCTCGATGCCCTGCTCCTCGATCAGCAGGTCCCGCACCCGGCTGAACACCGCGAGGGCGTCGGCCTGACGGCCCGCCCCGTACAAGGCACGCATCAGCAGACCGTAGGGGCGTTCCCGCAGCGGATGGGCATCGGTCAGCTCGACCAGATCCGGGACGGCCGAACGGTGATGGCCCAGCGCCAGAGCGAGTTCGAAGCGCTTCTCGCACAGCGTCAGCCGCAACTCCTCCAGCCGGACGCGCTGCCGCTCGGCGAACGGCCCGGGCACCCCCGCCAGCGGCTCCCCCTGCCACAGGTCCAGGGCCCGCGCCAGCAGCCCCGCGGCCTCCGGCACCCGGTCGTCTGCCGCGGCGCGGGCGGCCCCGGCGGCCAGCTCCTCGGCACGGTTGAGATCCAGCGCCCCGTCCGGCACCGCCAACCGGTAGCCGTCACCGGCCAGTTCCAGCACGGTCGGCGCCGCGCCCTCCGCCTCCAGCAGCTTGCGCAGCCGCCAGACGTAGGTGCGGATGGTGGTCACCGCCCGGGTCGGCGGCGCGTCCGCCCACAGCGCGCCGACGATCTGGGCCATGGACACGGGCTGGTTGGCGCGCAGCAGCAGCAACGACAGCAACGCCTGCTGCTGCGGCGGTCCCACACGCAGCTCGACGTCCCCCCGGTACGCGCGCACCGCGCCAAGTATCTCGAAACGGAATGCTCCAGCCACCCGGTGTTTCCCCTTGCAACGGTCAGTAGGACAAGCAGACAGGATCGCTCGCAGACACCTTTAAGACGCCATCGGCCGGGCCGGGGATCCAACCTTTCACGACTTGGTGCGCGACTGAGGAACGGGTGTGCCGGTCTGGAGGATCCGGCTGCCGATCCTCAGCGATGCACGCAGCGGTCGGAGACCTGACTACATCCGCAAGCCGATCACGCCGACTCCCCAGCCGAAGCCGAACTCGCCAACGAGCTCCTCCAACGGAGGAACGCGCCGATGCGCGCGCGGATCTCGCATGCTGCACCAAGCAGGAACCCGCAGGCGATCTGATAGACGGCGAGGACAGCCGCGAACGCTATGAGACGTACGGGCGGCTGACACTGATCAACGACAGACCAAGGCCCGACTCACGACCTCGGCTGCTCCGGCCACGACGGCGCGACGCCCTGACCGGCAACCCGCGCGCGCTTCCGCGCCCAAGGGCCCTGCATCGGCATGAGCCTGTAGCCGTCTGAGTACACGTACTCATGCCCGGCCCGGCCGCCCTGGTGCACGGTGACGGTCGGGCCGGGCCTACGACGACGTCGAGACAGCTGCTGATGGGGGGGCGGACAAGCATGAGGACTTCCGCGCGGCGTGCCGCCGGCTCGAAGAGCGTGTGGGGCTCGTTGGCGGTGATCGTCCTGTTCGCCGTCTCGGCCTGTTCCACTACCCCGGACCGTGCCGTCAGCGACAAGCAGCTGCGCAAGCTCGGGGAGAGCGGCCGGGCGGTGCAGGCCCGGCAGCGGGCGGAGCAACGACTCCGGGACGTGGCGCGGGCGTACGCCGACCGCACGCCCCTGTCGCTCGGCCTGGTCCTGGTGCACGACGTGTGTGTGCCGGGATCGGGACCAGGCTGGTTCTTCCAGCAGAAGACCGACGACTACAAGATCGTCTGCTCGATGAACATCACCGCCTACTACGGCGCCGCCCCCAGGCACGTGAGCGACACCCTCGACGGGATCCTGACCGCGGGCGACCACGCCCGTCCCCGGTCGGCGGGATCCGGAAGTCCTGTCCCGTTCACGCACGACGACCACGGAAAGCAACTCGTCGCCTACTACCGGGGGCACGGCCCGAACCCCCAGGGCCTCAAGGCCCCCGAGCCGACCAGGCTGGCCGCCTCCGGACAGACGCTGACCTGGGACACGACACGCGACGGCGCCCCGCGCCGGCTGGTCGAGGAGCCCTACGCCGGCCTCGTCGACGACCCACCCGTGTCCCGCGTGGCACGTGACCCGAAGGCCGCCACGGTCGCCGCCATCCGTAAACGGTACGGCCTGGTGTTCAAGCTGGAACTCACCTACAGCGACTACTACGGGGTGCTCAAGAACGGTCACACCCGCACGGAGTGACGGGTGTCCCCCCGTCGGTCAGGAGGTGTCCGGCGCGTATGGCGTCCAGCACGCGACAGGTTTGGGCGATCCGGATGCCCTGTGGGTCGACCTGGCGGCGGGCCCGGGCGGAGCGGACGACGCCCGCCGGCGGCTGAATATGATCGCCGCCTGGATGCCGGGTGTCGGCTGCTCACTCCCGTCGGCTGCGGCCGCGCAGGTGGACACGGCCGTGGCTCTGGGGCGTGCCGCGCTCACGGCCGCTCTGTCCGCCGGAGCGCTGGCCGCGGCGAGCGCGTTCGCCGGTGCGGCCGTCGGCGAGGCTGTGGGGTTGAAGTTGGCGCGGGTGAGCGCCGAGCACTGCCCGCGCCAATCCGACGCCGGCCTGGTCGTCGGGTGTGCTGCTGTCCACCCCGGCACTGTGGACGCGCTGTTGCTCGCCGTGCGCCTGGTGGCCCACCCCGCCCGGACGTGGCGGGACGTGGTCGTGCGACGGCAGGCCGGCTGTTGCTGGACGCCGCGGTGGTCCTGCCCGGGCCGAACACGCCGTCGGTACGCGGGAGCTGAGGACGGCGCTGGTCAACTCCGGTGACATCGACGCCGTCCGGACATGAACCGCCTGCGTCCCCCCGGGAGCGCGCACGCTTGTCCACCGGCGAGCAGGCCGGGGCGACGCCAGCGTCGGCGCGCGGGGAAGCTGCCGGACGAGTGTGGTCGGAAGAGGGCCGGCTGGTGGTAGCGGGGGCGGGATTTGAACCGCGCGACCTCTGGGTTATGAGCCCAGCGAGCTACCGAGCTGCTCCACCCCGCGTCGGGCTTCCCAGCGTAGGGGACGGTGTCGGGCCAGGGCAGGGGATTTTCGCGCTGTGCGCGGCGAAGGGTTGTATCTGGTTCCGTCCGGCCCTGGGGCGCAGGCCCGGTGGCACCGGCCGGCGGGCCGGGTACGCGGCGACAGTTCTCTCGGTGCGCACGGCGCAGCAGGTCGTGTCCGGATGTCATCGGGTACTCCGGCGGCGGGGAGGCGGCCGCGGCCGTGGCGGTGTCGGCGTTGCACACGCCGTTCGCGGCGACCTGTGTGTGCACCTACGTGTCCCGGAGCGACGCGAGGGTGGCGGCCTGTGTGCGGTCTTCCCGGAGAGGAGGGCGACCGGGCCCGTGACGACGGCTGGCGGGAGCACCGGGGCGGCGTGCACCCTCGGCAGTGGGGTCTTCGGGCTGCAGCCGTGCCGGCGGCGTGCGGTTCGCTGCGATGGCGCACCCGGTGGTGCGGCGGCTGCCTGTGGGGCGGCGTGCGGCTGCTTGTGCGCCGGTGACGCGGAGTGACGTGGTTTACATTTTCTGTGACTTGTGAGTCTGTGGGGGCGCCGTCTGGCGATAACTGGTCGCTTGTCGAGCGCTTCTGACGGGCGGAAAGTTTCTGCGCGCCCCCGCGTCGCCGGCTGGGCTGCTGGATGTGGTCAAGGCTATGAGTCGACATTATGGCCGGCGGCACATCTTCGGACGTTCGCGAGGATATGCCCGTCGACGCTTTGGTCATTCTTTTTTCTTCTCGCGTGAAAGGGTATGAATTGCTGGACGGTCATTCCTTGGTTTTGATTGATTACCGCTTGCGTGCGATTTGCGCCGGGGGTTCATGTTCCGGCCCCGAACCTTTGGCCTTAGGTTGGCTACGGTTAGGTCACCCTTCCTAGTTCCTGTCGGCCAGTAAACGGTGATCATAAATGGCTAGGAGTGCTCTTCGGTGGTCGCGATCGCGGGGACCGAATGTGCGGACATAAATACTTTAAAACGCTAAGTTCACAAAACGGACCACGTTACGCTCCACATCGGATCGGATGTCCTGGTGGCCAAGCTCGCGCAAACGGGACCGGGCAACGCCCCAATACTGGGGCTTCTTTGGGGGCGAGATTTGCGTCGGCGTGTCCTTGGCTGGTGCGCGATGGTTAACTGGGTACCGGTCTGAGCCTTGGTGGGTCCAGGCCCTCTGGGGAGGCTTCGGAGTGTGGTGCTCCGAGGCCTCCCCCATTATGTGGCGCGCCTCATATGGGTCTTGTGGCGCTCATCTGATAGGCATTCCGGTACGCGTCTGCGCATATGCAGGAAATGGCTGCCGTGAATATTTGTATAAGCCTGGCGTTTCCCTGAATTCCAAGACACTGTGATGCATCCCACTTCCACAAGTCTCGGGAGCCGGTCCAAAAACCCCAGAATCAGGGTGTCTGGCACTCTTCACCGATGTTCCACGGAAAGGCGGGCACCGGACAGAAGGAAAGTGGCGATTTCGTTGCGGCTGGGGGTAGCGTGATGAGCCTGACGTTCTCACCATGCGCCGCCCGGCCACACCACAGCACGACGGCTCGGCGGACCCCGCGGGAGAGGGCGCTGGATCCACCAAACCGGGTGCGCCCCCGCCACGGGGGCGCACCTACCTACATCACCCATAGGGACAGGCCGCCATGCGTACCGCCGTCAACGGTGGCATCGCCGCACGCACCCCGCGCCGCGCGATCCACCGAAGTGAGCAAGCAACGCACCGTCACGATGCGCGCCCCGCCGCGCCGTTGAACCCCTCCCGGAACACTCCGCACCGCCGCAGGGGGGTGTGACGGATGCCCGTCAAGGCCAGCGCGCCCCGGCTGAGCGACCTCCTTCTCGGCCGCACGACCATGCCCGAGGGCAGCTTCCTCAAGCACCTGCCGGCGTCGACCTGGCAGACCATGAGCAAGGACTGGGACCAGCGCGCCCGCTCCTACAACCGGGACGAGATGCTCCCGCTCACCGCGGACGACAAGCACCTCTTCATCATCGTGCAGGGATGCGTCCGCCAAGAGCGCCACCCTCTCGGCGCCGTGCCCGGCACCCCCACGATCACCCGGTTCCGCGGCATCGGTGAGGTCGTCGGCGAAGCGAAGCTGATCACGCGCGACTCGTCGGTCACCACCACGTGCATGTCCAAGACGTACGTCGTCCCCTGGCGCGTCAGCTACATGCACCGCCTGCAGCGCCAGCGTCCGGAGGTCCAACTGGCGCTGCTGCGCAGCCTGGAGGACCGCAACCGGCAGGACGAGCGGATCTACGCCATGTTCGCGCAGCCCCCGTTCCAGCGCGTCAGCATGCTCCTGGCCCACCTCGCCGAGACAGCAGGCCAGCCCGACCCCACGGTCTCGCGCAGCACCACCATCAGCGGCCTGACCCAGAAGGACCTGGCCGCAGCGCTCCAACTCAGCGTGTCCACCGTGGAGAACGCGATCGGCAGCCTGCGGCGCCACGGCGCGATCGAAGCCGGATACCGCAAGTTCACCGTCCACGATCTCGATGCCCTGCACCACAACGCCGTCTGCACCTGATCGTCACCGTCCGGACCCACCGCCCAACGCCGCACCCACCACCCCGACCTCCGGGCGTGCGGCCCTCAGCACCTACACAAGGAACCCCTCATGCAGCTCAGCTCGATCGTCGCCGACCCCGGCGACGCCACTCTCATCGCGACGGGCATCTCGTCGTTCGTCGCCGGCGGGCTCGGCTCGCTCACGCTGACCCACCACAAGAAGGCGTTCGCCTGGGTGCAGAAGGTCCGCCGCAAGGAGGAGGACACAGCCGACCTCGTCGTGCCCGCCGAGGACCTCGAAGCCCTGTACAAGCAACAGTGCGGCCTCGCGAGGACGCCGTGCGGTGCAGAAGACTTCGCGGAGGTGACCCGGATCGTCAACATGATCAGAGGCCGCGAGCACCCCGAGTCCATCCGCGACGAGCTGGACAAGGTCGTCAAGTGCGCGGCCATCTACCTCGACACGGCCCTGCCCAAAATGCCGGCGGCGGCCAAGATCCCGCCCGCCGAGGTCCGCACCCAGATGACCTGGGCCATGAAGCAGGAGTCCGCCCGCATCGAGCTGGAGCGTGCCATCAGCACGGCTCGGCAGAAGATCAACGTGCTCCGGCGCGTCTGACCGACGCCATCGAGCTGAACGCGAGGCTGGGCCGCACGGAATCCTCCGTGCGGCCCACCCCCGTCTCCGCACCGCGTCATCCCCGGCCCCGGGTTCTGCGGGCCCTCAAGACCAGCCCACACCGATGTTGGAGAGCTGTTCGATTCACTCCGGTGCCAGCGTCGCCCAGCTCCGGCGCGCCCGGGTCGCGCAGCGGCGCGGGGGCCAGGCCCGCTGCGGAGGAGCGGCGCGCACCGGACGAGCATCCGCGAACGTTCCACCCGCGGCGCGTCCGTCTGCGATCATCGACCCGTCTCCGAGCGAGCGACACGAACTGAGGTAGCACCATGGCGTGGGCCTATGCGGAACTGGCCAAGGAAGCAGCCAAGCGCGGCGGTCCCGTCGCGCTGCGGTACTCCTACCGCGGCCAGGGCGTCATCATCGGCAGCGCCCTCACCGTCGCCGGGACCGTGGCCTATGACACGTGGAGCAAGCGCCGGGCCGCCGCCGCTGAGCCGGTGGCCGAGAGCACCACAGAGGCGCCGGCCCGCGGCGACGCCCAAGAGACCAGGCACAGCTGAACCCGCCCCGGACAGGCCGTTCATACTGGCCCGGGGGATCCCCGGGCCCCTGCGATCGTTTCCGCAGGTCGGCATACGACGGTCAGGGCATCACGCCCGATTCGCCCTAGCTACCGGCCGGTTAGTTGTTCCCTCGTGTCCGAGCTGGGATTCCGGGACCAGACAGGCGAGGGAACCACCCCGGGAGCCAGCGCGTCCCGCCCCGCCGCCAGCTCCAGCACGTACTTGTACAAGGTCGTACGGGAGACCCCGAGCAGCTTCGCAAATCGAGGTGATCGCGTTCTCCGGCCGCGCAAACAGGGCGCGCGCGTGGCGGATTTGCTCCGCGTTCATGCCCGGAGACCGTCCGATGCGCTCGCCCCGACACGGGCCTCCGCGATGCCCTCGTGGGCGCCCTGCGCGATCAGATGCGTGATGAACTCCGCGCGCCCGACTCAGACATCCCCCTGCCCGGCTCCGACTTCGCCGACCGCATCACCGTGCTCGTCGAAGCAACCGGCGTTCCACCGACGAGGCACTACCTCCCGACCCCGACCCGGCCGCACGCCCCAGGCGTCCACGCCAGCACCTCCAGGAGCCGCCACAGCGGAGAAGGTGTAAGCCACCACCCCCCACCGCTCCTGGGCGCGCCGCCTCAGGAGCGGGCATAACAGCGTCGGGAGCGGCAGGGCGCCGGACGGGCCGTGGGCGATCACGGTCGGTGCAGGTCCGCAGGACACGGTCATCGACATCCACGCGGGTGGCTGCTGAAGCGCGGGCGCGTCGGTGAGCCGCGCACGGTTCGGCTTCACCGCCGCGCCCGTCACCACCGACGACGCCGCGTCCGGGGCCGCAGCCGAAATCTCGGCCACGAAAAGAGCGGGCAGATGCAGTCCGACAGACCGCAGTCGACGGGCTAGCGCTCACGCCCCAGCCGGTACAGCACCAGCCACCGAGAGACTTGCGATCTGGATCCAGGGCGCCGATGGACCTTACACAGAGGTGACGGGGGAATCAACGCCTGATGTTCGGGCCAGCTTGCGCCCATCTACGTCCATCGCATGCCGATGCGGGACAGCTGTTCTACCCGTTCCGGCGCCAACGTTGCGGCCCGGGAGCACTGGTTGCCGATCCAGGCTCCGATCCTCGACTCGGTGAGACGAGGGCCTTCAGCGCTCGAGGAACGACGGTGATCGACTACTGACCCTTCTACGCCTACGAGGGGCGAAGCTCGCTACGTTGTGACTTTCTACTCGTACGAAGGCGGCTTGTGGCGTCCTGCGGCTATGTCCAGCGCATGCCGATGGCGGACAGCTGCACCATCCGCTCCGGGGACAGCGTCGCGGCCCGGCTGCGTTGGTTCCCGATCCAGGCGCCAAGCCGGAGCTCCCGCTCCTCCTGGTCCTCGCCGCTGCCGCCGTCTCCGACGACGATGCGTTCGAGGTGCTTCCTCGGCACCCGTAGGTGTCCCTCGCGTTCGTAGTACTGGCGGGCGGCCGCGTAGTTGAGGGCCCACCTGTCGGCCTGCGTGCGGCGCGGGGGCGGCTTCTCGTCCTCGGCCTCGGGCTCGATCCCGAGGACCTGCTCACACATCCATTGCTGGACGCCTGTCAGTTTGTCCCAGCCGTACCGGACCGTCCGCACCCACCTGCCGAGGTCTTCGCCTTGGTGCACTACGGCACCGGGCTCGGCCGGCAGCGTGCCACCGGCCCCGAGGTGGAGCCGGGCAAGGTGGAAGGCGCGTTGCCATCCCACGGGCCAGGCCGGGCACCAGGCCGGGTCGATGTCGTCCAGCTGCTCGCGCCGTTCCTCGGACAGCGCCCCGACCGACGACTGCACGGGCAGCCCTTCGGCGCGCCGCTGTTCGTTCTCCGCTGCTCGTCGGGCGGCGGCCCTTTGGTTCTTCAGCCAGATACCGATCCGGTAGCCCCGGTGGGTGGCGTCCGTCGGTGCCAGGAGGTGGCCTGTCTCGGCGGCCCATCCGCGTGCGGCAGCGAGGCCCTGTTCCCAGGCGACGTCGTAGTGGCTCCAGACCATGCCGAGGTTCTCCAGCTGGTGGATGCGGTCGGCGTCCAGACGGCCGCGGGCGTGGAAGCGGCGGGCGTCGGCGATCCACTGCCCGAGCGGGAAGGCGGCGAGCGAGGCCGGCCACCCGCCGGCCTCCACCGCCTGGCCGTCATCCCCGCGGGGGACGCGGTAGGTGAAGGGCACGCGCAGGTCGCCGTATTCGCGGGTGTAGAGGGTGGCGGCTTCGATACCGCGGCGCCAGTAGGCGTGTTCGGGGTTGAGGACGCGCAGGTTGATGAACGCGGCGAGCGCGGCCGGATCACGTGGCGTGCTGAACTTCAGCAGTGCTCGGGCCGGCAGGGACAGCCGGTCGCTGCGGTCGCTTACTGTCCCCTCGTCCTCGGCCCCGCTGCGGCTCTGGACACCGTGGACACGGCTGCGGGCCTGCTGTACGGCGAGCTGTTCCACCACCCGGGTGTCGTGCGCTCTGAGCGCTTCCAGGAGCATGGCCAGGCCGCCGTAGGCCCGGCTGGTGAGCATGTTGTCGGTTGTCTCGCCGGGGCCGAGCAGGACGGGGACGACGAGGGAGGCGGTCTTGCCCTGGCCGGGGTGCAGGCGTAGGGCGCGGCCGACGGCCTGGACGAGGTCGGGCATGGAGCCGCGGACGTCGGCGAAGTAGACGGAGTCGCATTCCCGGGTGTCGACGCCCTCGCCGAGTACCTTCACCGAGCCCAGGAAGCTCTTCTGCACCACGGTGCCGTCGGTGGCGGTGCCGGCGGCGAACTCACCGAGCACACGTCGGCGGTGGTCGGCCCGGTGGTCACCGCACAGCCAGTCGGCCCAGACGGTGCGCGGGTACTGCCCGGGGTCACTGGCGCGCAGCTGCTCGGCGACCTGGGAGAGGCCGGCCGCAAAGGCTTCGGCCTCCTTGACCACGTGGTGGAAGACGAGAGTGCGCCGGAAGTCCTCCTCCGAGGACGCCTTCAACAGCGCGGTCTGCAGCGCGGCGAGACGGGCCCCACGCACCTGGTCCGAGCGTGCTTCGGCGCCGAGGAGCTGCGCGGCCTGGAGCTGGGTGTCGGTGATGTCCACGCACACCACCTGATAGGGCGCGCAGATCCCCCGGCCGATCGCCTCCGACAGGGTCAGTGTGTAGCAGCGGGCGCCGAACGGCCCGTCCGGATCGTCTGCCATGGACGCGACCAGCTCACCCGGCGCGCCCTCGGCATCCTCGTCCAGCTGCCACAGCCGAGGTGTGGCCGTCATGTACAGCCGGCGCAGCGCCGGGATCCGGGTGTTGTCGTGCACGACCGCCCACGGCTTGCCGATCCGCCCCGAGGTCCGGTGTGCCTCGTCGACCACGATGAGATCCCAGCCCGGCAGGCCCGCGGCGTGCGCGCGCTCGAGCGTACCGAGCCCGAGCGAGGCGTACGTGGCGAACACCGTGACGCGGTCGAAGGGCCGCACCCAGTCGATCAGCTCGTCCACGTCCGTGGTGTTCGGGAAGCCGACCTCGTCCCCGCGCAGGGACGAGACCCCGATCATCGGTCCCGTGCGGCCGCCCTCACGCCAGGCGGCCTCCGTCTGTGCGAGCAGGTCCAGCGAGGGCACGAGCACCAGAACCCGGCCCGCTCGGAGCTCCTGCGCGCTGCGCACCGCGACGAGGGTCTTCCCGGACCCGGTCGCCATGACCACCTGAGTCCGCAGCCCCCGCTCTGGCACCGTCGATCGTGCAGAGAATTCGAGGTGACGGAGTACCGCGTCCACGGCTTCTCGCTGATGGGGTCGGAGTTCCTTCACTGCCATGCCGGCCGGCCCTCTGCTGTGTGTCGGATGCGGTACCAGTGGAGCAAGAATGCCTTGGTCTGCTGGTGATTGACGGCGCGTTGGCCAAGACGAAGCACGGGCACCAGGCCGATCGGACTCGGCGACTGGTAGCTGGAACACGCCTTCTGACACCATCAACGGTAGCCTTGTTCAATTCCAAAGTCTATCGCAGTTCAAAAATGAAGCAGCACAGAGCAGGACACGCCGACATGATAGTTTCCAGCCACGGGGTCATTTCTATCGCCCGCCCAGTGCATAGAAAAAAGTGGGCATGCCAGGCCCCGGGAAGACAGGTAGACGCCGGCCATGACCACCGAGTGGTACGTCCTCATCGAAGAGGACACCCGGATAACCGAGCGCCCTGACGGCATGGAACTGAAGCTGCACCGGTGGATGCTGGTGGGCGCGCACCACATCGGCCAGGATGAGGCGCAGGCGGTTGCGGCGGCCGAGGATGCGGCGCTGACTACCTGCCGGGCGGCCTGGCCCGCCACGCGCGGCCGGGAGACGAGCCGGCCCGGCACGCTTTCCTCGCTCAGGACGGTGCGTGGACAGTGCTGTTGAGGCAGGGCCACCGCGAGTGTCATATACGAGTGACCACAGCCCGGCTCATGCACTCACAGGAAGAGAAGGAAGCACCACCGAAAGGCCTGAAGGAGAAGTTCCGTAGCGCCCTGGAGGGCCCGGTGCCCCCGGTGAAGCCGTGGGCACCGCCGATCAAGCAGGAACGAACCTGACCTTCAAGCCCCCGCTCGGGCACAGACCACCCCTTCTTGCTGCCAGCTCGGGCCGCGCGGAGCGTGGCCCGTTGCCTTGCGCGCAGCGCAAGGCTTGCGGTGCGAAGCGCAGCGGAGAACCGCAGGCCCGATGCGAGCACCGGGCCTGGCCGCGCATGCGGCCTCGTGCCTGGAGCGCAGCGGAAGGCACGCCATCCTGCTTGCGAAGCAAGCAGGATGGCGTGGGGAGCGCAGCGAGCCGCTAGCGCTCACGCGGAGCGGGAGCGCAACCCCCGTGCGCAGCACGGGGGTTCGCTTGCATCGCGCGCAGCGCGATGGGACCCGCTCCGCGGGG
>NZ_JBVJTD010000018.1:0-193282 GCF_055605965.1 Streptomyces sp. NPDC037126
GTGGTGAGGTAGTCGACGACGTCCTGGTCGGTTCCGGTGAGGGCTTCCTCGGCGGCGCCCCTGCTCCACGGCTGACCGCTCTGCATCGTCGCGAGCGCGACCTTGCGGCCGGCCGCGGCGATGGTCTTGAGGTCGGCTCCGGGCTGCGCGGCCTGTGCCGCAAGGGACTTGGCCTGGGTGTCGGTGTCCTTGACCTGCTGGGCGGCAGCGGCGTCCGCGGCTGTCCGCTGGTCCTGCTGGGCCTTGAGGTCCTTGGCCTGTGCGATGCCGGCGTTGGTCCGCTCGGTCAGCTCCTCCGCCTCGATCTTGACGGCGGTGTCATGGGTCTTCTTCGCCTTGGCCACCGCATCGGTGGCGGCGTCCGCCGCCTCCTGCGCAGCCTTGGCGTGCGCCGCGGACTGCTTGGCGGCGGTGGCCGCCTGCCCGGCGTGGGCGGCCGCGTCGTCGGCGTCCTTGGCGGCCTTGTCCGCGTGAGTGGCCGCCGCGTTGGCCGCGTCCTCCGCATCACTGGCAGCGCCGGCAGCCTCTCCGGCCAGCGATGCTGCGGCGTTCGCGGCACGGTTGGCCTCCTGCGCGTGCCGGTGAGCGGCTGCCGCCTCGGCGCCGGCCTCGCTGGAGTGGACACCGGCCTGGTCGGCATAGGTGTTGGCCTGGTCGGCCGCGTCGGCGGCGGCGTCGGCGTTGCTGCCGGCGTCGGCTGCGGCCTTCGCCGCGTTGCCCGCATCAGCCGCCGCATTACCCGCCTGCTTGGCCGCGTCCGCCGCCAGCCGCGCACCCTTGGCCGCGCTGCGGGCATCATCGGCCGCCTTGCGCGCCGCAGAGGCCTTGCCCGCATCGTTGGCCGCGTCAGCAGCCGCGCTCTGCGCCCGGGAGGCCGCCTGCGCGGCACCCACCGCCGCCGAAGCAGCCTGCTGCGCCGCGCTCGCCGCCAGCCGCGCACAGCTGTTCGCAGCGGCCGCAGCGTCGATCGCCTCCTGCGCGGCCTCCGCCGCCTGCTTCGCCGCGGACGCCGCCCGCCCGGCCGCCGCCGCGGCATGCAGGGAATCGTGCTTCGCCGCCTGCGTCTCGGCCGCCGCCTTCTGCGCGGCCTCCTTGGCCAGCTTCGCCGCCGTCACCGCACGCGCCGAAGCATCCTTCGCCGCCTTGGTCTGCGCAGCCGCCTTACTACCCGCCTGCTTGGCCTGCGCCGCCAACTGCGCGACGGTGGCGTGTTCCTGATCGCGGGCGCGCGCCACGTACTGGCCGACCGTGAGGAACTCGTGGATGTCGTCTGTCGTACCGTTCAATGCGATCCGGCCCGCCGCCTCCACGTTCGAGCCGCCCACGCTGATGATCTGCGCGACCTCGACCCGCTCGTCCTGCACCCGCCGATCGAACTGGCCGGTAGACAAGAACGCCTTGATGTCATCCGGCGTCCCGTCCAGCGCGGCCCGACCCGCCTTCTGAACCTCCGGACCGCCCGCATCGATGATCTGCGCGACCTGGACCCGCTGATCCTGGAAATACGGGTCCTGCCAGCCACCGGCCAGGAAGTCCTCCAGGTCGTCCTGTGTGCCATCCAGTGCCTTGCGAGTCGCTTCCTGCAGACTCAGCCCGCCCACGCTTGCAAGCTGAGCCGCTGCGACGCGGTCATCTTGGAAACCGAGGTCGTTCGCCGTCTCGAGAAAGTGGCGTACGTCGTCGTCACTGCCTGTCAGAGCGACTTCCGCGGCAGCCCGCACCTCCGGGCCGCCCGTCGACCACAGATCCAGCACCCGAGCACGATCGGTCACGTCATCGGTAGCAGCACTGCCGCCGTCGGTGGGTGGATTGTCAGCCAGGGCCTGCGGGGCGCTTGCGAGCAGGCCGGCCGCAAGTGCGATGGGCAGCAGAAGCAGACACAGCATGCGTATCGCACACCGTGCCGCTCTCGCAGCGTCCGCGGGTTTCAACTTCAGCAACTGTTACTCCGTCTTGTGTGCCGTCGCGGTTCGTCAGCAGGCATGGCTGACGTAGGTGAATCGGCTAAGGCTTCTTTTCGCAGCCGATGGCGCGAAGGAGATACGCCGGTGGATGCCCTCATCACGCCGCCGATGCGATTACACAGATGGCTCGATTAACGTGCGTGTGGGGCCACCGGAAACAAGGCGGCGGGGCAGCGGTCCATGGGCCGGCACACGGCCCCGCGCGCCGGGTGTCAACTGGCGGGTGCGAGTTGGGTCTCGGTGTGCAGGCCCTTGGCGTCGACGCTGTTGAAGAGGCTGACGTGGCCGTCACTCCAGCGGACGATGATGTCGTCGGCGCTGTTGGCGGCGGTGAAAGTACCGGCGGTGATGACGGCGGCGTCCTTCCACTCCGACTTGGCGGGCCGGATCTTGATCTCGCCGGGCAGGGCCTTGCTCGTCAGGCCGGGGTAGATGGTGGTCTCGCCGTCGATCCAGCGCACCACCAGGTCGTCGGTGGACTTGCCGGTGAAGGAGCCGGTGGTGAGCTGGGTGGCGTAGGGCCAGGTGGTGTTCTTGGCGACGATCTGCGTCTGCTGCTTCAGCCCGTTGCTCTCCAGGTCGCTCAAGACGGAGACGTGGCCGTCCTTCCAGTCCACCAGCAGGTCATCCCGCCGGCCGTTCGTACTGAAGTTCCCGGCGGACAGCTGCTGGGCGTCCTTCTCCCACTCGGTGGTGTGGGGCGGGGCGAGTTGCTTCTCTCCGTGGAAGCCCTTGGCATCCACCGTGCTGTAGAGGGTCATCTCGCCGTCGGACCAGCGGACCACGACCCCGTCGGTGGCGCCGCCGGTATTGGCCGTGGTGAGGTTGAAGGCGTGGGTCCAGATGCTCTTGGCGGGCTGCAGCTGGTGTTCGGCGGTGAACGGATGGGCGGGGTCGTTGCCGCTACCGCCCTGGTAGAGGGTGACCTTGCCGTCGTCCCAGACCACGATCAGGTCCATGTGCCGGGTGCCGCCGGCCGAGCCGCCGGTGAAGTAGCCGGCCGTCATCCGCACCGCATGTTTCCATGGCGCGGCCGCGAAGGTGGTGCTGAAGGCGACCTGCTGCACCCAGCCGGCCAGGTCGTCGACGCGGGCCGCGACCGCCCCGGTGCGGGTCTCGGCCGCATCCGTGCCCAGACAACCGCCCTGCCAGGACAGGCTGCTCACCCCGGCGAGCGCCGTGTGACCGCCGCTGGTGGTGAGGACCGGACCTCCGGTGTCGCCCTTGCAGACCACCGCACCGTCGGATGCGGCTGCGAGATCCATCGTGGTCGGCGCGGTGTTCTGGACGGTGAACGCCGCCGCGTGCACCTGGTCGGGTACCCACTCGTCGTGGGTACGGCCATAGCCCGCGGCCTGCACCGCATCCCCCGTGGCGGGTGCGCTGCCGGCCACCCCGATCGGGGTGACGCCCTTGACCGGCTGGGCCAACTCGGCCATCACCACGTCCCGGTCGCTGCGCGGGGCGAGGCTGACGACCTGCTGGACGCTGCCCCCGATCGCGGCCGTCGTCTTCAGCTTCGGTGCGCCCGCGGCCAAGGGGCTGCCGGGAGTGCCGGTGAAACAGCTCGCCGCGGTGAGCAGCCACTGCGGCGCCACCAGCGTCGCCGAACAACCGTGCTGATCGCCGACATCGAGCCTGGCGGTAGCGGCTGAGACCGCGTCAGGCGCGGTGGGGCCGGATATCGCACCGGCAGGATTGGCGGTCAAGGCCGCGGCAGCCAAAGAGGTGGCGGCAACCAAGCCGCCGGTCCACGCGGCGCGCGGACGAAAGCCAGACATGAAACTTCCTTGCGTGTCGTGCGAAGACAAACGAATGAACAGACGGTCCCGCTGGTCAGCCCGTGACGCGCAGTTCCAGCAGCATCGTGGGCGCGCCGCCGGCGGCACCCTCACCAACGCTCTGGTAGGCGTTCTTGCCCACACTCACGGTCTTGGCGGGCGCGGTCGGGTCGGCCTGGGGCCTCAGATCGGCCTTGATGGGGTGGTCGGTGGTCTCCAGCGCGAACACCCGCGGGAGTTCGAGAGCGAGGTAGCCGCTCTGGGCACTCGTCTTGAAGCAGTAGGCACCCTGGCTGTTGCCGTTCTCGTCCTTCACGGTCAGGACCTTGATCTGCTGGCCGGAGTCGTCGCACGCGGCGAGGGTGATGTGCCCGTCGCCCTTGATCAGCTTGATGCCCTGATCGTGCTGGATATGCTCCGCGTTCGGATACGCGAAGTCCTCCACCGCGGACGGCGGCGTGTCCCCCGCAGGTCCCCCGGTCGGCTGCGGATCGGCAGAAGCGAGCATCGGCGTGCCCGCCAGCGCCAGAATGGCAGCTACCCCCGCGACGGGAAGAATCCTGCGCAGTCGAGGAGTCACCCGAATTCCTTTCCAGGCACGGGCGACGGCATGACGAAATAACATCTGCAGCCCCCATGCACAGATGTAAAGCAAAAATAAGTGGTCGATCCAGACCCTAAAACGCCGTCAGATCCGAGGGCAACGTGACCATCATCATGCACAGTTCACGGAACCCGTACAGCAAATTCACAGTATGACCCGGACATAACCCCGCAAACATCGCACTTTATGAACCAAGGCCCAACGTGCGAGCCCTCGAGCTGCACTGCAGTCATCACGATAGTTTTAGGCTGCATAAACATAGTGAAGTCTTACCGTAAATTAGAGCTGCGGAAGGAACGAGGTAGCCCGCACACGAGGCGGTGGCAGCCCGATATGGCAGCGTGTCTACTGATCTTTTCGTAAGTTCGGTGGGTGTGGTGGGCCTGTGGGTGGAAGGCTGTCCGGGTGGCCTATCGACCTTCCCCCTCGGCTGCCGGCTCCTCTCTTCCTCCTTTGTCGCGGCCGCAGTTGGCCCAGGCACGGCGTGCTCGGGCAGTCGAGTTGTTCGAGGACGGCGTCTCGAACGCGGGGATCGCGAGGGCCGTAGGGGTGTGTAGCGAGAGCGTGCGGCGCCGGCGGCGCGTGTGGGAGCAAGACGGTGCTTCGGCCTTGCGGCGACGGGCAACCACCGGACGCCCGCCCAAGCTGGACGACACCCAGGTCGAGAGGGTCCGGGCCGCGTTGGAGCAAGGTGCCCAGGCTCATGGCTTCGAGGCCGACCTGTGGACTCTGGAACGAGTCGCCACGGTCGTCACCCGGGCAACGGGGGTCGTGCTGTCAAGGGCGTCGGTGTGGCGGCTGCTGACCGGCCGGCTCGGACGGAGCCTGCAACGGCCCGAACGGCGGACGGTCGAGCAGGACAAGTCGGAGATCGCCCGCTGGATCGCGCACGAGTGGCCGCGCATCAAAAAGGGGCCGTGAACACACGTGCCTGGATCGTCTTCCTCGACGAATCAGGCGTCTTTCTACTCCCTCAGATCCGCCGCACCTACTCGCCTCGAGGGCGGACTCCGCTCCTGCGGCACCGCCTGAACTGGAAGCGCACATCGTTGGCCGGGGCCTTGGGCTACCACGCCACCGACCCCGATCGAGGGGCCCGCCTGTGCTTCCGCCTCAAGCCCGGCAGCTACGACACCGCCGGACTCATCGAGGTCCTGGAGCAGATGAAGGTGTTCTACCGCGGCGAGCGAGTGGTCTTGGTCCGGGACGGCCTGTCCGCCCACTGGAGCCGGGCGATGCGGGCCTGGGCCGTCGAACAGGACTGGCTCACTCTGAGGCGATTACCCGCCTACGCTCCCGAGTTGAACCCGGTGGAACTGCTGTGGTCCTCGCTCAAGAAGCGTGAACTCGCCAACCTCGTCGGCGACCACCTCGCCGATGTCGCCGACGCCACCGGACAGGGCATCCACCGCATCAACACCGACCCACAACTGCCATGGTCCTTCCTCACCCATACCGGCCTCACCATCCACCCACCACCCCCACCGAACTTACGAAAAGATGGCACGCCTTCAGTTCCGGGCGCAGGTCGGTCTTGCCGGACGTCTTGAATGACCCGGGTTTCTGAAGGGATTTTTGAACGTCCTGCGGGGACGTGCGGACCCCCGTCCGGTGATCTACAGAAGATCGTTTATCAAAGACCGGGTGCCGGGCGGAGCAGCCCTGTGCGGAACAGCCCGGCGGCGGCGTCCTCGATGTCGGCGCGGGCCGTGGACGGGAAGACGACCCGCCGATGGGTATACGCCACCACCGCCCGCTCCAGACTCCAGTCGGCCGATACCGACTGGAAGATCTCCAGGCACTCGGCTAACAATCAATGCTTGGGACGCAGCCATCGCTGAAGCTTGTCCCGGGAGGTTCTGCCCGCGTCTACGTACCAGAGCTTGTTGTCTTCATCCCAACTGGCATTGAGCTGCGACTTGGCCTCGTCCTTGTACCGGTAGGGGACATTCAGATAGAGACGGCCCCAGACCACAGCTCCAACCTCCACTCCCTCTTCCTTGCCAGGATTCTTGCCGCCGCCGGGGCCCTCTTCCCTCGTGCGCCGCGATGCGTTCCGTGGCTGGTAGACCGGCCTCTCCATACGCGCCTGTTCCATCACCTTCCGCGCCTGAGCGCACGACTCAGGATCTTCAAGTCTCATCATCAGGTCGGTAGGGCCCATGGCCGCCAGCAAGTTGAGAGAGCCGTGCCAGAGCACGGTGTCGTCCACCATGAAGACCTTCTCATGCATGCGCTCACGATAAGTGACCGTGCATTCATAGGACTTGAGCTGGTCGACAAGGCCCTGGTGCCGTTCTGCCCCCGACGGGTCTCGCTGCTCCTGTGGGGAGCGGGTGTGGATCACGATCTCGACGCCCGCTGCGGCTCGCTCAGCGAAGGGCTTCGCCCACTGGCGTACCCGAGTAGGCGACAGCAGAAAGGTGTATATGTCGATGCGGGTTGCGGCTCGCTCGATGTCCCAGCGCACGGCGCGGTCCACCTGGTCGGCGGGGAAGAAGGCCGGACGAGTCAGCTCTTCCTGGGGCAGTTTGGCGAGGTCTGCCGCGCTTCTGATCGGGATCAACTGATCCACGGAGAGGGTCTGGGCGTGCGCCTCCAAGTGGTCGAGCATCACCCGCGCCTCGCTGCGCGCAGGTAGCTTCAAGCGCAGAAACTCCACGTCGGCAATCACGACCAGGTGGTCTTGCGCGCGGCTCAGAGCAACGTTCAGGAGTCGGCACGTCTGCGAGTCGAGTCCCGTCTCCTCGTAGAACCGTCCGAGGCGGTCCCCGGAACCGGCCGCGGTGTCCAGCACCACCACTGGTCGCTGGCTGCCTTGGAAGCGGTGCACAGTAGCGACCAGGCCCTCGTGCTCGGCTCCGAAGCGTTCGGTGAGGGTCTGCCCGAGGGCCTTGACCTGGTCTTTGTAGGGGGTGATCACCGCGAGACGGTCCGTCGCCCGTTCACCCGGTGGGACGTTCTGCCATTTCCTGCCGGGCAGCACGCCGTCGTACTGGAGTCCTCGTACGAGTTCGTGCACGACTGCGGTGTGCACGGGATTGCTGAGGTGGCTGGGGCCGGGAACTCGGTGTCGTGAGGTATCGATCATCATGATCGGCGCATCGACGAGGGTGTTGAACGGGATGCGGCTGGTGTCGTCCCGGCCGGTGGTCAGCGGGGCGTCGGGATAGGCCACCGCGTTCACGAG
This sequence comes from Streptomyces sp. NPDC037126, assembly GCF_055605965.1. Taxonomy (NCBI): domain Bacteria; kingdom Bacillati; phylum Actinomycetota; class Actinomycetes; order Kitasatosporales; family Streptomycetaceae; genus Streptomyces; species Streptomyces sp. NPDC037126. The sequence goes on from NZ_JBVJTD010000018.1 coordinate 7,540, forward strand.
GGCACAGATCGACGGCCTCATGCGGTACTGGGTGTTGAGTGCGACGAGCCGAGGCTGCTGGAGGACGGTCCCCGCGGGGCTGACCAACCCGGCGGCGCGGAAGGCGTCCGTGGCCGACCAGCGGCGGGCGTGGGCCCTGTCGTCCGGAGTCGCGGCTCGGTCCTCGACCGCCTTGGTGATTGCTGGCAGTTGCCGGAAGTCCCCGGCAACGACGACACGTTTGCCGGCCAGCCCGCCCACGTACCAGGCGGACGGCAGATCGACCATGCCCGCTTCGTCGATCACTACGACATCAGTGCGCTGAAGTAGGGGACGGGACTGGACTGCCTTGGCTACGGTGGTTCCCAGAACCCGGCAGTTCCTGCGAACGGTGTCCGTGATGCGGCGCAGCTCCGCCTCGGCCGCGTCGATGCTCTGCTACACGGCGTCGGCCTGCTTCACCAGGTCCGGGCGGGGTGGCAATCCGGTGAGTCCAGGGGTGAGCTGTGTGATGTCCGCCCTGATGCGGGTGATGTCGGCGAGAGCCTTGCGCTGTGCGGCCTCTGCCGCGCTCCCAGCGCGCTTCGCCTCGGAAACCTGCTGTCCGGCCGCCTGGAAGTCCGAGAGGGCGGCATCGAGCTTGGCCTGCTTCCGCTCGGCACGCCAGCCTGTCGGTTGACCCATGTCCTTGATGCGAAGTGCGAGTTGCCCAGCCGCGATCTGCGCTTGATCGAATGCCTGACGAGCGCTCTGGGCAGCTTTGCCTGCCCTCTCATAAGCCGTACGGGCGGTGGCGAGACCCTCCTCCAGACCCCGTATCCGGTCGTAGAGCGCGATACCTGCACGGACGGCAGTCAGCGTGGCGTTCCATTCCGTCAGCTGGCTCTGCAACTGCTCGGAAAGGCGGGCGGCTATGCGCTCCGGTTCTACGTACTCGCCGTATCGGTCCCGCAGCGACTCGACGTCGATATCTCCGGCTCGTTGCACCAGACCGGCGCCAAAACCGTTCTCCCCGGCCAACAGGTCACAGATCCGCTCAAGCGCCTGGTCGACCGCGACCTTCGTCGGGGCCAGGAAGAGGACGTTGAGTCCCTGCCTGCAGCTGCCTTCGACAATGTGGGCGATCACATCCGTCTTGCCGGTTCCAGGCGGCCCCCACAGAAAGGTGATCTCGCTGGCGAGGGCCTGCTCCACGGCCTGACGTTGACGCGAATTGAGCTTGAGCGAGGACCAGTTGGCCACCCAGCGACCGGGATCGGCATCATGCGCGACCTTCGGACTGCCCAGTCCGATCATCCAGCCGGCGCTCTCCGGTCGCACCGGGTGACCCTCCTCGCCGACCGTGGCCAGCCGTTCCTCCAGGACCCGCCACGTAGCAGAGTCATCGACTCTGAGCTGTACCTGAGCCGGATTCGGACCCAGATCTGCCTCAGTGACGACTCGGATCTTCTGCTCCGAAAGCGGTGCGGCTTCGGCCGGCGCCCAGCTGCCTCGCGACCGAGAGGCACGGATCAGCAGGGGCTTTCCGTTCAAGGCGTCGGGCCAGCGCTTGCACTCGAATTCGTATTCGTAACCCTCACCCGCCCCAGATGTCCTGCGCCCCTCGCGCAGGGACGCCTTCGGGCCGTTGCCACCGTCGCTGCGCAGCTCCGCCGCGACTTCCAGCCGAACCGCACGCATCAACTCGGCAACCGGATGGTGCCGTTCGGCCCCCGTCATCCCGTGGTCCCCCGTTCCCGTCGGCCAGTACAAGGCATGGCCACACGGCGCGACCTTATGCCGTCATGGAAGGTGAGGATGCTGATCCGGCCAGGCGCGCACAGGGCATCAGGGGTGCTTGGGCGCGCAGCGACGCGGCCGCCAGGAAGTCAAGTCGTGTGTGGTTAGTCCATACACACTGAGCAGGTCTTCGAAGTGACGCTGGAACACCTCGAATTGCCCTAGCCTGCCCATTGAATACTCCTGAACCTCCCATCGGCGCATGGAACGGAGCAGTTCCTGTACTCCGGCCAGGAGAGAGGTAATCCGGTACACACTCGGATTTGGTTGCCGACCAACGGCACCGACCAGATCCAGCAGAACGCAAACACGATCGGTTTCGCTCCAGCCGGACCAACCGAGCAGCAGGCCGCCGCCCCCTTCGTCAACAACGTCAGCGTAGGAGATGAAGCGTTCCCGGAAAATGTCCAGCCTGCCTCGGATCGACCAGTAGGACGCGCGCTGGAAATCGGCGCTCACGTACTTGGGCGGAACGGCTCACGTACTTGGGCGGAACGGGGATCCCCAACGCCTCGCCCGTGGTGGCGTCCCGCCAAGTGGTGTAGGGGATCAAGGCGCCGGAATCCGCAGGTCGGAGACGGTGGCTACGCGGGTTCGGGCGTTCGCCCTGCTCCCGCGGGGCGCGTCGCGGACGGCCGCCTTGACGGAGATCGCCACGGGCCTCGAACCGGAATGCGGAGCGCTTGATCCGCTACACCACGTGGCGGGGCACGGCCTCGCCCGTCTCGTCCTCGCGGCGCTGAAGCTCCCACACCCGCTCCCACTGCGCGCGCTTAGACGTCATTTCACTTGGTCAGTCGGCGGTGACATATGAGGGTCGCGGCGATGGCTGTGAAGGCAAGAAAGTTTTCCGGCTTGCGCTCGTAGCGGCGGTGCAGGCGGCGGCAGCCGGACAGCCAGGATATGGTCCGCTCCACCACCCAACGGTGCCGGCCCAGCCGCCGGGACGACTCGATGCCCTTGCGGGCAAGGCGGTGCCGGATGCCGCGGGAAGCGAGCCATCGCCGTCCCTTGTCACCGTGCAGCTTAGCGGGCCGCCGGCGTCGCGGGCCGCGACGTGAGCGGATGGGTGGGATGCCGCGGACCAGCGGGATGAGTGCCTGGCTGTCGTGGAGGTTGGCGGCGGAGATGCCGATCGACAGAGGCAGGCCCTGGCGGTCGACGATGAGGTGGATTTTCGATCCCTTCTTGCCACGGTCGGTCGGATTCGGTCCCGTCAGCTGCCCCCTTTGAGGGCCCGGACGCTGACCGAGTCGATCGCGCACCGCGACCAGTCCAGCTCACCTTGGGCACCGAGTTCATCCAGGACCAGGCGGTGAAGCTTGGCCCACACCCTGGCCTCGGTCCACTCGGTGAACCGGCGGAAGGCCGTCACGCCCGACAGCCCGAAACCAGGCGGCAGTTGGTTCCAGGTGCAGCCTGAAGTGGCCACGAAGGTGATGGCAGCCAGCACCTCGCGGTCCCCTCGCCGCCGGTGCCCTCCGCCCTGAGGGCGGACCGGCGCCGGCGGCACCACCCGCTGGAACAACGTCCACAGGTCTTCCGGTGCCATCCGCTCAACAAGCGCAGCAGTCATCACCCCAGACTGCCGCAAGATCACGCCAACTGAAATGACGTCTAAAGCTGGGGGGCTTCAGACGTCTTGGCCACCCAGCTGCTCGGGAGCGTCGTCTCGGCCGAGCCTGCGCACCGTCGGTCGCAGCCAGCGAAGGCAAGAAGTGCAACGCCTGGACGGCTGGCAGGCATCGTGATCTCACGATGCCTGCCAGCCGTCCAGGGAGACCTCCGATCCGTTGTTCAAGTAGTGATGGAGCGCGCTGGCTGTGGTGTCGACGAAGGCTTCGGGGATGGCGTTGGTGTCGACCCAGAGGACCTGGGAGTGCTTGCGGGGTTCGCGGTTTTCGGGTTCGCCGGTCCATTCGTGTGCGGCAAAGACGACCGTGAGGAAGCCGTTGGGGGCTTCGACGCCCCAGGCGCCATGGATGATGTGGGCGACCTTGAGGGACTCGGGCTTCACTGTGAGGCCGGTCTCCTCGTAGAGCTCGCGGACCGCGGTTTCGGTGATGGGCTCGCCGGGCTCGCTCTTGCCGACGGGGAGGTCCCACATGCCCTGGGCGAACTTGGCATTCTCGCTGCGCTGGAGGAGGACGACGCGGTTGGTGGCCTTGTCGTGGACGATGACGGCAGCGACCAGCAGGGTCATCGATTCGAGCGCCGGCTTGAGGGCCTTGGGCTGGTCGTCGGTCTGCTGGGTCACGGTGTTCCCTTCGTCGGGCGGGTTGTTGGGCATGCTAGGCGAGGGCCTCGCGGGCGCGGCGGGCGAGATCTGCGGCGCCGGGAACGCGGCGGCGCTGGTAGACCGCGAGAGTGGAGCGGATCGACGTGATCGCCTTCCGGGTCCGGTCGGAGGTCATGCCCTCCATGAGGACCAGGGCCTGAGCCCAGGCTGCGACGGCCTCGTCAGCGCGGGCTTGGGCGGCGAGGCTGTCGCCGAGGTCGGCGTGGGTGAGGGCGTGGACCCGCTTGTACTTCTCGGGGTCCTAGCGGGTAAGGGCGTCTCGGTGCTGCTGTTCGGTACCGATGTGGTCGGCGAGGTCTGTCAGGGTGCGGGCGGTGTGGCTGGCAACGGTGCCGGCGGCGGGACCGCTCACGCGGGAGTAGCTGGGCTGGGGGCCATCGTCTCGTAGGAGGGCGTCCTCGGCAGCGAGGAGGGCCCGTGCGGCCGACGGGTTCTCGTCGGTGGCGGCGTAGGCGCGGGCGTGGGTGATGTGGAGGAGCGCCTCGGTCTGACCGTCGACGTGGCCGAGACCTGCGCGTAGGGCGCCTTCGACGAGGTCGACGCAGTGGTGAGGCTGCTTGAGACTCAGGGCCTGGTGGGCGAGGGCGCGCATCATCCAGGCGGCATGGCCGTGGGGGTCGGCTTCGCAGGCGAGCTTGTAGCCGACCTGGTAGTAGCGCTGGGCGGCGCCTTCCTGGCCGAGGTCGTGGTGCTTCCACCCTGCGAGGTAGGCGAGTTCGGCGACGGCGCCGAAGGCGGCCCGGCGTAAGGCTTCGCTGGGGAAGCGTCCGCGCAGCATGGGAGCGGCTGTGTCGGCGAGGTACGCGGTGACGGTGGTCAGGCGTGCCCGCCGCCGAGGCGCTCGTCGGCGGCGCTGAAGGCCGCGGTGATCTGGCGTACGACGTCCACGTCCTCCGCGCCAACCATGGACGTGCCGGTGCGGGCGCGGAGCATGCGGGCGGTAGCTTCGTGGTCATAGACGAGCGGCATGGCGACGCCGGCGGTGGTGAAGGCCGCGAGTGCGAGGAAGCGGCGGCGCTCGACGTCGGCGCGGCCCAGGTCGGTGACGGCGAGGACGGGGTCGGATTCCGCCGACTCTTCGGTATCACCGGCCTGGAGGCCGATTTCGGTCTGGGTGACCGTGCGTCCCGCTCGGCGGGACAGCGCTTCGGCCAGGTACGGACCTACCCGGCCCGAAGGGGTGCGGGTGCCGTTCACCCAGTGCGAGATGGCCGACTTGTTGGTCTGGAGGATCTCGCCGTTCTCGGCGGCGATCCGCCGCACGTCTCGGGCGAGGGCCTCGTAGGTGCAGCCGACCGCGTCGATGGCGTCGCGCAGACGGGAGTTGGGTTCACTCTCCGCCGCCACGATCGCCTCCGTCCTGGAGCTGTAAACCGCGTATACCGCTTCAACTGCCTTCCACCGTACCCACTGAGCGTAACCACCGGTTCACTTGTCAGCAGCCGCACGGAACGGCGTGACCGTGATCCAGGCTCCCCCTTGGTCCGGGCGGCACCCCGAAGTTCCGTACGCCCACACCGGGTTCGGGCATTCCAGTGCCCGAACCCGGCCAATCAGAGACGGAGACACGGTGACCACCATCGACACCACGGCCATCACGGTCGAGCTGCCCGAGGCGTTCGACTCGCGCTGGAGCCGCCTGCCCGGCATCCAGGTCGACGGCCGGCGCATCACGATCGACCCGGCCGAGTACTTCTTCCGCTTCGAGTCGAACACTTGGCTCGTCGCCGACTGGGAGCTGGTCAAGTCCCAGCTCCTGGGGGTGGACGAGACGACCGAGAGCACGGTCGAGCAGCTCGCTCTCGACTTCATCAAGCAGCACAGCGAGTCCACCTCCGACGCCGCCCGCGTCGTGGCCACCGCGTACGGGGTGTACGCCTACCTCTTCCGCGACGAGCACCTGACCGGCCTCGGCCTGCCGCAGATCACCGCCGACCACCTGCGGATGCTCCGCGAGGCCGCCACGCTCATGGCGCTCAACAAGGTCGAGCTGGACGGACACATCTCCAACGTCGGCCCGTGCTGGTTCTTCCCCGCCGCCACCTCCGTCGTCTTCGACCTGGACGACGAGACGGGCGGGATGCTCGACGAGGTCTACCACGGCGGCTGGTTCAACGAGCACCGCCGGATCGAGTCCATCAAGGCCCACGCCGCCCTCGGCGGCCGACTCGTGCACGGCTGCCAGTCCGTGCCGGACCAGTCCGGCGGCGTGGTCGCGCCCTACGGTGCCTCGATGGCCAACTTCCGCGACGACCTCGCCGCGTTCAAGGCGGGCTGGATCGAGCAGGTCTACGCCCACCGCGTGAACCCCGCCGCGTAACCCCACCCGATCAGGCTCCGGGGCGGGCCGGTATCCCTCGCCCGCCCCGGACGCCACCACCCCTCCCCGGAGCCCTCAAGTGACCACGAATCCCAGTGCCGAACTCCTCGACAACCTGCTCACCGCGACCGACCAGACCACCGCCGTACGGGAGGAGGTACGCGTGTGGTCCATGTCCGGCGTCGAGCGCGTCACCTTCCCTGACGGCACCACGGCCGTCTTCAAGTACGCCAAGAAGCCCTTCGCCAGCGAGGACCAGGCCCTCCGCCTGGCCCACACCCTCGGCGTCCCCGTCCCCCAGGTCCACGCCTCCGCCGTCCTGGACGGCTGGCTCGGCATGCTCATGGAGGACCTCAAACCGTCCGTCCGCGAGGCCGACGACCTCGACGGCGTCGCTGCGGCCGTGGTCCTGCACGGCACCCGTACGGCTCCGCCCTTGCCCGTCCTCGACCAGGACCGACTGCGGACACTCCCCGCCCGGGCGCTGGAGCACCTCGAACGGCTGCGCAAGGCTGACCGGTGGCAGGACGCCGACGACGTCGAGGACGCGCTCGACCGTATCTCCCAGGCCGCCGAAGCCCGCTCGGCCGGAGCGACGCTGGAACCGTTCGGCTGGGTGCACTCCGAGTTCCACCCCACCAGCCTTCACATCGGAGAGCACGGCTGGCGGCTGCTCGACTTCGCCCGCGCCTTCACCGGCCCCGGCCTGCTCGACCTCGCCAGCTGGCACGGCACCATCGATCCGCCGCACCCCTTGCGCCTGCGCGTCTTCCTGGAGCAGTACGTCACCGCCGGCGGCACCCCCGACGCCCTCGCCCCGCGCGGCGGGCTCACCGCCGAGAACTGGGCCCTGGGCTGGCACCGCATGTGGGCCGTCGAGTGGTTCATGGAGCAGTCCATCCGCTGGATCAACGACCCGGCCACCGACCCCGCCTACATCAAGGCCGTCCGCCGCCACCTCACCGGCGTCCTCCACCTCCTGGAGATCTGACGTGCTCGCCCAGGCATCCCCCTGGCACGCCCACGCCCTCCAACGCACCGCCGCCGGACTCGCCGAACCCCTGGCCGTACCTGCCCGGATGGAATGGACCACGGGACCTGGCCAAGGACCCGGAGCCGATGCCCTCGGCCCCGACCTGCGCGGCAAGCGACTCCTGGAACTCGGCTGCGGCCCCGGCCACAACGCCGCCCACCTCGCCACCCGCCACGGGGCCCACGTCACCGGCGTCGACCTGGTCGGCCTCCAGGTCCGCCGCGCCCGCTCCCACTACGGGCGGCTGAACAACCTCACCTTCGTTGCTGGCCACGCCCTGCACTGCCTGCACGCCTCTGACGAGCAGTTCGACGCGATCTACTCCGTCTTCGGAGCCATCGGTCTCGTCGCCCCCGAGCTCCTGCTCCCGGCCGTCGCCCAACGCCTCACGCCCGGGCGAGTGCTGGCCTTCTCTGTCCCCCACCCGCAGCGCGGCGGTCGAAGCCCCTCCGGCGACGACCGGCCCCGCCGCGACTTCGTCACCCTGCCCGACCGCACTCGGCTCCCCATCGCCCGATGGGAGTTCGATACCGACCGTTGGGAGAGGCACCTCAGCCGGGCGGGCTTCTGGCTCACTTCGGCCCAGGAGTTCAACGACCCCCGCATGGGCCACTGGCCCACCACCCTGCTGATCCGCGCCCGCAAGCTCTGACCAGCCATTCGCCCCGGCTTCCCCCGGAGGAACCGATGCGCCCGCCTTACCTGCTCCTCGACATCGACGGCGTCCTCATACCCTTCCCCAACGCGGACGGCTCGACCCCAGCCACCCACGCCCGCCACGACGTCGTCCCCACCGGCCGGAGCACCGACAACCCGGTCACCGTCTGGCTCGACCCTGCCCATGGCCCCATGCTCATGGACGTGATCCGCACCGGCCTGATCACCCCGGTCTGGTGCACCAGCTGGCGCCAGGACGCCACCGCCCTCATCGGCCCGCTCCTCGGCCTTCCGACCCTGTCGTACGTCGATCACCCGCGTCCGCAGATCACCACCAGCCACCCCAACGGCTACCTGTGGAAGCGTGACCACGTCGACGCCTGGCTGGGCGACGCCCCCGCCATCTGGATCGACGACGACTTCACCGGCCTCGACCATGAATGGGCGGCGGAGCGCACTGCGAAGGGAACGTCGACCCTCCTCATTCAGCCCGACCCACACCACGGGCTGCAGCCCGAGCACCTGACCGGGCTCACAACGTGGGTCTCGCAGTTACCCACAGCCCGCGCCGCCTGACGCCCTGATGCCCTCGCTGCCACGAGCAGAGAGGGCATCAGAGTGTTGCTCAAGCGTGAGCCGCCTGCGGTCTGTGGCACGTATCGGCGGCGCTGATGTCGGAGTCGGCTGGAACACTGCGGTCGTGATCAACGAGATGACCCCAGACCTTTCTGGTGCTCCCGCCAGCTCCCTGCCACCCAGAGCACAGGCAGAGCTCGCCGGCACCGCCTGGGAAGAGCTGCCGCATGTCTGTACGGGCCGGCACGGTGTGCCTGACACACCGGACATCCTCGGCGCTGTGCTCGCCGCCGACCCGGCCCGCCGGGTACGGGCGGTAGGCGATCTGTATCGGCTGCTCCTCAATCAGGAGCAGGTGTTTCCAGCGACCGCTCCGGCAGCCTTGGTCCTGGCCGGTCTTCTCGACGATCCGCGCACCCTCGCCGAAGACCGGTGGGAGCGCAGGGCCGGTCGGCGGTCGCTTCGCGCCGAACTGCTGAACTGGCTGGCTTCGTTCGCCGACATCGCCCGCCTGGACGTCGAGGGCGGCGTCGGCACGGCGCAGAATCTAGCCGCCGCCCGAACGGCAAGGCCAACACTCCACGACCGCATCGCGGACTTCTGCGACGCCGACGATCCACTGGTGAAGGAGGCCGCGCTCGCGGCCACCGCCCTGCTCCTGGCCGACCCCGCCCTCGCCTCATCCGTACCCCGGTACGCGCCCGCCGTTCGCGAGGTCCTGGCCGTGAGCGCGGACTCGTACTACCGGTGGATCGCCCGGGAACGGCTCGCCGCCTGGGGTGAGGACGTCACCGGTCTCGTCACCGCGGAGGAGGAGCGCCGCGCGGCCCTGGACCGGGCAGGCGAGTTGGCGGAGGACCCGTTCGGCGGCCAGGAGCAGGAGCAGGCGATCCGCTGGCTGGAAGAGCAACCCGAGGACACCGCTGCTCCGGAGCGACTCGGCCGCCGGCGTGAGGACCGGACCGCTCCCATGCCGGCTGCCCTGCACGAGCCAGCACCCGAGCCGCCCGTGGCCGCCCCTGGAAGCGAGGCGGGGTACCGCGGCCCGTGGCGGATCGCCCGGGAGGAGGAGCGCGCCGAGTGGACGTTCACGCCGTACGTAGGAGTCGGCCCCCTGCACTTCGGGATGACCTTGGAGGAGATCACCCGCGTCCTCGGCGAAGGACCGGCCGTCTCGTCCTACTCCCACCACGGCGAAGACCAGCAGCTCAACTACGCCGACTTCACTGAGAGCGGGATCAGGGCCCTCTTTCACGACGGCCGCCTGGGGTGCGTCGCCGCAGACGCCCTCACCGGCCCCCAGGTGAGACTGAACGCAGCCCCGCTGACCGGCTGCGCGCCTTCCCACGTGGAGGACTGGCTCGTCCACCGCACAACACGGCCTGGCAGCCTGGCGTACAGCGTCGCTGGCGATCCGGTCTTCGCCGACCTCGGCCTGGCGATCCGCTCCCAGCGGGCCGGCGACATCGTCCTGACCCGCCCCCTCTTCCTGCTCCACGACTGGCTCGACCTGTGGCACGCACTGCCCAGCGAGGAGTGGAACTGCTCGTGAAGCGTTGTTCGCCGGTCGGCCTCACCTGAGTGCGAGGCCGACCGGAGCGACATCTCGTCCACTCGAGCGATATCGGGGACGTAGACCACCGGCCGAGTGGGGAATCAACGTGAGCAACTCTGCGCTGGCCGGAGTCAGCGGTGTCACCCCTGCATCCAACGCTCCTACCTTCATCCGCCCTTCGCGGTTGACGCAGGTTTCTTCGCCGGGCCTGCCTCCGACAGCTCACCACCCGACGCAGGATGACAAATCTGCCCTGCGACATCCCTATAGGGGACATGCCAGGACAAACAAGTTCTCCGGCTGCGTTGCCCAACTGCACACGTCCCCAGCCTCCGTCCAAGGAGCGCTCGGCCCCGGATGACCCGCGGCAGATCCATGTGGACCTCCCCGAGGAACCACCCAAGGTGACTGAATCCGTCGCAGCCGCTCTCTTGCACCTCCTTCGCGCTCTGCTCACCGATTACAGCCGGCGCCGTTTCTGTGGCGGAGACAGCCAGGAGGAAGGGGCGGCTGCTGGCTCTTCTCACCCTTCCGAGGTACGACAGACCGCCACATGACATCCGCACAGCGCTCCACACCGCGCACGCCCTGGGAGGCCCGCCCTACGTGATCCGTTTCGCCTTCGCCGGACGCTGCTCCACCGAGGACCTTCAAGACCCGGAGGTCTCCAGGAACTGGCAGCTCACCCGCGCCCGCGCCCTGATCGAGCCCGTCGGCGGCCAGATCGTCACCGAGTACTTCGACGTCGGTCACAGCCGCTCCCTGCCGTGGCAGCGTCGCCCCCGCGCCAACGAACTCCTCCAAGCCCTCCGTAACCCCAACCGCGGCTTCGACGCCGTCGTGATCGGAGAGCCGCAGCGCACCTTCTACGGCAACCAGTTCGGCAACACCTTCCCCGTCTTCGTCCACTTCCGCATCCCCCTGTGGGTCCCGGAGGTCGGCGGACCCATCGACCCGGACAACGAAGCCCACGACCTCGTCATGTCCGTCTTCGGCGGCATGAGCAAGGGTGAACGCAACCGCATCAAGATCCGAGTGCGCACCGCCATGGGCTCCCAGGCCCAGCTTCAGGGCCGCTATCTCGGCGGGCGGCCGCCCTACGGCTACCGGATCGCCGACGCCGGGCCCCATCCCAACCCCTCGAAGGCCGCGGCCGGGCAGCTCATCCACAAACTCGAGCCCGATCCCGTCGCCGCACCGATCGTGCAGCGGATCTTCATCATCTACCTCGACGGCATGAGCGACAAGGCCATCGCCACCCAGCTCACCCGGGAAGGCGTCCCCTGCCCCTCCGCCCACGACGCCACCCGCAATCCGCACCGCAAGAAGACCGCATGGCAGCAGGGTGCCGTGCGCGACATCCTCCACAACCCCCGCTACAGCGGTCACGAGGTCTGGAACAAGCAGCGCAAGGAAGAACGCCTCCTCGACGTCGACGACGTCACCCTCGGCCACCGCACCCACATGACCCACAACCCGCCTGATGAGTGGATCCACTCCATTGAGCCCGCCCACGAAGCGATCATCAGCCCCGATCTCTTCGATGCCGCCCGCATCGTGCGCACACAGCGCGCCCGCAACCAGGGACGGCAGGAACGCGCCGGCAAGCAGGGCGCGCGCCCCCACGCCCTGCGCGGCCGAGTCCGGTGCAGCCTATGCGGGCGCAAAATGCAGCCCGCCACCATCCGCAGCCACGTCTACTACCGCTGCGAGTTCAAAGAGGAAGAAGCCGCCCTCTACCCCGACCTGACGCACCCGCGCACCGTCTACCTGCGGGAAGATATCGTGTGCCAGGCCCTGGACCGGTGGATCGCCCGGGCCTTCGCCCCGGACCGGCTCGCCGCCACCATCGAAGCCCTCACCCACGCGAGCGCCTCAGCGAGCGCCGCAGAGCCCCAGACCCCCGTGCAGGCTCAAGCACGCCAGGTGATCAAGGAGTGCGAGCGGCGGCTCGCCCGCTACCAGGCAGCCCTCGACGCAGGAGCCGACCCCAGCGTCGTCACCCAGTGGATCAACGAAGCCCAGCGGGACAAGGACGCGGCACAGAAGAAGCTCGACACGCACACCGCCGTCCCCCGGAAGAAGCAAACCCCGCTCGACGCGCAAATCACTGAGAGTGTTGGAGAGATTGCACAGCGCATCCAGACTGCTGCCGCAGACAAAAAAGGCCCGCTCTACGAAGCCCTGGGCATCACCATCAGCTACGAACACGCAACGAGGACCGCGACCGTAAGGTCGAGGCCCTCGTCACCGTATCGTCAATCGTTGTGTCCGAGGGGGGACTTGAACCCCCACGCCCGATAAAGGGCACTAGCACCTCAAGCTAGCGCGTCTGCCATTCCGCCACCCGGACCAGGTGTCTGCCGCCTTGCGCGGGGCCTTCCCCGCGGCGACATGGACAACAATACCAAGGTTTCGGAGTGCGTTTCACCTGCGTATCCGTGCGGTGGGAGGGCGGGCGGGGGGGGACGGTCCGGGCGTCTTCCGTGGCCGGGTTCCGACAGTGCACCGGTCGGAGTCTTGCGTGTACGGCCGTGACAGTCCCGGCGTGGGCTGGTGCTTCGGGAAGTTGCCCGGCGGGCGCTCCCGACCGGGCCGTGGGTGACCGATCGGATCAGGAGGGCGCCTCTTACGAAGGCGCCGTGCCGGGAGGAGGCACCTAGAGGCCGACGAAGAGTTCGTCGCGGTCGCCACGGGAGCGGGGCGTGCCGTGGCCCGTCTTGAGGGCGCGGATCTGGGGGGCCAGTCGGTCGTAGGTGGCGCCGTCGTCGGTGGAGAGGGTGGCGGCCAGGGCTCCATTGGACGCGTTTATGGCCGCCAGCAGTTCCGCCCCCGTGTCGACCTGGGACGGCCAGGACTATCGTGTCCACCGGCCCGGAGGGTTCCGCTTGGTATTGGCGGGGACGAGGGCGGTGCGGTGGGGCGAGCGGCGTGAAGGGGTGGGCAGTCGGTCGTGTCCTGGCCCGGGAGGATGCGGGAAGGCACGGCGGTCCAGTCCATGGTCTTTGCCCACCTGGTCCGTGAGCTCCTCGGCCTTCGCCGCGTTGGTCAGTGGGCCGGGGTCGGGGCGGTGGAACTGGGCAGGCGCGGCCTCAGGACGTCGCGGGTGGCGCCTCAGGACGTGGCGTGGGTCTGGTACGTGCGGCGGGTGTGCTCGGTGTGGGTGCGCATGATCTTGGTCGCGCGCTGTTCGTCGCGGGAGGCGATGGCCGCGATCAGTTCGCGGTGCTCGATCCAGGACTGGCGGCCGCGCAGACGGGCCACGGGGGTGTAGTACCAGCTGGCCCTGCGGTCGACCTGAGCGGCGAGGCCGGACAGGACCGTGTTGCCGGCCAGTTCCATGATCTTGGCGTGGAAGCGGGCGTTCAGGGCGACGGCGCCTTCCACGTCGTCGGCGGCGACGGCCTTCTCGCCCTCCTGGCACAGCTCTTCGAGGACGGCGATGCCCGCGCTGCCCGCGTTCGCCGCGGCGAGCCGGGCCGCCTCCGTCTCCAGGAGGGTGCGGACGGTGAGGAGCTGGTCGGCCTCCTCCTCGGTCGGCTCGTGCACGAACGCGCCCTGCGCGGGCCGCAGATCGACCCAGCCCTCGGTGTTGAGCCGCTGCAGCGCCTCGCGCACCGGCTGCCGGGAGACGCCCAGGTGTCCCGCGAGTTCGCTCTCGACGAGATGCTGGCCGGGGCGGAGCGCGCGGGTGCTGATGAGTTCGAGCAGGGCCTCGTACACGCGATCGCGCAGCGGGCCTGGCCGTTCCAGCTTGGGTACCGACCCCTGCGGCAGTCCGGCGGACAACATCACGGTCCCCCCTCCCGGCGGGCCGTACCCGGCCGGGCGCCGCGAACGCCGGTGTCGATTGTCTTTCGTCTACAGGCTACTGCCCACAATCGCCCGGGGAAGCGGGACTGGTACGCGTCACATCGTCGTGCGGGGCCCCGTCACAGGTCACGGGCAGTGCACGACCTGGCCCGCGTACGAGAGGTTGCCGCCGAAGCCGAACAGCAGCACCGGGTCGCCGCCCGAGAGCGCCCCCTGCTCGACGAGCTTGGAGAAGGCGAGCGGGATGCTGGCGGCGGAGGTGTTGCCCGACTCGGTGACATCACGGGCGATCACGGCGTTGACGGCGCCGATCTTCGCGGCGAGGGGTTCGATGATGCGCAGGTTGGCCTGGTGGAGGACGACGCCGGCGAGTTCCTCGGGGGCCACCCCGGCCCGCTCGCAGGCGCGGCGGGCGACGGCGGGCAACTGGGTGGTGGCCCAGCGGTAGACGCTCTGGCCCTCCTGCGCGAACCGCGGGGGCGTGCCCTCGATCCGGACCGCGTGCCCCATCTCGGGCACCGAGCCCCACAGCACGGGCCCGATCCCGGGCTGCTCCTCCGGCGCGCAGGCCTCGACCACGGCGGCCCCGGCGCCGTCGCCGACGAGGACGCAGGTGCTGCGGTCGGCCCAGTCGGTGACCTCGGACATCTTGTCGGCGCCGATGACCAGCGCCCGGGTGGCCGCGCCGGCGCGGACCGTGTGGTCGGCGGTGGCCAGGGCGTGGGTGAATCCGGCGCACACCACGTTGACGTCCATCGCGGCGGGCCCCGGGATGCCGAGCCGGGCCGCGACCCGGGCGGCGGTGTTCGGGGACCGGTCGATCGCGGTGGAGGTGGCGACCAGGACCAGGTCGATGTCGGCGGGGGTGAGTCCGGCGGCGGCGAGGGCCTTGGCGGCGGCGTGCGCGGCCAGTTCGTCGACCGGCTCGTCGGGGCCCGCGAGGTGCCGGGTGCGGATGCCCACCCGGCTGCGGATCCACTCGTCGCTGGTGTCGACCATGGCCGCCAGGTCCTCGTTGGTGAGCACCCTGGCGGGCTGGTAGTGGCCGATGGCCGCGATGCGCGAGCCGTTCATGACGGGGTCCCCCTCGTTGCCGTGGATAGCGGGATTCATCAGTCTGATCAGTGACTCGCGGGTACGAGGGCAGGTGAAGCCACAGGAAACGGGCATCCGAGTTGTCGGCTTCCCTCAGGCCCCAGAAGGCCCCGAAAGGCCCAGGAAGACCCGTCGGCCCGGTGGAGTACGTCTTCCTGGGCCTGAAGGCCAGCGCGTGCGCTCGGCATGCCGGCGGCGGGTACCTGGGACGAGTCGGGGCAGACGCGCACCATGACGGTGTGTGCCTACCGCGGAGCGGGCTGCGGTCTCACCCTCCATGTGCAGGACAATGAGATCGTGAAGGTCACCTCGCCGCACGACAGCCCGGTGGCCCACGGCAATCTCCGCATCAAGGGCCGTTTCGGCTACCAGCACGTACAGAACCGGGGCTGATCAGAACATGGGACGAGTCACGGAACGACGCAAGGTCCTCCGGATCCGGGACGGGGCCGTCTCCACCCGGCCGGACACGCTCGTCGCCGAGGAACCCCTGGAGATCCGGCTGAACGGCAAACCGCTCGCGATCACCATGCGCACCCCGGGCGACGACTTCGCGCTGGCGGCGGGCTTCCTGGTGAGCGAGGGCGTGCTGGCCGCCGCGTCCGACCTGCAGAACATCGTCTACTGCGCGGGGGCGACCGCGGACGGTTCCAACACCTACAACGTGGTCGACGTGAAGACCGCACCGGGCGTCACCCTGCCGGACTTCTCGCTGGAGCGGAACGTCTACACCTCCTCCTCGTGCGGGCTGTGCGGCAAGGCGAGTCTGGAGGCCGTGCGGACGACCGCCCGCTGGCCGATCGCCGACACCCCGCCCGTCCGGGTCACCCCCGAGCTGCTGGCGAGCCTGCCGGACCGGCTGCGCGCGGCCCAGCGGGTGTTCGACCGGACCGGGGGGCTGCACGCGGCCGCCCTGTTCACCGAGGACGGGGAACTGCTGGACATACGGGAGGACGTGGGCCGACACAACGCGGTCGACAAGCTGGTGGGGCGGGCGCTGCAGCAGGGCGGCCTCCCGCTGTCGCGGGCGCTCCTGCTGGTTTCCGGGCGGGCGTCGTTCGAGCTGGCACAGAAGGCCGTGATGGCCGGGATCCCGGTGCTGGCGGCGGTGTCGGCGCCGTCGTCGCTCGCGGTGGACCTGGCCGCGGAGAGCGGCCTGACGCTGGTGGGCTTCCTGCGGGGCGCCTCGATGAACGTGTACGCGGGCGAGGACCGGATCGCCCTGCAGCAAGCGGCCACCCAGGGCTGACCGCCAGCACTGACCGCTCCACCCGGGCACGGTGACGGAGCCCGGCCCAGCGAACAGCGCCCCGGGGCCTCGCCTCGGCCGTACAGCCGCCTCGATCGGCGAGCGGCTCCGTCGCGAGGGCTCCCCCGGGCCGCGGGACCCGTCTGCGGGGGATTCGGTCGCGGAGCCGCCCCGGACGCCGGGTCGGCTCGGTTGCCGGATGGGCTCGAACTCGGGACGCGTTCGGGCTCAGGACGCGTTCGGGCCCGGACTGGGGGCGGGCTCGGTTGACAACTGGGGACGGGCTCGGTTGCGGGATGGGCTCGAACTCGGTACGCATTCGGGCTCGGTTGAGGAATGGGCTCGGACTCAGGACTCAGGACTCGGGCCGGGCTCGGGATGGGTTCGGACTCCGGACGAGCTCGGCCGCCGCCGCGCCCGGCGAACAGCGCCCGCCTGCGCCCCGGGGCTCCACCTCGGCCGTACAACCGCCTCGGCCAGGCCGCCACCTCGACCGGGCAACCACCTCGATCGCCGGGCCCGCTCCGGCGAGGGTGCCCCGGGGCCCCGCCCCGAACTCGGCCACGAGCCCCGCCTTGCACTCGGCCGTGAACCGGCTCGGCTCAGGGCGCGAACCGTACCTCCGCCGTCGTGACCACGGTCCCCAGCCGGGGGAGGTCCAGCCGGACCGACGCCTCGTGGCCCCGAACTCGGCCACGAGCCCCGCCTTGCACTCGGCCGTGAACCGGCTCGGCTCAGGGCGCGAACCGTACCTCCGCCGTCGCGACCACGGTCCCCAGCCGGGGGAAGTCCAGCCGGACCGACGCCTCGTGGCCCCGAACTCGGCCACGAGCCCCGCCTTGCACTCGGCCGTGAACCGGCTCGGCTCAGGGCGCGAACCGTACCTCCGCCGTCGCGACCACCGTGCCCAGGCGCGGGAAGTCCAGCCGGACCGACGCCTCGTGTTCGGCGGCCGTGAGCGCCGCCATCGCGTCGGACACGAAGACGAGGTCGTAGCCGAGGTCGGCGGCGGCGCGTGCGGTGGACTCGACGCCGAGGTTGGTGGCGATGCCGGCGAACACCAGCGTGGTGACGCCGCGTTCACGCAGCCGCTCGTCCAGGCCCGTGCCGAGGAAGGCGCCGATGGTCCGCTTGACCACCTCCAGGTCGCCGTCGCGGAGCAGGCCGGGCACCAGCCCGCTGCCGGGCGGCTGTTCGGCGACGCCGGGCCGCTCGGTCCGGACCACCGCCACGGGCGCTCCGGCCGAGCGGAACGCGGCCGCCAACTCCTCGGCTCGCGCGAGGGCGTCGAAGCCCTTGTGGGGTTCCAGGGGCAGCGCGACGATGCGTTCCATCAGGTCGACGAGGAGGAGGGCGGTGCGCTGCGGATCGAGCACGGGAGCTGCGGTCATGACGGAACGTTAGCCGTCGTCAGCCGTCCGTGCCGGAAATCCGGATCAACAGGCCCGTGAACTGATCGCGTTCGGCGGCCGTCAGCGGGGCGAGCAGCTCGTCGTTGGCCGCGCGGGCCGCCCGTTCGCAGCGCGCGAGGAGCCGGGCGCCGTCGTCGGTGAGGGACACGGCGTTCTTGCGCCGGTCGCGGGGGTCGGGGGCGCGGACCACCAGGCCCGCGGACTGGAGGTCGTTCAGGACGCCCACGACGTCCTTGGGGTCGAGGCCGACCCCGCGGCCGAGGTCGGCCTGGGCGACGGGGGCGAGGTCGCGCACGGCGGACAGGACCACGTGGTGCCACATCTTCAGGCCCTCGGCGGCGAGGGCGTCGGCGACCAGGGCGCGGCCCCGCGCGGCGGCCCGGCCGAGGAGCCAGCTGGGCAGGGAGCGGATCGCGGACAGGGGGGCTTCGGCCATGGGGCCCAGCCTATCCAGAATCGTTGGACTTCCCCACGAACGGCCGCTACCGTTGGGCCTCCCAACGAAATCGTGGGTACTCCCAACGATCGATGTGGCCGGGTCGCCCGGCCGTGGAGGTGCGATGCGTCGCGTCCGGTACGAGTCCGCCGGCGGCCCGCTGTTCCTGGAGGAGGCCCCCGTCCCGGAGCCCGGCCCCCGGGAGCTGCTGGTGCGCTGCGAGGCGGTCGGGGTCACCCTGCCGGTGGTCCGCAAGGTCACCGAGGCCGCCGAGCCGATCCCGCTGGGCGGTGAGCTGGCCGGTGAGGTGGTGGCGGTCGGCGATGAGGTGACCCGGTTCCGTACGGGCGACCGGGTCACCGGGCTGTGCTTCGGCCACGGATACGCCGAGTTCGCCCTGCTGCGGGAGGACATGACCAGTGCGGTGCCGGACGGCGCCACCGCCGTGGATGCGGTCGCGCTGGTGCGCGGCGGTCTGGTGGCGCTCGGCGCGCTGACCGCGGCCCGCCCCGAGCCGGGTGAGTCGGTCCTGGTCACGGCCGCGGCGAGCGGGGTCGGGCAGCTCGCGGTGCAGCTCGCGCGGGTGCGGGGCGCGGGCCGCGTGGTGGGGGCCGTCTCCGGCCCGGCCAAGGCGGGGTTCGTCCGCTCCCTGGGCGCGGACGGGTGCGTGCACTACGGCGAGGACGACTGGGGGAAGCCGTTCGACTGCGTCCTGGACGCCGTCGGCGGCGATCTGCTCACGCCCGCGCTCGCGTCACTCGCCCCGCACGGCCGGCTGGTCGCCTACAGCTCGGGCGGCGGCACCGTCCGGGCGTACGACCTGCTGGTGGGCGCCAAGTCGGTGATCGGCTTCCAGATGGCGCTGATCGCCCGGGGCCGGCCCGAGTTGTACGAGCGGTGGCGCCGGGAGCTGTGGCGGCTGTTCGCAGAGGGCGCCGTCCGGCCCGTCGTGCACGCGGAGTTCGGGCTCGACGAGGCGGCCCGGGCACACGCGGTGATCGAGACGCGGGCCAACCTCGGCAAGGTCGTCCTGCGCCCGTAAGTGCACGCACGCTTCTTGTGGGGTGCGGGAGGCGCAACTACCGTCGATGGGGCGCACGTTGGACGTTGGATGTCCGGATGTCCAGATGTCCGGCCGACGAAGGGCAGGTCGTACGTGCCGTCAGGTCTTCGCGCCCGTCCTGGATCCGCACGCACCGCCGTGACCCTCGCGGTGGCCGCACTCCTCCTGCCGTTCCTGTCGCTCCTGTCCGCCCGTCAGGCCGCCGCCCGCGGCGCGGCCGCGGCAGCGGAGTTCGAGCAGCAGATCCTGTTCAAGGCCTCCCAGGACCCCGGCTACGCCTGCTTCCGGATACCGGCGGTCGTCCGGACGACCGACGGCACGTTGCTCGCGTTCGCCGAGGGCCGGGTCCTCAACTGCGGGGACGCGGCCGACATCGATGTCGTGGTCAAGCGGTCGACCGACGGCGGCCGCACCTGGGGCCCGCTGCGGGTCGTCGACGAGGGCGGCGGCGACACCCACGGCAACCCGGCACCGGTCGTGGACCGCGACACCGGCCGGATCTGGCTCGCCGAGACCTACAACACCGGCCGCACGGACAGCGCGAGCTGCTCGGTCCCGTGCGACCGCACCCCGCACCTGCAGTACAGCGACGACGACGGCCTGACCTGGTCGGCGCCGCGCGATCTGAGCCCGGAGATCCTGCCCGCCGACTGGAACTCCTGGTACGCGACCGGACCCGTGCACGGCATCCAGCTGGCCCGGGGCCGGTACGCGGGCCGGCTGGTCCTCGGGGTCAACGCCGAGACCTGGGACGGCAGCCGGGTCACCGCCAACCACGCGGCGCTCGTCGTCAGCGACGACCACGGCGGCCACTGGCGGATCGGCGCCACCGACACCTGGCCCGTCGCCGCCGACGGCACCTTCCGGCAGAAGCCGTCCGAGCTGACCCTCGCCGAACGCGGCGACGGCTCGGTCCTGGTCAGCGGCCGGGAACAGGACGGCACCGACCTCGGCCACCGCACCGAGGCGCTCAGCCGCGACGGCGGCGGCAGCTTCACGGCGCCCTTCCACGACCTGCCCGACCTGTACGCGCCGCAGGTGCAGGGGTCGATGCTGCGGCTCGGCGACCGCATCCTGCTGGCCTGCCCCGGCGACCCCGACCGGCGCCGCACGATGATGATCAGGTCCTCCTGGGACGGCGGCCGCACCTGGGACAGTGTGGACCGCGGCACGGTCGTCACCACGGACTGGTCCGGCTACTCCGACCTCGTGCGCGTGGACGGGGACACGGTGGGCCTGGTCTACGAGGGCGGGGCGGTGGACGCCCGCGACGAGATCCGCTTCGCCCGCTTCACCGAGGACTGGCTCGCCCCGCGCCGCGGCCCGGACCCCCTCACCCCCGACCTGGCCCCGCACGCCCGGCCCGCCGCGGTGCTCGGCGGCGCCGAGAAGACGGACGGGGTCGCCGGCGGCGCGCTCGCCCTCGACGGCACCGACGACGCCGTACGGCTGCCGTACAGCCCCCGGCTGCCGCTCGGGACCGGGGGCTTCACGGCGTCCCTGTGGTTCCGGTACACGGCGGCCACCGGGGAGCAGCCGCTGCTGTGGATGGGCGGGGTCGGCACCACCGAGCCGCAGGTGTGGCTGCGCGGAGAGCCGGCGAACGACCGGATCCAGGGCCTGATCACCGTGCGGGACGGGGCCGCGGCCCCGGCGACCGCGTACGTCCGCACGAGCGGCGCGTACGACGACGGCCGGTGGCACCACGCGGTGCTGCGCCGGGGCGGCGGCCGGCTGTCGCTGTCCGTCGACGGCGCGCAGTCCTCGGTCGCCGACGTGCCGGGTTCGGTCAGCCGCAACTCGCCGTTCGGCGTGCACATCGGTCAGCGCATGGACAGCCGGGCCTTCTTCACGGGCGCGATCGACGAGGTGCACGTGTGGGACCGGGCGCTGACCGACCGGGAGCTGGCGGACCCGAGGGTCCTGCGGTCACCGAAGGACACCGTGCTGTGGCTGCCCCTGGACCGTGTCGGCGGCTGAGGCGGCGCCGCCCTGGGGATCGCGGGCCCGGCGCTTGGCGATGACCGCGCACACCATCAGCTGCATCTGGTGGAAGAGCATCAGCGGCAGTACGGCCAGGGAGGCGTGGGCGCCGAAGAGGACGCTCGCCATCGGCAGCCCCGAGGCGAGGGACTTCTTGGAGCCGGCGAACTGGATGGCGATCCGGTCCTCCCGGCCGAAGCCGAGCGCCCTGCCGCCGTACCAGGTGAGCACGAGCATCACGGCGAGCAGCGCGGCCTCGACGACGAGCAGCGCGCCCAGCCGCACGGGGCTGACCTGGTGCCATATGCCCTGGGTCATGCCCTCGCTGAACGCGGTGTAGACGACCAGCAGGATCGAGCCGCGGTCGACCAGGCCGAGGACCTTCTTGTGCCGGGCGACAAAGCCGCCGATCCACCGCCGCAGCACCTGCCCGGCGAGGAACGGCACCAGCAGCTGCAGGACGATCTTGACCAGCGAGTCGGCGGAGAATCCGCCGCCGCTGCTGCCGAGCAGCCCGGCGGCCAGCAGCGGCGTGACCACGATGCCGACCAGTGAGGAGAAGGAGCCCGCGCAGATCGCGGCGGGCACGTTTCCGCGCGCGATCGAGGTGAAGGCGATGGACGACTGGATCGTGGACGGCACCAGCGTCAGGAACAGCAGGCCCTGGTACAGCGGCTGGGTCAGCAGCACCGGCACCAGTCCGCGCGACGCCAGCCCGAGCACCGGGAAGACGACGAACGTGCAGGCCAGCACGGTGACGTGGAGCCGCCAGTGGCGCAGTCCGTCGAGCGCCTCCCGGGTGGACAGCCGGGTGCCGTAGAGGAAGAAGAGGAAGGCGATCGCGGCCGTGGACGCGCCCGAGGCCACGTCGGCGCCCGTCCCCCGGGCCGGGAACAGCGCGGCGAGGCCCACCGTGCCGAGCAGCAGCACGATGTACGGGTCGATCGGCATCCAACTCGGCCAGCGCAGGCTTCTCACGGTGCTCCGATAACTGTGCGTCGCTCTTGTGCCGTCCCGGTCCCGGTCCGGTCCGGGCCAGGGCCCGGGCCCTCTCCATCGTCCTCTCCCCCGCCTCGATCGGGAATCCCACATACCACTCTGACTGCCATCACGATCGGCGATAGGCTCGGACCGTGTACGACCCGACGCAGCTGCGCACCTTCCTCGCGGTCGCCCAGACGCTCAGCTTCACCCAGGCGGCCCGCCGGCTGGGGCTGCGCCAGTCCACGGTCAGCCAGCATGTGCGCAGGCTGGAGGACGCGGCGGGGCGCCAGTTGTTCTCCCGGGACACCCACTCCGTGGAGCTGACCGAGGACGGCGAGGCGATGCTGGGCTTCGCGCGCCGGCTCCTGGAGGTGCACGAGCAGGCGACGGCGTTCTTCACCGGCACCCGGGTGCGGGGCAGGCTGCGGTTCGGCGCCTCGGAGGACTTCGTCCTCACCCGGCTGCCGGAGATCCTCGAGGGTTTCCGCTACGACCATCCGGAGGTCGACCTGGAGCTCACCGTGGAGCTGTCCGGGACGCTGCACGAGCAGCTGGCCGCCGGGAAGCTCGACCTGGTGCTGGCCAAGCGGCGCCCCGAGGACCCGCGCGGCTCGCTGGTCTGGCGCGACGACCTGGTGTGGATCGGCGCCGAGCGGCTGCGCCTGGACGCCGACCGCCCGGTGCCGCTGATCGTCTACCCGCCGCCCGGCCTCACCCGGGCCCGGGCTCTGGAGGCCCTGGAGCGGGAGGGCCGCCAGTGGCGGATCGTGTGCACGAGCGGCAGCCTCAACGGGCTGATCGCCGCGGCCCGCGCGGGGCTCGGCGTGATGGCCCACTCCCGCCGGCTGATCCCGCCGGGGCTGTTCCGCCTCCCGGACCGTGCCGGGCTGCCGGAGCTGGGAAAGGTCGACTTCGTCCTCGTCCACGGCCGGCGCCGGGGCGCGGCGGAGGGCGCGGCGAACGCGCTGGCCGCGGCCGTACTGGCGGGCGGGGAGCGGCTGCACCGCCGGGGCGGCTGACCGGGCCGAGGGGGCCTGCGACGTGCGGTCGGGGGCCGTAATCGGCGCGTACAGATTCGGTGGAGATTACGGCACCGAAACTTACTGACCCGTCAGTATTGTGTCCGGCCCTTCCCCATGTGAGGGCATTTTCCGGACAGCGGCGGGGAAAAACGTGAGGTTTGCTCGGTTTCCGCACCCCTCCCTTCCGGTCAACGCGTGGGGTAGCTTTCACGGCGCTGTGCCGAGCATCACGGGCGTGACCAAGGAGCGAGGAACGGGGAGCGAGGATTGCGCGAGTTCACCAACCCGCCGCTCACGTCGGCACCGCCGGTGGGCGGTCTGGCCGACGTGGTCTTCGAGCATGCCCAGTCGGACCCGCTGCACGTCGCCCTCGGCCGCAAGGACGCCTCGGGGCAGTGGCGCGACGTGACCGCCGCGGAGTTCCGCGACGAGGTCCTCGCCCTGGCCAAGGGACTCCTCGCCGGCGGGATCCGGTTCGGCGACCGGGTCGCGATCATGTCCCGCACCCGTTACGAGTGGACGCTGTTCGACTTCGCGCTGTGGACCATCGGCGCCCAGGTCGTGCCCGTCTATCCCACGTCGTCGGCCGAACAGTGCTTCTGGATGCTCTACGACGCCGAGTGCACGGCCGCGATCGTGGAGCACGAGGACCACGCGATGACCATCGCCACCGTCATCGACCGGCTCCCGCACCTGCGGCAGCTGTGGCAGCTGGACTCCGGCTGCGTGCAGGAGCTGTACGACGCGGGCGCGCACCTGGACGACGAGGTGGTGCACCGGCACCGGCAGGCGGTCACCCCGGAATCCGTCGCGACGATCATCTACACCTCGGGCACCACGGGCCGCCCCAAGGGCTGCGTGCTCTCGCACGGGAACTTCATGTACGAGGCGGACAGCGTGGTGGGGCGCTGGGAGCCGGTGTTCCACTCCAAGAAGGGCGACGAGGCCTCGACGCTGCTGTTCCTGCCGCTCGCCCATGTCTTCGGGCGGATGGTCGAGGTCGCCACCATCCGCGGCAAGGTCCGCCTCGGCCACCAGCCGCAGCTGAACGCCGCCGCCCTGCTGCCCGACCTGCAGGCGTTCCGGCCGACGTTCATCCTCGCCGTGCCGTACATCTTCGAGAAGGTCTTCAACGCCTCCCGGCGCAAGGCGGAGAAGGAGGGCAAGTCGGGGCCCTTCGAGAAGGCGGTCGACATCGCGGTGAAGTACGCGGAGGCCGTGGAGGCCAAGGCCTGGGGCATCGGACCGGGCCCGTCGGCGGGGCTGCGCATGCAGCACCAGTTCTTCGACAAGCTCGTGTTCGCGAAGGTGCGCGCGGCGATGGGCGGCCGGATCAGGAACGCGATGTCCGGCGGCTCGGGGATGGACCGCCGCCTCGGGCTGTTCTTCGCGGGCGCGGGCGTGCAGATCTACGAGGGCTACGGCCTGACCGAGTCGACGGCCGCGGCGACCGCGAACCCGCCCGAGCGCACCCGTTACGGCACCGTTGGCCAGGCCATCCCCGGGACGACCGTGCACATCGCCGACGACGGCGAGATCTGGCTGCACGGCGGCAACGTCTTCCAGGGCTACCTCAACAACCCCAAGGCCACCGACCAGTCCCTGCACGACGGCTGGCTGGCCACCGGCGACCTCGGCTCCCTGGACGAGGACGGCTACCTGACCATCACGGGCCGCAAGAAGGAGATCCTCGTGACCTCCGGCGGCAAGAGCGTCTCCCCCGGCGTGCTGGAGGAGCGGGTGCGTGATCATCCGCTGGTGAGCCAGTGCATCGTGGTCGGCAACGACCGCCCCTACATCGCCGCCCTGGTCACCCTCGACCAGGAGGCCGTCGAGCACTGGCTGCAGATGCGCGGCAAGCCGCCGCTGGCACCGGCCGACCTGGTGCGCGACCCGGACCTGGAGATGGAGGTGCGGCGCGCGGTGGTCGCCGCCAACACCCTCGTCTCCCAGGCCGAGTCGATCCGCACCTTCCGCATACTCGCGCAGCCGTTCACCGAGGAACACGGCCTGCTGACGCCGTCGTTGAAGCTGAAACGGAAGGCGATCGAGAAGGCGTACGACCGCGAGGTCGAGGCCCTCTACCGGACCTGACCGCGCCCCCATACGTTTTCGGCCACCCTTCGCCCGCGGTGACCGACTCGCCGGTCGGTCAGGTGGGGCCCGCGGGTCAGGAATGCATCGGGGTGTGTGATCGTTGACGATGGGAGTAGTACCTGTCGACAACCGAAGGATCAGAGAGCTCGTGAGCAGCAAGGTCCCCCCGATCATCCTCAACAACGGCGTCGAGATGCCCCAGCTGGGCTTCGGCGTGTGGCAGGTGCCGGACGACGAGGCCGAGCGGGCCGTCGCCACGGCGCTGGAGGCCGGGTACCGCAGCATCGACACAGCCGCGATCTACGGCAACGAAGAGGGCACCGGCAAGGCCATCGCCGCCTCCGGCCTGGCGCGCGAGGAAGTCTTCGTCACCACCAAGCTCTGGAACAGCGACCAGGGGTACGACTCCACGCTGCGCGCCTTCGACGCGTCGCTGGAGAAACTGGGTCTCGACTACGTCGACCTGTACCTGATCCACTGGCCGCTGCCCGCCCGGGACAAGTTCCCCGACAGCTACAAGGCGTTCGAGAAGCTGCTCGCCGACGGCCGCGTCCGCGCCATCGGCGTGTCCAACTTCCTTCCCGAGCACCTGCAGCGGCTCCTCTCCCGGAGCTCCGTCGTCCCGGCGGTCAACCAGATCGAGCTGCACCCGCACCTGCAGCAGCACGCCGCCCGTGAGTTCCACGCGGAGCAGGGCATCGCGACCGAGGCCTGGTCGCCGCTCGGCCAGGGCAAGGGCCTGCTGGAGGTGCCCGCGATCGTGGCGATCGCGCAGAAGCACGGCCGCACCCCGGCCCAGGTGGTGCTGCGCTGGCACGTCCAGCTGGGCAACGTCGTGATCCCCAAGTCCGTGACCCCATCCCGGATCAGGGAGAACATCGAGGTGTTCGACTTCAGCCTGGACGACGAGGACCTCGCGGCGATCAGCGCGCTCAACGAGGACCGGCGCCTGGGCCCCGACCCCGCGGCCTTCGACCTGGGCTGACCACGCGTCCGCCGCGCGTCCGTCCCTCCCGCCCGGGTGGCGGGGCGGACGGCCGCGCCGACGCTCCCGCGGGCGGGCGCTCAGTCGGCGCGGACGGCCGCGTGGAGCACCTCGAACTCCTCCAGGCCGACCACCGTGACATGCGCCTTGGCGGCGGCCTCGCGGCGCACCGCCGCCTGACCGGTGCGGGACGCGGCCAGGGCGTGGCGGTCGGTGAAGATCACGCCGGTCATGCCGTGTCCGCGCTCGCGGTCCAGGAACAGGGCCGTGCCGGCGAATCCGGGCAGCACCTCCAGCCGGGGCAGCACATTGGCGTGGAACGTCTCGGCGGCCAGGTCCGCGTCGGCCGGCGCGAACTCGACCCTGGTGACCCGTAGTCCGCCGCCGGTGACCGGCCGGTGGCCGGGGTGGAAGACGGCGACCTCGTAGTTCTCGACCGACAGGGTCCCCGCGAAGGGCTGCAGCAGGGCGGGCCGCCGCTGGCGCATCACCTCGTCGCTGTTGTGCCGCGCCGTCTCGGACTCCCACCAGCTCACCGTGAGCAGTTTGCCGAGCTCGCGGTCGACGAAGACGCCCGCTCCCCGGTAGCCGGGCCGCTCCTCGAGCAGGTCGTGCCCCTCGGTGTTCAGGGCCCGGACGGCCGTACTCAGGTGCGCCGGATCGCCGGTCGCGTACACCGCGCGTACGAACATGCGCCTCGCCTCCGGATGTCCGGAACGTCCCCCTCCCCAGTCTCACCATGGTCGCGAACCACCGCAATCCGCGCGGACAACGGGAGTTCGCCACCGCAGGGTTGACGAGGACACGTAAATGGGTCCACCTTGGGCGGCACCTGGTAAGGAAACTTTCCTAACAGAAGGGTCCCCCACAGTGCGTCTTCGATCACTGACCCTCGCCACGGCCTCCGGGGCCGCGCTCCTCGCCGCGGGGCTCCTCCCCGCACACGCCTCCGCGGCCCCCGCGCCGAAGTCCGCCCAGGAGGGCACGGTCAGCGCGGCCGACCTGCTCGCCAAGGTGAAGACCTGTTCGCAGATATCCAACGGCAAGTACAAGACCGACGACGAGACCTCCGCCACGGTCCCGGTGTGCGGCAAGAACGGCGCGGTGTTCTGGAAGGCCGACATGGACATCGACTGCGACGGCCAGACCACCACCGACTGCAACAGCAGCCGCGACCCCTGGTACCAGGACGACACCGCGTTCCACCAGTCCGACGGCAAGCCGCTGAAGGCGGAGTCGCTGCCGTACGTCGTGGTCCCGAGCGCCAGCGGCATCTGGAACTACTCCGGCGCGGGCATCAAGGGCGGCGGTGTGGTCGCGGTCGTCTACGGCAACAAGGTCGAGTACGCCGTCGTCGGCGACACCGGCCCCACGAAGATCATCGGCGAGGCGTCGTACGCCACCGCCAAGGCGCTCGGCATCGACCCTGATCCGGCCACCGGCGGCGCCGACTCGGGCGTGACCTACATCCTGTTCAAGAACTCCAAGGTCTCCCCCATCGAGAGCCACGGCGCGGCGGTCTCCCTCGGGAACCAGCTGGCCCAGCAGTTCCTGCACAACAACTGACACCGCTCGTACGTCAGTTGGGCTGACCCAGCGGGCGTACGACCACGGTGTTGACGTCGACCCCGGCCGGCTGCCGGATCGCCCAGACGATCGAGTCCGCGATCTGCTCGGCGGTCAGCAGGTGCCCCGGAGGCAGGCCGCCGTTGCCGTCCCAGAAGGGGGTCTCCACCCGGCCGGGGGCGATCAGCGTGACTCCGACGCCGAACTCCGTGACCTGGCGCCGGGTGTTCTCGGCGAGTCCGGTGACCGCCCACTTGGTGGCGCCGTAGAGGTTGCCGGGCGTGTTCACGAACCCGGCGACACTGCCGACGAGGACGATCCGGCCGTGCGTCTCCTTCAGCGCCTCGACGGACGCGCGGACGAGCAGGGCCGGGCCGAGGACGTTCGTGAGCACCATCTCGGTCCAGCCGGCCGGGTCGCCGTCGGCGACCGAGTCGTGGGTGGCGAAGCCCGCGTTGGCGATGACGGTGTCCAGCCGGCCGTACGCCTTGAGGGTGCCCTCGACCACCTCCCGCACGTCCTCGAAGACGGAGGCGTTGCCTGCCACCGTGAGCAGGTCTTCCGGATCGCCGAGTCCCTCGGCGAAGTCCCGCAGCCGCCGCTCCGAACGGCCGGTGACGGTGACCCGGTACCCGGCGCCGAGCAGTTGCCGCGCCACCGCGGCCCCGATGCCCGTGGCGCCGCCGGTGATGAGTGCGACCGGTGAGTCGTTCACGTCGTTCCCCCTGTGTGCCGGTGAGACCCCGAGTCCATCACTTGGAGCGCTCTTCAAGTCAAGTCGTTTGAAGAGCAAGGCGGTTCGGCCTCGGCAGAGGAGGCGACGGGCCGCGTTCAGACCGGCCGTACCGCCCGGTGCACCGTGTGGGCCGTCAGGACGAAGACGTCGGGGCGGCGGTGCACGCTCTGGGGGTCGGCCGGATCGAGGAGGCGGTCCAGGGTGGCGAGGTCCTCGGCGTCCAGGGCGTCGGCGTGGATCTCGCGGGTACGGCCCAGCACACCGGCGACGAAGGCGCGGGCCCGGTCCGGGACGGGGGCGGGCACGTCGACCAGGAAGCTGCGGGTACCGGTGTGCTTCAGGCCCGCCGCGGCCAGCAGGGCCGGCCAGTCCTCGGCCTCCGCGACGGCGCCGGGCAGGTCGGCGCGCATCCGCGCGAAGCGGTCCTCCTGCACGGCGTCGAGTCGGGCCTGCAGTCCGGGGCGGCCGAAGCCCAGGTCGCGCGGCAGGTAACGGGTGGGCAGGCCACCCTCCATCACGGCCAGCGTGCCGCCGGGGGCCAGCCGGGCGCCGAACGCGGCGAGGGCGGCCTGCTGGTCGCCGAGGTGGTGCAGACTGCGGCTGGCCCACAGCAGGTCCGCCGGGTATTCCAGCCCCTCCAGAACGCCGGGGAGGTCACCGGCGAGGGTACCGAAGCGGTCGGCGACGCCGAGCCGGCGGGCCCGGTCCCGGGCGCGCTCCAGCAACGGCTCGGAGGCGTCGACGGCGACCACCCTGGCGCCGGGGAACGTCTCCGCGAACAGGCCGGCGATCACACCGGGGCCGCTGCCCGCGTCGACGATCAGTCCGGGTGCGGTGACCTCCTCGCCCAGCCAGGCCATCGCCCGCGCGTACGCCGGCGCGAACAGCTCCGCCTCGGCCTCCAGCAGCGCCGCCAGCGCGCCCCAGTCGGTGCTGCCCCCGTGGCCGTGGTGCGTGTGGTCGGTGTGCTGTGCGTGGTGGTCATGTGCCATGGTGATCGGCCTCTCCGCTCGGATGGGCCAAGCCTGCGACGGCGCCCCCTCGCACGGCAACCTCTGTTGCCGGTGCCGCAAAAAACAAGGTGCGCGGGGGCGGGCTCCGGCCGCAGCATGGGTCCCGTGGACGACGACCTCGCAGCACGCTTCCTCGACGACGGCTTCGTGAAGATCGAGCGCGCGGTCCCGCCCCGCGTCGCCGAGGACTGCGCGCGGCTGCTGTGGCGGGAGACGGGGTACGACCCCGAGGACCCGGGCACCTGGCGGGAGCCGGTGGTCCGGCTCGGCGACATGGCGCAGGGCCCGTTCGCGGCCGCCGCCAACTCCCCCGTGCTGCACGAGGCGTTCGATCTGCTGGTGGGCGAGCGGCGCTGGGTGCCGCGCTATTCGCTGGGCACCCTTCCGCTGCGCTTCCCGCACACCGAGGAGCCGGACGACGCCGGCTGGCACATCGAGGGCAGCTATCTGCCCGAGGGCGCGACCTGGTATCACACCAACCTGCGCTCGAAGGACCGGGCGCTGCTGATGCTCTTCCTGTTCAGCGAGGTGACCGAGGAGGACGCGCCGACCCGGATCCGGGTCGGCTCGCACCTGGACGTGCCGCCGCTGCTGGAGCCGTACGGCGAGGCGGGCGTGTCGGGGCTGGAGATCGCCCCGGCGCTGGTCGAGGCCACGGCCCACCGCCCCCTCGCGTACGCCACCGGGCGCCCCGGTGACGTCTATCTGTGCCACCCCTTCCTCGTGCACGCGGCGCAGCCGCACCACGGCACCCGGCCGCGCTTCATGGCGCAGCCGCCGCTGTACCCGGCGGTGCCGTACGAGCTGGACCGGGCGGACGGCGCGTACTCGCCGGTGGAGCGCGCGATCCGGCGGGGGCTGGTCACCGCACCCTGACACTCCGTCGACGGGCACTGGCCCGATAGAGTGAAGGCGGTGTGCCGGGAAGTCTGGTCGGCAGGGGAGTCAGAGCGTCTCCCCTTCAGCCCCCAGGGGGACGGCATGCGCGGCGTCGGTACCGTACTCGGTCTGGTCGTTCTGGCCACCGTGGTGGCCACCTTCGCGCGCCGGTGGCGGATGCCCGCGCCCTCCGTGCTGGTCGTCGCCGGACTCGCCGTCGCGCTGCTGCCGGGCACTCCCCGGATCGAGATCAGTCCGCAGGTCATCGCCCTCGTCGTGCTCCCGCCCCTGCTGTACGCCAGCGCCGAGGAGATGCCCTGGCGCGAGCTGCGCGCGGTGTGGAAACCGGTCGGGATACTGGCGATCGGCCTGGTCCTGGCCTCCGCGGCGGCCGTCGGCGCGGTCGCCGCCATGGTCACTCCCCTGTCCTGGCGGATGGCGTTCGTGCTGGGCGCGGTGCTGGCCAGCACCGATCCGGTGGCGGTGACCGCGCTCGGCCGCAGGCTCGCCCTGCCGCCGCGGGTGCAGGTCCTCGTCCAGGCGGAGAGCCTGTTCAACGACGCCACCTCGCTGGTGCTGGTCCGGGTGGCCGCAGGCATCGCCATCGCCTCCGCGGCGGCGGGCTGGGGCGCGGCGGGCGGCGAGTTCCTGCTGCTGGCCGGCGGCGGCACGGTGATCGGGGCGGCCGTGGCCGGCGTGGTGACGCTGATCCGGCGCCGTACCGAGGATCCGGTGCTGGAGACGGTGATCGCGCTGGTCACCCCGTACGCCGCCTATCTCCTGGCGGAGGCCGCGCACACCTCGGGCGTGACCTCCTGTGTGATCGCCGGTGTGGTCCTCGGCGGGCGTGGCGACCGGCTGACGAACGCACGCATACGCCTCCAGCTGCACGCCGTCTACGGCACGGTCGTGTTCCTTCTGGAGAGCGTGGTCTTCTCCCTGATAGGGCTCGCGCTGCCGGCGCAGGTCGGTGCGCTGGCCGACGGTGACCAGGCGTGGCCGCTGTACGCCCTCGCCGTCGCCGCCACCCTGGTCGCCGTGCGGCTGCTGTGGCTCGCCCCGCTCTCGGCGGTCGTGCAGCGCAAGGGTGGCATCGGCCGCATGAACTGGCGGATCCCGGTGGTGCTGACCTGGGCGGGCACGCGGGGCGTGATGCCGCTCGCCGCGGCCCTGTCCGTCCCCGAGGTCGCCCGCAATGGCGGTCCGCTCATCGGCCGGCCGCTCGTCCTGGTGCTGACGACGTCGGTCGTGGTGGTCACGCTGGTCGTGCAGGGTTTCACCCTGGCGCCGGTCGTCCGCGCCTCCGGCATCGCCCTGGAGCCCGCCCACACCGAGCGCGAGGAGATCGAGGCCCGCTCGCACCTCGCCCACGCGGGGCTGGCCCGTCTGGAGGAGCTGGCCGAGCTGGAGGCCGTCCCCGACATCGTCCTCGACCGGCTCCGCCGCGGTCTGAGCGCCCGCCTCGACGACGCCCGCGACCGCCTCGCCCAGGCGGGCGGCACCACGACGGCCACGGGGTCGGCCGACCATGCCTACCGCCGGCTGCGCCGCGACCTGATCACCGTCGAGACGACCGAACTGCAGCACCTGTACGACACCCACCGCATCAGCGACACCACCCGCCGCCGCCTCCGGCGCTCCCTGGACCTGGAGGAGGCCCGGCTGGCGGACATCTAGCACCACCGCCCCGTACGGCCGGGGGCTCGTCGCCGCCTCCAGGTCGCGCCGGTCACTGCGGAACGCGAGCAGCGTGAACGACGGGCCACCGGGGTTGCCCGACCGCTGCCACCTCCGGGTCAGGCCGGTGACTTGGGAACGCGAGTGCCGTGGCCACCTCCGGGTCAGGTTGGTCGCTTTCGGAGCGCGAGCGGAGTGATGGACGGGTCCCGGCGACCGGGGTGCCCTGCTGTCGCCGCCTCCCGGCCAGGCCTACGGCTTCCGGAACGCGAGTGCTGTCGCCGCCTCCGGGTCAGGCAGGTGGCTTTCGGAAGGCGAGGAGGGTGAAGGAGGGGTCCGGGCGGGGCCGGTCCTGGTGCGGGAGTTCGGCCAGGCGCGCGGCGTACTCCTCGGTGCGCGGCTCGCCCGGCGGCAGCAGGGTGAACCAGCCGCGGCGCAGGTCGGCGATGGTGGCGCCGGGGCTGCGGCCCTGTCCGGCGCCGCGGAAGACGGCCCGGCCGGCGGGCCGCAGCCCGTGCCGGACGGCGTGCGCGGTGACGGTGCCGGCCGCGTCGGAGGCGGCCCGCACCGGGCGGGAGGCGAGGACGGCGTCGATGTCACTGCCCACGTCGTGCGCGGCTGCCTTGTCGACGGTGGTGACGTACACCCCGCCGGGCGCGAGCACCCGGGCGCACTCGGCGACGACCGAGGCGACGTCCCCGGCGTCGTCCAGGAGATGGAGCAGCCAGATGCTGGTGACGGCGTCGAAGGTGCCGGGGGCGAAGGGGAGGTGGCGGCTGTCCGCCCGCAGGACCACGCCCGGCAGGCGGGCTCCCGCCATGCGGACCATGGCGGGGGTGAGGTCGGCGCCGGTCACCCGCATCCCGGGGCGGGCGGCGGCGAGGCGCCGGGTGACGAGGCCGGTGCCGCAGGCGGTGTCGAGGAGACGGCCCGCGGTGTCGGGTATCAGGCCGAGGACGGCGTGAGCGGCGGCCTCGGCACGCGGTTCGCCGCCGCGGGAGGCGTCGTAGGCGCCTGCTTCCTTGTCGTAATTGAGCACATCGCTCAGTGTGCTCCGTGACCTGGGGCGATGTCCTCCACCCTGCGGGCGAGCCCGAAGTCCGCCTCGGTGACCGCGCCGCCCGCGCTGTGCGTGTTCACGCCGAGGGAGACGGTGTTGTAGCCGAGGGTGAGGTCGGAGTGGTGGTTCAGCTCGTCCTGGACGGCGGCGATGTGCGCCACCAGCGCCGCCGCCGCGAAGTGCGAGCCGAGCCGGTAGGAGCGGGTGAGCCGGTCGCCCTCCACCGCCCAGCCGGGCAGTTCGGCCAGCCGGTCCTCGATCTCCTTCTGCGACAGCGGTTCGACGGCCATGGCCCTGTCTCCCTTCGTGGCGGTGATCCGTGTACGGGACGCGCGGACCCGTTTTCAGGCTCCCACGCGAGGGGCTGACCCATGCCGTCGACGCGTCGGCGCGCCATGGCTCGTACCCACACGCGCGCCTCGACTAGGGTCGCCGTCATGACCATGGTCGCCGCAGAAGTCCCCGCGTCCGCCGCCGTCACCGACAAGGGGGTCGGCCCACTGCTGCGCGCCTGGCGGGAGCGGCGCCGGATCTCCCAGTTGGAGCTGTCGCTGCGGGCCGACTCCTCCGCCCGGCACATCAGCTTCATCGAGACCGGCCGCTCCCGCCCGAGCGAGGAGATGGTGCTGCGGCTCGCCGAGCACCTGGACGTGCCGGTGCGCGAGCGCAACGCCCTGCTGCTGGCGGCCGGTTACGCCCCGCACTATCCGGAGACCCCGCTGGACGACCCGGCGCTGGACGCGCTGCGCGACGGCATGGAGCGGCTCATCGTGGGCTACGAGCCGTACCCGGCGCTGGTGGTCGACGCCGGCTACACGGTGGTCGCCGCCAACCGGGGCATCGCGATGCTGCTGGAGGGCGTCCCGGAGCGGCTGACGACACCGGCGCCGAACGCGATGCGGCTGACGCTGCACCCGGAGGGACTGGCACCGCGCATCCGGAACCTGCGGGAGTGGCGCGGGCACCTGCTGGCGCAGATGGAGCGGCAGCTCGCCCTGCACCGCTCGGACCAACTGCGCGCCCTGTACGAGGAGGTGTCGGCGTATCCGGTGCCCGAGGAGGCGGTCGGCGGCGAACCGGACGAGCCGGTACCGTACTTCGCGCTTCCGCTGCGGATCGAGCACGACGGCCGGATCCTGTCGTTCGTCTCCTCGATCTCCACCTTCAACACGCCGATGGACGTCACCGTGGCCGAACTCGCCATCGAGACGTTCCTGCCCGCCGACCCCGCGACCACCAAGTACCTGCACACACTGGCGGGTTGACGCCGGTGTGAGCGGCTCCTCGGCTCGACCGGGTGTGCGAGACCGCGTCACGTGACAGACTGCGCGCATACGACGGCGCGTAGGGGAGGGCGTGGCGTGAGTGAGCGGCGGGCTGCGCCCACCGTGGGCCAGGTGGTGCTGGGCAAGCGGTTGCAGGAGCTGCGTGAGGCGGCGGGACTCAGCCGTGAGGAGGCCGCCCGGGTGCTCAGGGTGGCGTCGGCGACCGTACGGCGCATGGAGATGGCCGAGGTCGCGCTGAAGATCCCCTATCTTCAGGTGCTGCTCGAAACCTACGGCGTGGCCGAGGAGGAGGCGTCCGCGTTCGTGCGGCTCGCCGAGGAGGCGAACCAGCCGGGCTGGTGGCAGCGCTTCCACGACGTGCTCCCGGACTGGTTCAGCCTGTACGTCAGCCTGGAGGGCGCCGCCCGGATCATCCGCTCCTACGAGCCGCACTTCGTGCCCGGCCTGCTCCAGACCGAGGCGTACGCGCGGGCGGTGATGGAGGCCGGCACGATCGGGCAGACCGAGCCGGAGGCGGTCGAACGGCATGTGTCGCTGCGGATGGAGCGGCAGCGGCTGCTGGAGCGGCACGACCCTCCCCACCTCTGGGTGATCATGGACGAGACCGTGCTCAGGCGCCCCGTGAGCGTGTGCCCCGACGTGCTGCGGGACCAACTGGACCGGCTGCTGGAGTACGCCGGGCGGGACCGGGTCACGCTCCAGATAGCCGAGTTCGCGGCGGGGCCGCACCCGGGGACGTACGCGCCGTTCACGCTGTTCCGGTTCGCCGAGCCGGAGCTGCCGGACATGGTGTTCACGGAGTACCTGACCGGCGCCCTCTATCTGGACTCGCGCCGCGAGGTCGCCGCCCATCTGGAGGTGCTGGACCACATGACGGCCCGCGCCGCCTCCGCGCAGCGCACACGGAAGATCCTGCGCGAGTACCGCGAGAGCCTCTGACGCCCGGGGTCAGGCCGCGCCTCCCCTGGTGTCCCGGTCGTCGTCCACGATCTCCGCGTCCACCACGCCCTCCTCGTCGGGGGCGCCGCCGCCGCTCTCCCCCTCCGTCGCCGTGCCGGCCGCGCCCTGCGCGGAGGCGCCCTCGTACATGGCCTGGCCCATCTTCTGGCTGACGGTGGCGAGTTTCTCGACGCCGGTGCGCAGGGCGGCCGTGTCGGCGTTCTGCTCCAGCTGGGTCTTCAGTTCCCCGATCGCCTCCTCGACCTCGTTGCGGGTCGCCTCGGGCACGCGGTCGTGGTTGTCGCGCAGGAACTTCTCGGTCTGGTAGACGAGTTGCTCGGCCTGGTTCCGGGTCTCGGCGGCCTCGCGGCGCTTGCGGTCCTCCTCGGCGTACTGCTCGGCCTCCCGCATCATGCGGTCGATGTCGTCCTTGGGCAGGGCGGAGCCGCCGGTCACGGTCATCTTCTGCTCGCGGCCGGTCGCCAGGTCCTTCGCGGACACGTGCATGATGCCGTTGGCGTCGATGTCGAAGGCGACCTCGATCTGCGGGACGCCGCGCGGCGCCGGCGGCAGGCCGGTGAGGTCGAAGACGCCGAGCTTCTTGTTGTAGGCGGCGATATCGCGTTCGCCCTGGTAGACCTGGATGCCGACCGAGGGCTGGTTGTCGGTGGCGGTGGTGAAGATCTCCGAACGGCGGGTGGGAATCGTGGTGTTGCGTTCGATCAGCTTGGTCATGATGCCGCCCTTGGTCTCGATGCCGAGGGACAGCGGGGTGACGTCGAGGAGCAGCACGTCCTTGACGTCTCCGCGGATGACTCCCGCCTGGAGGGCCGCGCCGACCGCGACGACCTCGTCGGGGTTGACGCCCTTGTGCGGGTCCTTGCCGGTGAGGTCGCGGACCAGTTCGGTGACGGCGGGCATCCGGGTGGAGCCGCCGACCAGGATGACGTGGTCGATCGCGGAGAGCTCCACCCCGGCGTCCTGGACGGCCTGGTGGAAGGGCTGCTTGCAGCGGTCGAGCAGGTCGGCGGTCAGCTCCTGGAACTGGGCCCGGGTCAGCTTCTCGTCGAGGTGCAGCGGGCCCTCGGCGGAGGCGGTGATGTAGGGCAGGTTGATCGAGGTCTCGGTGGAGGAGGACAGCTCGATCTTGGCCTTCTCGGCGGCCTCGCGCAGCCGCTGCACCGCCATCTTGTCGTTGCCGAGGTCGATGCCGTACTGCCCCTTGAACCGCTTCACCAGGTGCTCGACGATCCGCTGGTCCCAGTCGTCGCCGCCGAGGTGGGTGTCGCCGTTGGTGGCCTTCACCTCGATGACGCCGTCGCCGATCTCCAGCAGGGACACGTCGAAGGTGCCGCCGCCGAGGTCGAAGACCAGCACGGTCTGCTCCTCGCCGCGGTCCAGGCCGTAGGCGAGGGCGGCGGCGGTCGGCTCGTTGATGATCCTGAGCACCTTCAGGCCCGCGATCTCGCCGGCCTCCTTGGTGGCCTGCCGCTGGGCGTCGTCGAAGTACGCGGGCACCGTGATCACGGCGTCCGTGACGTCCTCGCCGAGGTAGGCCTCGGCGTCCCGCTTCAGCTTCTGCAGCACCCGCGCCGACAGCTCCTGCGCCCGCATGCGGCTGCCGTCGACCGAGCCCTGCTCGGGAAACCGCCAGCCCGCGTCGCCCATGTGCCGTTTCACCGAGCGCGCGGTGCGGTCCACGTTGGTCACGGCCTGCCGCTTGGCGACCTCGCCGACCAGTACCTCGCCGTTCTTCGCGAAGGCCACCACCGAGGGGGTGGTCCGCGCTCCCTCCGCGTTGGCGACGACGGTGGGCTCACCGCCCTCCAGGACGGCCACCACCGAGTTCGTCGTCCCGAGATCGATCCCGACCGCACGTGCCATGGTTCGTCCCCTTCCGCCCGGGTGTCGTAGGCACTCTCAGCACAGATCGTGCGCGCGACGCTGTCAATGCACGGGTTCCCGGAAACGGCGATGCCGCGCCCCTTCGTCGGGACGCGGCATCGAGGGAGGTACGACCGTCAGGCCAGCTCGGCCGTGAGGGTGATGGTGGTGCCGGTCAGGGCCTGGCTGACCGGGCAGTTCTTCTTGGCGTCCTCGGCGGCCGACTGGAATGCCTGCTCGTCCAGGCCGGGCACCTCGCCGCGGACGGTGAGGTGGATGCCGGTGATGCCCTCGCCGGGCTGGAAGGTGACGTCGGCCTTGGTCTCCAGCCGGGTGGGCGGGGTGCCGGCGCCGGTCAGGCCGTGCGAGAGGGCCATGGAGAAGCAGCTGGAGTGGGCGGCGGCGATCAGCTCCTCGGGGCTGGTCTTGCCGTTCGCCTGCTCGGCGCGCGACGGCCACGACACCGGCTGCTGGCCGATGCCGGAGGAGTCGAAGGTGACGACGCCGCTGCCCGAGAGCAGTTCGCCCTCCCAGACGGTGTGCGCGGTGCGCGTGGTAGCCACGTTGGTTCCTTTCGCGTGGGGTCCCGTTCCCGGGTGTCCGTGCCCTATCCGATCACATCCGGGCTCCCCGCAGGCCGAAGACCGTGCCACCCGGCGTGAACGGCGGGCGACGACCCGGTGGCGGCCTACCGGCGCCCGCGTCACGGGCACCGGCCGTCCTGCCCGGCACGGGCCCGGACCGGTCTCAGGCGACCTGTTCCTCCTCCGTGCCGGTGGTGAGCGGCACCTGGGGGCCGGACAGCTCGCCGAGCCAGCGGCGCAGCACGCGGTGCACGTGTTCGGCTCCGGTGAGGTACTCGCCGTGCCGGGCCGGCGCGGACAGATCCAGCGGGGAGAGCAGGAAGGGGTGGGACTGGGCGCCGCCGAGCCCGCCGTGGGAGCCGATCTGCTCCTCGAAGGCGAGGACCTCGCCGTCGGCCGGGTCGTGGGCGGAGTTCACCATGATGTCCGCGGTGTGCGGGAAGGAGTGGGTGCGCCGGACGGCGTCGGCGGCGCCGGGCCCGAAGAGGGCCAGCGGCCCGGGGTCCCCGGCCAGGTCGGCCAGCGGTATCCGGGCGCCGTGGGCGCCCAGCACCACACCGCCGTGCTCCTCGCTCGCGACCAGCAGGAACCCTATGCCGGGATGGTTGGCGAGGGTGCCGAGCAGGGCGGGGTGGCGGGCGTCGATCTCCTCCACGGTCATCCGGTGGCGGACGTCCGGGAAGGAGACCAGGCCGAGGTTGCCGGAGGCCAGCACGATCGGCTCGGAGCCGCGGTCCGGCCGGTGGTGCCCGGCCCGCTCCTCGACGGGCCGGCGCAGCGCGGCCCGGACGGCGGCGCGCGCCTCGGCGCCGCTGCGGGTGCGCTCGGCCCGGCGGGGCACGGGCAGCCCGCAGCCGGCCCGGACCAGGTCGGCGAGGGTGAGTCCGTAGCGGGCGTGGAAGGTCTCGCCGGGGCTCTGGCCGTGGTCGGAGAGGACGACGATCCGGTAGGGCCTCGGGGCGTGCTCGGCGACCCGTGCGAGCAGCGCGAGGGACCGGTCGAGGCGCCGCAGCACCTTCTCGGTGTCCCGGCTGTAGGGGCCGGAGTGGTGGGCCACCTCGTCGTAGGCGACGAGGTCGGCGTAGACCGCCGTGCGGCCGGCGAGCATGTCGCCCATCACCGCGGCGACGACGACGTCCCGTTCGACGACGGTGGCGAAGGCGCGGACCAGGGGGTAGAGGCCGCCCCTGCTCACCCGCGGGCGCTGCCCCCGGAACCGGGCGCGCAGGGACTGGCCGGTCTCGCGGGCGACCTCCGCGACGAAGGAGAGGGCCGTGCGGACGGCGTTGGCCGGGTCGGAGAAGTAGGCGAAGTAACCGGCGCGGGAACGGTTCTCCCGGCCGCGGCGCCGGGCGGCTATGGACAGCACGAGGGCCTGTTCCCCGGCGCCGCCGCTGAACAGGTTGCCGCGGCTGGCGCCGTCGACGCCGAGCAGCCCGGCGTCGCCGGTGCGCTGGGCGGCGCGGCGCTGCAGTTCGGCCGCGCTCGTCGGCCGGTTGCACACCATCACCTCGCCCCGGTCCTTCTCGTACCAGCGGAAGGCGGGCACGTCGAAGTTGCTGCCGTGCAGGATGCCGAGCTGGCTGGCGCCGGTCTGGCTGGACCAGTCGGTGCGCCAGCGGGTGAGGCGGTGGGTCGGCGAGCTGCCGTCCTCGGCCGTCAGCCAGCGGGCGACCGTCGGCATCAGGCCCTTGTGGACCGCGGCGGTGAGCACGTCGTGGCCCACGCCGTCGAGCTGGACGAGGACCAGGCCGGGTGCGGTGGGGCAGGGCGGGCCCGGTCTGCCGTGGCGGCGGGTGGCGAGGCGGTGCAGGCGGCGCCGGTAGGCCTCGTCGTCGCGCACCGCGAGGGCGGCCCCGGTGGCCGAGGCCACGGCGGACATGACGGCGGCCACGATGACGGCCGTCTCGGGCGCGGCCTCGCCCCGTCCTGACGGGTCGACGTGCAGGGCGACCAGCAGCAGGGAGCCGTTGAGGAAGAAGACCAGCAGGCCCAGCACGAGGGCGGGCACGAGCAGCAGCAGCCGGACCAGCAGCGGCCACACCACGGCCGACAGCACACCGAAGGCACCCGCGCCGCACGCGGCGGTGACGGCGATCCGGGTGGCGCTGTCGCCGTCGGCGGACTGGAGCCGGAAGTCGGGCAGGAGCCCGGCGAGTGCCAGCATGGTGACCGTGGAGACCGCCCACACGGCGACGCTCCGACCGATCTGACTGGCGATCCGCCGCCACCGCACGCCACGCACGCCCCGCACTTCCTCCGCTCCGGCCCTCCCCCGCCTGTCCCGCCCCATCAGGGCCGGGCCGGCTCCCACCCTGTCACACGGGCGGGGGTCCGCCCGAAGGGGTCACCGGGACGTCATCGCCCGTCGTAGCCGGCCGTCGGCATGGACAGCCGCCGGTGCACCCGTGCCTTCATCTGCGCGTCGTACGACGGCTCGGCCCGCCCCACCGTCTCCACGCGCACACCGCGCCGCGCGCACTCGGCGGTGAACTCCTCCACCGAGGACAGGGCCCGGCGCAGCACCCGCAGGCTGGGCGCGACGAACACGTCGACCCCGGGACGCACCCCGTCCCACAGTGCGCAGTGGTCGAACCGCAGCCCCCCGACGAGCAGTTCCCGCGCGACCACGTAGCCGCGCTCGGCGGCCCAGCGGGCGCACATCGCGTGCTGGCTGCGGGAGTCCACCAGGAAGGGGTCGGCCTCCAGCTCCTCCAGAGGTGTCAGGCTCGCGATGGCGGTCACCCGCACCGGCGTGAGCGCATCGGAGGCACCCCGCAGCTGTCCCATGGCGTCCCCCTCACCTCCGGGTTTCGCCGCCGACCCTACTCCTGCCCGTAGGCTTCGGGGAGTCGTGTGAAGGAGGCGAAGAGGGTGCCGGTGGAGATCACCTGGTGGGGTCACGCCACCTGCACCGTTCAGGACGCGAACACCAGAGTGCTCACCGATCCCCTGTTCGCACGCCGGCTCGCGCACCTGCGTCGGCGCCGGGGTGCCGTGCCGCCCGCGGGGGCCCGGCGCGCGGACGTGGTGCTCGTCTCCCATCTGCACGCGGACCATCTGCACCTGCCCTCGCTGACCGGCCTGGACCCGGGCACGCGCCTGCTCGTGCCCCGGGGCGCACCACGGGCGGTGCCCGGTCTGCGCCGGCTGGGGCACCTGCGGCTCACCGAGGTCGTCCCCGGCGACGAGGTGCGCGTCGGCGGGCTGCTGATCCGGGTGGTGCCCGCGCGGCACGACGGACGGCGGCTGCCGGTGGGGCCGCATCGCTCGCCCGCGCTCGGTTTCGTCGTGGAGGGCGAGGCGCGGACCTACTTCGCCGGGGACACCGGGCTGTTCGACACGATGGCCGAGGAGGTCGGCCCGGTGGACGTGGCGCTGCTGCCGGTGGGCGGCTGGGGGCCGTTCCTCGGGGAGGGGCACCTGGATCCGGGTCGGGCGGCGCGGGCGCTGGCCCGGCTGGCGCCGCGGGCCGCGGTGCCGGTGCACTACGGGACGTACTGGCCGATCGGCATGGACGCCGTGCGTCCGCACGAGTTCCACGCGCCGGGCGACGAGTTCGTCCGGCTCGCCGCGGCGGCCGCCCCGCGGGTGGCGGTGCACCGGCTCGGCCACGGGGAGAGCGTGCGGCTGGAGGCCGCCCGGTGAGATGGCTGCCCTCCGCCGCGGCGCTCGCCGCGGCACCCGTGCCGGGCGTGCCGGCCGAGTCGACGCAACAGGCGCTCGGGTACCCGTCGTTGTTCCTGCTGGTGCTGATCGGCGCGCTGGTGCCGGTGGTGCCGACCGGGGCGCTGGTGAGTTCGGCGGCCGTGGTGGCCTTCCATCAGACGGCCCCGTTCTCGCTGGTCCTGGTGTTCGTCACGGCGTCCGTGGCCGCGTTCCTGGGCGACGCGGCCCTGTACTGGCTGGGGCGGCGCGGGATGCGGTCCAAGAACGGCTCCCGCTGGCTGGAGGCGATACGGTCGCGGGCCCCGGAGGAGCGGCTGGCGCAGGCGCGGGAGAAGCTGACGGAGCACGGGATCGCCGTGCTGGTGCTGTCCCGGCTGGTCCCCGCGGGGCGAATACCTGTGATGCTGGCCTGTCTGCTGGCCGACTGGCCGCTGCGGAGGTTCGCGCGGGGGAACCTGCCCGCGTGTCTGGCGTGGGCGGTCACCTACCAGGTGATCGGGATTCTGGGCGGCTCGCTGTTCAGGGAGCCCTGGGAAGGCGTGGCGGTGGCGGTCGCGCTGACCGTGGTGGTCAGCGCGGTGCCGGGGGTGGTGCGGCGGTTCCGGTAGCGCCGTCGGAGTGTGCGTGGGTTTCGGAGCGCGGTTGCGCCGAGGTCGCTCGCTCCCCCTGCGGAGGGCCGGGTTCGAGGTCGCTCGTCCCTTGCGGAGGGCCGGTTCGAGTTCGCCCGCACCCCGTGCGGAGGGCCTGTTGATGCCCCTTCGGGTCAGGGAGCGCCGGGTTCCAGCACCTTCGAGGCTCCCACCGGGAGGTCCCACAGGTCCTCGCGCGCCAGTTCCGCCTTCTCCCAGGCCGCCCGTACCCGGTCGAGCGGTTCCAGGACCGGCTCGGCAGAGAGGACGAAGGTGCCCCAGTGCATGGGGGCCATGCGGCGGGCGCCCAGGTCGAGGGTGGCCCGGACCGCCTCCTCGGGATCGCAGTGGACGTCGCTGAGCCACCAGCGCGGATCGTAGGCGCCGATGGGCATGAGGGCGAGGTCGATGCCGGGGTGGCGGCGGCCGATGCGGGAGAACCAGTGGCCGTAGCCGGTGTCGCCCGCGAAGTAGACGCGCCGGCCGTCGGGGGCCGTGAGGACCCAGCCGCCCCAGAGGCTGTGGCAGGTGTCGGTCAGGGTGCGCTTGGACCAGTGGTGTGCGGGCACGAAGTCGAAGCGCACGCCGGACAGTTCGGCCCCCTCCCACCAGTCCAGCTCCGTCACGCGGGTGAACCGGCGGCGCTGGAACCAGCGCCCGAGCCCGGCCGGCGCGAACACCGGTGTGTCGCGCGGGAGTCTGCGCAGCGTGGGGGCGTCCAGGTGGTCGTAGTGGTTGTGGCTGATGACCACGGCGTCGACGCGCGGCAGCGAGTCCCAGGGCACGCCGACGGGGGTGATGCGGGCCGGGGTGCCGAGGATGCGCTGGGACCAGACGGGGTCGGTGAGCACGGTCAGGCCGCCGACCTGGACGATCCAACTGGCGTGTCCCGCCCAGGTGACGGCGAGGGTGCCGGTGCCGACGCGGGGCAGCGGGGCGGGTTCGAACGGGAGCCGGGGGATGTCGGCGAGGCCCTCGGGGCCGGGACGCACGGCGCCCTCGCGGGCGAAGCGGGCGAGGGCCTTGAGGCCGGGCAGGGGGGCGGTGAGCCGGTCGTGGAACGTGCGCGGCCACACCCGGTGTTCGCCCAGGGGGCGGGGCTCGGCCAGCGGCGGGGAAGGGGTCGGGCGCGTCGCCGTCGCGGCCGCGGCGGTCCGCGTGGTCCGCGGCGTCTCCGTGCTCGTCGTGGTCGTGGTGCTCGTCGCGGTCGTGGTGTTCGTCGCGGTCGTCGTGGCCGTCGTGCTGGTGGTCGCGGTGGTCGTCGGGGCCGATCCGGGCTCGTGCGTCTGCTGCGTCATCGAGGGGGCTCCCATCGCTGAGCGTCGTCGCGGAGATCGTCGAAGACCGACCTCAAGGAGTTCAACGCGCGTTGCACGTGTGGCAGTTCCAACGGCGAGGGTGCTGCGAGACATTCCAGGCGTTCCTCGTCGGTGCCGCCCAGCAGGGGCCCGGTGGCGAGCCGTACGCGCAGCGCCCCGAGGTCGTCGCCGAAGCGGTGGCCA
Organism: Streptomyces sp. NPDC037126; assembly: GCF_055605965.1. Taxonomy (NCBI): domain Bacteria; kingdom Bacillati; phylum Actinomycetota; class Actinomycetes; order Kitasatosporales; family Streptomycetaceae; genus Streptomyces; species Streptomyces sp. NPDC037126. The sequence continues at coordinate 51,301 of NZ_JBVJTD010000018.1, forward strand.
CCGGGCGCGGGGATGCCGAGCCGGGCGGTGAGGAGGTCCTCCAGTTCCTGTGCGTCGCCCACGCCCAGGTCGGCGAGCGGTTCGCGGAGCGGGCCGAGGTCGGCGTAGAGATGGCGGCCGGCCTGCGGGGGCCGGGCGAGCGCACCGCCCGCGACGACCGCGGCGTGCGCGGCGGCGGCGAGGCGGGCGTGCAGCCGTACGGCGGCCTCGCGGCGCTCGGTGACGGGCCGCGGCTCGTCGAGGGCGTAGCCGGCGGCCGCGGCGACAGGCCCGGCGACCCGGGCGTCGAGCGCGGTCAGCACGTCGAGCACGCGCGCGTGCAGCGCGAGTCCCCTCCCGGTCGCCGGGAAGCGGGCGACGGCGGCGGGCCAGCCGGGGGGCAGCAGCGCGCCGGCCAGGTCGGTGACGACGGTCACCCGGTCGGGCTGCATCTCGGCCGGGCTGAGCAGCACGGTGTCGTGCGGGGCGTGCAGGGTGTCCCGCCAGGTCTCGTCGCTGACCAGATGCAGCCCCTCGGCGGTGGCGGCCTCCACGGTCTCGTGCAGCAGTTCGGGCGGTGCGACGGTGGCGGTGGGGTCGTCGGCGACGGAGAGCACCAGCAGCCGCGGGTCGCCGCCCTCGTCGCGCACCCGGCGAATGGTCTCCAGCAGGGCGTACGGGTCGGGGACGCCGCCGCCCTCCGCGGGTGCGGGCACGTGGAACACGGGCCGGCCGAGCAGGCGCGCGTACGGCGCCCACCAGGCGGCGCAGGGGCGGGGCACCAGGACGTCGGCGCCGTCGCCGGCGAGCGCGGCGGTGAGGGCGAGGAGCAGGGCGGGGGCGCCGGGTCCCGCGGCCACCTGGTCGGGTACGCAGGGCAGTCCGCGGCGCGTCCAGTAGCCGCAGGCGGACTCCAGCAGGGCGGGGGCGCCTCCGACGGGCTGGGCGTCGGGGCGGCTCGCCGCGGCGGCGACCACGGCGGCGAGTTCGGGGAGCACGGGCAGGCCGTCGGCGGGCAGGGGCGGGCCGTAGCGGACGGGGCCGTGGCCCTCGGGGTCCGTCCGCCGCATGTCCGCCTCCGCGCTGTCCGTGGTGCCGTCGTGCCGCCCCCTGCGGGCCCCGCCGCCCGGCGTGCCCACCGCGCCGTCCGCCGGTGGTGCCGGACGGGCGGCTGGTGCGTGGCAGGTCTCCTCGGGATGGTGTGTACCCGCTGGACGGTGCTCCATGGGCGGACCGGGGCGTCGCCCGGGTCACGCGCCGTTCGGCGGGCCTCCCGCGGACCGCCTCGGGCCGTACAGCCGGTAGCCCGCTCCCGCGCAGGCGGCCGCGATGAACAGACCGCCGGCGACGAGTGCCGGGACCGAGTCGTCGAAGCTGCCGCCCGCCCCGGCCGCGGCGCCGTGCTGCACGCCGGACGGGGCGCAGCCGCCGGGGTCGCGGGGCTCGCGGCAGGAGTGTCCGTCGGGGTCCTGGCAGCCCTGGCCGCGGGACTCCTCGCAGCGCCCGCCGCTCTCGGTGCAGGAGGTGGACCCGGCCGCGCCGCACTGCCGTCCGTCGCCCTTGCACTGCGAGCCCGGCCCGCACGTCTCCTGCCCCGGGCACGCCTCACCCGCCCTGCACCGCCCACCGTCCCCGCACGACTTGCCGCTCGCGCACCCCTGCGAGTTCCCGCAGGACCTACCGTCCGCGCACGCCTGCGAGTTCCCGCAGGACTTGCCGCTCGCGCACGCCTGCGAGTTCCCGCAGGACTTGCCGTCCGTGCACCCCTGCGAGGTCCCGCACGACTTGCCGCTCGCGCACGGCTGTGTGTCGCCGCAGGGCCTGCCGTCCGCGCAGCCCTGTGTGCCCGCGCAGGACCTGCCGTCGGTGCAGGTGTGCGCGGTGCCGCACTGCTGTGTCTGTGTTCCGGCGCACGGCGTGCCGTCGCCGGTGCGGGCGGTGGCGGAGGGCGCCGCACCCTGCTGCTGCGGGATCCCGGTGCAGGACCCGTCCACGGTGCGGGCCGCGTCGGGTCCGCTCCGGCCGGTGCCGTCGGCCGGCTGCCGGTCGGTGCCCTGGTAGGAGGGTCCGGGTACGCGGCCCGCGTCGGCGCCGGTCTGTCCGGGGACGGCCTGCCGGGTGGCGGCGGGGGTGTCCGGCACCAGGCCGGGTATCAGGCTCGCCAAGGGGTCGCAGCTCGCCGGGACGGAGCCGGGACCGGCCCCGGCGGCGGGGGCGGCGAGCGCGGCGGGCCCGCCCAGGGCGAGCGCGGCGGCGGCGACGAGGGCGGCGGACAGGGCGCGGGCGGTGCGGCGCATGGACGGCTCCTCGGACGGCGGCCGGATGGCACGGAGGCGGGTCGCCGGGGCACCGGTACGGCGGTACCGCCGTGCGGCGCCCGCGGGTGCGGGTACGGGGTCGTACCCCCGCTGCCATCACAGCCCGCCCCGCGCCGCGGCGCGCGCGGCCGGACCCCATTCGCGGGACGCGGACGCCCAGGCGGGTGACGGGGACCCGGGGCGGGTTTCGGCCGGCCCCCGCCGGTGGCGGCCCATGGCCGGATCCGGGGAGGTTTTCCGGCCCCCGCGCAGGTGACTCGGTATCCGACGACCGGATCGTCCGCTTCGTACTGCACCGGGGAGGTCCCTCCATGAGCACCAAGGTCTCCGACCACATCCTCGAACGCCTGCGCGCCTGGGGTGTGGATCAGGTCTTCGGCTATCCGGGCGACGGCATCAACGGGCTGCTCGCCGCCTGGGGCCGGGCCGAGGACCAGCCGCGGTTCATCCAGTCCCGGCACGAGGAGATGTCCGCCTTCGAGGCGGTGGGGTACGCCAAGTTCAGCGGTCGCATCGGCGTGTGCGTGGCGACCTCGGGGCCGGGCGCCGTCCACCTGCTCAACGGTCTGTACGACGCCAAGCTCGACCACGTGCCGCTGCTGGCCATCGTCGGCCAGACCAACAGGACCGCGATGGGCGGCTCGTACCAGCAGGAGATCGACCTGCACACCCTGTACAAGGACGTCGCCTCGGAGTTCGTCGAGGTGGTGACGGTGCCGGAGCAGCTGCCGAACGTGCTGGACCGGGCGATCCGGACCGCGTACGCGCGCCGCTGCCCCACCGCGCTGATCATCCCGGCCGACGTGCAGGAACTGGACTACTCGCCGCCGACGCACGAGTTCAAGATGGTGCCCTCCAGCCTGGGCATGAGCGACTACACCGCGACCCCGACGGACGAGGCGCTGCGCCGGGCGGCGGACGTCCTGAACGAGGGTGACAAGGTGGCGATCCTGGTCGGGCAGGGCGCCGCGGGCGCGGTCGTCGAGGTGCGGGAGATCGCGGAGCTGCTGGGGGCGGGGGTCGCGAAGGCGCTGCTCGGCAAGGACGTGCTGAGCGACGAGCTGCCCTATGTCACCGGGCCGATCGGCCTGCTGGGCAGCCGGCCGTCGTACGAGCTGATGCGCGACTGCGACACGCTGCTGACGATCGGGTCGTCGTTCCCGTACACCCAGTTCATGCCGGACTTCGGCAAGGCGCGCGGGGTGCAGATCGACATCGACGCGCACATGATCGGCATGCGGTACCCGTACGAGGTGAACCTGGTCGGCGACGCCAAGGCGACGCTCCAGCGGCTGATCCCGCTGCTGAAGACCGACCGGGGCGGGCGCGAGTGGCACGACACGGTGTGCGCGAACGTGCGGCGCTGGCACGAGACGATGGAGCGGCGGGCCGGGCTGTCGGCGGACCCGATCAACCCCGAGTACGTGGCCCGGGCGCTGGATCCGCTGCTGCCGGACGACGCGATCCTGACCTCCGACTCCGGGTCGGTCGCCAACTGGTACGCACGGCACATCACCATGCGGCCGGGCATGCGCGGTTCGCTGTCCGGGACGCTGGCGACGATGGGGCCGGGCGTGCCGTACGCGATCGGCGCGAAGTTCGCGCACCCCGACCGGCCGGTGTTCGCGCTGGTCGGAGACGGCGCGATGCAGATGAACGGCCTGGCGGAGATGATCACCGCCGCCAAGTACCGGGACCGCTGGTCGGATCCGCGGCTGGTGGTCGCCGTGTGGAACAACCAGGACCTCAACCAGGTGACCTGGGAGATGCGAGCGATGGAGGGCGCCCCGTCGTTCGTGCCGTCCCAGTCCATCCCGGACGTGCAGTACGCGGCCTTCGCCCGCTCGCTGGGCCTGACCGGGATCCGGGTGGAGAAGCCGGAGGACGTGGAGGCGGCCTGGCGGGCCGCCCTGGCGGCCGACGGGCCGTGCGTGGTCGAGTTCCTCACCGACCCCGCCGTACCGCCGATCCCGCCGCACGCCACCTGGGAGCAGATGGAGGCGACGGCCGCGTCGATCCTCAAGGGCGACACCGACCGGCGGTCGATGGTCAGGCAGGGGCTGAAGGCGAAGGTGCAGGAGTTCCTGCCGGGCCGTGACAGGCACTAGATCCGCACGGAGCGGATGCGTGTCGGCGCCATGGCACCGGGTACGCGGTGCGGACTTCGACCCTCTGGAGAAAGACATGCAGCGAGGCAGCGACCGGCTGAACGTCCACCGGGACGACGAGATGAAGCACGAGCTGAAGGGACTGCTCAGGTCCGGGCACCCGACCCGGGTCGAGGAGTGGCACGACCCGGAGCCCGCCGCCGACGACGACCCGGCGGTGTCCGCCGGTCCGGTCGGCGGTCTGGGTTCCCCGGCGTCGCTGGAGCGGGTGCGGCTGGAGCTGGCCCGTGTCCTGGGGCGCGGCGCCTTCCCGGCACGGGCGGGTGAACTGGCCTCGACACTGCGCCGGGACAACGCGCCCGACCCGCTGGTGGACGCGGTGGCCGGGCTGCCGCGCGCCGAGCGGTTCAACAACGTCCAGCAGCTGGCCGAGGCGGTGACGGGCGGCAGGTGAGCCGGGACCGGGACCGGGCCGCCGGGGTCGCGCGGGGCGAAACCGCCGGCCCCGGGGAGCAGCCCGGCCATGTGCCGCCACTGCGGGACCGGGCGCCGGGGGACGCCGGGACCGTTCTGAAAGGAAGCTGAGAATCATGCGTATCGCGTTTCTGGTGGCGCCCGAGGGCGTCGAGCAGGTCGAGCTGACCGAGCCGTGGAAGGCGGTCTCCGACGCGGGGCACGAGCCGGTGCTGGTGTCGACGGAGGCCGGGAAGATCCAGGCGTTCAACCACCTCGACAAGGCGGACACCTTCGACGTGGACGAGGTGGCGGGCGAGACGTCCGCCGACGCGTTCGGTGGTCTGGTGCTGCCGGGCGGGGTGGCCAACCCCGACTTCCTGCGGATGGACGAGAAGGCCGTCGCGTTCGTGAAGGACTTCTTCGACCGGGGGCGTCCGGTCGCCGCGATCTGCCACGCGCCGTGGACGCTCGTGGAGGCGGACGTCGTGCGCGGCCGGGTGCTGACGTCCTGGCCGAGCCTGCGGACGGACATCACCAACGCGGGCGGCACCTGGGTGGACGAGCAGGTCAAGATCTGCGACCACGGCTCCAACCAGCTGGTGACCAGCCGCAAGCCGGACGACCTGAAGGCGTTCTGCGACGCCTTCCTGCACGTGCTCGCGGGCGAGGCGGGCTGAGCGCGACCGCTCGCCGAGGGCCGGCCCCGACGGGCCGGCCCTCGGCGTGTGCGGTGCGCCGCCTCAGGTGCCGGGCGCGCCCGGGGTCACCGACTCGCCGCAGCGGCGCTCCCGGGCTCCCTCCCGGGTACGGCCGGAGCTGACCAGCCGGCGCGGGTTGCGGCGCAGGTACTCGCCCTCCAGCTGCGCCATGCGCTCGTTGTGGGCCCGCAGCGCGTCGTTCGAGGCGTACAGGAGGGTGTCGTGGCGCGTGCGGTGGATCGTCTCCAGCTCCTTCATGAGCTGCTGGTCGTCCAGCCGGCTGGGGTCGACTCCGGTCATGGTGGTGCCCCGCTCGTCGTGTCCAATCATGCGGTCCGGGTACCCGCCCGGGCGTGCACTGCCCCCGAGCGCTTTCCGGGAGGGATCCATGGAGCTCGCTTTCCTGAGTCCACTGTACGAACATCCGGGGTCCCGGGCCTCCGCATGCGTCGACCTCGCCCAGCACGACGAGGACATGCGGCACCGCGGGCGTCCGACCGCGGAGGCGGTGTCCCGGGAGCTGCGCGAGCAGGGCGCCGACGAGGCCACCTGGGGGCGGTGGACGAGGCCAGGGCGGCCGTGGTGACGGACGCGCCGGTCGCCTCGCTCACCCCGGTGGCGCGGGAGACCGGGGACGAGGTCGCGGTGGGCGGTCCGGGCGGGCTGCCGCACCGGCGGTGAGGGCCCGGGCGGGCGCGGACCTACCGCGCCCGCTCGACCCTGCGCTCGTCCCAGACGGGTTCCGTGGTCTCGCGGACCCGTCCGTCGCTGCCGAAGACCAGGAAGCGGTCGAAGGAGCGGGCGAACCAGCGGTCGTGGGTGACCGCGAGGACCGTGCCGTCGAAGGCCTCCAGTCCCTCCTGGAGGGCCTCGGCGGACTCCAGGTCGAGGTTGTCCGTCGGCTCGTCCAGCAGCAGCGCGGTGGCTCCCCGCAGTTCGAGCAGCAGGATCTGGAAGCGGGCCTGCTGGCCGCCGGAGAGCCGGTCGAAGGACTGCTCGGCCTGCTGCGTGAGCTCGTAGCGGCGCAGCCGGGACATGGCCGCGCCCCGGTCCTGGGCGTGCTCCTTCCACAGGATGTCGAGGAGGGTCCGGCCCGCCAGCTCGGGGTGGGCGTGGGTCTGCGCGAAGTGGCCGGGCACGACGCGGGCGCCGAGCTTCCAGTGGCCCGTGTGCGCCACGTCCTCCCCGGCGAGCAGGCGCAGGAAGTGTGACTTGCCGGAGCCGTTGGAGCCGAGGACGGCGACCCGTTCGCCGTAGAAGACCTCCAGGTCGAACGGCTTCATCAGGCCGGTCAGCTCTAGAGCCTCGCAGGTGACGGCCCGGACGCCGGTACGGCCGCCCTTGAGGCGCATGGTGATGTCCTGCTCGCGCGGCGGCTCCGGCGGCGGGCCGGCCTCCTCGAACTTGCGCAGGCGGGTCTGCGCGGCCTGGTAGCGGGAGGCCAGCTCGTGACTGACGGAGGCGGCCTGGCGCAGGTTCAGGACGAGCTTCTTCAGCTGGGCGTGCTTCTCATCCCAGCGGCGGCGCAGCTCCTCGAAGCGGGCGAACCGCTCCCGGCGGGCCTCGTGGTAGGTGGCGAAGCCGCCGCCGTGCACCCAGGCGTCGGCACCGGCCGGTCCGGGCTCGACGGAGACGATCTTCTCGGCGGCGCGGGCGAGGAGCTCGCGGTCGTGGGAGACGAACAGGACGGTCTTGCGGGTCTCCCTGAGCTGCTCCTCCAGCCACCGCTTGCCGGGCACGTCGAGGTAGTTGTCCGGCTCGTCCAGGAGCAGCACCTCATCGGTGCCGCGGAGCAGCGCCTCCAGCACGAGGCGTTTCTGCTCGCCGCCGGAGAGGGTGCTCACCTGCCGCCACTGGGCTCGCTCGTAGGGCACGCCGAGCGCGGCCGTGGTGCACATGTCCCACAGGGTCTCGGCCTCGTAGCCGCGGGCCTCGGCCCAGTCGGCGAGGGCCTGCGCGTACCGCAGCTGGGCGGCCTCGTCGTCGACGGTCATGACGGCGTGCTCGGCCTCGTCCACGGCCCTGGCCGTCTCCCGGATGCGGGGCGGGGCCACGGAGACCAGCAGGTCGCGTACGGTCGTCTCGTCCCGCACGGAGCCGACGAACTGGCGCATCACACCGAGGCCGCCGCTGACGGTGACCGTGCCGCCGTGCGGCTTCAGCTCGCCGGAGATCAGCCTGAGCAGGGTGGTCTTGCCGGCCCCGTTCGGGCCGACCAGGGCGACGGCGGCGCCTTCGCCGACCCGGAAGGAGACATCACCGAGCAGCGTCCTGCCGTCGGGGAGGTGGTACTCGAGATGCGCGACTTCCAGATGTCCCATGGGGCGGCATTCTCCGGGGCGCCCCCCGGAGCGGGCAAACCGTTATCCCGCCGGCCGCCCGTGCCCGCCGCTCTCCCCCGGCCGGGCCCGCTGCCCGCTCAGCGTCCGTGCACCTCCTGCGGCTCGCCCGCCGGCCCGGGCTCGCCGGCCGGTTCCACCGTGGCACCCGCCCAGGAGAGGGCCTTCCAGCCGTCCGACGGCGAGCCCTCCAGGATCACCGTGCCGGTGTTGGCCAGCGGGTGGGCGGCGGCGAAGCGCACGTCGACGTTGTCCGCGCGGGCGGCGGTCCACATGCGGATCGCGGCGCCGTGGCTGACCATGGCGACGGTTCCGGCGCCGCTCGCGGCGGCCTCGGCGACCACGGCGTCGTAGCGGGCCAGCGCCTCCTCGCCGCTCTCCCCGCCGGGGACGCGCAGCGCGGTGTCGCCCACCGCCCACGCGAACGCCGTGCGCATGTAGCACCGGGCCTCGGGGGCGTCGCCGGGCAGCATCTCCAAGTCGCCGGCGGACAGCTCGCGGATGCCGTCGCGGACGGTCACCTCGAGGCCCCGGACGGCGGCCAGTGGGGCGGCGGTGAGCTGGGTGCGTATCAGCGTGGAGGCGTACAGGGCCTCGATGTCCTCGCCGGCGAGGGCCTCGGGCAGCGCCGCGGCCTGCGCCTCACCGAGCGGCGTCAGTCCGGGGCCGGGCACGGCGGTGTCCAGCAGGTGACGGACGTTGGACGGGGTCTCGCCGTGGCGGACCAGGAGCAGGCGCATCCGGGCGGTCTCCTTGGATACGCCGGCCGGGCGGCCGGCACGCGAGAGAACACAAGAACGGGGCACTTCAGGGTAACCGGACCCCTATGAGCCCAGACCTCGACCTGACCGTCCCGAAGATCGCCCCGCACGCCCTGCGCTCGCGGCTGCTCGCCCTGGACTCGCGGCTGTTCGTGCGCGCCGCCAAGTGGAACTGGCCGGGCGCCGAGCGGGTGCTGCCGCGGCTGAGCCGCAGTGCCAACCACGGGGTGCTGTGGTTCGCCACGGCCGCCGCGATGGCCGCGAGCCGCACGCCCCGGGGCCGCCGGGCCGCCGTGCGGGGCCTGGCCTCGCTCGGTCTGGCCTCCCTGACGATCAACACCCTCGGCAAGCGCTCGGTGCGCCGGGCGCGGCCGGTGCTGGACCCGGTACCGCTGGTGCGGCAGCTGAAGCGGCAGCCGATCACCACCTCCTTCCCGTCGGGGCACGCCGCGTCGGCGGCCGCCTTCGCGACCGGGGTGGCCCTGGAGTCCCCGGCGTGGGGTGCGGCGGTGGCGCCGGCGGCGTTCTCGGTGGCGATGTCCCGGGTGTACACGGGGGTGCACTTCCCCAGCGACGTCCTGGCCGGGGCGGCGCTCGGCGCGGGCGCCGCCTTCCTGGTACGGCGCCTGGTGCCGACCCGCGCCCAGTCCGTGTCGCCGCCCCGGCCGCGCGCCGAGGTGCCCGCGCTGCCGGAGGGCGAGGGTCTGGTGGTGGTCGCCAACCGGGCCTCGGGCACCGCGGACCGGGTGCGCGCCCTGCAGGAGGCGCTGCCGAAGGCCGAGCTGGTGGAGTGCGCGCCCGACGAGGTCATGGACGAGCTGGCGAAGGCGGCCGCCCGGGCGCGGGTGCTCGGGGTGTGCGGCGGCGACGGCACCGTGAACGCGGCCGCCGGGTTCGCGCTGCGCCACGGCCTGCCGCTCGCGGTGCTCCCGGGCGGCACCCTGAACCACTTCGCCTACGACCTGGGCGTGGAGGACGAACGCGACCTGGCGCGGGCGATCCGGGACGGCGAGGCGGTCCGGGTGGACGCCGGGCGCTTCGTCACCGGCGAGTCCGAGGGGCTGTTCCTGAACACGCTGAGCCTCGGGGTCTACCCGGAGCTGGTGCGCTCACGGGACCGCTGGTCGAACCGGATCGGCGGCTGGCCGGCCGGGCTGCTCGGCGCGCTGCGGGTGCTGCGCGCGGACCGGCATCCGCTGGAGGTGGTGGTGGGCGGTGAACGACGGCCGCTGTGGCTGCTGTTCGTCGGCAACGGCGTCTACCACCGGATGGGGCTCGCGCCCGCCCGCCGTGCCGACCTGGCCGACGGACTGCTGGACGTGCGCGTGGTGCACGGCAGCCGCCGGCCCGCGCTGCGCCTGCTCGCGGCGGCCGCCGCGGGCCCCCTCACCCGCTCCCCCGCCCATGCCGCGGTGCAGGTGAACCGGCTGCGGCTGACGGGCCTGGCACCGGGCACCCCGCTGGCGTACGACGGGGAGGTCACGGCGGTGTCGGGCGAGGTGAGGCTGGAGAAGCTGCCCGAGGCCCTGACGGTCTACCGTCCGCTGCGCGGTGCCTCCTGACAGAGAACTGACGTTCCATCAGTCCGAATGGTAAAACGGCGGTCTCAACATTCGGCATGCGCGCGTACGGTGAGCCGTATCGCCGGCCCGGTCCGGCCGGTACGACGAGAAGGGGCACAGCCATGCCGAACGCCCAGGAGACCGCCGTCTACACGCACGGGCACCACGAGTCCGTGCTCCGGTCGCACACCTGGCGGACCGCCGCCAACTCCGCGGCCTACCTGCTCGGTTCACTGAAGCCCCACATGAGGATCCTGGACATCGGCTGCGGCCCCGGCACCATCACCGCGGACCTGGCGGAGCTGGTCCCCGACGGCCACGTCACGGGCGTCGACCACGCGCCGGGCATCCTGGAGCAGGCCCGGGCCACGGCCGCCGGGCGCGGTCTGTCCAACGTCGACTTCACGGTCGCCGACGTCCACGCCCTGGACTACCCGGACGACACCTTCTGCGTGGTCCACGCCCACCAGGTGCTCCAGCACGTCGGCGACCCCGTGCAGGCGCTGCGCGAGATGCGGCGCGTGACGAAGCCGGGCGGGTTCATCGCCGTGCGCGACGCGGACTACGCGGCGATGACCTGGTACCCGGCGCTGCCCGGCCTGGACGACTGGCTGGACCTGTACGAGCGGGTGGCCCGCGCCAACGGCGGCGAGCCCGACGCCGGGCGCCGGCTGAAGGCCTGGGCGCTGGCCGCCGGGCTCACCGACGTCACCGCCACCTCCGGCAACTGGACCTTCGCCTCGCCCGAGGAGCGGGCCTGGTGGAGTGGCCTGTGGGCGGACCGCACCCTCGCCTCGGCCTACGCCGAACGGGCTGTGCAGGGGGGTCACGCGACCGCCGATCAGCTGCGGGCGGTCTCCGAGGCCTGGCGGGACTGGGGCCGGCGGGAGGACGGCTGGTTCGCCGTGCTGCACGGGGAGATCCTGTGCCGCAAGGAGGCCTGAGCCTGCCTCTGGCGGCTCGCCCCGGCGGTGCCCGTCAGTCGCGGGGAAGCAGCGGTCCGAGCGGTCCGAGGTCCAGGTTCAGGTCCTCGGGCCGCAGGCCGTAGCGGTCGCGCAGCTCGGCCATCCGGTCCTCCAGGAGCATCAGGGTGAGGCCGATCCGCTCCTCCTGCTCCTCCGTCAGGTCCCCGGTGTCGAAGCGCCGCACGGCCTGCCGCTCCATCAGCTGACGCAGCAGCTCCACCACCGTCAGCACGAGTTTCACCAGGTCGCGCTCGACCGTGTCGGGTTCGAGGTCGAGCCGCTTGCGCGCACTCATCGGGGCTCCTCGAAGGGTGAGGGGACCGACTCGTTCACCGAGCTGATCAGCGCGTTCAGGTCGATGCGGACGAGATCGACGTCCGCGATGCGCAGCGTGACGTCCCCCGTGATCACGACTCCGCCGGCCAGCAGCCGGTCCAGGAGGTCGACCAGCGCGATCTCCCGGCGTTCGACGACGGTCACCGCTCCGCCCCCGTTTCCTCTCCGGTGAACGAATAGGCGGCCCAGGGGCCGGTGAGTTCCACCCGGATCCCGGGTGCCTCGTCCTTGGTCCGGTCCACCAGTTCCACGAACTCCTCGGAACGCGCCCGCGACACCAGATAGGCCGCGTTGAGCACGTTCCGCCCGGTCGCGCCCGAGAGCGCGGAGTTCTGCGGGGCGTGCAGCCGGCAGTCCTCCGCCTGCTCGCACAGCCGCTCGTGCAGGGACTGCGCGAACGCCTCGGTGGCCTGCAGGCTCTCCTCGTGCGCCCAGGTGTCCGCACGGCGCCGGCGCAGATAGTCCCGGCCGCTGGCGGCCTTCTCTGCGGGGACGGCGGGCCGGGCCGGCGAGGCCTCCGCGTACACCTTCACGCCCCATTCCACGCGGCCTTCCAGCCGGTCCAGCACGCGCCGGAAGTCGTCCTCGCGCGCCTCCATCATCGTGCGCACCCCGCTGTCGTCCCTGAAGACCGTCGCGAGCCGCAGCGGCAGCGGGGTGGTGACCGTGGTCAGCGCGTCGATCACGCCTTGGTGGGCCCGCGCCGTCGCGGCCAGCCAGTCCAGGTCCTCCAGATGGGCCTTCAGTGCGTCCTCGCGGAAGTCCGCCTCCGAAACCGTGCTGACGACGGCGATCAGCTCGTGGTGATGCAGCAACGCGGGCGGAGCGCCCCCGATGCCCGTCAGCTGGGCCTGCAGGGGCGTTCCGAAGGGGCGGCAGACGGCGTAGACGTAGCGCAGCCCGGTCATGGCGCCTCCTTCGGTACGTGGCCCGGTTCCAGCTCCTCCAGCCGGGCCAGCCGTTCTCTCAGCTCGGCGTTCTCCCTGGCCAGCTCGTCCCGGCGGGCCCGGGACGAGAGGGCCGGGTCGGTCTCCCACCAGTCGATCCCCATTTCCTTGGCCTTGTCCACCGAAGCGACGATGAGCCGCAGCTTGACGGTGAGCAGTTCGATGTCGAGCAGGTTGATCCGGATGTCGCCCGCGATGACCACACCCTTGTCGAGAACACGTTCAAGGATGTCGGCGAGGTTGGCCCCCGAGCTTTGGCCGTACGGCTCGGGGAACCGGCTGGGCGTCGTCATCGACGGCTCCCGCGCTCCGCGTACTCGGGCTCCTCTTCCTCTTCCTCTTGCTCTTCCTCGTACTCCTCGTCAGGCTCGTCCTCGTCCCGGTACGAGCCCTCGTCCTCGTCCTCGTACTCCTCGGGCTCCTCCTCGTCCTCTTCCTCCTCGTCGGCGGCCTCGTCCTCGTCCTCGTACTCCTCGGGCTCCTCGGACTCGTCCTCGGCGGCGGACCCCTCGGGCTCGCCGGTGTCCTCGGAGTCCTCGGACTCCTGGGACTCCCGCTCCTCCTCGGCGACCGCGTCCTCGTGGCTCTTGACCACCTCGCCGTCGCGGATCTCACCGCGCCAGCCGTCCTCCGCCTCGCCCTTCATGGAGATGAAGCGGGCGAAGTGCTTCAGGTCGAGCCTGGCCCGGCGGCCCTGGGCGCGCCAGATGTTGCCCGTCTTCTCGAAGAAGCCGCTCGGGTAGTACTCCATGACGAGCAGCACCCGGGTGAGGTTCTCCGCCAGCGGGTGGAAGGTGACGACACCCTTGACGCTGCCCTTCGCCCCCTCCGACGTCCACTGGATGCGGTAGTCCGCTATCTGTTCGGTGGTGTGCGCCTTCCAGCTGCGGCTGGACAGGAAGATCTTGGCCTGCCAGTCGGAGTCGGTGTCGCTCGCGCGGCTGGCGCTCTTGACGCCCTTCGCGAAGTGGGAGAAGTCCTGGTACTGGGTCCACTGGTCGTAGGCGGTGCGCACCGGCACGCCGACGTCGATGAACTCCATGATGACGGTGGGCTTGTTGCCGCCTCCGCCCTTCTTCTTGCCGCCCCCGAGGTTCTTGAGCGCGCCCATCACGTTGTCCTTCGCCCGGGAGGCGCCGAGTTCCAGCGCGGAGCGCAGCGGCCCCTTGCCCTCGGCGAGCTTGCGTCCGCCGTCCAGCGCCAGCTTTGCGAAGCCGGGACTGTTTCCCTCGGCGATGTCGTTCAGCTTGTTGGTGGTCTCGCCGAGCTTGCGGCCGAGGCCGGTGAGCAGCTTCTGGGCCTGTGCGGACAGGTACTCCTGCGCCTCCTCCTTCAGCCGGTCGGCGGCCTCGCTGTGGGCGAGGCTGGTGAGCGGGTTCTCCTTCGCCGCGCCCGTGCCCTTGCCGGCCGCGGAGGTGGCCGATCCGAGTGTGTCGGTCATCGGTCATCGCCGCCCTTCGACTTGCTGGACGCCGCTCCGCGGGCACCGGACGTCCGCTGCGCGGCCGACTTGCGTGCCGCACCGGTCCTCTTGGCCGCCGTCTTCTTCGCGGGAGCCGTCTTCTTCTCGGCCTTGCCGTCCGCCGCAGCCTTCTTCGACGGTGCCTTCTTGGCCGCCTTCCTGGCCGTGCTCCGGCCCGACCCCTCCTGGCGGGATGCGCGGTCCTCGTCGTCCGCGTCCTCGCGCGCCCCGGAGTCCTCCTCGTCGCGCGCCCCCGTGTCGTCCTCGTCCCGCGCCTCCGTGTCGTCCTCGTCCGGCTCCTCCTCGGACCCGTCGGACGGCAGGGCGCCGGTGACCTCCCCGCGCACCTGTGCGGTGCGGTCGTGGAGCCGGTCGGCGAGCGCGCCGATCTGCCGCTCGACCATGGCCCCGGTGGCGGCCTTGCCGACGCCTCGCAGTTCCTGGCGCAGCTGGTCCCCGATCTCCTTGAACTGGGGGTTGTCGCGCAACTGCTGCCGCGCCAGATCGGCGAGCGCCCCGGGGCCGAGATTCAGCTTCTTGCCCGCCACCATGGAGCCGACGGCGAGCGCCATCTTCATTTTCCTGGTGCGTCCCAGGAGGTATCCGGCCCCTATGGCGAGGCCCAGTGCCGTTCGGTTCATCATCCCGTCCCGTTGCCTGTGGTTTCGCCGGAGCGCAGCGCGATCTCCAGCCGGTCGAGCAGCTCGTCCTCGCGCCGGTCGAACTCCTCCTCGGTGATCTCGCCCGCTTCCAGCTGTTCTTCGAGGCGGGCGAGTTCGGCCCGAACGGTGGCGGGGTCGTAGTAGATCCGTTCCGCCTCCCGGAGCACCTGCCTGATCGCCCACGCACTGCCCCGCACGGGTGCGAACGGCAGCATCAGCACTTCGCCGATCAGTCCCACGGTGTTCTCCTTCCGCTCGGGCCTGGAGTGCTACTGCGCGCCGGCGTCCGCACCGGCCGTGCTGCTCGCGGGCTCGGCCGGGCCGGGCTCGACGAAGCTGTACGGCGGGAGGGGGCCGTTGACCCGCAGTTCGAGGTGGGGATGGCTCTCGCGGACGTGCTCGACCGCGGCCAGGAATTCCTCGGCCGTGTCCCGGGGGACCAGGAACGACACGTTCAGCAGCCAGCCGGTGGACTCGGCACCGATGCTGACCGCGGCGGCGGTCGGCGTCAGCAGGCGCCGCACCTCGTCGGCGTCCCCCGCCTCCTTCGCCTTGACTGCGGCCGCGACCATCTCGCCGAGCCGGATCTTGTCGTCGTAACTTCCGCCTCCGGAACGGCGGTTCGCCTCAGCCAGGCTGCGGGCGTCCGCGTTCTCGGCCATGACCAGGTGCAGGACGGCCTCCTCGACATGGGTGGCCTTGACGTTGTACTCGACCTTGCCGTCCAGGGCCCTGAGCCGCTCCAGGTAGTGGTCCGCACGCTCGTCGAGGACCTGGGCGACGGTGTCGTCGTCCGGAGCCACGTTGCCGAACCGCATGGGCAGCACGCAGCCCGCGGCCCCGGTCTCGGCGAGCACGTTCTGGTGCGCGAGCAGGTCCCGGCGCTTGGGGCGCAGGTCGTCGGGGGCGTCACTGACCACGGCGGTCAGCTCCCCCGCCGTGAGGACCCGGACGGACTGGGCCGGCTCGCCGACGCCGGTCATGCCCTCGGGGAGAGCCGGGTGCGACCGGGCGGTGATCCCGTAGACGTAGGTGCTCACTCCTGCTCCTCCTTCCTGCGGGCCGTGCTCTTGCGGGCGCGCCGCGGCTCGGGCTCGCCCTCCTCACGGGCCTGCTTGAACGCGTCGGAAACGGTCTGCGCCGCGCCGGTCAGAGCACCCTTGGACTTGCCGCGGGCGCCGGACTCGGTGACCTCGCCGACCAGGTCGGGGAGCCCCGGGCTCTTGTGCGGGCCGGACTCCAGGTCGAGGCGGTTGCACGCCTCGGCGAAGCGCAGGTACGTGTCGACGCTGGCCACGACGACCCGGACGTCGATCTTCAGGATCTCGATGCCGACCAGGGAGACGCGCACGAAGGCGTCGATGACGAGCCCCCGGTCGAGCACCAGCTCGAGTACGTCGTAGAGGCCGCTGCTGCCGCCTCCGCCTCCGGTCTGCTGAGCCGGAACAACAGTCATGCCGGCAATTCCTCCTCGTACGTTGTCGGTGAACGCTTTCAGGGCTGTCACGCGTCGGCGTCGGCCTAACGGCCGCCTCGGGCGTCGGCCCTCCCGCGTTCGTAGCGGCGGACGCGCCGGTAGCCGGTCAGCTGCCCGTCCGGATCGAGTTCGACCTGGTAGGTCGCCATCAGGCTCATCGTGTCGGGCACCCTCACCAGTTCGAGGACCTCGACCTCCAGCGACCACCCGGCCTCCGTCTGCTCGAACGAGGACACCGACTCCGGTGTGAGTCCGGTGAGTTCGGCGAGCTGGGCGCGCGCCTGGCGCAGCACCTCCATGGGGGTCGGACGGTGGTCGTCCGCCGCGTGCTCTGTCTTCTTGTGAGAGTCCTGAGAGTCATGTGACTCATGTGAACTCTGTGAATTCGCTGTGTCTTTTGCGTTCGACATGGCCACCTCTCCCTGCGTGTGGCCGCCACATCCTTGGCCAAACCTCCGAGAGCCACCGGGTGCCACCGCGGGACCAGACTGCCTGGTCACGAGGTCACGTAAGCCGGTCACCCAATGCGGCGAGGCGACTACGTGCGGTCCCGAGGGAGCGGCCACGACTCGGCAGAGCGGCCCAGGGGTCGGTGCGCGCCTGCTCCACGGCGTCGGCCATGGTCCAGCGGCGGGCGTCGAGGCCGGGGTCGTCCACCTGTTCCCAGGCTAGGGGCACCGCGACGGGCGCGCCCGGCAGGGCGCGGACGGCATAGGGGGCGACGGCGGTCTGCGCGTAGGCGTTGCGCTGCACGTCGAGGTAGAGCCGGTTGCCGCGTTCGTCCTTGCGGACGGCGGTGGTGAGCCGCTCCGGGTGCCGCGCCTCGGCGAGTTCGGCGACGTCATGGGCGAACTGCCGTACCGCGTCGAAGTCCTGGCGGCCGTCCAGCGGGACGACGAGGTGCAGTCCGCGCGAGCCGGTGGTCATCGGCGCGGCGGGCAGGCCGAGTTCGTCGAGCAGCTCGCGCAGCCACGCCGCCGTCTCACGGACCGGGGCGAAGTCCCGGCCGGGAGGGTCGAGGTCGAAGACCAGGCGGTCGGGGTGGTCGAGGCCGCCGGCGCGGTCGGTGCGCGAGAGCCACCGGTGCAGCGTGACCGAGGCCTGGTCGGCGAGGTAGAGCAGGGTGGCGGTGTCGTCGCACACGACGTGCGTCACCGTGCCGTCCTCCTTGGCGACCTCGGCGCGGGTGATCCAGTCCGGGTAGTGCGCGGGGGTGTTCTTCTGCATGAACCGCTGCCCGTCGATGCCGTCCGGGTGGCGTTCCAGCATCAGGGGACGGCCCCGCAGGTGTGGCAGCATGTGAGGGGCCACGCACCGGTAGTAGTCGACGAGGTCGTACTTGGTGTACTCACCGGCGCCCCCGCCGCCGGGGAAGAGGACCTTCCCCGGCCGCTGGATCTCCACCGTGCGCCGCCCCGCCCGTATGGCGCGGGCGTCGCCCTCGCTCATCGCACGACCGCCTCCTCCACCAGCAGCCTGGCCGCCGCCGCGATGCCCGCGGCGTCGATGCCGGCCGCGTGCAGCTGCTCGTCGGGCGCGGCCGAGCCGGGCATCGTGCGCACCCCGAGCCGGACCAGCCGGGGCACCGGCCCACCGTCGGCGAACGACTCCGCCACGGCGTCCCCGAGACCGCCCTCCGGGTGGTGGTCCTCGACGGTGAGCAGGCAGCCGGTCTCCTCGGCGGCCCGGCGCAGGGTGTCCGCGTCGACGGGCTTCACGGAGTACAGGTCGATCACCCGGACCGCGATGCCGTCCTCGGCGAGCCGGTCGGCCGCCGCCAGCGCCTCGTGCACGGTGACCCCGGCCGCGACGACGGTCAGCCGGTCCTCCTCGCTCGACCGCAGCGTCTTGCTGCCGCCCACCTCGAACTGCTCATCCGCGCCGTAGATCACCGGGGTCTTGCCGCGCGAGGTGCGCAGGTAGCGGATGCCGTCGCGGCCGGCCATGGCGGCGACCAGCCGGGCGGTCTGGTTGGCGTCGCACGGGTAGAGGACCGTCGAGCCGTAGACCGCCCGGAACATCGCGAGGTCCTCCAGGCCCATCTGGGAGGGCCCGTCCTGGCCGATGGAGACGCCCGCGTGCGAGCCGACCAGGTTGATCCCGGAGCCGCTGATGGAGGCCATGCGCACGAAGTCGTAGGCCCTGGAGAGGAAGGCGGCGAAGGTCGCGGCGTACGGCACCCAGCCGCGCGTGGCCATGCCGACGGAGGCGGCCACCAGCTGCTGCTCCGCGATGTAGCACTCGAAGTAGCGGTCGGGGTGCGCCTTGGCGAACTCCTCGGTCCGCGTGGAGTCGCCGACCTCGCCGTCCAGGGCGACGATGTCGCCGCGGGCGGTGCCGAGCGCGGCGAGGGCCTTGCCGAAGGCGTCCCGGGTGGCGACCTCCTCGCCCCGGTCGAAGGCGGGCAGCTGGAGCACCTCGGTGGTGACGGAGCGCAGCGCGGCGGCGGCCGGCGGCTCGCTGACCCGCACGCGCACACTGCGGGGCCCGCCGAGTTCCTCGATGGCCTCCTCCGCCTCGGGCAGCGGCTTGCCGTGCAGGCCCTCGCGGTCCTCGACGGAGGCGACGCCCTTGCCCTTGAGGGTGCGGGCGAGGATCACGGTGGGCTGCCCGGTGGTGGACAGGGCCTCGCCATAGGCCCGGTCGATCTTGTCGACGTCGTGGCCGTCGATCTCGATGGTGTGCCAGCCGAATGCCTGGAAGCGGCGGGCGTAGGCGTCCAGGTCGTGGCCGTGCCGGGTGGGGCCGCGCTGCCCGAGCCGGTTGACGTCGACGATCGCGGTCAGGTTGTCCAGGTTCTCGTACCCGGCGTGCTCGGCGGCCTCCCACACCGACCCCTCCGCCAGCTCGCTGTCGCCGCACAGCACCCACACCCGGTAGCCGACGCGGTCCAGCCGCTTCCCGGCGAGGGCGATGCCGACCCCGACCGGCAGTCCCTGACCGAGCGAGCCGGTGGCCGTCTCCACCCAGGCCAGCCGCCGGGGCGTCGGGTGTCCTTCGAGGCGGCTGCCGAGCTTGCGGAAGGTCATCAGCTCGCCGTCCTCGACGGCGCCGGCCGCCTTGTAGACCGAGTACAGCAGGGGCGAGGCGTGGCCCTTCGACAGCACGAAGCGGTCGTTGGCCGGGTGTTCGGGGCGCTCGAAGTCGTAGCGCAGATGGTTGGCGAGCAGGACGGCCATCAGGTCGGCCGCGGACATCGAGGACGTCGGATGCCCGGATCCCGCCGCGGCGGCGGCCCGTACGCTGTCGACACGCAACTGCTGGCCCAGTTCGGCGAGTTCGGCGGTGTCCATGAGTCTCCTTGCGCAGAGTCGTGGGAGAAGTGGAAGAGGTCGGGGGCGGGGTCAGGCGGACGCGGGGTCGGGCGGGTCGGTGCGCCGGACGGGGCCGGGCGCGGGATGGCTCCCGCCGGGCCCGCCGTGCTCACCTGCGTTCGCCTCGCCCGGTCCGCCCGGTACCCGGGCCAGCTCGGGCGATGCCGACTCCAACGGCACCGACCAGGCCCGCACCAGGCCCAACTGGACGCTCTGGCACGGCAGCAGGGCGTCCAGCAGCCAGTCGGCGGCCACCCGGACCCGGTTTCCGGGCAGCGCGGCCAGGTGGTAGCCGCGGGTGACCGCGCCGGCCGCCGGGCCGGACAACGGGACGCCGAACGGGTTGGCGGCGGCCTGGACACCGCCGAGGTCGACGGCGAAGCCCAGGTCGCGATGGCGGTAGGGGCGCCGGCGCCGGCCGAGACCGAGCGAGGCGGCCACGTTCTCCCCCGCGACCCGGCCCTGCCGCCAGGCGTGCTGCGCCGTCATCGGCGTGAACTGCCCCGGCTGCTCCAGGTCCGGTACGGCGGCCGCGTCCCCGCAGGCGAACACGTCGGGCCGGCCGGGCACCTGCAGAAACGGGTCGACGATGAGCCGGCCGCGCTCCAGGGGCTGCCCCAGCGCCTCCACCAGCGGATCGGGCCGCACGCCGACGCACCAGACCAGGGTCCGGGAGGCGACGGACTCGCCGTCGCTCAGCAGCACCCCGTCGTGGGTGGCCTCCTTCACCGACGTCCCCGTCCGCACGTCGACCCCGCGCGTCCGCAGCACCCGGTCGGCCGTCCGGGACAGCCGCCGGTCCATCTCCGGGAGCACGCGCGGCGCCACGTCCAGCAGGATCCAGCGCGGCCGCACCCCGGCCGGCAGCGGATTGCGGCGGGCCACCCGGTCGGTGAGCAGCTGCATGTGCGCGGCCACCTCGGTACCGGTGTACCCGGCGCCGACCACGACGAAGGTGCACCGGGCGGCGCAGGCCCGAGGGTCGCAGCCCGCGGCGGCCAGCTCCATCTGCCGGGTCACGTGGTCGCGCAGGTACAGGGCCTCGGGCAGCCCGCGGAACCCGTGCGCGTGCTCGGCGACCCCCGGGACGGGCAGCAGCTTGTTGACGCTGCCGACGGCCAGCACCAGCCGCTCGTAGCCGAGGGTTCCGGTGCCGCCCTCGGGGCCGGTGAAGTGGACGGTGTGCGCGTCGAGGTCGACTCCGTCCGCCTCGCCGAGCACCAGCCGCACCCCGTGCAGGGTGCCGGGCAGTGAGACGGTGACCCTGCGGGCGTCCAGGACACCGGCGGCGACCTGGGGCAGCAGCGGCAGGTAGAGGAAGTAGTCGGTCGGGTTCAGCAGAGTGATGTCGGCCCGGTTCCGGGTCAGCCGGGCCAGGGTGCGGGCAGCCCGGTACCCGGCGAAACCGGCGCCGACGATCACCACGCGAGGTCGGCTCACGGTGCGCCTCCGGCGGTGTGGCTCGTCCGAGGCTTTCCGCGTATCCGGGGCCGGGGCACGCAAACGCCGGGCGGGTCACCCGTACGCGGGCCGGAGCACCCGAACGCCGCCCGCCCCGGACGGTCGCGCCGTGTCAACGCCGTGTCCGCGCCGCGTCTCGCACCGTGTCCGCCCCGCGTTTCGCGCCGGAGCCCCCGGTTACCCGGCCGCGGACCGGACCACACACCGGCTTCCCCCACGCGGAGGTACCCGCCATGCCCGAGTACGGCTATTTCCTGGCGAGCGAGGAGCACGGCCCCGCCGACCTCGTCGAGCAGGCCCGGATGGCCGAGCAGGCCGGCTTCCGGGCACTGTGGATCTCCGACCACTTCCACCCCTGGAACGACGAGCAGGGGCAGAGCCCGTTCGTGTGGTCGGTGATCGGCGCGTTGTCGGAGGCGGTGTCGCTGCCCATCGAGACGGCCGTGACCTGCCCGACCGTGCGAATGCACCCGGCGGTGACGGCGCACGCCGCGGCGACGAGCGCGGTGCTGACCGGCGGCCGGTTCCGGCTCGGCATCGGCACCGGGGAGGCGCTGAACGAGCACGTCCTCGGCGACCGCTGGCCGCCGCTGCACGTGCGTCTGGAGATGCTGGAGGAGGCGGTGCAGGTCATGCGCCGGCTGTTCACCGGCGAGGAGGTCAACCACCAGGGCACGCACTACACCGTGGAGAACGCCCGCCTCTACACCGTCCCGGACGAGCCGGTCCCGATCGACATCTCGGGCTTCGGCCCCAAGTCCGTCTCGCTGGCCGCGCGGGTCGGCGACGGCTACATCACGATGATGCCCGAGGAGGAGATGGTCACCCAGTTCCGCAAGGGCGGGGGCGGGGCCAAGCCGGTCAGCGGCGGCACCAAGGTCTGCTACGGCGCCGACCGCGAGGAGTGCGTCCGCACGGTGCACCGGCTCTGGTACAACGAGCTGCTGCCCGGCGAGATGGGGCAGGTACTGCCCTCACCCCGCCACTTCGAGCAGCTGCGCGAGCTGGTGACCGAGGACATGGTCCGGGAGAAGGTGGTGTGCGGGGACGACGTCGAGCAGCACGTCTCGGCGCTGCGCGCCTATGCCGACGCCGGCTTCGACCGGGTCTACGTCAACCAGATCGGGCCGGACCAGCGGGGGTTCTTCGACTTCTACCGGACGAAGGTGCTGCCGCAGCTCGACCAGAGCTGACGCCGGGCAGGTACGGCAGGTACCCGGCACCGCTTCGGAAGCGGTGCCGGGTACCTGTGGGCCACGGCTCAGGAGCGGTGGTGCGGTGCGTCCGGTTCGGGGTCGACGGGCGGCTCGGGCGGGGTCTTGGGCATCGGCGGGTAGGGCATGCCGAGGCCGCTCGGCGGAGCGCCCGGCGGGGTGCCGCCGACCACGCGGTGCGGGGCGTGCGGCTCGTGCGCCTCGTGCGGCCCGTGGCCCGAATGGGCGGCGCCGCGCAGGAAGTAGGCCACCACGCCCATGATCGCCGCGGTGATCAGCGCGGCCGCCCAACCGGGCAGGCCTATGGCCAGGGCGAGGCCCACGGCCAGGGCCACCCCGGCGCCCGCGTACAGGGCGGTGGCACCGGAGGCGGCATAGAGCATGGCGGTGCGGCGTTGCTTGCGGGTCTGCTCGCGCAGTTCCTCGCGTACCGTCTCGCGTGCCACCTGTGCCAGCTCGTCGACAAGGTGCTTGTCCAGATGTTCCAGGTGATCCAAACGGTCCATGTACTGCGGATACCCGGAGGACCGGACGGGTAACGTCCGGGTCCTGCGCGGCCGCCGCCCCGCCAACTAGGCTCGTGCGCATGGAGATTCTGGGCGCTTCCCTGCGCATCTGCGTCGACGACCTCGAAACCGCGATCCCCTTCTACGAACGTCTGGCGGGCGGCACGGCGCTGCGTTTCGGGCGCGGCGGGGTGCAGGTGGCCGCGGTGGGTTCGTTCCTGCTGATGAGCGGGCCGGAGGAAGAGCTGGAGATCCTGCGCAAGGTGGCTGCGACCATCGCCGTGAAGGACGTCGAGGAGGCCCGCCGGCTGCTGACGGAACTCGGCGCCCAGATCGTCGCGGGGCCGGTTCCGACGCCGGTGGGCCGCAATCTGATCGCACGGCATCCGGACGGTTCGATCTTCGAGTACGTGGACCAGCGGGGCTGACCCGTCAGGGCGCGTCGGGCCGCATCCGGAAGTCGTGGGCGGCGGGCAGGGGCTCGTCGGTGAGCCGGGCCCACAGCCGGCCGATCGCGTCGGCGCCCTCCCTGAGGTCGGCGACCTCGAAGCCCTCGTCGAAGACGGCCCGTGCCTTGGCGCGCCGGCCCTCGGCGAGCAGCAACTCGGCCTCCAGGAGCCGGAACCGGCCACGCCGGCGGACGGCCGGGAGCAGCCGTTCCCACACGGACCGGGCGTCCGCGGTCCGGCCCGCCCGGAGCAGCGCCTCGATGGTCTCGCGGCCGAGCGCGGCCACGGCGGCGGTCCAGGCCTCGCCGTCGTCGCGCCGTTCGCGGCACAGGTCGTCGAACGCGTCCGCGTACCGCTCGGCGGCGCGCTCGTGGTGGCCGGCCTCCTGGTCGTCGACGGCGAGGCAGCGCAGCAGCGGCCAGAGCGAGGGCGCCAGCGGCAGGGCCCGCTCCCAGCTGCGCACGGCCTGGGCACGGTCGCCGGCGTGCCACTGGGCGACGCCGAGGTGGTACTCGGTGTGCGGGGTCGCGGGCGCGGTCTCCAGCATGTCCCGCCAGTGCGGGGCGACCAGGGTCTCGCCGGGCGGCCGTACCCGGCGCGGCTCGGGCAGGGAACCGGTGCGCAGCAGCTCCCGCCAGGGCTCCTGGGCCTCGCCGAGGGTGGCCTCGGCGAACGGTGTGCCCGCCGGCTTCCAGCCGGCCCTGAGCACTTCGAGCGCGCCCCAGCCCGAGCCGGTGGCCAGGATCTCACCGGGCTCGGTGTCGGCGCAGGGCCGCCATGCCTCGTACGCCTCCTCGACCTGGGCGCGGGGCAGCACCGCCGCCAGCCGTTCCCCGGCGCCCCGGACGGCGTCGGCCCACTCCCCCTCGGGCGACGCGTCGAGCGGTCCGTACGCCTCCAGCCAGCTCACCTCGCTCTCCGCCTCCAGCCGGACGTGCTCCAGCTGGGTGCGGGCGAGGCCGGCCTGGATCTCGCAGTAGCCGCCGGTGCCGGGCTCGGTCAGCCAGTCCTGCCAGCGGCGTCCACCGGGCCCGCTGCCCCACACGAAGAGCTTGCGGCCGCGCAGTGCGTCGGTGGAGGTCTGCACCAGCCCGTGCCCGTCCGCGTCCAGCGCGGCGATCCAGCGGCGGCGCCCGTCGGGGACCTCGTAGAAGTAGTCGGCCGCGTAGGGGCTGTTGAGCGGGTGGGTGCGGTCGATGCCGTCGTACGACGGGACGGGCACCCGGCGCAGCCGGCGCTCGTATCCGAAGTGCCAGGCCTCCTCGGCGGGGGCCAGCACCCGGACCTCCTCGGGCACGGCGATGTTGGACCACCAGTAGGTGGGTACGGGCCGCTCGTGCGGGTTGCGGATGCGGACGCCGACGTGGAGGAAGTCGGAGCCCTCCGGCAGCCACAGGTCGACCTGGAAGGGGAGGTCGCGCAGCCGCTCCCACTCCCACAGGCGCAGCATCTCGCCGCCGTCCGGCGCGGGGACGCGGGCGGCGTGCAGCGGGGCGCAGGAGAGGGTGGTGTGGCCGGTGGCGCCGATGTTCCATTCGATGCCGCCGGAGTACCAGGCGCCGTTGAGGGCGAAGTTGGCGGGCTGGAACACCGGGTTGCGGTAGAGGAGTTCGCGTCCGGTGGGCAGGTGGACCAGGGAGGCGACACGGCCGCCGAGGCCGGGCAGCACGGTGGCGCGCAGCCGGTCGTTCTCGATCACCAGGGCGTCGAGCGACCGGGTTTCGCGGGTTCTGTCGTAGCCGTCGCGGACGCGGACCGGCAGCAGGCTGTGCAGCGGCTCCAGGCCCAGCTGGCGGACCATGTCCCGGGGCATGCCGTCCCGGTCGCGGTCGTCGATGCGGTGGACCTCGTCGAGCGGGCGCAGCGGGGGCAGGGGGTTGTCCGGGCCCAACCGCGCGGCGGGCAGGGTCAGTACCTCACGTCGGATCCTCGTCACGATCACCATGGAACCCGGCCTGCGGTCGCTCGGCCAGGGGACCTGCCGGTCAGGATTGCGCAAAGGCACCGCCCCGCCGCCGGGCAGGCGGGCCGCCGGGGAGACGGTCAGCCGGGCACGTGGTTCGCCGGGCAGGCGCTCCGCCGGGCAGCCGGTGCGCGGGGCAGGCGGCCAGGCGGTCCGCCGGGCGGGGAGGCCGGCGGTGAACCGGGCAGCCGGTCAGGCTGTCAGCCGGTGGAGCGCATCTCGGTGGTGAGGGCCCAGCGTTCGTGGTCCCGCCAGGCTCCGTCGATGTAGATCATGTCCGGCGAGAAGCCCTCCAGCCGGAAGCCGGCGCCCCGGGCCAGCGCGACGGAGGCGGTGTTCTCGGGCTGCGCGTTGATCTCCAGCCGGTGCAGGCCCAGCGGGCCGAACGCGTAACCGATCACCAGCTCCAGGCCCTCGCGCATCAGGCCGCGCCCGGCGGCGTGCGCGAACGCGCCGTAGCCGAGGGCGCCGCACTGGAAGCCGCCCCGGACGATGTTGTTGATGTTGATGAATCCGGCGATGTCCCCGCTGTCCTTCTCGCACACCAGGAAACCGGCCTTGGTCGCGTCGTCGATCAGCCGGCCGGCGTAGGCGGTGTAGGCCTCGTCGCCGTCCGGCGGGAACAGCCACGGCCGGTGCAGGTCCTTGCTCTCGCGGGCACGTGCGGTGAACTCGGGACCGTCCTCCAGGGCGAAGTGACGGATGCCCGTGCGGGGGCCCTCGGCGAGGTAGCGGGAAGCGGTGTGCGGCATCCGGCCAGCCTACGCGTCAGGGCCCCGGCGTCCGCGGGAAAAGCCGCGACGTGGCCCGCGGACCGGCCGCGGCGGGCGGCGGCCGGTCAGCGCAGCGCGGGCTCGTCCAGGGTCAAGGTCGCCTCGTCCGCGTCGAGTTGCGCGGCGGCTCCGAACGGGACGGTCAGCGCGCCCTCGCAGTGCCCGAACCCGAACGCCTCCACGACGGGCACGCCGAGGCCGCCGAGGCGGTCGGCGAGCAGCGGCCGCACCTCGGCGTAGTCCGGGCAGCTCTCCCACGAGCCGAGCAGCACCCCGCGCACCCCCTCGAACCAGCCCGCCCGCAGCAGCTGGGTCAGGTAGCGGTCCAGCCGGTACGTCTCCTCGCCCACGTCCTCCAGGCAGGCCAGGCCGCCGTCGGCGGACGGGCGGGCGTGCGGGGTGCCGCACTCGGCGGCCAGCAGGCTCAGACAGCCGCCGAGGGTCACCCCGCGCGCCCGTCCGGGCACGAGGGCCGTGCCGCCGGAGACGATGGTGCGGACCGTCTCCGGGGCGAAGAGCGTGGCCCGCAGGTGCTCCTGGGCGCGGGCGTTCTTGACGAAGTCGATCCCCGCCGCCATCGGCCCGTGCAGCGTGGCGAGCCCCAGGCGCGTGGCGAACGCCTCGTGCAGCACGGTGATGTCGCTGAAGCCGACGAAGACCTTCGGGCCCGCCGCCCGCATCGCCTCCCAGTCGAGGAGGTCCACCATGCGCTGTGCCCCGTAGCCGCCGCGGGCGCACAGCACCGCGGCGACGGAGGGGTCGCACCAGGCGTTCTGGAGGTCGGCCGCACGGTCGGCGTCGTCGCCCGCCAGATAGCCGAACTCGTGGTGTCGGCCGAGCACATGGGGTGCCACGACCGGGTCGAGGTCCCAGCCGCGCAGCACGTCGATCCCGGCCTGGAGCCGTTCCTCGGGCACCGGCCCGCTGGGGGCGACGACGGCCACCCGGGCCCCCGGGGCCAGCCGCTCCGGGCGGGTGAGCGGGTTCACGTGCGCAGCTCCAGTCTCGGGACGTCGGGCACGTCCAGCTCGAACACCTGGGCGTACAGGGACAGTTCGGCCTCCAGGGCGCGGATCACGGTGTCGGCCCGCCGGAAGCCGTGACCCTCCCCCTCGAAGGTGAGGTAGGCGTGCGGCACGCCCCGGCCCTCGATCCTGGCGAGGAAGCGTTCGCACTGGGCGGGCGGGCAGATGACGTCGTCCAGGCCCTGGAGCAGCAGGAAGGGCGCGGTGAGCCGGTCGGCGTGCGCGGTCGGCGAACGCTCGGCGTAGCGGGCCGGCACCTCGTCGATCGGGCCGACCAGCGAGTCCAGGTAGCGGGACTCGAAGTCGTGGGTCTCCCCCGGGCCCCAGGTCGCCAGGTCCAGGACCGGGTAGATGACGGTGCCGCAGGCGTACACGTCGGTGGTGGTCAGCGAGGCGGCGGTGGTCCAGCCGCCGGCGCTGCCGCCCCGGATCGCCAGCCGGGCGGGGTCGGCGGTGCCCTCGTCGGCGAGGGCGCGGGCGACGGCCGCGCAGTCCTCGACGTCGACCACGCCCCACTGCTCGCGCAGCCGCTCGCGGTAGGCACGCCCGTACCCGGTGGAGCCGCCGTAGTTCACCTCGGCGACCCCGATGCCCCGCGAGGTGAAGTAGGCGATCTCCAGGTCCAGCACGAGCGGCACCCGGCTGGTGGGGCCGCCGTGCGCCCAGATGACGTAGGGCGGCAGCTCGCCGTCGGGCGCGGCGCGTCCGGGGTGGTGCGGCGGGTAGACGTGGGCGTGCACCTCGCGGCCGTCCGGGCCGGTGAAGACACGGATCTGCGGCTCGGGGTAGTACGCCGCGTCGACGGGGTCCTCGTGCCGGGCGCCGATCGCGCGGGCCCGGCCGGTGGCGGTGTCCAGCTCGACCACCTCGTGCGCGGTGCGCGGGCTGGCGCCGACCGCGACGACCTGCTGCCCGTGGGCGGACAGGCTGCCGGTGAACTCCGTCCACGGCCCGGCGGCGTCGACGACCTCGCCGGACTCCGGGTCTAGTATCCCGAGCACGGTCGCCCCCTTGCCGTGGACGACCGCGATCAGTCCGTTGTCGAGCGGCGCGAACCAGCGGAAGCCGATCTGCCACAGGGGCCCGCCGAACTCCTCCTCACGGGGGCACAGCGGGCTGCCGTCCCGGTAGAGGTTCCACCAGCCGCTGCGGTCGCTCGCGTAGAGCAGCCTGCCGTCCGCGGACCACTCCACCTGCGCGACGGACTCCTCGGGGCCGCCGGCGACCGTGTGCGCGCCGCTCAGCGTGCCGTCGTCCCCGACGTCGGCCACCAGCAGTTCCGTGCCGTCCCAGGGCATCAGCGGATGGTCCCAGGCGAGCCAGGCCGCGCGGCGGCCGTCGGGCGACAGCCGGGGGCCGGTGACGAACCGGTGCCGGTCGTCATTGAGTTCGCGGACGGCGCCGCGGTCCTCGGCGGCCGAGCCGTCCAGCGGTACGGCGGCGAGGACGCGCCGCACGTCGCCGGGACCCTCCCCGGTGAACTCCTCCAGGACGCACCACACTTCGCCGCGCGCCAGGTCGATCCGGGCGTCCGCCCAGCGCAGGCCGCCGCCGACCGGGGACACCGGGGTGAGCGGGCGCGGCTCGCCGCCGGGCTCGTACCGGTACAGCCGCTGGTCGGCGAAGTGCGCGAAGACCACGAGCGGCCCACCGTCGCGGACCGCCCCGCACCAGGGCCGGCCGCCGTACTCCATGACGCGGCTGCGCACGTTCCACGGCGCGGGCAGCGGCGTCTCCTCCGTCCCGTCGGCGCGGCGCCGCACCAGGGCCCGGCGGCCGCCCTCGCCCGGGCGGGGTTCGGTCCACCAGATCTCGTCGCCGAGGATCCCCACCCAGTCCGGCCGGCCGTCGTGCGCGGCGGCCACCGCCGCGTCGACCGGCGACGGCCACGAGCCGAACGGTGCCTTCCGCATCTCGTCCCCCATCGTCTAGACCGTCCGCAGGAAGCGGTCGAGGACACGGACGCCGAAGTGCAGGGCCTCCACCGGCACGCGCTCGTCCACTCCGTGGAACAGCGCCTGGTAGTTGAGGCCTTCGGGCAGCTTCAGCGGAGTGAAACCGTAGCCGGTGATGCCGAGCCGGGAGAACTGCTTGGCGTCCGTGCCGCCCGACATGCAGTACGGAACCACGTGGCCCTCGGGGGCGAACTCCTCGACGGCGGACCGCATCAGGGCGAAGGTGCGCGAGTCCACCGGTGCCTGCAGGGCCACCTCCCGGTGCGCGAACTCCCAGGTCACGTCCGGGCCGGTGAGCCGGTCCAGGGTGGCGGTGAACTCCTCCTCGCCGCCCGCGAGATACCGGCCGTCCACATGGGCGACCGCCTCGCCGGGGATGACGTTGAGCTTGTAACCGGCGTCCAGCATGGTCGGGTTGGCGCTGTTGCGGACGGTGGCCTCGACCAGCTTGGCCGCCGGGCCGAGCTTCTCCAGCAGCCGGTCCACGTTCCCGAAGTCCGCCTCGACGCCGTACAGGGCGGCGAGTTCGGTGAGCGCGGCACGCACGGTCGGGGTGAGCCTGAGCGGCCACTCGTGCTCGCCGATGCGGGTGACGGCGGCGGCGAGCCGGGTCACCGCGTTCTCCTTGTTCACCTTGGAGCCGTGCCCGGCCCGGCCGCGCGCGGTGAGCTTCAGCCAGCCGGTGCCGCGCTCCCCCGCCGCGATCGGGTAGATCTGCCGGCCGGCGCCGTCGTGGAAGGTGAAGGCGCCCGACTCGCTGACGCCCTCGGTGCAGCCCTCGAACAGCTCGGGGTGCTCGTCGGCGAGGAATCCGGAGCCGTCCTCGGCGCTGGCCTCCTCGTCGGCGGTGAACGCGACGACGATGTCCCGCCGGGGCCGTACGCCCTCGCGGGCCCAGGACCGGACGACGGCGAGGATCATCGCGTCCATGTTCTTCATGTCGACGGCGCCCCGCCCCCACACCACTCCGTCCCGGATCTCCCCGGAGAACGGGGGCACGCTCCAGTCGGCGGCCTCGGCCGGCACCACGTCCAGGTGACCGTGGAGCAGCAGGGCGTCGGCGGACGGGTCGGTGCCCGCGATCCGGGCGACCACGTTGGTGCGGCCCGGCGTGCGCTCCAGCAGCAGCGGTTCCAGGCCGGCCCCGGCCAGCCGCTCGGCCGCGTACTCGGCCGCGGGCCGCTCCCTGCAGTCCCCGCCCCCGCGGTTGGTGGTGTCGATCCGGATCAGGCCGGAGGTGAACTCCACGACCTCGTCGAGGGCCTGGTGGTCAGCCATACTGCTCCTCCACGGCGGCGGAGACGATCGTGGTGACCGCCTTGAACGTGCGGATCCCGTCGTACATGGTGGCGCTGGTGTACGCCACCTTCCGCTCCCCGGTCCGCGCGACGCCGGGGACGACGGTCGCGGCCATCGCCAGGTGCTCGGCGTCGAACTCCAGGGCGACCGTGGCCGGCCCGGCCTGGACGGGTTCGTGCCGTACCGCGAGGCGGGCGGCCTCCTTGGCGGCGGCGCGGATGTCGGCGGCGGTGCGGGCCGGGGTGCGGCACACCGCCGCGTAGCGCGAGACATGGTCCTTGACGGCGACCTTCAGCGCCTCGGGCGCGTAGCCGAGGGCGTCCTCGCAGGCCACGTCATCGCCGGTGACGAGCACCACGGGGACGCCGTACTCGGCGACCACGCGCGCGTTGAGCAGGCCCTCGCTGGCGCGGACGTCGTCGAGCCAGACGCCGGTGATCTGGTTGGCGAGGTAGGTGTGGGCGAGGACGCCCTCCATACCCGCGCCCGCGTGGTAGCCGACGAACGCGATGCCGTCCACGTCGCCGTGCTGGACGCCCTCCACCATGGACAGCGACTTGTGCCGCCCGGTGAGCATCTCGACCCGCTCGTCGAGCTGTTCGAGCAGCAGGTTGCGCATGCTCCAGTGGGCCTCGTTGACGAGTACCTCGTCGGCGCCGCCGTCGAAGAAGCCCTCCGCGGCGGCGTTCACGTCCGAGGTGAACATCGACCGGCACCGCTCCCACTGCGGCGTCCCCGGCAGCACGTCGGCCGGCCAGGTGACGCCCGTGGCCCCCTCCATGTCGGCACTGATGAGGATCTTCATGCTGCGCACGTTACGCGCCGGGGAGCGGCCAGGCTACGACCTCGCGGCAACCGGTCACCGGCCCCACGTGCGCCGGGTCGCGAGACCGGCCGGGGTCCGGTGCCCGGGGCGGCGCGGGACGGTGGTCAGGTGTCCCGCACACCCCGTGGGCCTCCGCCGTCCGCCTACTTCCCGGCCAGCACGAACCAGCGGGCGGGCAGGTCGATGCGGGTGCCGTCGGTCAGGTGCTCGGTCTGCGGCAGGGTCGTCTCGCCGTCGGCGAGCACCGTCAGGCCGGCCTCGGTGAGCAGGCGCGGGATCTCGTCGTCGTCCGCGTCCGCGGGCTTGAGGCCGTGGTGGAAGACGCGCTGCAGCTTGGGCCCGGGGCCGCCCGACTGGGACGCGGCGTGCTGGAGAACGTCCCGGGAAGCGGAGGTGAGTTCGACGACGAAGGCGCGTCCCTCGCTGCCGATGATCTCGGCGACGGCAGCGGCGACCGCGGGGCGCGCGTCCGGTTCGCTCTGGTGGATGACGGCCCGCATGTAGACGTTGCTGTCGCCGAGCCGCTCGTGCAGGGCGGTCACGGCCTTGGCGTCGGTGAGGTCGAGCTGCCGGAACTCGACGGTCCCGCCGTCCGCGGCCCGGCGGGCGTGCTCGACGGCCGCGTGCGAGAGGTCGACGCCGACGGCGCGCGCGAACCGGGTGGCCAGATAGCGGGTCTGGGTGCCGTTGCCGCAGCCGAGGTCGACGACGGTACGGTCCGGGTCCGCGTGCGGCAGGAACAGCGCGCTGTGCGGCTCCGCGGTCAGCGAGGGATCGGAGTCCCAGATCGCCTCCCCCGGAGCGTCGGAGGTCTCGCTCCAGTAACTCTCCCACGCGCTGCGGTAGTTCTCCGAGACGTTCATGCCCTCTCCCCAACGGTCGGTTCCGTGATCGGAATATCGCGGGGAGCGGGGGGTGGGCAAGGGGTGAGGGGCCACCTTCACCAGAAGTACGGACCCAGGACATGCGCGGGGGCGCGCAGAGCAGGCTCGCGCGCCCCCTTCAGCGGTGTCCCACGAGGCCCTGCTCGAACCAGACGGTCTTGCGGTGCCCGGTCGCGCTGGCACCCCATTCCCGGGCGAGTCGGCTCACCACGCGCAGCCCCCGGCCCGACTCGTCGTAGGGCCCGGCGCCGATCATGGCGGGCAGGGCGGGTTCGTCGTCGGTGACCTCGAACAGCAGCGCGTCGGTGCGGACCACGCGCAGCCCGATCCGGTCGCTCCCGGCGTGCCGGATCGCGTTGGTGACCACCTCGCTGACCAGCAGCCGGGCGGTCTCCACCGCCTGCGGCAGCCCCCATTCCAGCAGCCGGCCGGTGACCAGGCGGCGGGCCCGGCCCACCTCGCGCGGATCGGCTTCGAGGTGCCATTCGGCGACGTGGTCGTCCGGGATGCCGTTGAGGCGGGCCATGAGCAGGGCGACGTCGTCCTTGCGTCCGCCATGGGTGTTCAGCGCGCGGATGATGGTGTCGCAGGCGTCGTCCATCGAGGCCGCGGGGTGCGCGGCGGACTCGCAGAGCGCGGCGAGTCCCTCGCCGATGTCGGAGCCGCGCACCTCGACCAGGCCGTCGGTGCACAGCACCAGCCGGTCACCGGGGGCGACCTCGATCCGGGTGGACTCGAAGGGGACGCCGCCGACGCCTATGGGGGCGCCAGTGGGCAGTTCGAGGAGTTCGCTGCTGCCGTCCTCGGCACGCACCAGCACCGGCGGGATGTGCCCAGCGTTGGCGAGGTGCAGCTCGCCGCGGATCGGGTCGTACACCGCGTAGACACAGGTGGCGAGGTAGTTGTCGCCGAGCCTGCGGGCCAGGTCGTCGAGGTTGCGCAGCAGTTGGGCGGGCGGGGTCTCCATCGCGGCCATGGTCTGCACGGCGGTGCGCAACTGGCCCATCATCGCGGCCGAGTTGAGTCCGTGGCCCATGACGTCGCCGACCACCAGGGCGGTGCGCGAGCCGGGCAGCTTGATGGTGTCGAACCAGTCGCCGCCGATCCGGCCGAGCCGGGTGCCGGGCAGGTAGCGGGTGGCGACGTCGCACCCGGCCATCCGCGGGGTCACCTGCGGGAGCATGCTGTCCTGCAGGGTGTCGGCGACGTTCTCCTGGTAGGTGTACATGCGGGCGTTGTCGAGCACGAGGCCCGCGCGGGCGGCGAGTTCGGCGCCGGTGGTGCGGTCCATGTCGTCGAACGCCGGGCGGTCGGGGCGGCGCATCAGCACCATGAAGCCGAGGACGACGTTGCGCGCCTTGAGCGGCACGATCAGCAGCGAACGGCCGCCGATGAGCGGCCTGAGGTCGCGCTTCTCGAACTCGCCGGAGATCCGCTCGGACAGCTCCTCGGTGATCTGCGGGATGAGGACCGGTTCGCCGGTGACCATGCACTTGTAGAAGGGCGTGTGCTCGGGGAAGGCGAAGGCCTCGCCGACCGGCACGGTGTCGTCCCAGCGGCCCGGTTCGTCGTTGTGCTCCACCCAGACCCGGAACATCACGGTGCTGGCGTCCGGCGGGCCCTCCGGGAAGCCCTCGCCCGCGAGGACGGCCGCGCGCAGATGGGTGCCGGCGAAGTCCGCGAAGCGGGGCACCGCGGCGCTGGTGACCTCGCGGATGGTCTCCCCGAGATCGAGGGAGGTGCCGATGCCGGAGCTGACCTCGTTGAGGAACTCCAGACGCTCGCGCACGGCGGCGTACTCGAGGTCCCGCTCGGCACCGGCCGGGACGACGGCCGAGGCCGCCCGCTGCTGCGGTACGACGGGCTCGACACGGGTGCCGAGGCGTCCGGGCCGGCGGGGCACGCCCCAGTAGGGCGTCACGGGCACCCGGTCGTACTGGCTGAACTCCAGGACCGGGTAGCCGAGTTCGAGGACCTGGGAGATGATGCGCCCGCTCAGGCCCGGGCCCATGTTGGGCAGGATCTCCGGCAGTCGCCGTTCCAGTTCGTCCGGCGCGGGGAGTTCGGTGTGGCGGGCGAAGCCGGGCGAGATGCGCTCGGCGGTCTCGTCGTCGTAACCGCGCTCCGCGCGCAGCCTGGTGGCGTCGGCGGCGAGCACCAGCAGCCGGGCGGGGCCGGGGCCGACCAGCGGGTACGCCCACCACAGCACGTCCAGCCGCTCGGCTTCGTCGGCCTTCCGCTGGTGCGGGGAGACGCGGGCGCGGCCGGCCGTGGCGTAGGCGGTGTGGCCGACGAGCGAGGCCTCCAGGTCGGGGCCGATCCCGTCGTACGCCTCGTAGGCGTCCGGCATCGGATCGTCCCGCAGGTCCTCGGGGAGGGCGCCGGAGACCGGCAGGAGGTCCGCCGCGCAGTGCCCGACCGCGTCCTCCCTGGGCACGCCGAACAGACGCCGGGCGCCGCTGCTCCAGTGGGACACCAGGCCGTCGCGGTCGACGACGACCACGGCCAGCGGGATCCGGCCCGCCTCGGTGTCGCCGGCGCCACGCCCGGGAGCTGCGTCCCGCTCGCTGCCACGGTCCATGGCCCAGGCCCTCTCTCCCCACGGCTGTTCGCAAACGATCTGTGCCGCCCGCCACTACGGTACGGCGGCGGCCGGTGGCGATGTGTGGCAATCCTGGAATTGCTTTCACAAGATCGCACCGGCTCGCGGCCCGGCGCTCCGAGGGCGCCCCCGGGTCCGCTCAGTCCTCGTGACCGAGCTGGAGGTCCCGTTCCGTACGGCCGCCGCCCGCGACCTGGAGCACGGTGGCGACCGGCGGGTAACCGGCGGCGATGACCGTGTACTCGCCCGAGGAGAGGTCCACGAACCGGAACGATCCGTCCGCTCCGGTGGTGAGGGTGTCGACGACATTCCCGGCGGCGTCGAGGAGCGTCACGCGCGCGTCCTCGACGGGCCGGCCGCCGCTCGCCCTGACGGTGCCCCGCAGCACGGCGCCGCCCGCGAGTTCGACGTCCTGGCGGGTCTCCCGGGAGGCCTGCACGGTGACCGGGAGGGCGGCCGGGCGGAAGGCGGGGGCGCTGGCGGCCAGGGTGTACTCCCCCGCGACCAGCTCCGTGATGACGTAGCCGCCCTCGCGGCCGCTGCGGGTGGCCGCCACCACCTCGCCGTGCACGTTGGTGAGGGTGACGGTGGCGTCCCGCACGGGGGTGCCGTCGGCGGTGACCACGCTGCCGGCGAGGCGCCCGGCGCCGCCGAGGACCACGTCGAGCTCGACGGGCCGTTCGCCGACGGTGACGGAGACGGCCTGCGGCTGGTGCCCGCCCGCGGCGGCGATCAGCACGTACGACCCGGAGCCGGGCGTGCTGAGCGCGTACCGCCCGTCGTCGCCGCTGGCGCCCCGGCCGATCTGGACCCCGGCGACGTCGATGAGGGTGAGCGCCGCGCGGGGCACCACGGTGCCGTCGGGGTGCTGCACGGTGCCGCAGACGGGGATGCCCGCGGCGTACGGCGAGCGGGGCGGTACGGGGCTCCCCCCGGCCTGGGACCGGGCGCGGGCCCCCGGGATCGGGGCGGTCACGGACTCGTGCTCCGTGTCGGCGGTGTTGTGGGACACCAGGGGTTTCTCCTTGAGGAAGAAGGCGATGACCAGACCGAGGGCGAGCACCGGGACGAGGTAGAGGAAGATCCGGGGCATCGCGTCGGCGTAGGCGCGGATGTAGGCGTCGCGCAGGGCCGCGGGCAGCGCGTGGACGAGCTGCGGGGTGATGGAGTCGGCGTCGGGCAGCCGGGCCCCCGCGCGCGGGGGCAGTTCGTGGCGCAGGGCGGTGGTGAGCCGGCCGGCGAACAGGGTGCCGAAGACGGCGGCACCGACGCTGCCGCCGATCTGCCGGAAGTAGTTGTTGGCGCTGGTGGCGGTGCCGAGGTCGGCGGGCCGTACAGAGTTCTGCACGGCGAGGACGAGCACGGGCATCACCAGGCCGATGCCCGCGCCGAGGACGGCCATCCAGATGCTGTAGTGCAGCCGGGGGGTGTCCACCTCCAGGCGGGACAGCAGCCACATGCCGACGGCGGAGACGGCGCCGCCGAGGACGGGGAAGACCTTGTAGCGGCCGGTGTGGCTGATGAGCTGGCCGCCGATGATGGAGGCGCCGACGATCCCGGCCATCATGGGCAGCATCAGGAGCCCGGACTCGGTGGCACTGGCCCCGTCGACCATCTGCAGGAACGTCGGCAGATAGCTGGCGGCGCCGAACAGGGCGACCCCGATCACGAGGCCCACCAGGGCGCTGACGTTGAAGACGGAGTCCCTGAACAGCCGCAGCGGGATGAGGGGTTCGGTGGCGAACCGCTCGGCGACGAGGAAGAGGACGACGGCGGCCAGCGCGCCCGCGCCGAGGCCCAGGATCTCCCGCGAGCCCCACGCGTACTCGGTGCCGCCCCAGCTGGTCAGCAGGACGATACAGGTGGAGGCGGCGGCGAGCAGCAGCGCGCCGAGCACGTCGAGGCGGCCGCGGGACCCCGGCCGCGGGAGCTTCAGTACCACGGTGACGACGGCGAGCGTGACCAGTCCGAAGGGGACGTTGACGTAGAAGCACCAGCGCCAGGAGAGGTGGTCGGTGAAGTAGCCGCCGAGCAGCGGCCCGGCGACGGAGGCGAGGCCGAACGCGGCGCCGATCAGGCCCATGTAGCGGCCGCGCTCCCGGGGCGGGACGATGTCGGCGATGATCGCCTGCACACCGATCATGAGCCCGCCCGCCCCGACGCCCTGGACCGCGCGGAAGGCGATCAGCTGGTCCATGGTCCCGGCCCGGCCGGCGAGCGCGGAGCCGACGACGAAGACGGCGATGGCGAACTGGAAGACGCCCTTGCGGCCGAACAGGTCGCCGAGCTTGCCGTACAGGGGCAGGCCGACGGTGGAGGTGAGCAGGTAGGCGGTGATCGCCCAGGACATTCGGTCCAGGCCGTGGAGTTCGCCGACGACCTTGGGCAGGGCGGTGGCGACGATCATCTGGTCCAGGGCGGCCAGCAGCAGTGCCAGCATCAGCCCGAGGAAGACCAGCCGCACCCGGCGCGGACCCAGCGGGGCCCCGGGCGCGGGGGGCGGCGGTGCGGTGGCGGTCTCCCGCCCCGCGGCCGGGGGCGCGGCAGGCTCGTGCTCCACCAGAGTCGTCCCGCCCACGTCCCGCTCCCCTCGTCGCACCTGCTCACATTTCCCGCGTAAGGCGACAACTGCGAACAACTGCGGCGAGTTACGGCACGATCCCGGACCGCCGGGAGATCCACCCGAACCGGTGAAGGGGCGCAACGCCCCTTCACCGTACGGGGTTTGGCCCTACTTCTCGACCTCGGCGGCGAGCCGGGCGAGCACCGCGTCGTAGATCCGGCCGAGGCCCTTGGGTGCGAACGTCTTCTCGAAGAAGCCGCCGATGCCGCCGGCGCCCTTCCAGGTGGTGGTGACGACGACCCGGGACTTCCCCTCGCCGGCCGGGGTGACGCGCCAGGTGGTGACCATCGACGAGTTGCGGTCCTTCTCGACCAGCTCGCCGTCGGTGGGCTCGCTGACCTCCAGGAGGCAGTCGCGCACCCGCTTGCTGGTGGCCTGGAGCTTCCAGTGGACGAGGGTGCCCTCGCCGTCGCCGCCCTCGCGCACCTCGTACTCGCTGAAGTGCTCGGGCAGCAGCTTCTGCCGTGTGCCGCGGTAGTCGGCGAGGGCGTCGAACACCTTCTCCGCGTCCGCCGCGACGACCCGCTCCGTAGTGGCCTCGACCTGCGCCATTGCGTTCCTCCAGGACCTGATTGCTCGGGGTTGGGAAAAGCCAACCACCCCGGCACCCGGGCGCCCAAATCGGGGCCCGCACGATCATGGGAACAGATGTTCTATTCTGTGGCCAGTGCTACCGAGGAGGGTTCATGCGCTGGGAGAACCTCGCCGTGGAGTCCGCGGAGTCCGCCGGGTCCGCAGAGCACCGGCGGGCCGCCGACGCCGCGCTGTTCGGCGCGGACGCGGTCACGACCCGCACCTTCGACACGCCCGAGTTCCGCGGGATCACCTTCCACGAGGTGCGGGCGCGCTCGGTGCTGAACCGGGTGCCGGGCGCCTCACGCATGCCGTTCGAGTGGACGGTCAATCCGTACCGTGGCTGCTCGCACGCGTGTGTGTACTGCTTCGCGCGCAAGACGCACAGCTATCTGGACCTCGACACGGGCATCGGCTTCGACACCCAGATCGTGGTCAAGGTGAACGCCCCCGAGGTGCTGCGCCGGCAGCTGGCCTCCCGCCGCTGGCAGGGCGACCACGTGGCGATGGGCACGAACGTCGACTGCTACCAGCGCGCCGAGGGCCGCTACCGCCTGATGCCGGGCATCATCTCCGCCCTCACCGAGCACGCGAACCCGTTCTCGATCCTGACCAAGGGCACCCTGATCCTGCGCGACCTGGACCTGCTGGTCCGGGCGGCCGAGGTGACGGACGTGGGCATCTCGGTCTCGGTCGGCTTCCTCGACGCCGGGCTGTGGCGCACGGTGGAGCCGGGGACGCCCGCGCCCGAGCGCCGCCTGGACGTCGTGCGGGCCCTCGGCGAGCACGGCATCGGCTGCGGGGTGCTGATGGCGCCGGTGATCCCGTTCCTGAGCGACCATCCGGACCGACTGCGGGAGACGGTACGGGCCATCGCGGCGGCCGGGGCCACCTCGGTCACCCCGCTGGTGCTGCACCTGCGCCCCGGGGCGCGGGAGTGGTTCACGGCCTGGCTCGGCGAGCACCACCCGCACCTGGTGCGGCGCTACGAGCGGCTCTACGCCGAGGGCGCCTACGCGCCGAAGTGGTACCAGCGCCGGATCACCCGTCAGGTGCACGAACTGGCCCAGGAGTACGGCATCGGGCCCACGCGCGCGGGGACCGCCCGGCGGATCCGCCCGGCCGGGCCGGGCCGGCCCGCGGACCTGTCCGAACCGACCCAGCTCACGCTCATGTGAGGGCGGCCCGGGAGCGTTAGGGGGCATCCCGCGGCCCAATTGGGTCAACTATCGCTGCGACGCGTTCCACGGGGCCCCGATTCCGGGACGATGCCGCGTGAACCGTGATCCTCCGCGGTTCGCCGAAACCTCCGTCCC
This sequence comes from Streptomyces sp. NPDC037126, assembly GCF_055605965.1. Taxonomy (NCBI): domain Bacteria; kingdom Bacillati; phylum Actinomycetota; class Actinomycetes; order Kitasatosporales; family Streptomycetaceae; genus Streptomyces; species Streptomyces sp. NPDC037126. The sequence continues at coordinate 90,154 of NZ_JBVJTD010000018.1, forward strand.
GGGAGGACCCATGAGAACACGCGCAGCCCTGCTGTGCGCGGCCGGCGCCCTGGTGGCGGCCTCGGTCACGGCCGCGCCGGCCGAGGCCGCCCCGTCGGCCGGCCTCGTCTGGAAGAAGTGCGGCACCGCCGACTACCCGACCCTGCAGTGCGCCTCGGTGCGGGTGCCGCTGGACCACGCGAACCCGTCCGGCTGGCAGATCACGCTCGCCCTGTCCCGCGTTCCGCACACCGCCCGGACCTCCCAGGGCCCGCTGCTGGTCAACCCCGGCGGCCCCGGCGGCAGCGGGCTCACGCTCGCCGGGTTCGTGGCGTCCGCGCTGCCCAGGAGCGTGGCGGCCCGGTACGACGTCATCGGCTTCGACCCGCGCGGGGTCGGCCGGAGCACCCCGGCCCTGGACTGCGAGCCCGGCCACTTCGGGGCGCCGCGCGTGGACACCGTGCCGGCCACGCCCGCGCTGGAGCAGGCGAACCTGCAGCGCGCGAAGTCGTTCGCCGCCGCCTGCGGCCGCCGGTACGCGGACGTGCTGCCCTACATCAACACCGTCAGCGCCGCGGAGGACATGGACTCCGTCCGCCAGGCCCTCGGCGCGCGGCAGATCAACTACTACGGGTACTCCTACGGCACCTACCTCGGCGCGGTCTACGCCAAGCTCCACCCCGACCGGGTCCGCCGTCTGGTGCTGGACTCGATCGTCGACCCGACCGGCGTCTGGTACCGCGACAACATCGGCCAGGACTACGCCTTCGACGACCGCCACCGCGCGCTGATGGCCTGGATCGCCAAGTACGACGCCACGTACCGGCTCGGCAAGGACCCCGAGAAGGTCGCGGCCGAGTGGTACGCGATGCGGGCGGCCCTCGCGAAGAAGCCGGCCGGCGGCAAGGTCGGCGCCTCCGAACTGGAGGACACCTTCATCCCGGGCGGCTACTACGACGGCTACTGGCCCTACCTCGCCGAGGCGTTCGCGGCCTACGTCCACGACCGGAACACCGGGCCGCTGGTGCAGGCGTACCAGAACTTCGCCCACGTGGACGCCTCCGGCGACAACGGGTACAGCGTCTACACGGCCGTGCAGTGCCGGGACACCGCCTGGTCGCCCGACTGGGCGCACTGGGCGCGCGACACCTGGGCGGTGTACGCGAAGTCGCCCTTCATGGCCTGGAACAACGCCTGGTACAACGCGCCGTGCGCGTTCTGGCCGACCCAGCGGATGAAGCCGGTGAACATCGCCAACGGCAAGCTGCCGCCGGCGCTGCTGTTCCAGGCGACGAACGACGCGGCCACCCCGTACGCCGGCGGCGTGACGGCACATCAGCTGCTGGCCCGCTCCAGCCTGGTGGTCGAGGAGGGCGGCGGCAACCACGGCATCACGCTGAGCGGCAACGCCTGCCTGGACACGTACCTGGCCGCCTACCTCACCGACGGCACCGTCCCGCGCGGCAGGGGCGTCGCCGACGCCGTCTGCGAGAAGTCGCCCGACCCCGAGCCGCTGACGACGAAGGCGGCCTCGACCTCGTCGCGCGGCTCCACCCTCCACGGTCTGCTGGGGTTCCGCCGCTGAGCGTGCACCGAGGGCCGTCGGGGGCGTTGTCGGTGCCGTGGTCCACCATGGAGCCATGACGGAACCCACCCGGATCACCGCCCCCGACGGTGTCGCACCCGCCACCCAGTACAGCCATGTCGTCTCGGCGACCGGCCGCCTCGTGGCCGTCTCCGGCCAGCTGGCCCTGGACGAGGACGGCAAGCCGGTCGGCCCGGGTGACGCCGCCGCCCAGGCCCGGCAGGTGTTCGAGAACCTGCGCCGCTGCCTGGCCGCGGCCGGGGCCGGCTTCGAACACGTCGTCAAACTGACGTACTTCGTCACCGACATGGCCCACATGCCCGCCATCCGCGCGGCCCGCACCGCCCACATACCCGACGACCGCCTCCCCGCCTCCTCGGCCGTGCGCGTGGCCGGGCTGGTGGGCCCGGAGTTCCTGATGGAGATAGAGGCGCTCGCCGTGGTGCCGGCATGAGCCTCCTCACCGTCCGGGACATGACCTCCGCCGACTGCGACCGCGTCGCCGAGATCCGGGTGGGTGGCTGGCGGCACGCGTACAAGGGGCTCATGCCGCAGGGGTACCTCGACGGGCTCAGCGTGGCGCGGGACGCCGAGCAGCGGCGGACGTGGCTCGCACAGGACGACGGCTCGGTGGTGAACCTGGTCGCCGAGCGGGCGGGCGAGATCCTGGGATGGGCGGCGCACGGGCCGTACCGCGACGGGGAAGCGCCCACCGGGGACGCCGAGTTGTACGCGATCTACGTCGACCCGGCGCACCTCGGGAGCGGCGTGGGGCGCGCCCTGCTGGAGCACGCCGAGCGGCAGCGCCGTGACCACCCGCGGATGCTGCTGTGGGTGCTCCGGGACAACGCCCCCGCCCGCCGCTTCTACGAGCGCGCCGGATACCGGCCGGACGGGGCCGAGGAGCCGTTCGAGGTGGACGGCGTGCCCGTGCCCGAGGTGCGCTACGCCAGGGAGCTGCGCGACTGACCGGGCGTCACCTGGCCTGTTCCTCCTGGGGAAGCCCCGCCAGGGCGTGCACCGCCGCCTCGGCGAGCGGCGGATGGGCGAGGGCTTCCTTCAGGACGCGGCGGGCCCGGGGGTCGCCGAGCGCGCCCAGGCCCTCCACGCAGGCGAGGGCGACCCGCCGGTAGGGGTCGTGCGGGCGCAGCCGGCGCTCCAGGGTGGTGATCAGCGCGGGCACGGACTCGGGGGCGCGGAGCGCGGCCAGGAGCCGTACCGGGTGCAGGGCGTAGGCGACGCGCAGTTCGTTGGTGGCGAGGGCGGCGGCCGCGCGGGCGGTACGGGGGTCGCCGAGACGGGCCAGCGCGTGGGCGGCGGAGGCGCAGCGCGGGGGGTCGCGGTGGTTCAGCAGGAGGACCAGGGACTCGAAGGCGCGCCGGTCGCCGACGAGGCCGAGCCGGAACGCGGCCAGTTCCCTGGCCCATAGGGGCTGTCCGGGCGCGGTGAGCGCCTCCGCCAGTTCGTCGTGGTCCTCGGTCGCGAGCAGGCGGTCGACCGCCGCCGAGCCGCGCGACTCCTGCCGTACGCGCTCCGTGAGCGATCGCAACTCTTCGTCCACGAGCACCAGCGTAGGGGGCCTCGCCCGCGGAGGGAGCCAGATCACAAAGTCGGGAACGACTTGGGTCTGGCGCGCTCGTTACCCGCGAGTTAAGCTCATTCGAGCGAGGTGACCCCCTCGCACTTCTGCTGGCGACGGTCTGGTGACGCGGCCGTCGCGAGCATGGTCGGTTCGGTACTCGTGTACCGCAGTACGACCCGGCTCCGGGACAGGGCCGGTCGGAACATCGCCGCTGCCGGGCGTGTGCACGCCCGCGGCACCGGCACCGGGCGTGTGCGCTCGCAGCCCGGCAACACCCGCACTCCTCTCCGCACCGTGGTGCGCCTCCGGCGCACCCGGCGCGCTCCTCGTCGTCACCCTCATCCCTGGAGTCCCGCGATGGCCACTCCCCTGTCCGACACCCCTCTGTCCCCGCTCAAGACGATCGCCGTCGTCGGCCTCGGCACCATGGGCACCGGCATCACCGAGGTCCTCGCGAAGGCCGGGCGCGAGGTGATCGGCATCGACATCAGCGAGGCCCAGGCCGCGAAGTCGCTCGCCGCCCTGGAGGCCTCCACCGCGCGTTCCGTGGAGCGCGGCCGGCTCACCGAGCAGGAGCGCGCCGACGCCCTGGCCCGGGTCCGCACCTCGACCGACCTCGGCGCGGCGGCCGACGCCGACCTCGTCATCGAGGTGGCCCCTGAGTCGTACGAGGTCAAGCACCAGATCTTCCGTGAGCTGGACGGCATCGTCCGCCCCGGGACGATCCTCGCGACCGGTACCAACGCCCTGTCCGTCACCCGGCTCGCCGCCGACTCTGCGCGCCCCGAGCGGGTGCTCGGCCTGCACTTCTTCAACCCGGCGCCGGCGATGCGGCTGGTGGAGATCGTCTCCTCCGTGCTGACCGCGCCGCCGGTCGTCGCCGCGGTCACGGACCTCGCGATCGAGCTGGGCAAGGAGCCGGTCTCGGTCGGCGACCGCCCCGGCTTCGTCGCGGACGGGCTGCTCTTCGGCTACCTCAACCAGGCCGCCGCGATGTACGAGGCCAGGTACGCCTCCCGTGAGGACATCGACGCGGCGATGCGGCTCGGCTGCGGCCTGCCGATGGGCCCCCTGGCCCTGCTCGACCTGATCGGCGTCGACACCGCGCGGACCGTCCTCGAGGCCATGTACGCGGAGTCCCGCGACCGGCTGCACGCGCCCGCGCCCATCCTGAAGCAGCTCAGCGAGGCGGGCCTGACCGGCCGCAAGTCGGGGCGGGGCTTCTACACCTACGAGGCGCCGGGCAGCGCCACGGTCGTGGCGGACGCGCTGACCCCGGCCGCCGGGGACAGCCGGGTCGCGGGGCGCACGGTGCGCTCGGTCGGCGTCGCAGGCTCCGGCACCATGGCCTCGGGCATCGCCGAGGTCTTCGCCAAGGCGGGCTACGACGTGGTGCTGGCCGCCCGCAGCGAGGAGAAGGCCCAGGTCGCCAAGGCCCGCATCGGCAAGTCCCTGGCGCGCTCCGTCGACAAGGGCCGGCTCACCGCCGAGGCCGCCGCCGCCACCCTGGACCGGATCACCCCGGCCGGCTCCTACGAGGCCTTCGCGGACGTCGACCTGGCCGTCGAGGCGGTCGCCGAGGACCTGGAGGTCAAGCGGCAGCTGTTCCAGGCGCTGGACAAGGTCTGCAAGCCCGGCGCGGTCCTCGCCACCACCACGTCCTCGCTGCCCGTCGTCGCCTGCGCCCGCGCCACCTCGCGCCCGCAGGACGTGATCGGGATGCACTTCTTCAACCCGGCCCCGGCGATGAAGCTGGTCGAGGTCGTGCGGACCGTGCTGACGGCCGACGACGTCCACGCCACCGTCCGCGAGGTCTGCGCGAAGGTCAGGAAGCACGCGGTGGACTGCGGCGACCGGGCCGGGTTCATCGTGAACGCCCTGCTGTTCCCGTACCTCAACAACGCGATCAAGATGGTCCAGGAGCACTACGCCTCCCTGGACGACATCGACGCGGCGATGAAGCTCGGCGGCGGCTACCCGATGGGCCCGTTCGAGCTGCTCGACGTGGTCGGCCTGGACGTCTCGCTGGCCATCGAGAAGGTGCTGCACCGCGAGTTCCGCGACCCGGGTCTCGCCCCCGCGCCGCTGCTGGAGCACCTGGTGGCCGCGGGCTGCCTCGGCCGCAAGACGGGCCGCGGCTTCCGCGAGTATGCCCGCCGCTGACGGCGTCGGCGACTGGTCCCGCGCGGACACGGACTGGGGCGGGCTGCTCGAGCCCGCCACGGGAACCCCGCCCTTCACGGGCGGGGGAAACCCGGCACCTGCGCACCGAGCTGCGCACATGCAGTACGTTCGGGTCATGTCCCAGCCCGCCAAGTCCTCACGTACACCAGCTACGCCCGACGCGCCGGAAAGTGCCGCAGGCAGTCGCGCCGCCGCCCAGCGGCTCAAGATGCGCCGAGAACTGGCGGCCGCAGCGATGGAGCTGTTCGCGACCAAGGGGTACGAGGCCACCACGGTCGACGAGATCGCGGCGGCGGCCGGCGTCGCCCGCCGCACCTTCTTCCGCCACTTCCGCTCCAAGGAAGAGGCGATCTTCCCGGACCACGACGACACGCTGATCCGCGCCGAGGCGGTGCTGAACGCCGCCCCGGCGCACGAGCACCCTCTCGACACCGTGTGCCGCGGCATCAAGGAAGTCATGCGGATGTACGCGGCCCGGCCGGAGATCTCGGTCGCCCGCTACAAGCTCACGCGCGAGGTGCCCACCCTGCGCGAGGCCGAGATCGCCTCGGTGGCCCGCTACGAGCGCCTGTTCACCCGCTATCTGCTCGGCCACTTCGACGAGCACGCGCACGCCGACGACGCCAACGACGACCCGCTACTGGCCGAGGTCGCCGCCTCCGCGGTCGTCACCGCCCACAACCACGTGCTGCGGCGCTGGCTGCGGGCGGGCGGCCAGGGCGACGTCGAGGCGCAGCTCGACCACGCCTTCGCGATCGTCCGCAAGACCTTCGGCACCGGCATCGGCGCCGGGCGCGGCTCGGCCCCCAGGCCGGCCGTCACGGCCCCCGCGACCGCCTCGGCGCACGGCGAGGTGCTCGTCACCGTCGCCCGCACCGACGCCCCGCTGGAGGAGGTCATGCGGACCATCGAGGAGGCTCTGAAGGACCGCTGACGCCTCCTTCCCGCTGTGATGACGGCCACCCTTCGGGGTGGCCGTTTTGCCATGTCAGGGGCTGTTTTCCAGCAGATTTCAGAGGCCGTTCGATCGATCATCGCTCATTTGTCACGTAAAGATTTCATCTGAGAGCAGGTTCTGGCACTCAGTGCCTTGCCACCTGACACGCGGTGTCATACGTTGATGGTGTCCGGCTGTCCCGGCAGGCCCACCGCCTGCGCGCCGGACGCCTGCGTCACAGGCAACCTCCCGCGCCACAAAGCGCTGCCGAAGCACCACCGAGCCGAACCGACGGCATCCCCGAAAAACCCTCAGCAGCACTCATCGCAGCACCGACGAACCCACAGGCGCCCCTCCCTCAGGGCGCTCACCGCCGGAGGCAACACCGTGACCGTGAAGGACATCCTGGACGCGATCCAGTCGAAGGACGCCACGTCCGCCGACTTCGCCGCTCTGCCGCTCCCCGACTCGTACCGCGCGATCACCGTGCACAAGGACGAGACGGAGATGTTCGCGGGCCTGGAGACCCGCGACAAGGACCCGCGCAAGTCGATCCACCTCGACGAGGTCCCCCTGCCGGAACTCGGCCCGGGCGAGGCCCTGGTGGCCGTCATGGCCTCCTCGGTCAACTACAACTCGGTGTGGACCTCGATCTTCGAGCCGCTGTCCACGTTCGGGTTCCTGGAGCGCTACGGCAAGGTCTCGGAGCTGACCAAGCGCCACGACCTGCCGTACCACATCATCGGCTCCGACCTCGCGGGCGTCGTCCTGCGCACCGGCCCGGGCGTCAACGCCTGGAAGCCCGGCGACGAGGTCGTCGCCCACTGTCTGTCCGTCGAGCTGGAGTCCTCCGACGGCCACAACGACACGATGCTCGACCCCGAGCAGCGCATCTGGGGCTTCGAGACCAACTTCGGCGGCCTGGCCGAGGTCGCCCTCGTCAAGTCCAACCAGCTGATGCCGAAGCCCGGCCACCTGAGCTGGGAGGAGGCCGCCGCCCCGGGCCTGGTCAACTCAACCGCCTACCGCCAGCTGGTCTCCCGAAACGGCGCCGGCATGAAGCAGGGCGACAACGTCCTGATCTGGGGCGCGAGCGGTGGCCTCGGCTCCTACGCCACCCAGTTCGCCCTCGCCGGCGGCGCCAACCCGATCTGCGTCGTCTCCAGCGACCAGAAGGCGGACATCTGCCGGTCCATGGGCGCCGAGGCGATCATCGACCGCAGCGCCGAGGGCTACAAGTTCTGGAAGGACGAGCAGACCCAGGACCCGAAGGAGTGGAAGCGCTTCGGCAAGCGCATCCGCGAGCTCACCGGCGGCGAGGACATCGACATCGTCTTCGAGCACCCGGGCCGTGAGACCTTCGGCGCCTCGGTCTACGTCACGCGCAAGGGCGGCACCATCACCACCTGCGCCTCGACCTCGGGCTACATGCACGAGTACGACAACCGCTACCTGTGGATGTCCCTGAAGCGGATCATCGGCTCCCACTTCGCCAACTACCGCGAGGCCTGGGAGGCCAACCGGCTCATCGCCAAGGGCAAGATCCACCCGACCCTGTCGAAGGTCTACTCCCTCGAGGACACCGGCCAGGCGGCGTTCGACGTCCACCGCAACCTGCACCAGGGCAAGGTCGGCGTGCTCTGCCTCGCGCCCGAGGAAGGCCTCGGCGTGCGCGACGAGGAGATGCGGGCCAAGCACATCGACGCCATCAACCGCTTCCGGAACGTCTGAGAGCCATAGATGACAGAGCGTCAGAAGGACCGTCCGTGGCTCATGCGGACGTACGCCGGCCACTCCACGGCCGAGGCGTCCAACGAGCTGTACCGGCGCAACCTCGCCAAGGGCCAGACCGGTCTGTCGGTGGCGTTCGACCTGCCGACGCAGACCGGCTACGACTCCGACCACATCCTCGCCCGCGGCGAGGTCGGCCGGGTGGGCGTGCCCGTCGCGCACCTCGGTGACATGCGCCGGCTGTTCCAGGACATCCCCCTGGAGCAGATGAACACCTCGATGACGATCAACGCCACCGCCATGTGGCTGCTGGCGCTCTACCAGGTCGTCGCCGAGGAGCAGGGCGCGGACATCACCAAGCTCCAGGGCACGACGCAGAACGACATCGTCAAGGAGTACCTGTCCCGCGGGACGCACGTCTTCCCGCCGGGGCCGTCGCTCCGCCTGACGACGGACATGATCGCGTACACGGTCTCCCACATCCCGAAGTGGAACCCGATCAACATCTGCAGCTACCACCTGCAGGAGGCCGGGGCCACACCGGTGCAGGAGATCGCGTACGCGATGTCCACCGCGATCGCCGTCCTCGACGCCGTCCGCGACTCCGGCCAGGTGCCGCAGGAGCGCATGGGCGACGTCGTCGCCCGCATCTCCTTCTTCGTGAACGCGGGCGTCCGCTTCGTCGAGGAGATGTGCAAGATGCGGGCCTTCGGCCGCATCTGGGACCGGATCACCCGGGAGCGGTACGGCATCGAGGACGCCAAGCAGCGCCGGTTCCGCTACGGCGTCCAGGTCAACTCGCTGGGCCTGACCGAGGCGCAGCCGGAGAACAACGTCCAGCGGATCGTGCTGGAGATGCTGGCGGTCACCCTCTCCAAGGACGCACGCGCGCGCGCCGTGCAGCTGCCCGCCTGGAACGAGGCCCTGGGCCTGCCCCGCCCCTGGGACCAGCAGTGGTCGCTGCGCATCCAGCAGGTCCTCGCCTACGAGAGCGACCTGCTGGAGTACGACGACATCTTCGAGGGCTCGAAGGTGATCGAGGCCAAGGTCGAGCAGCTGGTCGAGGACGTCCTCGCGGAGATCGACCGCATCCAGGAGATGGGCGGCGCGATGGCCGCCGTGGAGTCCGGCTACCTGAAGTCGCAGCTGGTCGCCTCGCACGCCGAGCGCCGGGCCCGGATCGAGTCCGGCCAGGAGAAGATCATCGGCGTCAACATCTTCGAGGGCACCGAGCCCAACCCGCTGACGGCCGACCTGGACACCGCGATCCAGACGGTCGACCCGGCGGTCGAGGCCCGGGTCGTCGAGTCCCTCGGGCGCTGGCGGGACACCCGCTACCAGCCGCCCTTCAACCACCCGCGCCCCTGCAAGGCGCTGGAGCGGCTGAAGGAGGCCGCCAAGGGCACCGACAACCTGATGGAGGCCACGCTGGAGTGCGCCCGCGCCGGGGTCACGACCGGCGAGTGGGCGGGCGCCCTGCGCGAGGTGTTCGGCGAGTTCCGGGCGCCCACCGGGGTCTCCTCGGCGCCGGTGGCCGTCCCCGCCGAGGCCGGCTCGGCGCTCGCCGAGGTCCGCGCCCGGGTGGACGCCACCGCCCGCGACCTGGGCGTCGGCAAGCTGCGCTTCCTGGTCGGCAAGCCCGGCCTCGACGGACACTCCAACGGCGCCGAGCAGATCGCCGTCCGGGCCCGCGACGCCGGCTTCGAGGTGGTCTACCAGGGCATACGGCTGACGCCCGAGCAGATCGTGGACGCCGCCCTCGCGGAGGACGTGCACGCCGTGGGCCTGTCGATCCTGTCCGGCTCGCACGCCCAGCTGGTCCCGGACGTACTCCAGCGGCTGCGTGTGGCCGGTGCCACAGATATACCCGTGATCGCAGGTGGCATCATCCCGAACGGTGACGCCGAGCAGCTGAGGGCCGCCGGAGTGGCCGCCGTCTTCACCCCGAAGGACTTCGACATCACCGGGATCATCGGCCGCATCGTCGACGAGATCCGGAAAGCGAACAAGCTCGACCCCCTGGAGGTCCCCGCATGACGACCGTCAACCGCCTTCGCCCGCGGCGCTCCTGCCTGGCCGTGCCGGGCTCGAACCCGCGCTTCCTCGAGAAGGCGCAGGGCCTGCCGGCGGACCAGGTCTTCCTCGACCTGGAGGACGCGTGCGCGCCGCTCGCCAAGCCCGAGGCGCGGCACACCATCGTCAAGTTCCTCAACGAGGGCGACTGGACCGGCAAGACGCGCGTCGTGCGGGTCAACGACTGGACCACCGAATGGACGTACCGGGACGTCGTGACGGTCGTCGAGGGCGCGGGCCAGAACCTCGACTGCATCATGCTGCCGAAGGTGCAGAACGCCGAGCAGGTCGTCGCCCTCGACCTGCTGCTGACGCAGATCGAGAAGACCATGGGCTTCGAGGTCGGCAAGATCGGCATCGAGGCGCAGATCGAGAACGCGCAGGGCCTGAACAACGTCAACGCGATCGCGCAGGCCTCCCCGCGCATCGAGACGATCATCTTCGGCCCGGCCGACTTCATGGCCTCCATCAACATGAAGTCGCTGGTCGTGGGCGAGCAGCCGCCCGGCTACCCGGCGGACGCCTACCACTACATCCTGATGAAGATCCTGATGGCCGCCCGCGCCAACAACCTCCAGGCGATCGACGGCCCCTACCTGCAGATCCGCAACGTCGAGGGCTACCGCGAGGTCGCGCAGCGCGCCGCCGCGCTCGGCTTCGACGGCAAGTGGGTGCTGCACCCGGGCCAGGTCGAGGCGTCCAACGAGATCTTCTCGCCCTCGCAGGAGGACTACGACCACGCCGAGCTGATCCTGGACGCGTACGACTACTACACGTCCGAGGCGGGCGGCAAGAAGGGCTCCGCGATGCTCGGCGACGAGATGATCGACGAGGCCAGCCGCAAGATGGCCCTGGTCGTCTCCGGCAAGGGCCGGGCCGCCGGCATGCAGCGCACCTCGAAGTTCGAGATCCCCGCCAGCTAAGGAGCCCTGAGCGCGATGCAGTTCGGACGGACCTACGAGGAGTTCGAGGTCGGGGCGACGTACAAGCACTGGCCGGGCAAGACGGTCACGGAGTACGACGACCACCTGTTCTGTCTCCTCACCATGAACCACCACCCCCTCCACATGGACACGAACTATGCGGAGAAGACGACGGACTTCGGCAAGAACGTCGTCGTCGGGAACTACATCTACTCCCTCCTGCTCGGCATGTCCGTCCCGGACATCTCCGGCAAGGCGATCGCGAACCTGGAGATCGAGTCGCTCAAGCACGTGGCGCCGACCTTCCACGGCGACACGATCTACGGCCAGACGACCGTGCTCGACAAGTGGCCGTCGAAGTCGAAGAACGACCGCGGGATCGTCTACGTCGAGACCAAGGGCTACAAGCAGGACGGCACCCTGGTGTGCGTCTTCCGCCGCAAGGTGATGGTGCCCACCGAGACGTACATCAAGGAGCGCGGCGGCGAGCAGCCCGGCCGCCCGGAGCCGAAGCAGCAGGAGAAGTAATGGCGCGCCTCGCCCAGACCGCCGGTCTGACCGACGTCCAGCAGGAGATCCTCTCCACCGTTCGGGACTTCGTCGACAAGGAGATCATTCCTGTCGCGACCGGTCTCGAGCACCGCGACGAGTACCCGCAGCAGATCGTGGACGGCCTCAAGGAGCTCGGCCTGTTCGGTCTGATGATCCCCGAGGAGTACGGGGGCCTGGGCGAGTCGCTGCTCACCTACGCGCTGTGCGTGGAGGAGATCGCCCGCGGCTGGATGTCGGTGTCCGGCATCATCAACACCCACTTCATCGTCGCGTACATGCTCAAGCAGCACGGCACGCAGGAGCAGAAGGACCACTTCCTGCCGAGGATGGCGGCCGGCGACATCCGGGGCGCGTTCTCGATGTCGGAGCCGGGCCTGGGCTCCGACGTGTCGGCGATCACGTCGAAGGCGGTCAAGGACGGCGACGAGTACGTCCTGAACGGCCAGAAGATGTGGCTCACGAACGGCGGCACGTCGTCCCTGGTGGCGGTTCTCGTCCGGAGTGACGAGGGTCACCCCGAGGGCTCCGCCCCGCACAAGTCGATGACCACCTTCCTCGTCGAGAAGGAGCCGGGCTTCGGTGAGGTCCGCCCGGGCCTGACCATTCCCGGCAAGATCGACAAGATGGGCTACAAGGGCGTCGACACCACCGAGCTGATCATGGACGGCCTGCGGGTACCGGCCGATCGGGTGCTCGGCGGCGCCACCGGCCGAGGTTTTTACCAAATGATGGACGGCGTGGAGGTCGGCCGGGTCAACGTGGCCGCCCGCGGCTGCGGTGTCGCCCAGCGCGCCTTCGAGCTGGGCGTGCAGTACGCCCAGCAGCGGCACACCTTCGGCAAGCCGATCGCCCAGCACCAGGCCATCCAGTTCAAGCTGGCGGAGATGGCCACCAAGGTCGAGGCCGCGCATGCGATGATGGTCAACGCGGCACGCAAAAAGGACTCGGGAGAGCGAAACGATCTCGAGGCGGGGATGGCGAAGTACCTCGCCTCCGAGTACTGCAAGGAGGTCGTGGAGGATGCCTTCCGGATCCACGGCGGCTACGGCTTCTCCAAGGAGTACGAGATCGAGCGCCTGTACCGCGAGGCCCCGATGCTGCTCATCGGTGAAGGCACCGCCGAGATCCAGAAAATGATCATCGGCCGCCGACTGCTCGAAGAGTATCGATTCCAGGGCTGAATGTCCGGATACGGGGTGTTTTCTTCGAGAAGAAGATCACACCCCGTAGACGTTCTTCGGGCGCCGACTCGACTTCCTGGCTTGCCCAGTTGTAGCCCGCGCCCGGTACGATCCCCGGAAAGCCGCCGTCCCCCGTCTTGCGCGGCATCATCCGCTACGAAGGTCATCCATGCCCCACAGCCAAACCTCTGCACCTCGCGACAGCCGAGCCGGCGTACGCCTCGCGCGCGGAGCATCGCCGTGGCTTCTCCCGACCGTCGCCACCGCAGCCCTCAGCCTGGCCCGTGCCCGCCGCTCGGGCGCCGCCAAGGCCGTCGCCGTGCCCGCCACCGCGCTCGCGGCGGGCATGCTGTGGTTCTTCCGCGACCCCGAGCGCGAGATCGCCTCGGGCCGCGTCATCTCGCCCGCCGACGGCGTGGTGCAGAGCATCATGCCGTGGAAGGACGGGCGCACCCGCGTCGCGATCTTCATGAGCCCGCTGAACGTCCACGTCAACCGCGCGCCCCTCGCGGGCACGGTGACGTCCGTCGAGCACGTCCCCGGTGGCTTTGTTCCAGCTTTCAACAAGGAGAGCGAGAACAACGAGCGCGTAGTCTGGCATTTCGACACCGAACTCGGCGACATCGAGATGATCCAGATCGCCGGCGCGGTGGCCCGTCGTATCGTGCCCTACATCCCTCGGGGCACGAAGGTCGAGCAGGGCGACCGACTCGGGCTGATCCGTTTCGGCTCGCGTGTCGACCTCTACCTGCCCGAGGGCGTGGAGGTCGCGGTCGAGGTCGGACAGAAGACCGTGGCTGGGGTGACTCGCATTGACCGTGATTGATCCGGAGACCCAGGCGGGCTGGGTGCCCGAGGCGGACGAGGTGGACGAAGAGGAGGAGATGCCCCTCTCTCTCCGCCTCTCAATAGCGGACACCCTCACCCTGGGCAACGCCACGTGCGGGTTCATGGCGGTGTACTTCACCACCACCGGCATCCTGATCCCGCACCTCACCGGCAGCCAGGAGTCCGGCATGGCCCGCCACAGCGCGGCCACGGCGGTCATCCTGATGCTCTGCGCGGCCGTCTTCGACCTGTGCGACGGACTGGTCGCGCGGAAGCTGCGCTCGTCGCCCATGGGCGCGGAGCTGGACAACCTCTCCGACCTGATCAGCTTCGGCCTGGCACCGGCGTACTTCGTGCTCGTGTACGGCATGGTCGCCGACGACGCGCACCAGAGAATGGCGGCGCTGGGGGCAATCGTGGTGCTCCTGGCGGTCGTCCTGCGCCTGGCCCGCTTCTCCTGCGTGACCATGAAGGACGGCATGTTCCAGGGCATGCCCTCGCCGTTCGGCGCGCTGACGGTCGTCTCCATCGTCCTGCTGGAGCTGCCCTTCGTGGCGACGCTCCTGGCCATCCTGGGCACCGCCTGGCTGATGGTGAGCCGGGTGGAGTACCCGAAGCCGCGGGGACGGCTGGCCGGCGCGGTGCTGGGCTGGATCGTCCTGTCCATGGGCCTGCTGGCCGCCTGGGCCTTCGACGCGCCCAGCGGACAGCTGCTCCTGCAGACGGGCTGCGCCCTGCAGCTGGTCATGGGCGCGGTGATCCCGCTGTTCGCCACGGCGCGCCGGGTGAACAACTTCCGCGACAACCGCCGCGAGGCGCGGGCGGCACAGCTGCCGTAGTCGCTCGCACGGCTCGTACGAGGGGCCCCGGACCACTGCTGGTCCGGGGCCCCTCGTCGTCGTCGGCGGCTCCCGTCTGCCCACCTCTCCCGGCTGACCGGGATCCTCCGGTGGCGAGTGGGCACGGCCCCCGGGCCTCCCGCCCCACCCGGCTCGGCTCGAGGAGCCGGAAGGGTGTCCTTCGCCAAGTCTCGTCGAGCCGAGCGAGTCGGGTGGTGAGCGGGCACGGGCCGGGCGTCCGGGGGCGCGGCCCCCCGGGGGGCCGTCAGCCCAAGTGGTCCTCGGCGATGCGCACGGCGACCCGCTCCAGGATCGGCCCGGCGTCCGAGATGCACTTCGCCACGTCCGGCTCCACCGACGTCAGCGGGTACGCCCGGCCGATCCCGGCCCGTTCGAGCGCGGCCGGCGCCAGCGCGAGGCGCCCGCACACCGCGATCACGGTCTTCCCCGCGGAGCGCGCCGCCGCGGCCACCCCCGCCGGTGCCTTGCCGTGCAGCGTCTGCTCGTCCAGCGACCCCTCGCCGGTGATCACCAGCGAGGCGCGCTCCAGCGCGGGCGCGAAGCCGAGGACGTCCAGCATGACCTCGATGCCGGGCCGGAACCGGGCGCCCAGCAGCAGCGCGCCGTACCCGATGCCGCCGGCCGCGCCGGCGCCCGGCGCGGCGGCGTACTCGGCCGCCCGCGGCCCGACCTCGGCCTCCAGCACCTTCGCGAAGTGGGCGAGGGCCGCGTCCAGGGTGTCCACGTCGTCCGGCGTGGCCCCCTTCTGCGGGCCGTAGACCGCCGGCGCGCCCTTGGGCCCGGTCAGCGGATTGTCGACATCGCTGGCCAGCACCAGCTCGACCGAGGACAGCCGGGGGTCCAGGCCGGAGAGGTCCACGCGGTCCAGGTCGGCGAGTCCGCCGCCGCCCGGGGTCACCGGCTCGCCCCGCCCGTCCAGGAACCGGGCGCCCAGCGCCGACAGCATGCCCGCGCCGCCGTCCGTGGTGGCGCTGCCGCCCACACCGAACACGATCGTCCTCGCGCCCGCGTCCAGCGCGGCCCGCAGCAGCTCACCCGAGCCGTACGTCGAGGCCGTCAGCGGCGCGAAGACACCGGCGGGCAGCCGCTGCAGGCCGCTCGCCTCGGCCATCTCCACCACCGCGGTGCCGTCGCGCAGCGCGAACGCGGCGGTCACCTCCTCGCCGAGCGGCCCGGCGACGCGGATCTCGTGCCGTTCGAAGCCGGCCGCGACCGCCGCGTCCACGGTGCCGTCGCCGCCGTCGGCCACGGGCAGCGCCTCGACCGGGAGATCCGGCACGACACGGCGCAGCCCGGCCGTCACCCGCTCGGCGACCTGCACGGCCGTCAGCGAGCCCTTGAACTTGTCCGCGGCGATGAGCACCCGACGGGTCTCGTTCCCTGCAGCGTCCGCCACCTTGCTTACCCCTTGCTCTCCGGGCCCCGCGCACGTCAGGGCCAGTCGCGCCGCTGCGACCTTAACCTCAGGACGCCCCCGCCGTCATGCCCCGACCGAAGGCTGGGCAGTGCCTGGGAGCCGGCCGGGCAAAACGGGTAGACCCCTGCCATGGACACCCAGCGCACCGGGCCCGATCTCGCCGACCGCATCCACGGCGGCTGGCTCGGCCGGATCGCGGGCAACATGCTCGGCAAGCCGGTCGAGCAGGGCGAGGTGTGGACGCGCGAGCGCATCGACCGCTATCTGCGGCGGGCCGAGGCGCTGCCGCTCACCGACTACCTGCCCGAGCCCGCGGACGCCGACGACGCCGCCGTACTGCGCCCGGAGTGGCGGGCCTGCGTGCGCGGGCGGATCGACGGCAGCTGCCGGGACGACGACGTGGACTACGCGATCCTCGGCCTGCACCTGCTGGAGACCCACGGCTTCGGCTTCAGCACGGAGGACGTCGGCGAGCTGTGGCTGCTGCGGCTGCCGTACCTGCAGACCTTCACGGCGGAGCGGGCGGCGTACCGGAACCTGGCGAAGGGGCTGAAGCCGCCGGTGACGGCGACGTACGACAACCCGTACCAGGAGTGGATCGGCGCGCTGATCCGCGCCGACGTGCACGGCTGGACCTGCCCGGGCGACCCGGTCCGCGCGGCCGGTCTGGCCCGCCGGGACGCGGTGCTCTCGCACTCCGGCAACGGCGTCTACGGCGCCATGTGGGCGGCCGCCCTGGTCGCGGCCGCGTTCACCGCCCCGACGGTGCGGGACGCGCTGGACAGCGCGCTCGGTGTGATCCCCCCGGGCAGCCGGCTCGCCCGTACCGTGCGGCGGGTCATGTCCCTGCACGAGACCCGCCTGGGCTGGGAGGACACCCTGGCCACGATGTCCACCGAGACCGCAGGGCTGGGGTGGATCCACACCGTCCCGAACGTGGCCGTGCTCACCGCCGGGCTGCTCTACGGCGACGGCGACTTCACCCGGACCCTCGCCCTCACCGTGCGCGGCGGCCTGGACACCGACTCCAACGGGGCGACGGCCGGCTCGGTGGCCGGTGTGCTCACCGGCGCGTCCGCCATCCCGGACCGGTGGAAGGACCCGCTGCGGGACACGGTGCGCAGCGCGGTGTTCGGCTTCGACGGGGTGCGGATCAGCGACCTCGCCGAGCGCACCCTGAGGCTGGCGGCCGCGTCCGGGCGCCCCGAGTCCGACGGCGCGCGTGTCTCCTGAGCGCCGTGGTCCCCGCGTCGCACGCCGTCCCGTGCGCCCCGCACGGGCACTCGCGTGCGGGTCCGGCCGCCACCATGCGCCGGTGCCGGACGGGGTGGGCGTGGCGCTACCCTCGGCGGGGTGACCACTTCGGACTTCGCCGCGTACATCGCGGGCCTGCCCCGTGTCCTCGCCGGTGCCGCGGCGCTCTTCCGGGACGCCGAGGGGCGGGTGCTGCTCGTCGAGCCCAACTACCGCGAGGGATGGGCGCTGCCGGGCGGCACGATCGAGTCGGACGACGGCGAGACACCCCGCCAGGGCGCCCGCCGGGAGACCCTGGAGGAGATCGGCCTCGACCGGGAACCGGGCCGGCTGCTGGCGGTGGACTGGGTGAACGGCGTGGGCCGCCCGCCGCTGGTCGCCTACCTCTACGACGGCGGCGTCCTCACGGACGCCGATCTGAAGGCCATCCGGCTGCAGGAGGAGGAGCTGCTCTCCTGGCGCCTGGTCCCCCGCGAGGAGATCACCGGCCACCTCCCCGGCGCCCTCGGCCGCCGCGTCCTGGCCGCCCTCGACGTCCTCACCGAAGCCGCCCCCACAGCCGAACTGGAGAACGGCCACCGCGCCGTCTGACCCCGGGTCCGAAGCCCGGTCCGTGTACAGGCCCGGGCGGTGCCGGTCCGACGCGCTTGCGCTGCCACGCCGCTGTGCCGGGCTCCTCGTACATGTAGCCATGTCGGCCCCTCGACTCTCGCCGAACCGGCTCCGTCCTTCTCCTCGCGGCTCTGAGACGGAAACAGGTCGTTGACGCAGCCTTCCAGCTCCTCAGGACCGCGCGGGCCGGTTCGCCGCTCGATCCGCAGATGAAGGTGTTCGAGCACGCCGCTGCCGGCTACAACGACGAGGTGAACGGGTGGTGACCTCGCACGGCATCGACGCCTGTACGGCAGATCAGGTCTCACTGGAGCAGGCGGTGAGCAAGAAGGCCAGGAGCAACGGGGTGGCGTTGGACTTCCGGTTCGTCGGTTACAAGGTCCCGCGGAAAGAGCAGCAGCCGCTCGCCTGGTTGGCCAAAGCGACCCACGCCTCCGACCCCCGGTTCGTCAGCACACCGAAGGACCTCGCCACAACCCTCAAGCAGCTCGCGATCCCCGATTCTCCGGATGTCAGGCACGTCAACGTCCCGTCCACGACGACAACGTCGCCATCCACTCCCACCGCGTGGCTCAGCCTGTCCACCTCGTCGGTGAAGGTCGACGACGACTACACGGCGAAGGTGGGCGGGATGCGAGTCCGGGCGCCGAGCCGATGCCGAGCTGCGGTACGAGAAAGAGAACACGACTGGGCCAGTCGGCGCACACGCACGTCCCAACCCTGCGAGCCCTGGCGAAACGGTCACGGTTACCGGCAGCGGTTTCGCACCGCGCCTCCGCATCGACCAGGTCGCCTCGGGAACGGAGCTCACGGTGTCGCTCAGAGTGCAGCCGGCGACACCGGCTCTCTCGCCATCCCCCACACCCACTCGGGCATCGCCGTCCGGTGAACCGCATTCGTCCCGCATCGCCGATGGGAGCGCTACCGCACCTGCCCGCAGGTCCGGGCGACGGCGCCCAGACGCCGGTGGGTCGGCAGGGTGCGCCGTGAGTACCGCGCCTTTCCCGGCTCGCCCGGGGCATCCACAGGTGTGTCACCCGGTGCCCTGAACGCTTCGGGTGCCGATCGTATTGACGGACCCGATACTCGCTCGCCCCAGCGACGCAGGCGACCTACTCTCGCCCCATGAACAGGCCTCTCGTAGCCATTCTCAGCGGCGCAGGTATTTCCACCGACTCCGGGATCCCGGACTATCGGGGGCCGAACGGGCTGTGGCGGCGGGATCCGGGGGCCGAGAAGCTCGTCACGTACGAGTACTACATGGGCGATCCGGAGATCCGGCGGCGGTCCTGGGAGATGCGGCGCGGGAATCGCGCGTTGGCGGCGGAGCCGAACGTGGCGCATCTGGCCGTGGCGGAGCTGGAGCGGTCCGGGGTGCCGGTGCGGGTGATCACGCAGAACGTGGACGGTCTGCACCAGCTGGCCGGGATGCCCGCGCGCAAGGTGCTCGAACTGCACGGCAGCGCGCGGAGTGTGGTGTGCACGCGATGCCATGTGCGCACGTCCATGGAGGACGCCCTCGCCCGTGTCGACGCCGGTGAGGCCGATCCGCCATGCCTGGAGTGCGGCGGCATCCTCAAGTCCGCCACCGTGATGTTCGGCGAGAACCTGGACCCGGTGGTGCTCGGCGAGGCCGTGGCCATCACCAAGGCCTGCCAGGTGTTCATCGCCGTCGGCAGCAGCCTCCAGGTCCAGCCCGCCGCGGGCCTCGCCGGGGTCGCCGCCGACCACGGCGCCCGGCTCGTCATCGTCAACGCCGAGCCGACGCCGTACGACGAACTGGCCGACCGGGTCGTCCGCGAACCCATCGGCACGGCCCTCCCCGACCTGCTGCGCCGCCTGAGCACCGGAGATGACGTCTGATCACAAGGGCGGCCCCGTCAGAGGGGCCGTCCTGTAACGCGCTTCTAGAACAGCGCCGTTCCGCGTTCGAAGTCCAGCAGGCGGCGCTTGCGGGCGAGTCCGCCGCCGTAGCCGGTGAGGCTGCCGTCGGAGCCGATCACGCGGTGGCAGGGGACGATGATGCCGACGGGGTTGCGGCCGTTGGCGAGGCCCACCGCGCGGGAGGCCTGGGGATTGCCGAGGGCGTCGGCGAGTTCGCCGTAGGTGCGGGTCTCGCCGTAGGGGATCGCGGCGAGCTGTGCCCAGACTCTGCGCTGGAACGGCGTTCCGTGCAAAGCGAGTTCGAGGGTGAACTCCTTCAGCTCGCCAGCGAAGTACGCCGACAGCTGCTCACCCGCCGCGGCGAAGCAGGCCGGGCCGTCCTCGCGCGGGCCGAAGTCCTCCTCGGGCGGGCGGTGCCGCTGGTCCACCATGTACAGGCCGCACAGGGCCTCGTCGGCGTCGGCGACCAGCGTGAGCGGGCCGTAGGGGCTGTCCAGCACGGTGTGACACTTCACGGGAACCTTCTTATACCGGGAGGAAGTTGATCGGGTGGCCGTCGGTCGCCCACAGGTACTGCACCGCGTACGCGCGCCAGGGGCGCCAGGCCTCGGCGCGCGCGGTGAGCGCGGCCGGGGTGGAGGGCAGCCCCAGCTCCTTCGCGGCGCGCCGGATGCCGAGGTCGGTGGCGAGGAAGGCGTCCGGGTCGCCGAGGGCGCGCATGGCGATGACGTCGGCGGTCCAGGGCCCGAAGCCGGGCAGCGCGAGCAGCCGGGCCCGGGCCTCGGCCCGGTCGGACTCCACTCCCAAGTGGAGTGCGCCGTCGGCGAGTTGACGCACGAGGGTGGTGAAGGTGGTGCGCCGGGTGCGGGGCATCGCGAGGGTCTCGGGGTCGAGCGCGGCGAGCGCCTCGGGGGACGGGAAGAGGTGGGTGAGGCCGCCCTCGGGGTCGTCGAGCGGCTTGCCGTGCGCGGTGACCAGCCGGGCCGCGTGGGTGCGGGCGGCGGCCGTGGAGACCTGCTGGCCCAGCACGGCCCGGACGGCGAACTCGGCCTCGTCCACGGTGCGCGGCACCCGGCGGCCCGGGGCGCGGTCGACCAGCGGTGCCAGGAGCGGGTCGGTGCGCAGCCGGCCGTCGACGGCGACCGGGTCGGCGTCCAGGTCGAGCATGCGGCGGCAGCGGCTGATCGCCACGGTCAGGTCGCGCAGGTCGCTGAGGGTGAGGCGGCAGGCGATGTGGTCGGGGCGGGGGGCTAGGGAGACGATCCCGTGGCCGTACGGCAGGCTGAGCGTGCGCCGGTAGGCGCCCTCGCGCCACTCCTCGACGCCGGGTACGGCGGTGGCGGCGAGGTGGCCGAAGAGGTTGTCGGGGTTGAGCGGGGCGCGGAACGGCAGTCGCAGGCAGAGGGTCCCGGGGGTGCCGGCCGCACGCCCGGCGGGCACCCGGCCGCGCAGCTCGCTCGGGGACAGGGCGAAGACCTCGCGGACGGTGTCGTTGAAGGTGCGGATCGAGGAGAAGCCGGCCGCGAAGGCGATCTCCGCCATGGGCAGCGGGGTGGTCTCGATCAGCAGCCGCGCGGTCTGGGCGCGCTGGGCGCGGGCGAGCGCGAGGGGACCCGCGCCCAGTTCGGCGAGGAGCTGCCGCTCGACCTGCCGGGTGCTGTAGCCGAGCCGGGCGGCGAGTCCGGGCACGCCCTCGCGGTCCACGACGCCGTCGGCGATGAGGCGCATGGCGCGGGCCACGAGGTCGGCGCGCTGGTTCCACTCCGGGGAGCCGGGGCTGGTGTCCGGGCGGCATCGCTTGCAGGCCCGGAACCCGGCCTGCTGGCAGGCGGCCGCGCTCGGGTAGAACGTCATGTTCTCCGGCTTGGGCGGAACGACGGGGCAGCTGGGCCGGCAGTAGATCCGGGTGGTCAGGACCGCCGTGAAGAACCACCCGTCGAACCGTGCGTCCTTGGACTGCACGGCGCGTACGCAGTGCTCCCGGTCGATGTGCGTGGCTGTCTGCATACGTCCAGCATCGGCCACCCCCTGCCCCGCCCGCTGGCGAGAATCCGACACGTACCTGCCGGTGGCCAGGACCGCGGCCGGAGCCTTCGGCGTCAGCCGCGCGGGCGGAACCGGGTGATCCACTCCGACGTGGCCCGCAGTCCGCCGAAGGTGTAGAAGTGCACCTTCACCGCGCCGTGCCGGGCCGGGTCGTAGCGGTCTGCCAGGGCGTGCAGGAAGCGGTCCGGGCCGGTCGTACCCATCAGGTTGGTCAGCGAGAAGCCGTACTTGCGGGCCACGGAGGCGCTGGTGGCGACGCCGAACCGGGTGGCGTAGCCGAGCAGGCGGCGCACGCCGGCCGGGCCGGGCACGCCGATGCGGACGGGCAGGTGCACGCCCCGGGCACGGACCGCCTCCAGCCAGCCGAGCACGGCGTCGGCGTCGAAGCCGAACTGGGTGATGACGTCGCCGGTGAAGCGGCCGTCGCCGATGGCCGCCGCCTTGTCGGTGAGTGCCGACCACAGGACCTGGTCGGTTATCGCGGGATGGCCCTCCGGGTAGCCGCTGATGCCGATGTGGCGCACGCCGTGGTGCTGCAGCAGTCCGGTGCGGATGACGGCGAGGGCGTCCGCGTAGGGGCCCTCGGGCCGGGCGGGGTCGCCGCCGACGACGAAGACGTCACCCGCCGTGCCGTCTGCCGCGAGGCCGGAGAGGAACTCCTCCAGGGCCGCGCGGGAGGGCAGCCGACGCGCGGAGATGTGCGGTACGGGGACGAAGCCGAGCCGCTTGACCGCGCGGGCCGCCGCCAGCCGCACGGTGTGGTCCTCGCCGGCGAGGAAGGTGATGTTGATCCGGGTGCCCTGCGGGATGCCGTCGCGCGCCTCCTCCAGACCGGGCACGTCCTTGCCGGTCATCTCCAGCGAGAAGTCGTCCAGCAGGGCGGTGCCCACCGCGGCGGGTGCGGTGAGAGCGGGGTTCATCGTGCTCCTTGCGGCTGCGAACGGTGCGCCGGTGTACGGCTGGGGTCCTGGCCCCGGCCGATGATGTCACGGGCGCCCCGCGCACCGACCGCGGCCCCGGCGCGGTGCCGGGTTCACGGATCGCCGGGCCCGGGAGTCGGCGGCGGCCCCGGTGTGGGGGGTTCAGCGGATCGTCCACCGAGCCCGGAAGCCGGACGCGGCCCCGGCGCGGTGCCGGGTTCACGGATCGCCGGGCCCGGGAGTCGGCGGCGACCCCGGTGTGGGGGGTTCAGCGGATCGTCCACCAGGCCTGGGAGCCGGCCGCCTCGGCGGACGCGTCGAGGCCGGGGTCGAGTCCGCCGGCGGCGGCCGTGAGTGCGGTGAGGGCCGGGACGAGACCGGCGCGCTCCGGTGCGGGCAGCCGTTCGACCAGGGTGCGGATCTCGGCGCGGCGGTGGTTCAGGACACGGTCCACCAGGTCCTCTCCCGCGGTGGTCAGCCGCAGCACGACCTCGCGCCGGTTGTCGGGGTTGACCCGCCGGTCGGTGAGGCCGAGGGCCTCCAGTCGCTCGACCATGCGCAGCGCGGTGGACGGCGTGACGCCCAGCGTGGCGGCCATGGCGGCCAGCTTGATCGGGCCGCAGCTGTGCAGGGCGACCAGGGAGCGCAGTTGGGGCAGGGTCAGCGGCGCGTCGACGGAGGCGAGGGCGCGGGCGGAGAGGGCGACGATCAGCCGGGAGGCCGCCATCACGGCGAGGGTGACCTCCTCCGCCTCCCTGTCCAGCCCGTTCTCGTCGGCGCCGGACTCCGCCGGGCGGTGCTGCGGGCCGCTGTCCTGCTGGGCCATGGACTCCTCGTTCCCCTTGTCCTGTCCACCATGTGGATGCCCCCGGTCACCCGGGGTGACCATTGCAGACTGCAATGATAAGCTCCGGTCATGCCGGGCCGTGCGGGCGCGACGGCTCCGGTGCCGAGAGTGACGACGATACGCCGACGGTCGGTTGTCGACCGTTCGCCGTCGGCCGCTGACCACACCCTCCACCGACCGATCACCGGTGCCGACCGCCTGCCGTCCTCGGCGGTCGGCCGCCCTGCCCACGTACCCGTCTCAGACCCTTACGGAGCAGCCATGCGCTCGCAGACCTCCGCAAGCCGCCCCTCCCCCGCCCGGCATCTGCCACCCCTGAAGATCCCGCACCTCGGCGACTTCCACGTACCCCCGCGGGTCGTCCTGATCAGCGCGCTGGCGATACCCGTCGGAGCCGTGTCGGCACTGGTGGCCGCCGGGCTGCTGAAGCTGATCGCGCTGATCACCAACCTGTGCTTCCGCGGCCGGTTCGGGTTCGGTGCCGCCGTGCCCGCCGACTCCCCGCACCGCTGGCTGCTGCTGGTGATGCCGGTGGTGGGCGGCCTGGTCATCGGGGTGATGGCCCGCTACGGCTCGGAGAAGATCCGGGGCCACGGCATGCCCGAGGCCATCGAGTCGATCCTCGTGGGCGGCAGCCGGGTGCAGCCGCGCGTGGCCGTGTTCAAGCCGGCCTCGGCCGCGATATCCATAGGCACCGGCGGCCCGTTCGGCGCCGAGGGCCCGATCATCATGACCGGCGGGGCCGTCGGCTCCCTGCTCGCGCAGTTCCTGCGCGTGACGACGGACGAGCGCAAGGCGCTGCTGGTGGCGGGGTCCGCCGCCGGTATGGCGGCGACCTTCAACGCCCCTCTCGCCTCGATCCTGCTGGCGGTGGAGCTGCTGCTCTTCGAGTGGCGGCCCCGCTCCTACCTCCCGGTCGCCGTCGCCGCCGTGACCGCCACCCTGGTGCGCGGTCCGCTGCTCGGCACCGACCCGCTGTTCGGCGGCGCCCACGTGCCCTCCCGCATCGGCCTGCCCTCCTACGCGCTGTGCCTGGTCGCGGGCGCGGCGGCCGGTCTGCTCGCGCTCGGCGCCACCGCCCTCGTCTACTTCTCCGAGGACGCCTTCTCCCGGCTGCGCATCCACTGGATGTGGTGGCCCGCGATCGGCGGAGCGGTCATCGGCCTGGGCGGCCTGGTCGAGCCGCGCGCGCTCGGCGTCGGCTACGACGTCATCGGCGCCCTGCTGACCGGACACGCCACGACCGGGCTGATCATCGGCATCCTCGTGGTCAAGACCCTGATCTGGGGCCTGTCGCTGGGCTCGGGCACCTCCGGCGGCGTGCTGGCCCCCATGTTCATGGTCGGCGGCGCCCTCGGGGCGGCCGAGGCCATGGTCTTCCCGCACGTCAGCCCCGGCTTCTGGGCACTGGTCTCGCTCGCCGGGGTGCTGGGCGGTGTCATGCGCTCCCCGCTCACCGGCATCGTCTTCTGCCTGGAACTCACCCATGAGGTCAACGCGTTGATCCCCATGGTCATCACGGCGTCGACCGCCTATCTGCTCTCGGTGGTGCTGCTGAAGCGGTCGGTGCTCACCGAGAAGCTGGCGCGGCGGGGCCTGCACCTCACCCGCGAGTACTCCGTGGACCCGCTCGAGGTGCACCTCGTACGGCAGTTGGAGACACCCGTCGGGGTGTCCTTCGACGCGGGACGGGCGGCCGGCGAGATCACCGCGCTGCTGCGCGCCGCGCACGACGCGGGCGATCCGGAACGGCTGCTCGCCCAGCGCCTGTACCCGGTGCTGGGGCCGGACGGCGAGCTGAACGGCGTCGTGACGCGCGGCCAACTGGTCCACGCGGACGCCGCCGACCGCACCCCGCTCGGCGAACTGGCCCGGCCCGCGGTCGTCGCGCACCCCGACGAGACCCTGCGGGCGCTGGCCAACCGCATGGCGCGGCACGAGGTCACCCGGCTGCTGGTGGTCACGCGCGAGGCGGATCAGCGCGTCGAGGGCATCATCACCCTGCGCCATCTGCTGACGGCCCGCCGTATCGACCTGCACGAGGAGCACCACGCCGAGCGCGTCCTCACCCTGTGGCCCCGCCGCACCCCGGCCCCGGCGACGGCCACGAGCTGACCTGCCGGCGACCGGAACCCGGGCCGCCGCCGGGCAGGAGGCGATCACCTCGGTGCCGGCCGCCGCGGTGGAGCGGCTGGCCCGGGAGTTCGCGGACACGGCGGAGCGGAGCCGGGGCCGCTGCATGATCGTGATGGGCGCCGGCACCAACCACTGGTTCCATTCCGACACCATCTACCGCTCCTTCCTCACCCTGCTGCTGCTCACCGGCTGCCAGGGCGTCAACGGCGGCCGCTGGGCGCACTACGTCGGCCAGGAGAAGGTGCGCCCCTACGCCGGCTGGCAGCAGCTGCAGTCGGCCGCCGACTGGGTGCGCCCGTCCCGGCAGATGGCGGGGACGCCGTACTGGTACCTGCACACCGACCAGTGGCGCTACGACGCGCTGGGCGCCGACGCCCTCGCCGCGCCCACCGGCCGGGGCCTGTTCACCGGGCGGCACACGGCGGACCTGGTGGCCCAGTCGATGCGGCTCGGCTGGATGCCCACCGCCCCCGCCTTCTCGGCCAACCCCCTCGACCTCGGCGACGCCGTACGGCGCAGCGGGCACGAACCGGACGAGTGGGTGGCCTCCCAACTGGCGGCGGGTGAGCTGTCCTTCGCGTGCGAGGACCCCGACGACCCCGCCAACTGGCCCCGGGTGCTGACCGTCTGGCGGGCCAACCTGATCGGCTCCTCGGCCAAGGGCAACGAGTTCTTCCTGCGCCATCTGCTGGGCGCGAGCGACAACGCGCACGCCGAGGAGGCACCGCCCGGGGCCCGGCCGCGGGACGTCGCCTGGCGTCCCGAGGCGCCGCGCGGCAAGCTCGACCTGCTGCTCGCGCTGGACTTCCGGATGACGTCGACCACGCTGATGGCCGACCTGGTGCTGCCCGCCGCCACCTGGTACGAGAAGCACGACCTGTCCAGCACCGACATGCATCCCTATGTGCACGCGTTCTCCCCGGCGATCAGCCCGCCGTGGGAGGCCCGCACCGACTTCGAGGTCTTCCACGCGCTGGCCGCGAAGTTCAGCGAACTCGCCGCGGACCGGCTGGGCACGGCGTACGACCTGGTGGCCACGCCCCAGCAGCACGATACCCCCGGCGAGACCGCCCAGCCCGGCGGCACGGTGCGCGACTGGCGGGCCGGCTGGGCTCCCCGCCCCGGCGGCAACCTCCCGCACTTCACGGTGGTCGAGCGCGACTACGCGGCCGTCGCGGACAAGCTGGCGGCGCTCGGTCCGCTCGCCGAGGAGCACGGCATGACCGTGAAGGGCGTCACCGTACGGCCGGCCGCGGAGGCCCGCTGGCTGGCCGCCCGCTGCGGCACCGCGCACTCCGGGACCGCGCGCGGGCGCCCGCTGCTGGACTCCGACGTCAAGTTCTGCGAGGCGATCCTCGCGCTGTCCGGCACCACCAACGGGCGCCTGGCGGCCGAGGGGTTCGAGCGGCTCGCCGAACGCTGCGGCCCCGGCAGCGGCTTCGCCATGCTCGCCGAGGCGGTGCACGAACGGCGCGTGGTGTTCTCCGACACCCAGGACCGGCCGGTCCAGGTCGGCACCAGCTTCGAGTGGTCCGGCAAGGAGGCCCCCGACCGGCGCTACTCCCCCTTCACCGTCAACACCGAGCACCACAAGCCCTGGCACACCCTGACCGGCCGCCAGCACTTCTACCTGGACCACGACTGGATGGCCGAGCTGGGCGAGCAACTGCCCGTCTACCGGCCGCCGCTGGACCTGTCGGCGGGCGCGGACGCCGGTGAGCGCGAGGTGGAGGTGCGCTACCTCACCCCGCACTCCAAGTGGTCGATCCACTCGGAGTACCAGGAGAACCTGCTCATGCAGACCCTGGCCCGCGGCGGCCCGGTCATCTGGATGAGCGTCGCCGACGCGGAGACGATCGGCGCGGCCGACAACGACTGGGTGGAGGCGGTCAACCCCAACGGGGTGGTGGTGGCCCGCGCGGTGGTCTCCCACCGCATGCCGCCCGGCACGGTGTTCATGTACCACGTGCAGGAGCGGCTGGTGAACGTGCCGCGCTCGGCGGCCACCGGCAGGCGCGGCGGCGTCCACAACGCGCTCACCCGTGTGCTCGTCAAACCCACCCATCTCATCGGCGGCTACGGCCAGTTGTCGTTCGCCCCCAACTACTACGGCCCCACCGGAAACCAGCGCGACGCCCGTACCGTGATCCGCCGCCGCGCCCAGGAGGTGCAGTACTGACATGCGCTGTATGGCACAGGTCGCCATGGTCATGAACCTCGACAAGTGCATCGGCTGCCACACCTGCTCGGTCACCTGCAAGCAGACGTGGACCAACCGCAGGGGCACCGAGTACGCGTGGTTCAACAACGTCGAGACCCGGCCCGGACAGGGCTATCCGAGGGGACACGAGGACCAGGAGCGCTGGCGGGGCGGCTGGCGGCTGGACCCCCGGGGCCGGAGCACCTCGCCGGGGACCCGGTGCTGCGGCGGATGAACGAGCAGGTCCGCCTGGAGTACGAGCAGGCGTTCATGTTCCACCTGCCGCGCATCTGCGAGCACTGCCTCAACCCCAGCTGTGTGGCCGTGTGCCCGTCCGGGGCGCTGTACAAGCGGGTCGAGGACGGCATCGTGCTGGTCGACCAGGACCGGTGCCGCGGCTGGCGGATGTGCGTGAGCGGCTGCCCGTACAAGAAGGTGTACTTCAACCACGCCACCGGCAAGGCCGAGAAGTGCACCTTCTGCTACCCGCGGATCGAGGCCGGCGAGCCCACCGTGTGCTCGGAGACCTGCGTGGGCCGGCTGCGCTACCTCGGGGTCATGCTGTACGACGCCGACCGGGTGGGCGAGGCCGCCGCCGTGGCCGACGAACAGCAGTTGTACGAGGCCCAGTTGGACTGCTTCCTCGATCCGCACGACCCGGCCGTGGTGCGGGCCGCCGAGGAGGCCGGCATTCCGCACGACTGGATCACGGCGGCCCGTCGCTCCCCGGTCCGGGACCTCGTCATCACGTACCGGATCGCGCTCCCGCTGCACCCGGAGTACCGCACGATGCCGATGGTCTGGTACGTGCCCCCGCTCTCCCCCGTCGTCGAGGCGCTCACCCTCAGCGGCCACGACGGCGAGGAACCGGCGGCCCTGTTCGGTGCGATCGACGCCCTGCGCATCCCCCTCGGCTACCTCGCCGGGCTGTTCACCGCGGGCGACACCGCGCCCGTCGAGGCGGCCCTGTGCCGGCTGGCCGCGATGCGCGCGCACATGCGGCGCGTCAACCTCGGAGAGGAACGCGACCCCGCGATCGCCCGGGGCGTGGGCATGACGGAGGACGGCCTGGAGGCCATGTACCGGCTGCTGGCCCTCG
This sequence comes from Streptomyces sp. NPDC037126, assembly GCF_055605965.1. Lineage (NCBI taxonomy): Bacteria > Bacillati > Actinomycetota > Actinomycetes > Kitasatosporales > Streptomycetaceae > Streptomyces > Streptomyces sp. NPDC037126. Next base: position 118,984 of record NZ_JBVJTD010000018.1, read on the forward strand.
CCAAGTACGAGGAGCGCTACGTCGTCCCGACCACCTACGTCGCCGGTGCCGGCACGGACGGCCCCGCCGGGGACGGCTGCAGCCTGGAGCACGCCGGGGGTCCCGGGATGTACGACGGGGCGGCCTTCCACGCGCCCCCCGTCCCCGCCGCGGCGGGCGCGGGGGCGGGCGGCGGTTCGCTGCGCGGCCGGGTCAACCTGCTCAACTGGAACGGCCGGGGCCGCCCGGGCGGTCTGTTCCCCGACCGGAAGGGCGAGGCCCGATGAGCCACTTGCACCGGGTGGTGCACCAGGCCGCCGCGCTGCTGCTCGACCACCCCGGCGAGGACTGGCCGGAACGCCGGGAGCGGGTCGCCGCCGCGCTCGGACGGCTGCCGGGCCCCGAGACGGAGCCCCTGCTGGCGTTCTGCCGGGCCACCGCCCACGTCCCGCCGCTGGACCTCTCGGCCCGCTACGTCACCACCTTCGACCGCAGCCGCCGCCGCACCCTCTACCTGACCCACTACACCGACGGCGACACCCGCCGCAGGGGCGCCTCCCTCGCCGCGCTCAAGGCCCGCTACCGGGAGCACGGCTGGGAACCGGCCCGGGGCGAACTGCCCGACTACCTGCCCGCGCTGCTGGAGTTCGCCGCGCGCTGCCCCGTGCCGGGCCGGGAGGTGCTGGCCGGGCACCGCGGCCCCCTCGACCTGCTCGCCCGGGGCCTCGCCGCCCACGGCAGCCCCTACCTCGACGTGGTCCGCTCGGTCCGGGCCACCCTGCCGGCCGCTCCGCAGGTCCGGGTCACGGTGCCGCCGCAGGAGGGCCCGGCGCCCGTGCCGTACCCGCTCGGACACGCCGAGGGCGACGAAGGAGTCCGCCGATGACGCATCTGCAGATCGCGCTGTGGGGCGTGCTGCCCTACCTCGCCCTGGCCGTACTGGTCGCCGGCACGGCCTGGCGCTACCGGTACGACCGCTTCGGCTTCACCACGCGCTCCAGCCAGCTCCACGAGTCCCGGCTGCTGCGGGTCGCCGGGCCGCTCTTCCACTACGCCCTGTTCCTCGTCGCGGGCGGGCACGTGATGGGGCTCATGGTCCCGGAGTCGCTGACCCGGTGGCTGCGGATCAGCGAGGCCCAGTACCACGCGGTCGCCCTGGCCATCGGCGGCGCGGCGGGCGTCGCCGCGGTCACCGGCCTCGGGCTGCTGCTGTACCGCCGGCTGCGGGTGCCCGCCGTACGCCGGGCGAGCAGCCGCGGCGACCGGGTGACGCTCCCGCTGCTCGCGCTCGTGCTGCTCGCGGGGCTGACCGCCACCGCCTCCTCGGTGACCAACCCCTACGACTACCGGCTGGGCGTCTCCGTGTGGTTCCGCAGTCTGTTCGCCCTCGACCCCGACGTCGGCGCCATGGCGCACGCGCCGCTCGTCTACCAGTGCCACGCGCTGCTCGCCCTGGCGCTGTTCGCGCTGTGGCCGTTCGGCCGCCTGGTGCACGCGTTCGCCGTCCCGCTGGGTTATGTCGTGCGGCCCTACGTCGTCTACCGCTCCCGGGGCCGGGCCGCGGTCACGGACCGGTGAGACGTCCCCGCTCCGGCCGCGGACCGGGGCCGGTCCTTCGGTGGTCGTCACCGAAGGGCCCGCCTCACCTGGCCGGGCGGCACAGGCCCAGTTGGGCCGTGAGGAGGTGGGCGTCGAGATGGGCGACATCGGCGGTGCGGGCGGCGCGGGTGTAGCCGGCCAGCATGCGCTTGGTGAGGACCAGTGCCTCGGGCGGCCGGCGCACGAGCGGCCTGACCCAGGCTTCGACCACCGCGTCCAGCCCGTCGCACGGCGCGACCTTGTGCAGCAGCCCGATCCGGTGGGCGGTGGCCGCGTCGAAGGTCTCGCAGGTGAGCATGAGTTCACGGATCCGGGCGGCCCCGGCCTCGGCGATCAGCCGGCCCATGGCGCCGCCCCAGGCGGGAGGCAGCCCCAGGCCGACCTCGGGCATGCGGAACCGGCAGTCGTCCGCCCCGGCGCGCAGGTCGCAGTAGGAGGCGAGCGCGAGCCCGGCGCCGATGACCCTGCCGTGCAGCCGCGCGACGGTGACCGCGTGGGTGTTCTCCAGGGCGTCGCAGACCCGGTACGCCTTGTCGGCGATCCGGCGCAGCGAGGCGCCGGAGGGGTCGTCCGCGAGCGCCGCCTGGTACTCGGTGCGCTCGGCGCCCAGGGAGAAGTCGTCACCGGCCGCCGTGAGGACCAGGACGCGGACGTCCGGGCGGTCGTGGAGGCCGTCGAGCAGGGCGAGGAGGTCGTCGAGGGCGGCGACGGTCAGGGTGTCGTCCTCGGGCGAGGCCCCGAGGCCGACGCGAAGGACGGGGCCGTCCAGGTCGGCGCGCAGCGCCTTGCAGGAGAACGGGCGGTAGGGGTCGGTCAGCTCGGTCATATGAGGGTGACGTCCAGGTTCAGCAGTCGTCGGAAGGCCACGCGCGGAGCCCAGGTCGGCCGGCGGACCAGAGTGAGGCGCGGGAAGCGCGTGACGAGGTGGTGGAGCAGGGTCTGGGCCTCCAGCCGGGCCAGGGGCGCGCCGAGGCAGTAGTGGATGCCGCCGCTGAAGGCGAGGTGGCCCGGCTTGCGGTGCAGGTTGAACAGCTCGGGGTCCGCGTGCCTGGCCGGGTCGCGGTTGGCCGCTCCCACCATCAGGTGCACCATCTCGTCCTTGCGGACCTCGACCCCGCCCAGCACGCGGTCCCGCGAGGAGACACGGCTGATCACATGGGTGGGCGGGTCGTAGCGCAACGTTTCCTCGACCGCGGCGGGCACCAGGTCGGGCTGGACGGCGAGCCGGTTCCACTGCCGGGGGTGCTCCAGGACCAGCAGGGTCATGGTGGACAGCAGCGTGGCCGTGGTCTCCAAGGCGGCCAGCAGCACGAAAAGGGCGAGGAAGTAGACCGCCTCGTCCGCCTTGTCGCGGTCGTTCTCCATGGTGTCCCACACCGTGATCCAGCGGGAGACGGGGTCGGCGCCGGGACGCGCGCGCCGCTCGCGCACCAGGTCGGTGAAGTAGCCGCGGAGTTCGGCGGTGGCCGCGTCGGAGAGTGCCAACTGGCTCGCGGACGGCAGCAGTTCCTGGGTGAAGACCTGGTCGTGCGTCAGCTCGCGCAGCCGTGGGAGGTCGGCGGTGGGCAGTCCCAGCCAGTGCCCGATGACGGCGACCGGCAGCTCCTCGCCGACCAGGGCGTTGAAGTCCGCCTCGCCGTCGTGCAGCCGCTCCGCGAGGCCGTCCAGGAGCCGGGAGGTGAACCGGGCGACCGTGCCCCGCAGTTGCTCCAGGGAGCCACGGTCGAACATGCCCGCCGAGCGGCGCGCCCAGGTGTGCTCCGGGGGGTTGAGCGCGGGCAGGGTACGGCTCATCTCCCGGGAGGAGGGCGCCGTCCAGCGGGTGCCGTCGCCCTGCCGCTCGCGCCAGCGCGTGTCCGGCTCCAGCCACTCCCTGCCGCGCAGCACCTGGTCGCAGAGGTCGAAGCCGGTGAGGAGGTGGCCGCCCCAGGGTGCGGCGGCGATGTCACCCCGGGAGCGCAGTTCCGCGTACACCGGGAACGGGTTGGTCTGACCTTTCGCCGTCCGCAGACGGGAGAAGAGGGAGACGGCGAAGCGTCTGTCGGCTGGCGTTGTCGCAGTCTCCACGACGGCCCTTTCTCGATCTAGGCATCAGCCGCCATGCATACCCTCCGCTTGACGCGTACATACAAGGTGTCGCTTCAACAAGAGAGTTGCCTTCGTCACTCTCCCCGGGTCCATGCCAGGAACCGGCTGAACAGGCCCGGCTTGTGCCTGGGGGCGCCGTGCGCGGCCGGCCTGGACGGGGCCGCCGCGGGGGTCGCGGGGCCCGCCGCCTGCGGTTCCGGTTGTGCCGCGGGCGCCGGAGCGACCGCGCGCGGGGTGAACCGGACCGGCAGCGCCACCAGGGAGCGGCTCCACGGGGCCGGGACCCAGCTCAGGTCCTTGAACGGCGCGCGGACCTCGACGTCGGGCAGCCGGTTCAGGAGGGACTCCACGGCGGTGACGGCGATCACGAACGCCGGGTCCTTGGCGGGGCACGCGTGCGGCCCGGCGCCGAAGGCCAAGTGGGCCTTGGCGCTGAGCTGTTCGCGGTGCTCGGCCAGCCGGGGGTCGGTGTTGGCCGCGGCGAAGGAGATCAGCACCGGGTCGTTCGCCCGCACGATCCGGCCGCCCAGCTCCACGTCGTGGGTGGGGTAGTGGGCGGCGTAGTTCGCGATGGGCGCGTAGTTCCACAGGACCTGGGTGACGGCGTCCTCCACCGGCAGCCCGGACTGCCACTCCTCGCCGAGGATCATCGCGCTGCTGGTGCCGATCACCGCGGACAGCGGCGCGGTACCCCCGGAGAGCAGGGTCACGAGCTGGTGCAGCACCTCCTCGTCGGTCAGCTGCGCCGAGTGCTGCATCAGCCGGGTCGTCAGGTCCTCACCGGGCGTACGGCGCTTGAGGGCGATCAGCTCGGCCAGCGCCTCGCCCAGCACCAGGTCCGCGCCGGCGGCGCCGGCGAAGATGCCGCTGATGCCGGCGATGACACGGTCGCCGATCTCCGGAGGGCAGCCGAAGAGGTCGCTGAAGACCAGCAGCGGCAGCGGCTGCGCGTACTCGGCCATCAACTCGGCCTGGCCGAGGCGCTCGGAGCTGAACCGGCTGATCAGGTAGTCGGCCGACGCCTGCGTCTGGCGCACCAGCTGCAGCTCGTTGACGGTGGCCAGGCTGTCGGTGACGGCCTGGCGCAGCCGGGCGTGCGCCGCTCCGTCGCTGAACAGCGCGTTGGGCCGGTACCCCATCATGGGCAGCGCGGGGCTGTCCTCGGGGACGCGGCCCTCGTTCAGCGCGTTCCAGCGCCGCGCGTCCCGGACGAACGACGCGGGGTTCTGCAGGATGTACAGGGCGGCGTCGTAGCTGGTGACCAGCTCGACCGGCACGCCCGGTGCGATGTCGACCGGCGCGCTCGGGCCGAGGGTGCGCAGGTACTCGTAGTGGCCGTCGGGGTCCGAGCCGTACTCGGGGCCGTAGAGCTGGACGTTGCCGTGCGCGGGGCAGCCGGGGGGTGGCCCTTGTATACCGGGTCGCTGCTGCATGGGCGGGGACTCCTAGTCGATGAGGGTGAGAAGGTGTCGCACGAGGGTGATGAGGGCGTGCGCCGCTGACTGCTGGTCGCGTACGTCGCAGGTGACGACGGGGGTGTCCGCGGACAGGTTCAGCGCCTCGCGCACCTCCTCGAGCGGGTAGCCGGGGGTGCCGTCGAAGTGGTTGACGCCGATGGCGTACGTCAGGCCGAACCGCTCGACCAGGTCAAGGACGGGGAACGACTCGGACAGCCGCTCGGGGTCGACGAGGACGAGCGCGCCGAGGGCGCCCCGGGACAGCTCCTCCCACATCTCCTTGAAGCGTTCCTGACCGGGCGTGCCGAAGAGGTACAGCACCACCTCGTCGTTGATGGTGAGGCGGCCGAAGTCCATGGCGACCGTGGTCGTGGTCTTGTCGGGGGTGCCCGACAGGTCGTCGAAGCCCTCGCTGGCCTCGGTGATCTCCTCCTCGGTCCGCAGCGGCTCGATCTCGGAGATGCTTCCGATGCACGTGGTCTTCCCGACCCCGAAGTGCCCCACCACGAGCACCTTCACGGCGGTGCGGACACCTGAATCCAGGTACACGAATCACGCTCCGAATCGGGCTCTGAGGCCGTCGAGCACGGCGCTCAGCACTTCTCGGTCGACACGTTCGGCGCGGGGAACGGGTTTCCGCGCGACGATCAGACCGCTCTCCTCCATCTGCGCCAGGAGAATCCGGACGACCCCCAGCGGCAGATGCGTGTGGGCGGCCACCTCGGCCACGGACAGGAAGCCGTCCATGACCAGTTCCAGAACCTGTCGGGCCTCCGGGGACAGCGTCCGCACCGCGGCCGAGGCGTGCTCGCTCGCGGACACCAGGGCCGTTCGCTCGTAGGCGTGTTCCGGGGGCAGGGACCGCCCGTTCGCGATCACGAAGAGCGGGACTAACGCGGAGGTCAGCTCAAATTCCTCTTCCGGCTCGTCGCTCACGTGCGGCTCGCCTCCCCGCGCGGGGCCGGCTCCGCGCTCAGCTGCGGCACGACCTGGTGCAGCCGGGTCGTGAACTCCTCGATGTCGGCGTCGTGCTGGGCCGCCGCGGCCAGGAAGGCACCGCGGCCGGCCGCGATCAGGAAGATCCAGCCGTGCTGGAACTCGATGACCGTCTGCCGCCAGCCCGCGTCCTGCTGCACGCCGGCGAACTGCGCGGTGGCCCGGCTGTACGCGTGGATGCCGGTCATGGCCGCGGAGATGGTGTCCGCGAGGTCCTGGCTCATGCCCGAGGTCGCGCCGCGCGGCAGCCCGTCGGCACCGAGCAGCACCGCGTGCCGGGCGCCGTGCACCTTGCCGATCACCTCGTCGAGGTCGGCGAGCGCGACCCCGGGACCCGCTCCGCCCGCCCCGCCGGCCCGGCCGCGCCCGGCGTGCTCGGCGGTGTCCTCGGCGTGCACCCGGGGCGGCGAGGTGAGGTTGTTGCCGAGCCGGGCGACGAGCCGGTGCATACGGAAGGAGATCTGCTGCATGTCGACGTCCGGCGCCGCGGCCGCCGCCAGGTAGGCCCCCTGCCCGGCGCCGATCAGGAAGATCCAGCCGTGCGAGAACTCGATGATCGTCTGGTTCCACTGCCTGTCCTTGCCCGGACCGGCGAAGTGGGACGTCGCCCGGCTGAGCGACTGCATGCCGGCCATGGCGGCGGAGATCGTCCGCACGTCCCCCCGGGCCATGCCCTCGGTCGCGCCGCGGGGCAGGCCGTCCGCGGACAGCAGGACCGCGTGGCGTGCCTTCGGCACGTTGGCCACGATGTCCTCGAGCATCCACGACAGGTCTGTGGTCATGCCTCATCCGACCCTTCGGACGGTGCCGCGGCGAGGTTGCGGCCCGAGAGCGTGCCGCGCTGGAAGGCGCCCAGGCTGCGGCCGGCCGCACGCCCGGCCTCCTCCGCCACCGGGGCGGGCGCGCCGGTGGCGTCCTGGTCGGGGACGCTGGCGATGGGCACCTGGCGCGCTCCGCGGCGCGGCAGGCCGCCCGCAGTGCGTGCCACGGGCTCGGGCCGGGCGGCGGCGCCGCGCACCGCGCCGGACTGGACTTCCTCCACCGGGGCCGTCTCCTCCTCGGTCCACAGCTCCTCCGGAAGGAGCACGACCGCGCGCACACCGCCGTAGCGGGACACGCCGGTCACGTCCACCCGGAACCCGTACTGCTGCGCCAGCAGGCCGATCACCGGGAAGCCGAACTTCGGCTGGTTGCCCAGCTGCGACAGCCGGGGGCGGTAGTCGCCGGAGAGCAGGGCGGTCGCCCGCTGCCGCTCCTCGTCGTTCATGCCGACGCCGGCGTCGTCGATGACGATGCACAGGTTCTTCTGCACCCGCTGGAACGTCACTTCGATGGGCGAGCCCTGCTGGGAGAAGCTGGCAGCGTTGTCCAGCAGCTCGGCGACGGCGAGCGCGACGGGCGAGACGGCCGACGCCTTCAGCGCGAGGCCGGTCTGCTGCATGATCTCCACGCGGCGGAAGTTGCGGATCTGCCCCTGCGCGCTGCGCACCACGTCGTACACGCTCGCGGCCATGCTGCGGCGGCCCAGCGGGGCGCCGCACATGACCGCGATGCCCTGCGCCTTGCGCGCCATCTGCGCGTTGGCGTGGCTGACTTCGAGCAGGTCGCCGAGCACGGAGTGGCCGCCGTACTTGCGCTGGATCTCCTCCAGCAGCGCCAGCTGTTCCGCGGCGAGGCTCTGCAGGAAGCGCGCCGAGCCCTTGAGGACGGCCTTGGTGCTGTCCTCCGCCGCCTCCTCGGCTTCCTGGATGGTCTTGGCGTGCTCGGTCCGGTGCTGGTGCAACTCAGCTCGTAAAATGGCCAGTTGACCGTCCGCCTCACCCAGCCGCTGGGTGAGGACGGCCTCGGTTTGGGCCTTCTTCGCCGCGATCGCCCTGGTGCGTCGACTGAGGACCAGGGCCACGGCGACGGCGATCGCCGCCACGGCAACCAGGCACCAGACAAGTGCGTCTTGAATCATGGAAACCTTTCCTGGCGTGTAGCCTGCGGCCGCTGGCGGAGGGGCACCGCTGGAACGGATCGACCTCGTCTTCCGCGATGCCCGAGCCGAGGGGACCAAGGTCACAGACGCGGGGATGCTATCACCCGCTTGAGGGAACCTTTGCACCCGAGATGAGCCCCAACAGCGCTGCTCACAGGGCGAATTGCCGTTGTTGTGCGCTGCTCGATCGGCAATTCCGGATTCGTGCCCGGCAGTTGCCCGGGCAAGCGACCGCAGACCGCCCGAAAAGCCCTCCGGATCAACCCGCCTGACGGGCGAACACCTCGTGGGCCCGCTCGTCGAAGAGCACGAAGCGGACCTCCTCGACGGCCGTCGGCGTACCGCGGACGGTGAACAGCGCGATCCTGGCGGCGTCCTCCATGGGCCAGCGGTAGACGCCGGTGGAGACGGCCGGGAACGCCACCGTGCGGGCGCCGAGTTCGTCGGCGACCCGCAGGGACTCGCGGTAGCAGGACGCGAGCAGGTCCGAGCGGTCCTCGTGCTCGCTGAAGACCGGGCCGACCGTGTGGATCACCCAGCGGGCGTCGAGTTCTCCGGCCGTGGTGGCGACGGCCTGGCCGGTGGGCAGGCCCTTGCCGTAGTGGGAGGCGCGCAGCCGGCGGCACTCCTCCAGGATGGCGGGGCCGCCGCGGCGGTGGATCGCGCCGTCCACCCCTCCGCCGCCGAGGAGGGAGGAGTTGGCCGCGTTGACGATCGCGTCGACGCTCTGCCGGGTGATGTCGCCCTGGACGAGGGTGATGGTGGTCATGTCTGTCTCAGTCTCCGCCAGACGGCCCTGGCCGCGTTGTGCCCCGACATGCCGTGCACACCGGGGCCCGGCGGGGTGGCCGAGGAGCAGATGAACACGGCTGGGTGGGGGGTGTGGTACGGGAACAGGGACAGTCTGGGGCGCAGCAGCAGCTGGAGTCCGGAGGCCGCGCCGCAGGCGATGTCGCCGCCGACGTAGTTGGCGTTGCGGGCGGCCATCTCGGCGGGGCCGGCGATCGCGCGGGCGAGCACGCGGTCGCGGAAGCCGGGGGCGAAGCGCTCCAGCTGGCGTTCCATCGCGTCGGTGAGGTCGCCGGACCAGCCGTTGGGCACATGGCCGTACGCCCAGAAGACGTGGCTGCCCTCGGGGGCCCGGGTGGGGTCGACCAGGCTGGGCTGCACGGTGATCATGAAGGGCCGGTCGGGGGCGCGTCCCTCGCGGGAGACCTGGCGCAGGGCGGTGCCGATCTCGGCCCGGCTCGCGCCGATCTGGACGGTGCCGGCGACGCGCGCCTCGGGCGCGGTCCAGGGCACGGGGCCGTCCAGCGCGTAGTCGATCTTGAAGACGCTCGGGCCGTAGCGGAAGCGGTCGTAGTACCCGCCGAAGCCGGCGATCCGGGCGAGCGCGGTGGGCGAGGTGTCGAAGACGTAGGCGCGCGCGGGCGGCAGGTCGTCCAGCCGCTTGACCTCGTAGTCCGTGTGCACGGCGCCGCCGAGGTCCTTCAGATAGGCGGCGAGGGCGTCGGAGACGGCCTGGGAGCCGCCGCGCGGCACCGGCCAGCCGCGGGCGTGCGCGGCCAGCGCGAAGACCAGGCCGATGGCGCCGGTCGCGAGCCCGTCGAGCGGGGCCATGACATGCGCGACCAGGCCGGCGAAGACGGTCCTGGCCCGGTCGTCCTTGAAGCGGCGCATCAGCCAGGTGGACGGCGGCAGCCCGGCCAGGCCGAAGCGGGCCAGGGTGACGGGGTCGCGCGGCAGCGCGGTCAGCGGCAGGGACATGAAGTCCCGTACGAGCGTGTCCCAGTGGGCGAGGAGCGGCTCGACCAGCCGGCGGTAGGCGCCCGCGTCGCGCGGTCCGAAGGAGGCCGCCGTCCGCGCCACCGACCGCGCCAGCACGGCCGCTGTGCCGTCCGGGAACGGGTGCGCCATGGGCAGTTCGGCGTGCAGCCACTCCAGGCCGTAGCGGTGCAGCGGAAGGGCGCGGAAGGCGGGTGAGTTGACGCCGAGGGGATGGGCGGCCGAGCACGGGTCGTGCCGGAAGCCCGGCAGGGTCAGTTCCTCGGTGCGCGCGCCGCCGCCCACGGTGGACTTCGCCTCGAACAGGGCCACGGAGAAGCCGCGCCGGGCCAGCTCCACGGCAGCGGTCAGCCCGTTCGGCCCCGCACCCACCACGACCGCATCGAGCATCGACGGCACCTTCGGACCCCCTCGTCAGCCGATGGCCACTCCGGGTCAGGATATGCCGGGGGACCGACACTCCCCGGGCCCGGGTGTCCGGACCGCGTGCGTCGCGCCCCGGGGCGCGTGCTCCCGGGTCAGGCGGACGGCGTCCGCAGCAGGCCGGCCACCCGGCGGGCGGTCGCGGCGTCGCGGGCGGCGGTGAACGGCAGTGCGTTACCCCCGGTCACCCGGAACGGCTCACCGCTGCGGGTGAGGTGCGCACCGCCCGCCTCCTCGACCAGCAGCAGACCGGCCGCGTGGTCCCATGCCGCCTCCCAGGAGAACGCGACCGCGTCCAACTCGCCCCGGGCGACGGCGAGATACTCCAGGCCGGCGGAGCCGCAGGGGCGCGGGGCGACACCGTCGGTCCACAGGGCGTGCAGCGCGCGCTTCTGCTCGTCGGTGGTGTAGTCGGGGTGGGAGGTGGCGACGACGAGGTCCCGGCCGGGTGCGGGCGGGCCCGCGAACAGCCGCTCGCCGTCGAGGTGGGCGCCCCGGCCGCGGACGGCGGTGGCGAACTGGTCGCGTGCCGCGGCGTAGGTCCAGGAGGCCAGGACGACGCCCCGGTGGGCGAGCGCGACCAGGGTGCAGAAGCCGTCGTCACCGTGCACGAACTGGCGGGTGCCGTCGACCGGGTCGACGATCCAGACCGGTGCGTCGCCCTGGAGCGCCCCGTACGTCGCCGGGTCGGCGTGCACCGCCTCCTCGCCGACCACCACGGAGCCGGGCAGCAGCGCGCCGAGCGCTTCGGTGAGCCGGAGCTCGGCGAGCCGGTCGGCGTCCGTCACCAGGTCGTGGGGGCCGCTCTTCTGGTCCACCTCGTGCTCGGCGAGACACCGGAAGCGGGGCAGGATCTCCGCCTCGGCCGCCTTGCGGACCGCTTCCTCCACGTCGGTGCCGCAACGGGTCAGAAACTCCTCGATGGTTTCCATCTGTTCGATCATGTGTCCATAAGAGCATGCCGCGCTGACATTCCCCGCCCGTCCGGTGCACACAGGGTGGAATCGGCATGAAGAACAGGGGCCGCCCGGTACGCCGCGACCGTGGGCGGACGTCAGCGGCCCACGGCGTACCCCTGCATGCCGCGCGGGTTCGCCGCCGCCGAGACCACACCGGTCTCCGGGTCCCGGGCCACCGCGCACAGGCGGCCCTCGGACCAGGCGGGACCGACGGTGACGTCGTGCCCGCGCCGGCGCAGCCCCTCGACCGCCTCCGGGTCGACGCGGGACTCCACGGTCACGCTGCCGGGGCGGCGGTCGCGCGGGTGGAAGGAGCTGGGGAAGCTGTCGTTGTGCCAGTTCGGGGCGTCGATGGCGCCCTGGAGGTCGAGACCGCCGCGGACGGGGGCGCGCCCGGCGGCGGCCAGGAAGAAGTGCAGCTGCCACTGGTCCTGCTGGTCGCCGCCGGGTGTGCCGAACGCCATGACCGGCGCCCCGCCGTGCAGCGCGAGGGACGGGGTGAGGGTGGTCCGGGGACGGCGGCCCGGGGTGAGGGAGTTGGGCAGCCCCTCCTCCAGCCAGGCCATCTGCAGGCGCGTGCCCAGCGGGAAGCCGAGTTCGGGCACGACCGGGTTGGACTGCAGCCAGCCGCCGCTCGGCGTGGCCGCGATCATGTTCCCCCAGCGGTCGACCACGTCGAGGTGACAGGTGTCGCCCCGGGTGCCGCCGTCGGCGGCCACCCGCGGCTCGTCCGGCAACCGGGCGACGGTCGGCTCGCCCGCGCCCATCGGGTCGAAGCCCCCGTCGCCGCTCCGCACGCGCGCGCGGGCCTGCGCGGGCAGCCGCGGGGCCCGCCCGGCGGGGCTGCCGGGGCGCAGCTCGTAGGAGGCCCTGTCCTCGACCAGGGCCCGCCGCCCGGCGTTGTACGCGTCCGACAGCAGCTCCGCGAGCGGCACGTCGGCGGCGTCCCCGTACCAGGCCTCCCGGTCGGCCATGGCGAGCTTGCAGCCCTCGATCAGCAGGTGCAGGTACTCGGCGGAGCCTTCGGCGGGCAGCTCCGGCGGGAGCAGTGCCAGCTGCTGGAGCAGGGCGGGGCCCTGGCTCCAGGGGCCGGCCTTGCACACCGTCCAGCCGTTCCAGTCGTACGTCACCGGGTTCTCGTAGGACGCCGACCAGCCCGCGAGGTCGGCCTCGGTGAGCGTGCCGGTGTGCCGCCGGCCGCTGGTGTCCAGGGTGGGCCGCCGGGACTGCCGTACCAGGGCCTCGGCGATGAAGCCGGAGCGCCACACCTCGCGCGCGGCGTCGATCCGGGCCTCCCGGTCGCCCGCCCGCGCGGTCTCGGCCAGCAGCCGCCGCCAGGTGGCGGCGAGGGCGGGGTTGCGCAGCAGCTCACCCGCCCGGGGCGCCCTGCCGCCCGGCAGGTACACCTGGGCCGACGACGTCCACTCCGTCTCGAACAGCTCCCGCACGCTCTCCACGGTCGCGCCGACCCTCTCCACGGGCGCGTGCCCGTGCTCGGCGTAGCCGATGGCGTACTTCAGGACGTCGTCGAGGGACTTGGTGCCGTGGTCGCGCAGGAGCAGCAGCCAGGCGTCGAAGGCGCCGGGCACGGCGGCCGCGAGCGGCCCGGTACCGGGCACGAGGTCGAGGCCGAGGGCCCGGTGGTGCGCGACGGTGGCGCCCGCCGGGGCCACGCCCTGCCCGCACAGCACACGCACCGCGCCGCCCGCGGGGGCCAGCAGGATCGGCACCTCGCCCGCGGGCCCGTTCAGGTGCGGCTCCACCACGTGCAGCACGAACGCGCCGGTCACGGCGGCGTCGAACGCGTTGCCGCCGGCCTCCAGCACCGCCATCGCCGACTGGGAGGCCAGCCAGTGGGTGGAGGACACCATGCCGAAGGTGCCCTGCAGCGTGGGCCGGGTGGTGAACACGGGCGGGCTCCCTCGGCTCGGTTACGTCGTCCGGGTGATCGTACGAACGTGATCGCAACCGGGGAACACCGTGCCGGTCCGCGCCGTTGATCTCCACAGGGGGAACGGAGGCCCTGACAGTGCACGGTGAGTACAAGGTGCCCGGCGGAAAGCTCGTGGTGGTGGACGTCGAGGCCGAGGACGGCGCACTGCGGCACGTGCGCGTGGCGGGCGACTTCTTCCTGGAGCCGGACGAGGCGCTGGACGCGGTGAACCGCGCGCTGGAGGGAGCCCCGGCGGACACCGACGCGGCCGCACTGGCCGCGCGGATCGAGGCGGCGCTGCCCCCGGGGACCGTGATGTACGGGCTGACCTCGGAGGGCGTCGGGATCGCGGTGCGCCGCGCCCTCGCGCACGCCACCGACTGGACCGACTACGACTGGCAGCTGATCCACGAGAGGCCGCAGCCCCCGGCCCTGCACATGGCGCTGGACGAGGTGCTGACGGCCGAGGTCGCCGCGGGCAGGCGGCCGCCGACGCTGCGGGTGTGGGAGTGGGGCGCCCCGGCGGTGATCATCGGCAGCTTCCAGTCGCTGCGCAACGAGGTGGACCCGGACGGCGCCGCCCGGCACGGCATCGCGGTGGTGCGGCGGATCTCCGGCGGCGGCGCGATGTTCGTGGAGCCCGGCAACACCATCACCTACTCGCTGTCGGTCCCCGAGTCCCTCGTGCACGGCCTGTCCTTCCAGGACAGTTACGCCTACCTGGACGACTGGGTGCTCGGCGCGCTCGGCGACATGGGGATCCGCGCCTGGTACCAGCCGCTGAACGACATCGCCACCGACCAGGGCAAGATCGCGGGCGCGGCGCAGAAGCGGATGGTCGGCCCGGACGGGGGCCCGGGCGCGGTGCTGCACCACGTGACGATGTCGTACGACATCGACGCCGACAAGATGGTCGAGGTGCTGCGCATCGGGCGGGAGAAGCTGTCCGACAAGGGGACGGGAAGCGCGAAGAAGCGGGTCGATCCGCTGCGGCGGCAGACGGGGCTGGCCCGTGAGGCCGTCATCGACCGGATGATCGAGTCGTTCCGCGCGCGGTACGGGCTGGTGCGGGGCGAGGTCACGGACGGGGAACTGGCACGCGCGCGGGAGCTGGCGCGGACCAAGTTCACCTCTCCGCAGTGGACGGCGCGGGTACCCTAGCCGCCGCCCGGGACGCGCGGTTCAGCATCAGGTCAAGGGATGCCCTCGCGTCGGCCGAACGGTCGTAATGGGTTCCGTGCACGTCCGGGCGTTCACCCTGGCACGGCCGGATTTGCACTCTTGCCCGCTGGCTACGGTGGTCGGGCCATGTCGGCCACGGAACCACGGGGAAGAGGTGGGGGCGCCGATACGTTCACGCCTGCTCGACTTCATGGAGCCCGAGGACCTGCCCGCCAAGGGCGCCTACCGGGACGCGCTCACCCAGGTCGACGACCTGGCGGCGACGTCGTACGACTGAAAGACGATGTGTGGCATGGCATCAAGAGCATCTTCTGAGGCCGCGGCCTCCCCGGCACCCGTCCGGATCCCCGAGCTGCCGGGGCTCGGCACGACCTGGTACGCACGCGGTCCGCGCTACTGGCTGCGCCGTACGGTCAACACGCTGTTCCTGCTGGCCGTCCTGGCGTTCCTCTGCTACATCGCGCTCGTGCTGTACTCGGGTGCCCCCCGCACCTATCTGCCGCCCGACGTGCGCCGGATCTGGGACGGCGCACAGATCGCCGCCTCGTGTGTGACGGTCGTCTGGGGCTGGGTGAGCCAACGCCGGAAGGTGCGCGGGCAACTGGCGGACCCGCCGGCACCCGGCGCGGTCCGTGCGGCAGGGCGTGCGGAGTCCCGTCGTGCGGTGTACTGGTCGCGGGCCGGCCTCATTCCGCTGCTGCTCGCGGCGCCGGTCCTGCCCCCGATCGTCGCGTGGTGCGTCGGCGCGATGGCGGCCATCCTCGCGGTCCGCGAATCCCCCAGCGAGGTCGGCGCCCGCCGCTGGCTGGAACAGCACGGCGGATGACCGGGCGAGGCGGTCGTCCGCCGCCTTCTGGAGGCGCATAAGGGGCGGAGCCGGTCACCGCGAGTGCCCCGCGGTGACCGGCCGCGCACGCAGCGCGGTGGCCCTTCCGCCCCACAGGCAGTCGTGTGAGACTGTCGTCCCCCGTCCACCATGCGGACCCCCTCCGCACCCTCCCCCACGAGAAGTGCGCCGTGCTTTCTCTGCCTCTGCCGCTCGCCCTCACCGCGCGTCTGACGCCGGTCGCGGTCCTCGCCTGCGCCGGCTGGGCCCTCACGTCCGGGCCCGCCGCACCGCCCGCGGCCGCCGGGCACCAGGCGCCCGGGAAGACGCCCACCCAGTCGTCCTCGGACCCGTCGTCCACCGTGGCGGCGAAGGCGTACACCGCCTCGCCCACCCCCTGCACCAGCGTGTCCGCCGCGAACATCAAGTCGCTCGTGCCCGGGGCGAGCACCCAGGGCAAGGAGATCCCCTCGACGGACACCAAACTGCGCCGCACCTGTTCCTGGAACGCGCTCAAGGGCTACGACTACCGCTGGCTGGACGTGTCCTTCGAGATCAGCGGCTCGGACCAGGAGGCGGAGCAGGAGTACCAGCAGAACGTCTCCGAGAAGACCGGCGGCGGGGCCGTCCCCGGGCTCGGCGACAGCGCCTACTCGGTGGTGAACCTGACCACGGAGGACAAGCAGCAGACCCGCGAGGGCGTGGTGGTGGTCCGCGTCTCCAACGCCCTGGTGGTCGTCACCTACAACGGCAGCGACTTCGAGACGAAGAAGGCGCCGAGCACGGACGAGATCAACACGGGGGCCATCAAGGCGGCGCGGAACGCGGTGTCCGCGCTGCAGGGCGGCCAGTCGGGCTGACGGTTCGGACCCACCCGCCGGGGCACTCGGCGGTGACGCAAGGCAGGTCGGAGGAGCAAGGGGGAGGCGCCCGCGGCCGTTCGCCGTCGTCCGGCCGGGGCCGGACCGGTGCCCAGGAGAGCTCTGGACGGCCGGACGGTCGTGGTGCCCGGGTGCGCGCTCAGCCGGACCTCGCGGCCGCCGGGGAGCTGCCGTCCTGGCTGGGTGACGAGGCCTTCCACCTGAGCCACCGGTCCGCCCTCGTCCGCAAGGACCCGGATACCTACGCCGACGCGTTCCCGGGCGTCCCGGCCGGCCTGCCCTGTGTCTGGCCGGCCTCGGACCGGGAACGCGACGGCGCCGCGGCTCCCCCGTGACGCGGCCGGTCACCCGGCGGCAGGCGCCGGCTCGCCCTCCTTCCGCCCGGTCAGCAGCGTCAGCGCCAGGTACAGCACCAGGGACGTTCCGAGGCCCACGGCCCAGCCGTAGTCGGCCAGGGAGGACAGGGCGGGGATGGGACGCCCGTCGATCAGGGGCTTGAAGCTGGCGCCGCCGATCGCGAGGACGCCGCCCACGAGGAACGCGGCGACCGCCCGCCAGTTCCAGCCGCCCGAGTACCAGTAGCGGCCGCCGGTGCGGTACAGGTCGGCGAGGTCGAGGCGGGTGCGGCGCAGGAGCCAGTAGTCGGCGATGAGGATGCCCGCGACGGTGCCGAGCAGACCGCCGACCAGGCCGAGCCAGGTGAAGATGTAGCCCTGCGGGTCGGAGTACAGCTTCCAGGGGAAGATGAGGACCGCGAGGACGGCGGTGATGAGCGCTCCGGTGCGGAAACTCACCTTCCGGGGCGCCACGTTGGAGAAGTCGAAGGCCGGGGAGACCAGGTTGGCCGCGATGTTCACCGAGAGGGTGGCCACCAGGACCG
The DNA here is from genome assembly GCF_055605965.1 of Streptomyces sp. NPDC037126. Taxonomy (NCBI): domain Bacteria; kingdom Bacillati; phylum Actinomycetota; class Actinomycetes; order Kitasatosporales; family Streptomycetaceae; genus Streptomyces; species Streptomyces sp. NPDC037126. The sequence goes on from NZ_JBVJTD010000018.1 coordinate 135,953, forward strand.
TGACGAGGGCGTAGATCAGACCCACCACGTTGTCCGTCTTCGCCGCCAGCTGTACCGGGTCCCAGACCGGCTTGCCGTAGACCGCCTGCGAGCCCGAGGTGACCAGCACCGACAGGAACGCGAACAGGGTCATCGTGGTCGGCAGGCCGAGGGCCTGGCCGCGGGTCTGCGCCTTCTGGCTCCTGCCGTAGCGGGTGAAGTCCGGGATGTTCAGCGACAGGGTGGACCAGAAGCCGATCATGCCCATGAGGGACGGCCAGAACAGCTTCCAGAACTGCCCGCCCCAGCCCAGCCTGGACGGCTGGTCGAACAGCGGGCCGACCCCGCCGGCCTTGCTGCTCATCCACCACAGCATCACGAACGCGCCGACGAGCACGAAAGGCGCGGCCCAGTTCTCGAAGCGGCGGATGGTGTCCATGCCCCGGTAGATGATGGCGACCTGGAGCACCCAGAAGATCGCGAACGACAGCCACATGGTCCAGGCGTAGCCGCCGATGTGCGAGGCGTTCGACCAGCTGTCGCCGATCAGTTTCCCGGCGAGGAAGTAGATGGCCTCGCCGCCGATCCAGGTCTGGATGCCGAACCAGCCGCACGCCACCAACGCCCTGACGACGGCGGGCAGGTTGGCGCCGCGCACGCCGAAGGAGGCGCGGGCGAAGACCGGGAAGGGGATGCCGTACTTGGGTCCCGCGTGCCCGGTGAGCAGCATCGGGACCAGGACGATCAGGTTGGCGAGGGCGATGGTGAACACCGCCTGTTTCCAGTCCATGCCGACGGCGATCAGGCCGGAGGCCAGCGTCCAGGAGGCCGTGTTGTGTGCCATGCCGACCCACAGCGCGGAGAAGTTGTACGTGGTCCACGTGCGCTTGCCGACCGGGACCGGCAGCAGGTCCTCGTTGGCGTAGGGGCCGCTGGGCTGCGGCGAACCGGGGGCGATCTCCACCCGGCCGTCGGCGAGGGTGACCTGGGCGGACGGGGGTATGGCCGTGGGAGCGGTGTCGGTCATGGGCAGGCCAATCAGGTGAGGTGGGTCGGGAGAGGCCGTGCGGTCACCAGCCCCTCCCCACGAGGACGGGGAGGGGTGACCAGAGGTGAGGGGGGTTGGGAGGGGCGGGAGGACGGTGAACGGGGGACGGAGGACGGGGAAGGGGAAGGGGAAGGGTCAGGCGTTGACGGCCGGGATCACCTGCGTGCCGTAGGCGTCGATGGTGGCCTCCTGCGCGTCGTGCATGTCGTACACCGCGAACTGGTCGACGCCCAGCGCGCGGAGCGCGTTCAGCTTCTCGATGTGCTTCTCGGCCGGTCCGACGAGGCAGAACCGGTCGACGATCTCGTCGGGCACGAACCGGGTGTCCGGGTTGCCGCTGCGCCCGTGGTGGGAGTAGTCGTAGCCCTCCCGTGCCCTGATGTAGTCGGTGAGTTCCTCGGGGACCTGCGAGGAGTGCTCGCCGTACTTGGAGACCAGGTCGGCCACGTGGTTGCCGACCATGCCGCCGAACCAGCGGCACTGCTCGCGGGCGTGGGCGAGGGCCTCGGGCGAGTCGTCGGCGGTGACGTACGCGGGCGCCGCCACGCAGACGGTGACCTCGGCGGGGTCGCGTCCGGCGGCCGCGGCCGCGTCCCTGACCGCCTTCACCATGTACTCGGTGAGGTACAGGTCGGCCAGCTGGAGGATGAACCCGTCGGCCTCCTCGCCGGTCATCTTCAGCGCCTTGGGCCCGTACGCGGCCATCCACACGGGGAGTTCGGCGCCCGGCCGGATCCACGGGAACTTCACGACCGTGCCCCCGCCGAGGTCGGCGGACTCGCCGCGGGCGAGCGCCCGGATGACCTTCATGGCCTCGCTGATCCGGGCCAGGGTGTTGGGGCTGCGGCCGGCGACCCGCATCGCGGAGTCGCCGCGGCCGATGCCGCAGACCGTGCGGTTGCCGAACATGTCGTTGAGGGTGGCGAAGGTGGAGGCGGTGACCTCCCAGGTGCGGGTGCCGGGGTTGGTGACCATCGGGCCGACCTTCAGCCTGGTGGTGTTCGCCAGGATCTGGCTGTAGATCACGAACGGCTCCTGCCAGAGCACGGCGGAGTCGAAGGTCCAGCCGTACGAGAAGCCGTTGCGCTCGGCCCGTTTCATCAGGCTGACGACGCGGGAGGCCGGCGGATCGGTCTGCAGGACGAGTCCGAAGTCCATGGCGCCACTCCTAGTTGAGGTACTGACAGGTGGAGCGCGGGGTGAAGACGCCGTGGCCGGCACGTCCGGCGTACTCCCGCTGGTCGATGACGAGTTCGCCGCGGGACAGGACCGTCTCGACCCGGCCGGTGACCCGCTTGCCCTCGTACGCCGAGTAGTCGACGTTCATGTGGTGCGTCCTCGCCGACATGACCTGTTCGGCGTGCGGGTCGTAGATCACGACGTCGGCGTCGGCGCCCGGGGCGATGGTGCCCTTCTTCGGGTACAGGCCGAACATCCGGGCCGGGGTGGCGCAGGCGATCTCGATCCAGCGGCGGCGGGAGATGTGCCCGTCGACGACGGCCTGGTGGAGCAGGTCCATGCGGTTCTCCACGCCCGGCAGCCCGTTGGGGATCTTGGAGAAGTCGCCGCGGCCCAGCTCCTTCTGGCCGGAGAAGCAGAACGGGCAGTGGTCGGTGGAGACCACCTGGAGGTCGTTGGTGCGCAGGCCCCGCCACAGCGCCGCCTGGTGGTCCTTCGGCCTGAGCGGGGTGCTGCACACGTACTTGGCGCCCTCGAAATCCGGCTCGGCGAGGTTGTCGGTGGACAGGAACAGGTACTGCGGGCAGGTCTCGCCGAAGACGTTCAGGCCCTCGTCCCGGGCGCGGGTCAGCTCGGCCACCGCCTGCGTGGCCGAGACGTGCACGACGTAGAGCGGGGCGCCGGCGACCTGGGCGAGCCGGATGGCGCGGTGGGTGGCCTCGGCCTCCAGCAGGGCCTTGCGGACCTCGCCGTGGAAGCGCGGGTCGGTCTCGCCCCGGGCGAGCGCCTGCTCCACCAGGACGTCGATGGCGATGCCGTTCTCGGCGTGCATCATGATCAGCCCGCCGTTCTCGGCGGCGCGCTGCATGGCCCGCAGGATCTGGCCGTCGTCCGAGTAGAAGACGCCCGGATAGGCCATGAACTGCTTGAACGAGGTCACCCCCTCCTCCACCAGGAGGTCCATCTCCTTGAGCGTCTCCTGGTTCACATCGGAGACGATCATGTGGAAGGCGTAGTCGATGGCGCAGTTGCCCTCGGCCTTGGCGTGCCAGGCGTCCAGGCCCTCGCGCAGGGTGCTGCCGACGCTCTGGATCGCGAAGTCCACGATCGTGGTCGTACCGCCCCAGGCGGCCGCGCGGGTGCCGGTCTCGAAGGTGTCGGCGGCGGTGGTGCCGCCGAACGGCATCTCCATGTGGGTGTGCCCGTCGACGCCGCCCGGGATGACGTACTTCCCGGTGGCGTCGATGACCCTGTCGGCGGTGAACGCCCCTGCGGCGGGGGTGCCCGCGGCGGCGAGGGCGGCGATGCGGCCGTCCTCGATCAGGACGTCGGCGTGGATCTCGTCGGACGCGGTGATGACGAGACCACCGCGGATGACGGTACGGCTGCTCATGGTCCCTCTCCTCCCAGGACGGACGGTGCGGTCAGGGCGCGGTCAGCGGCTCGTACGCCCCCGGCGCGCGGTCGCGGTAGAACTGCCAGCGGTCGCGGACCTCGCGGAGTTTCGCCAGGTCGAGGTCGCGGACGACGAGTTCGGTCTCCTTGTCGCTCGCCACCTCGCCGACGAACTGGGCCTCGGGGTCCACGAAGTAGGTGGTGCCGTAGAAGTCGTTGTCGCCCAGGTCCTCCACGCCGACCCGGTTGATCGCGCCGACGAAGTACTCGTTGGCGACGGCCGCCGCCGGCTGCTCCAGCTGCCACAGGTAGCGGGACAGTCCGCGGGAGGTGGCCGAGGGGTTGAAGACGATCTCGGCGCCCGCGAGGCCGAGCGCCCGCCAGCCCTCGGGGAAGTGGCGGTCGTAGCAGATGTACACGCCGATCTTCCCGACGGCCGTGTCGAACACGGGCCAGCCGCTGTTGCCCGGCCGGAAGTAGAACTTCTCCCAGAACCCCTGGACCTGGGGGATGTGGGTCTTGCGGTACTTGCCGAGGTAGGAGCCGTCCGCGTCGATCACGGCGGCGGTGTTGTAGAGGACCCCGGGCTGCTCCTCCTCGTACATCGGCAGCACCAGGACGATGCCCAGCTCGCGGGCGAGGGACTGGAAGCGGTGGACGGTCGGGCCCTCGGGGATCCGTTCGGCGTACTCGTAGAACGCCTTGTCCTGGACCTGGCAGAAGTAGGGGCCGTAGAACAGCTCCTGGAAGCAGAGGACTTGGGCGCCCTGCGCGGCCGCGTCGCGGGCCGCCTGCTCGTGGACCTGGATCATGGACTCCTTGTCGCCGGTCCAGGCCGTCTGGAAGAGGGCGGCACGGATCACTCGGCTCATCGGGACCTCCGGTAGCTCGGTGTGCGGTGAGCCTAGGAAGCCCGGAGGGCCGGTTCGACTGGCAGCGTGTCACGTCTGCGGGCGGTCGGCGTGCCACCGTGTCACGTGTTCGTCGGCCCATGTTTCACCGTCGTTTTCGCAGGTCGTCACAGGTTTCATCGTTGTTGCGCGTCGTGCGCGAGGAGCGCGATGTGCACGGAGGCCGCCTGTTCGAAATCGTCCAGGTCGACGCCGAGGCGGCCCTGTATGGCCTCCAGGCGGCGGTAGAGCGCGGGCCGGGAGACATGGTGGAGCTGGGCGGTGCGGGACTTGTTGCGGCCGGTGGCCAGATACGTCCGCAGGACGTTCAGCAGCTCCGGATCGGACTCGCACAGCAGCCCGTTCAGCTCCCGCTCGGCGAAGGACTGCACCTGGGGGTCGTCGCGCAGCAGCCGGATCAGGCCGCGCAGATGGACGTCCCGGAGGCGGACGACGGCCGGCAGGTCGAGGGCGGCCGCGGAGTCGGCGACGGCGTCGGCGACGTGCCGGGCCTCGCGCAGCCCGGCGGGCACGTCGTCCCAGACGGTGCGCGGGTCCGCGGCGGCGACCACGGTGGCGGGCCCCTCGGTCTCGGTGCGCAGCCGGGCCGCGAAGTGCTCGGTGAGCGCGTCGGCCCGCTGGTCCCGGGCGAGGCTGAGCAGCACGGCGGTGGCCCCCTCGGCCAGCTCGGCGACCAGCCCGGGCAGCCCGAGCACCCGCAGCAGCCGGTCGAGCCGGCCGGCGTCCACGCCGGGCACGACGAGCGGGACGAAGGTCCGCCGGTTGACCGGCAGTCCGGCCGCCCGGGCCCGCGGCAGCAGCTGCCGGGCCGGTACGACCCCGGAGACGAGGTCGGTCAGCAGTCCCTGCGCGGACTGCTCCTCCCAGCTGTGCGCGGAGCCGCCGCCGAGCATGCGGTGCAGGACGAGGGCCTCGGCGGCCCGGTCGGCGAGCAGGCCCCCGGTGGCCGCGTCGCCCCGGTAGCCGCACAGCAGCAGCCGGCCCCAGCGCTCCCCGCGCCCGCCCAGCTCGGCCCGGATCCAGCCGTCGCCGGCGCTGCCGCCGGCCTGCCGGGCGATCCGCTCCCAGTCGCGCAGCACGTCGTCGACCGCGGACCGCTCCCCCGCCGTGGCGAGGACCCGGTGGGCGAGGTTGGTGACGACGACCGGGCAGCCGCTGTGCTGGGCGACCTCGTCCAGCAGCCGCTGCAGCGGTGCCCCGGCCGTGATCAGGGCGGTGAGGGCGGTGCGCACCGCCTCCGACAGGCTGACGGCGGCGAACTTCCGCCGTACCAGCCGGGACTGGACCTCCTCGGTCAGCTCGGCGAAGGGAAAGGGCCGGTGCAACACGACCAGGGGCAGTCCGCAGCGCTCGGCGGCCCGGCGCATCACCTCGGGCGGCGCGGGGAAGGCCCGCCCGAGTCCCAGCACCACGGCGGCGGCCTCCGCGCGGTGCAGGGACTGGATGTACTCGGTCTGCTTGGCGGTGTCACCGGCGAGGAGCACGCCGGTGGTGAGCACCATCTCGCCGCCGGTGAGCATCACGCCGACGTCGGCGGCCTCGGCGACGTGCACCCAGCGCACCGGCCGGTCGAGGCCCCCGGCCCCGGCCACCACCTCGGGTTCCCCGGCGAGCACCCGCTCCAGGGTCAGCACCTGGCGGACCGAGAGGGCGGTTTCCGGTGGCTGCCAGGCGGTGTGCCGGGTCTGCGAGGTGGTGGCCATGGCCGTATCCCTTGCTCGGGCGGTGCTGGTCGGTGCTCCCGTGTTCCTGGAGGGCTAGTAGCTGCCGCGCAGGGCGCGTTCGAGGATCGCGGCGCCCTCCTCCGCCTCGGCGACGGTCAGCGACAGCGGCGGGGCGATGCGCAGCGCGCTGGTGTGGTGCCCGCCGCCCTTGCCGATGAGCAGGCCGCCCTCGCGGGCCGCCTCCAGTACGGCGGCGGCCGCCCGCGGGTCGGCCTCGTCGGTGCCCGGCTGCACCAGCTCGACGCCGATCATCAGGCCGCGCCCGCGCACCTCGCGCACCCCGGGCAGCTGGGCGGCGACGGCCCGCAGCCGCTCGATGAGCAGGCCGCCGACCCGGCGGGCGTTGCCCTGGAGGTCGTGCTCCAGCAGGTAGTTGAGGTTGGCGAGGGCGGCGGCCATGGTGATCTGGGTGCCGCCGAAGGTGGAGATGCTGTTGGCGTCCAGGCAGTTCATGATCTCGGCGCGGGCGATGACGCCGCCGACGGACATGCCGTTGCCGATGCCCTTGGCGAAGGTGACGATGTCCGGCGGACCGCCGGCCGCGTGGGCCTGCCAGCCCCAGAAGTGGTCGCCGGTGCGGCCCCAGCCGGTCTGCACCTCGTCGGCGATCCACAGGATGCCGTGCTCGTCCAGGACCTCGCGGAAGGCGGCGTAGAGGCCGTCGGGCGGGGAGGTGAACCCGCCGACGCCCTGGATGGGTTCGGCGATCAGCGCGGCGGGCGGCCGGGTGTGCCCGAGGATGTCTTTCAGGTCGGCGACACAGGCGTCGATGTACGCGCGGTCGTCCAGCTCGGCGAAGGGGCCGCGGGTGCGGACGCCGCCGTGGACGTACAGGGTCTGCAGCGGGGACAGCGAGGTCGGCGACCAGCTGCGGTTGCCGGTGATGCCGACGGTGCTGAAGGAACGGCCGTGGTAGCTGTTGCGCATGGCCAGGACGGTGTTGCTGCTCCGGTACATGGTGGCGAGCAGCAGGGCGGTGTCGTTGGCCTCGGTGCCGGAGGTGGTGAAGAAGACGCGGGGGTCGGGGATGCCGCTCATCTGGGCGATGCGCTCGGCGAGTTCGACCATCGGCCGGTTGAGGTAGAGCGTCGAGGAGTGCAGGATGCGGCCGGCCTGCTCGGTGACCGCCTTGGTCACCTCGGGCAGCGCGTGCGCGGTCATCGTGGTGAGGATGCCGCCGAAGAAGTCCAGGTACCTGTTGCCGGCGGAGTCCCAGACGTGGCGGCCCTCGCCGTGGGTGATCTCCATCGGGTCGTCGTAGTAGAGGGCGAGCCAGTCGGGCAGGACCCGGCGGTGGCGGGAGTAGAGGTCGTTCACGGCTGCACCAGCCCTTCGTAGGCGTCGGGACGGCGGTCGCGGTAGAAGGCCCACTGCTGCCGCACCTCCTCGATGAGGTCGAGGTCGAGGTCGCGGACGAGGAGCTCCTCGTCCTTGTCGCCGGCGACGTCGCCGACGAACTGCCCGCGTGGGTCGACGAAGTAGGAGGTCCCGTAGAAGTCGTTGTCGCCGTACTCCTCCCGGCCGACCCGGTTGATGGCGGCGATGAAGTACTCGTTGGCGACGGCGGCGGCGGGCTGCTCCAGCTGCCACAGGTGGGCGGAGAGGCCGCGGTGGGTGGCGGACGGGTTGTACACCAACTGGGCCCCGTTGAGTCCGAGTTGACGCCAGCCCTCGGGGAAGTGGCGGTCGTAGCAGATGTAGACGCCGACCTTGCCGACGGCGGTGTCGAAGACGGGCCAGCCCAGATTGCCGGGCTTGAAGTAGTACTTCTCCCAGAAGCCCTTGACCTGGGGAATGTGGTGCTTGCGGTACTTGCCGAGGTAGGTGCCGTCGGCGTCGATGACGGCGGCGGTGTTGTAGTAGAAGCCGGACTGCTCGACCTCGAACACCGGGACGACGATCACCATGCCGGTCTCGCGCGCCAGTTCCCGCATCCGGCGGACGGTCGGACCGTCGGGCACCGGTTCGGCCCAGCGGTAGTGCTCCGGCTCCTGGACCTGGCAGAAGTAGGGGGCGTTGAAGACTTCCTGGAACCCGATGATCCTCGCGCCCCGGCGGGCCGCCTCGCGGGCGTGCTCCTCGTGCTTCGCCACCATGGACTCGGTGTCGCCGGTCCAGGTGGCCTGGACCAGAGCGGCGCGGACGACGTTGGTCATGAGCTGCTCCTTCGACACGACGTCAGAGCCTCTACGCCCGTAGAGCAGGCCGTAGAGGCACGAACGTAAGCCTCTCGGAGGCCCTTGCCAAGACCATTGTCGTCAACCCGCTGAGTCGATCACGTTTCACACTCCTGTGGGTGATCGGACACGCCGGTGCGGGGACGGACCGCGCCCGGCGGCGGGGCGGCGGCAGGGCCGTGCCTCAGGCCACCACGAGAGCGCAGCGTGTGATCAGGTCGTCCATCGACAGGCCGAGGACCCGGGCGAGCGCGGCCACGGTGAAGAACGCGGGTGTCGGTGCCCGCCCCGTCTCGATCTTGCGGAGCGTCTCGGCCGAGACGCCCGCCTCGGCGGCGACCTCGGCCATGCTCCGGGTGCCGCGCGCCTCGCGCAGCAGCTGCCCGAGCCGCTCGCCGCGGTCGCGCTCTTCGGGGGTGAGTGGAGTGCGCACCATGCCCCCATTGTGCCCGCACCCCACCCCATTCAAATACCGCCACGGAACCGCACCCCGGCTCGACCCCATTCAAATACCGGTATAGTAATTGGCATGGTGGAGCTGAAGACGGACACGTCGATCGATGCGATGTACGCGGCGGGGCAGGTCGTCGGGCGGGCCCTGACGGCCGTACGGGAGGCCGCGGGCGTCGGCGTCTCGCTGCTGGAGCTGGACGAGGTGGCCCGGGAGGTGCTGCGCGCGGCCGGGGCGTCCTCGCCGTTCCTCGGCTACCGCCCCTCCTTCGCGCCGACCCCCTTCCCGGCGGTGGTGTGCGTCTCGGTCAACGACGCGATCGTGCACGGCATCCCCACCCGCCACCGGCTGCGCGACGGCGACCTCGTCTCCGTCGACTGCGGCGCCGAGCTGGACGGCTGGGTCGGCGACTCGGCGATCAGCTTCACGGTGGGCCGCCCCCGCCCCGAGGACCTCCGGCTGATCGACACCGCCGAGCGGGCCCTCACGGCCGGCATCGAGGCGGCCGTCGCCGGCAATCGCATCGGCGACATCGCCCACGCCGTCGGCCGGGTCTGCCGCACGGCCGGATACGGCGTCCCGCACGGCTTCGGCGGCCACGGCATCGGCCGCCGTATGCACGAGGACCCGGACGTCCCCAACGAGGGCCGCCCCGGCCGGGGCCTCCCGCTGCGCCCCGGCATGGTCCTCGCCATCGAGCCGATGCTGATCGCGAGCGGCCGGGACGACTACTACGAGGCGGCCGACGGCTGGACCCTGTGCACGAGCGACGGCTCGCGGGCGGCCCACGCCGAGCACACCGTGGCCATTACAGAGGAGGGCCCCCGGATCCTGACGGCACGCGCCACGGGCTGACGGCGCGCGGGAACCCCCGCGAGGAGCCACGACGGGCCCGTCGGGCGGACGGCGGGGCTCACCCCGGTGGGCGAACATGCCACCCCCAACGGATCGTGCCATCGTGGGCATGAGCAGGCTCCGATCCGGTTACCCGGCCGGGCCAGTCGTCAGCGAAGGAAAGCAACGCCATGACCAACGGCTACCCTCCTGACCCCTTCGGCGAATTCCTCGCCCGCTTCTTCAGCGGCGCCGCCGGCGGAGCCGCCGGCCCCCGCCACATCGACATCGGCCGGCTGCTCAGCCAGCCCGCCCGGGAGCTGGTCAGAGGAGCCGCCCGGTACGCCGCCGAGCACGGCAGCCGGGACCTGGACACGCAGCACCTGCTGCGCGCCGCGGCGGAGAACGAACCCACGCGGAGCCTGCTCAGCCGGGCGGGCGCGGACCCGGACTCGCTCGCGACGGAGATCGACGACCGCGCGGGCCCGGTGCAGCACCCGCCGGGCGAGGGACCACCGCCCACCTCGCTGTCGCTGACCCCGGCCGTGAAGCGCGCCCTGCTGGACGCGCACGACATGGCCCGGTCGAGCGGCGCCGGGTACATCGGCCCGGAGCACGTGCTGAGCGCGCTGGCCTCCAACCCGGACTCCGCGGCCGGGCACATCCTGCACGCGGCCCGGTTCTCGGCGGGCGGGCTGCCGCCGGAGACGACGGAGAGCCCGCAGACCCGCCCGGAGCGGCAGCGGTCCACCTCCACGCCCACGCTCGACAAGTACGGCCGTGACCTGACCGACATGGCCCGCCAGGGCCGGGTCGACCCGGTGATCGGCCGGGCCTCGGAGATCGAGCAGACCATCGAGGTGCTCTCGCGGCGCGGAAAGAACAACCCGGTGCTGATCGGTGACGCCGGGGTCGGCAAGACCGCCATCGTGGAGGGCCTCGCCCAGCGCATCGCCGACGGTGACGTCCCGGACGTCCTGGCGGGGCGCCGGGTGGTCGCGCTGGACCTCACCGGGGTCGTGGCCGGCACCCGCTACCGGGGCGACTTCGAGGAGCGCCTGAACAACATCGTGGACGAGATCCGCGCCAACTCCGACCGGCTGATCGTGTTCATCGACGAGCTGCACACCGTCGTCGGCGCGGGCTCCGGCGGCGAGGGCGGCGCGATGGACGCGGGCAACATCCTCAAGCCCGCGCTCGCCCGCGGCGAGCTGCACATCGTGGGCGCGACCACGCTGGAGGAGTTCCGCCGGATCGAGAAGGACGCGGCCCTGGCCCGCCGGTTCCAGCCGATCCTGGTGCCCGAGCCGACGGCCGAGGACACCATCGAGATCCTGCGCGGGCTGCGCGACCGGTACGAGGCCCACCACCAGGTCCGCTACTCCGACGAGGCGCTGGTCGCCGCCGTGGCACTGTCCGACCGGTACCTCACCGACCGCCGGCTGCCGGACAAGGCGATCGACCTGATCGACCAGGCGGGCGCCCGGGTACGGCTCGGCGCGCGCACCAAGGGCACCGACGTGCGCGCGATGGAGCGCGAGGTCGACCAGCTGGTGCGGGACAAGGACCAGGCGGTCGCCGACGAGGACTACGAGCAGGCCAAGCAGCTGCGCGACCGGATCGCCGAGCTGAAGGAGCGGATCTCCCAGGTCAGCGACGACGGCAAGGCCGACGAGGGGCAGCTGGAGGTGACCGCGGAGGCCATCGCCGAGGTGGTGTCCCGGCAGACCGGCATACCGGTCAGCCGGCTCACCCAGGAGGAGAAGGAGCGGCTGCTCGGCCTGGAGGAGCACCTGCACGAGCGGGTGGTCGGCCAGGAGGAGGCCGTCGCCGTGGTGGCCGAGGCGGTGCTGCGCTCCCGTGCGGGGCTGGCGAGCCCGCACCGGCCGATCGGCAGCTTCCTCTTCCTCGGCCCGACCGGGGTCGGCAAGACCGAGCTGGCCCGCGCGCTCGCCGAGGCGCTGTTCGGCAGCGAGGAGCGCATGGTCCGCCTGGACATGAGCGAGTACCAGGAGCGGCACACGGTCTCCCGGCTGGTGGGCGCCCCGCCCGGGTACGTGGGCCACGAGGAGGCCGGGCAGCTCACCGAGGTGGTGCGCCGGCACCCGTACTCGCTGCTCCTCCTCGACGAGGTGGAGAAGGCGCACCCGGACGTCTTCAACATCCTGCTGCAGGTGCTGGACGACGGCCGCCTCACGGACTCCCAGGGCCGGACCGTGGACTTCACCAACACGGTGATCGTGATGACCAGCAACCTGGGCTCGGAGGCGATCACCCGGCGCGGGGCCGGGATCGGGTTCGGGCCCGGTGGCGCGGATGCCGACGAGGAGGCGCGGCGCGAGCAGATCCTCAGGCCGCTGCGCGAGCACTTCCGGCCGGAGTTCCTCAACCGCATCGACGAGATCGTGGTCTTCCGGCAGCTGACCGGCGAGCAACTGCGGCGGATCACCGACCTGTTGCTGGAAGGCACCCGGCGGCTGGTGGACGGCCAGGGCGTCACCGTCACGTTCACCGACGCGGCCGTCGACTGGCTCGCGGAGCGCGGCTACCAGCCGGAGTACGGCGCCCGGCCGCTGCGCCGCACCATCCAGCGCGAGGTGGACAACCGGCTGTCCCGGCTGCTGCTGAACGGCACGATCTCCGAGGGCAGCCGGGTCACCGTGGACGTCGCGGACGGGCGGCTGGACTTCCGTGCCGAAAAAGCCCCGCCGCCCGCGCCCGCACCGTCCGGGCCGGCCGCACCGGCGCTCTGAGAGGCCGAGGGCCCGGCGCCGTGCGCCGCGTGCGCCTACGGTGCCGGGTCCACCACCATCGCCGAGCCGCCGCCCCGCCGTACCTTCTCGGCGGCGGCCAGCCACTTGCCACCGGGCAGCCGCTGCACGCCGGTCGCCGCGCCGATCTCCGGATTGAGCGAGAAGGAGTGGCCGATGGCCTCCAGCTTCTTGCGCATGTCGCTGTCGTAGAGGGCGGGTTCGAGTTCCGTCTTGGCCGCGTTGCGCTGGCTGGCGCGCGGTGCGGCGATCGCGTCGACCAGCGGCAGGTGCCGGTCGACGAACTCGGTCAGCGTCTGCAGCACGGTGGTGATGATGGTCGCGCCACCGGGCGAACCGAGCGCCACGACGGGCCGGTTGTGCTGGTCCAGCACGATCGTCGGGGAGATCGAGGAGCGCGGCCGCTTGCCCGGGCCGGGCAGGTTCGGGTCGGGCACGCCGGGGCTCGCCGGGGTGAAGGAGAAGTCGGTCAGCTCGTTGTTGAGCAGGAAGCCTCGGCCGGGCACGGTCATGGCGCTGCCGCCGGTCTGCTCGATGGTGAGCGTGTAGGAGACGACGTTGCCCCACCTGTCGGCCACCGTCAGATGGGTGGTGTTCTGGCCCTCGTACGTCGTGGGGGCCGCCTTTCCGCCCTTGGCGCAGGCGGCAGGGTGGCGCGGGTCACCGGGCGCGAGCGGGCTGGTGAGGACCGCGTCGTCCTTGATCAGGCAGGCGCGGGAGTCGGCGAACCGCTGCGACAGCAGCTGCCTGGTCGGCACGTCCTCGAAGGCGGGGTCGCCGACCCAGCGCCCGCGGTCGGCGAAGGCGATGCGGCTGGCCTCGATGAAGTGGTGCAGGTACTGCGCCTCGCTCGCCTTCGAAAGGTCCGTGTTCTCCAGGATGTTGAGGGCCTCGCCGACGGTGGTGCCGCCCGAGGAGGAGGGGGCGATGGAGTACACGTTCAGACCGCGGTACGACGTCCTGGTCGGCGCCTGGAGCTTGGCCCGGTAGACGGCGAGGTCCTTCTCGGCCAGCTTGCCGGGGCGGGCCTTCCAGCCGGAGGCGGGATCCACGGGCGGGTGTTCGGCGGTCCTGACGATGTCGTCGCCGATGTCCCCGTGGTAGAGGGCGCCGACGCCCCTGCGTCCCAGCTCCTCGTAGGTACGGGCCAGTTCGGGGTTCTTCAGCCGGGAGCCGACGACGGGCAGCCGTCCGTCGGGCAGGAACAGCTTCGCGGTGTCCGGGAAGTAGCGGAACCGGGTCTCGTTCGCCGCGGTCTGCGAGCGGAAGGTGTCGTCCACCGTGAAGCCGTCGCGGGCGATCCGCTCGGCGGGCTTGAGGACCGACGAGAGCCCTTCGCTGCCCCATTCGTCCAGCGCCTTCTGCCAGGTGGCGGCCGTGCCCGGGGTGCCGACGCTCAGCCCGCTGGTGACGGCGTCGGCGAAGGAGAGCGGCTTGCCGTTCTCCACGAACAGGTCGGAGTCGGCGCTGAGCGGCGCCGTCTCGCGGCCGTCGACGGTGTGCACCGTGCGGGTCCTGGCGTCGTAGTAGACGAAGTAGCCGCCTCCTCCGACGCCGGCCGAGTAGGGCTCGGTCACGCCGAGCGCGGCGGCGGTGGCGACGGCCGCGTCGACCGCGTTGCCGCCGTGTCTGAGCACCTCGATCCCCGCGGCGGAGGCGTCGGCGTCGACGCTGGACACGGCGCCCCCGTAGCCCACGGCCACGGGGACCTTGGTGGCCTTCACGCTCGTCGTCGCGCCGGGCGGCGCCGCCGCACCCACCGACACCAGAGCGGCCGAGACCGCCAGAACCGCCAGTTTCCGCGTGCCAGGACGACCCATACGAACCTCCCGTCGGGACAGTCCGCGCAGCGTAACGAGATTGCCGTACCACCGACAGTACGCCTGCCCCACCTGCCACACGAACGTCACAGATCGAACGCCGGTACGTATCCGTTCCGCGGGGCCCGCTAGCATGCGCGGCCATGAACGACGACGTCCGCAACATCGTCCTGGGGCTGGCCGCGACCGGCATCTCGGCCTCGCTGGGCTGGCTCGCCCGCACCCATCTGTGGCGCCGCAAACTGCGGCGCAAGCAGGCGTTCTTCGGGCTGCCGGAGAACTCCGAGTCGCTGCTGGTGGTGAACCGCGACGCGGGCGGCCCGGAACTGACGGTCACCCGGCACGACGTCTTCGCCCTGCTCGAACTGTCCGCCCTGATCAAGGACTGCGCCGCGCACGCCCAGGTGGTCGCGCACGACGCCGCCCAGCAGGGCTTCGGCGAGCGCACCGAGTTCTGCCTCGGCGGGCCCTCGTCCAACCGCCGCATGGCGGCACACCTTTCGTCGCTGCTGCCCGGTGTGCGGATGAACGCGGACGCCGAACCCGGCGAGGAGCGGGGCGCGTTCCGCATAGGCGGCGAGCAGTACCGGATGGACCGCGGGGTGGCCGAGTACGTGCTGCTCGCCCGGCTGACCGCGGACGGCCGGCGGGACACGCGGCCGGTGTTCCTGTTCTGCGGGCAGCGGGCGATCACCAATCAGGCGGCGACCCGCTACCTGGCCCGTGAACACGTCCGTCTGGCGCGCCGGTACGGCGGCGGCTCCTTCGTGCTGCTGCTGAAGGTGATCAACTCCCATGCCTACGGCCCCGACGTCGTCGAGCTGGTCGGGGACATCACCCGGGCGGCGCGCACACCCCTGCCGGAACCCGCTGCCACCAGCGCCGATTAGCGCTTCAACAATCTTTACTGGCACGTAACTTACCGACGGGTTACTTACGGTAAGGTCCCGCGGTTACCGTCGGGTCACTTTGCACTGACCAAGTGAAGGAGTGACCCTCATGGGACACGGTCGCACCACGCTGCGCACCTGCGCCGCCGGAGCCGTCTCGGCGGCACTGATCGCCGGCACCGTCGTCGGCCTGGCGCCCGCCGCCCAGGCCGCGCCGAGCGTCCGCTTCGTCGACATCACCGGCGACGGCGGCACCGTGCTGAAGGCCAACGTCGTCACGCCCGCTGGCGCCGACGGCGGCCACAGCTACCCGCTCATCGTGCTGCCCACGAGCTGGAGCCTGCCGCAGGTGGAGTACCTCGCCCAGGCGCAGAAGCTCGCCGACGCCGGCTACGTGGTGCTCACCTACAACGTGCGCGGCTTCTGGCAGTCCGGCGGCCAGATAGAAGTGGCGGGTCCGCCGGACGTCGCGGACGCTTCCAAGGTCATCGACTGGGCCCTCGCCCACACACCGGCGGATCCGCGCAACGTCGGCATGGCGGGCGTGTCGTACGGCGCCGGGATCAGCCTGCTCGCCGCCGCCCACGACCGGCGCATCAAGGCCGTGGCGGCGCTCAGCGGCTGGGCGGACCTGATCGAGTCCATCTACTCGGGCCGCACCCAGCACGTCCAGGCGGCGGCCGTCCTGGACGGCACCGCCACCCTCACCGGGCGCGAGAGCCCCGAGGTGCGCCAGATCTTCGACAACCTGTACTCCTCGAACCTGAGCAAGGAACAGGAGATGATCGACTGGGGGCGCAAACGCTCCGCCGCGACCTACCTCGACCAGCTGAACAGGAACGGCGCGGCCGTCATGCTCGCCAACGCCTGGGGCGACACGGTCTTCCCGGCCAACCAGATCGCCGACTTCTACCAGAAGCTGACCGTGCCCAAGCGGCTGGAGCTGCGCCCCGGCGACCACGCTACCCCGGAGATCACCGGCCTGTTCGGGCTGCCCAACGACGTGTGGACGGACACCGAGCGCTGGTTCGACCACTACCTCAAGGGATCCGACAACGGCATCGACCGCGAGCAGCCGGTCGAGCTGAAGTCCCGCAGCACGGGGGGATACGAGGGCTACCCGGACTGGAAGTCGGTCGCCGCGACCCGGCGGAAGATCGCACTGGCGGGCTCCACCACCATCCACGCCAACGTCGACTCCGGCGCGGACGGCGGGGTCGTCTTCCTCTCCAGCATCCTCGACCAGGTGGCCCAGCTGCCGCCGATGGCCGCGATCCCGCTGCTGCCGCGCCGCTGGGCGGCCGTGTGGCAGTCGGAGCGGTACGCGAACACCCAGCAGGTGCGCGGCACGGCCGCCCTGCACACCACGCTCACCCCGACCGCGGAGAGCGGCACCCTCGTCGCCTACCTCTACGACGTGGGCCCACTCGGCATCGGCAAACTGGTCACCAACGCGCCGTACACCTGGCACGGGCGGACACCCGGCGAACCGTTCGACGTCGACCTGGACCTGTTCTCCACGGCCTACGACGTCCCCGCCGGGCACCGCCTCGCGCTGGTGGTCGACACGGTCGACCCGCTGTACACCGAGCACAACCCGTCCGGCGCGCAGCTGACCTTCTCCTCGCCCTCGGACGACCCGTCGTACGTGTCCGTCCCACTGCGCGAGCAGTGATCTCCGGCTGCCGCCGGACGAGCCTGGCCCGTGTGAACTGCCGCCCCCCTTACGGTCTCGGGGCCGTGGGGGGCACCCCACCCGGCAGCAGCGCCCCCGGCCCGGCCGTGGCCACCGCCACGGCCCCGGTCCTGGGGCTGCGCTGCTCACGGCGGGACACCCGGCCGGCGAACCACGAGAGCAGCGTGCACATCCCGTTGCGGATCGGCGCGATCACCATCACCACGGGGATGAACCGCAAATCGTAGTCGAGGTTGGCGGCGATGGGCTTCCCCGCGTGCGGGAACTCCCGCGCCTCGCGCATGCCGAGCCCGAACGCGGGCTCCCCCCGGCCGAGTTCGAGGACCCCCACCCCAAAGCGGAGGACCTCGGCGGACACCGGGCCTTCGCGGAGGGCGAGTCCGGCGGCCGGCGGGGACGGAGGCCGCGCCTCCAGCGCCCCGAAGATGAAAAAGATCATAGTCAGGCCGGGCGGTGGACGCGGTGGCGCAGCCGGGCAGCGGGGCCGGCAGGGAGGAGTGAGCGGTCAGCTGGAGCGGACCGAGGAACCCGCGCGGTGGATCGGGGAGTTGTCCTTCCGTGCACTCACGCCGTCCTCGCCCGGCTCGCCGGACGGCGTGCGACGGCAGGCGGACCGTCCGGGGCACGCGGGTGGTACGGAACATCGGTCGCGCTCCCCCGCTTCTCCGCCGTGTCGTGCTCCGCCGTTTCATGCCTGCCGCAAGCTATCCAGACACCCGGGGAGTCGAGGAACGACACGCACCTTTCGGACATAAGCCGTATTTATGTCACGGGAGGTGCAGGAGCGTGCGGGCTCAGGTCTCGGCGATCTCGCCGTACAGCTGGGACAGTTCGGGGACGCCGCTCGCCGCCCAGTCCTGCCCCGCGCCCACGACCTCCACCTCACGGCCGGAGGCGAGGCGTACGACGGGTTCGCCGTCGGAGCGGATCTCCCAGGCGGCGCCGGTCACGGTGCGCACCACGACCGTGCCCAGGTACAGCCCCGCGTCGTTGCCCAGCCGAGGCAGCGTCTCGGCGTCGTCGCGCCAGCGCGGGACCATCTGGTCCAGGGCCTCCAGGGAGTCCGGGGTGTCGTCGAGGCGGACACCGGCCCGGGCCGCCTGCGACCGGAGCAGTTCGCACTCGGAGAGCAGCGCGGCGACCCCCTCGGGATCGGCGGGAGGCGCCGCCTCACCGTTCTTCTTGTGCCGGTGGCCCAGGAACGGAAGGTTCATGGACCCAGCGTGGCATCACACGTCGAGGTCGACCACCACCGGCGCGTGATCGGACGCGCCCTTGCCCTTGCGCTCCTCGCGGTCGACGTAGGCGTCCTTGACGGCCCTGGCGAACGGCTCGTTGCCGTACACCAGGTCGATGCGCATGCCGCGGTTCTTGGGGAAGCAGAGCTGGCGGTAGTCCCAGTACGTGAACGGGTGCTCGTACTTCAGCGGGCGCGGCACCACGTCGGCGAGGCCCGCCCCGCGCAGGGACGCGAGGGCGGCACGCTCGGCGGGGGTGACATGGGTGGAGCCCTCGAAGGCGGCCACGTCGTAGACGTCGTCGTCCGTGGGCGCCACGTTGTAGTCGCCCAGCACCGCGAACGGGCGGCTGCCCTGTGCGTCGCCCTGTACGGCCGCCCTCAGGGCCTCGAACCACTGGAGCTTGTAGGCGTAGTGGGGGTGCTCCACCTCGCGGCCGTTGGGCACGTACACCGACCAGACGCGGACCGGGCCGCAGGTCGCCGAGACGGCGCGGGGCTCGGTCACGCCCTCGTAGCCGGGGTCGCCGGGCAGGCCCTTGACGACGTCCTCCAGGCCGACGCGGGAGAGCACCGCCACGCCGTTCCACCGGCCGGTGGCGTGGACCGCCGCCTCGTAGCCCAGCTCCCGCAGCTGCTCGAACGGGAACTGCTCCTCGGCGATCTTGGCCTCCTGGAGGCAGAGCACATCGGTGCCGCTGCTCTCCAGCCAGGCCAGCAGCCGCGGGAGGCGGGCGGTGATCGAGTTCACGTTCCAGGTGGCGATGCGCATGTCTCACAACCTACCCGGAGGGTCCGACAACGGGCCTCAGACCTCCGCGGAGGCACCCGGTGCCAGCCGCTGGTGGTCCGTGCCGCCCAGGGCGCCGATCTGGCGGTCGTAGATCGGCCGGGCGAGATCGGTGAGCAGGGCGTCGTGGACGTCGTAGGCGCGCCGCGGCCGCACCTCGCGGACGTAGTCGATGACTTCGGCGATCTTGTTCCAAGGGGCCATCACCGGGAGCATCAGCGTCTCCACGGGGTGGTCGGGAACGGTGAGGGCGTCGCCCGGATGGAAGACCTGGCCGCCGTCGATCAGGTAGCCGACGTTGGTGATGCGCAGGATGTCCGGGTGGATCACCGCGTGCAGCTCGCCGTGGACCTGGACGTCGAAGCCGGCGGCCGTGAAGGTGTCGCCGTGGCCGACGGTCTGCACCCGGCCCGGGAAGGCCGAGGCGAGTTGCTCGGCGACCGACTTCAGCGTCCAGATCCGGGCCGCCGGGTTGTCCTCCATGGCGGCCCGGAGCCGGAACTCGTCGAAGTGGTCCGGGTGCTCGTGCGTGATCAGGATGGCGTCCGCGCCGAGCGCGGCGTCCTCCTCACTGAACCCACCGGGGTCGATGACGAGGGTCCGCCCGTCCTTGTCGAGCCGGACACAGGCGTGGGACTTCTTCGTGAGCCTCATGTCACACCATCCTGCCGCGTGGCCCGGCCCGGGGCTCACTCGGCGGGCGTGGTCTCCTCGCGCACGACCTGCTGGGCCACCCGGAAGGCGCTGTTCGCGGCCGGCACTCCGCAGTAGACGGCGGCCTGCAGCAGCACCTCCCTGATCTCGTCCGGGGTCAGGCCGTTGCGCAGGGCGGCCCGGGTGTGGCAGGCCAGCTCCTCCAGGTGGCCGCCCGCGACCAGCGCGGTGAGGGTGATGCAGCTGCGGGTGCGGCGGTCCAGGCCCGGCCGGTCCCAGATCTCGCCCCAGGAGTAGCGGGTGAGGAAGTCCTGGAAGTCCCCGGAGAAGTCGTCGGCCTCGGCCAGCGCGCGGTCCACGTGGGCGTCGCCGAGCACCTCCCGGCGGATCTTGAGCCCGGTCCCGTACCGGTCGGGCGCCGCGGCGAGCTGTGCGGGCACGGGGGTCGGGGCGATCTCGGCGACCGGCGCGGGCTGCGGGGGCATGGCCGGCAGCGCGGCGGCCTGGACGGCGGGCAGGGCCGTCTGACCGGTGTCGAAGGGCTGCTGCCAGGCGGTGGAGAAATGGCGGACCAGCAGGTCGGTGACGGCGGCGGGCTGCTCGACCGGGACCAGGTGGGAGGCACCCGGCACGACCGCGAGCCGGGCGTCCGGGATGCCGGCGACCAGGGTGCGGGCCTCGGCCGGGCCGGTGACCTGGTCCTCGGAGCCCACCAGCACGAGCGTGGGCGCGCCGACCCGGCCCAGCTCCGGCCGTACGTCGAAGGCGGCCAGTGCCTCGCAGGCCGCGATGTAGCAGCCCGGGTCGGTGGTGCGCACCATCTGCACCGCCCACTCCGTGATGGCGGGCTGTGCGGCGGCGAACCCGCCGGTGAACCAGCGGTCGGGCGCGGTCCGGGCGATCGGGTCGAGCCCGTTCGTGCGGACGATCACCCCGCGCTGCCGGAACTCGTCGGGCGTGCCGAACCGGGGCGAGGATGCGACCACCGCGAGCGAGGCGAGCCGCTCCGGGTGGCGCAGGGCCAGTTCGATGCCGATCGCGCCGCCCAGCGCGCAGCCCGCGTACCCGAACCGCTGCACGCCGAGCGCGTCCAGCGTCGCCAGCAGCCGGGCCGTCAGCTCCGACACCGAGCCGGCCGGGTGGGCGGGCGCCCCGCCGTGGCCGGGCAGGTCGAAGCGGAACACCCGCCACTGCTTGGTCAGCTCCGGGACCTGCCGGTCCCACATGTGCCATGTGGTACCCAGTGAGGGACCCAAGATCAGGACCGGAGCGTCTTCTGGCCCGTCAAAGCGGTATTGCAGGGTGTTCATCGGTGTCTCACTCACCCGACTGACCCTCTCATCTGTCACGGACGCCCCTATAACGGGGGGTTGGTAGGCGCCGTCCGGACCAGGTTGAAGACCTCGCGGGCGGCATATCGCTTGAGGCAACGGATGATCTCACGACGGGTTTTGCCCTCCTGGGTGCGGCGTTCGTAGTACGCCTGAGTACGCGGGTCGTGGCGCAGCCGGGTGAACACGATGCGGTGCAGAGCGGCATTCGCCTGCCGGTCGCCGCCACGGTCCAGGCGACGCGAGTTCTGCCGGCCCGAGGAGTACTCGACGGGACTGACCCCGCACAAGGCGGCGAAGGACGCCTCAGTGCTCAGCCGCTCAGGGTTGTCGCCCATAGTGATCAGGAGCGTGGCAGCGGACCGTGCGGTCGGGCCGGTTCGCTTCGTACGGTACGGTGCGCCGGGCCGGCGTGGAGGGCACCGGCACCTTCGAAGCGGTCCTGTCCCGCCACCTTCTCGCTCAGCACGTCCAGGTTGACCACGGCGTACGCCGCCACCTGGCGAGGCCGGAGTGACCAAGCCGGTCAACGCTCTGTCGAGGTCTGAGGCGGCCCGAGGAGGAAGGGCTGACTGTGCCTCCGCCCTGCCCCCGCCGGGCCCATGCTCGTGGCACCGGCAAGGGAGGCCGTCATGCACAACGGCCCCCAGCCCATGCCCTGATCATCAATGCTTCGGCCAGGCTGAGCCCGTCATCGCGGGCACGGGCCCTCTGGCAGGGATGGGGCGGGCTGGACCGGCCCTCACGTCATTCGGGTCCGCGGCCACCATGCGGCCTCCCCGAGAGCGCCCGCGGTCACGGATGCTTCGTACGGGCTGCTGAGGCTTGCCGGGTGTCCGCGCCGGAGCTGACCTTTCGCTGGGTGTGCTGGGGGCCGTGCCAGTCCAGGCACATCACGGTGGCGTCGTCCTCGAGGCGGCCGCCTGCCGCGCCGAGGACTGCGGAGGTCAACATCAGCGCGGTCTCCCGCGGGTGCAGATCCCGGGTCCTCTCCACCAGGTCGGCAAGGTCGACCTTGGCTCCGTGATGTTCGAGCATGCCGTCGGTCAGCATGAGCAGACGGTCACCGGGGCGCAGATCGATGTCCTGGACGCGGTAGGGGTGGGGTAGGCGCACGGACAGCCCGAAGGGATGGTCCACCTCGCAGGTGATCGTCTCCGCGATCCCGTCGCGCATGCGCAGGGGCCAGGGGTGGCCGGCGTTGACGAGCTGGGCCCGCCCGGTGTGGAGGTTGATGCGCAGCAGCTGCCCGGTGGCGTGGCCGCGGTTGTGGTCGGCCAGGGCCTGGTCGGCCAGGTGGGCCTGCTCCGCGAGACCGGCTCCTGCGCGGCGGGCGCCGCGCAGGGCGCCCACCAGGACCGTGGCGGCCAGGGCGGCGTCGATGTCGTGGCCCATGGGATCGGTCACCGAAATGTGCAGGGTGTCCCGGTCCAGGGCGTAGTCGAAGGTGTCGCCGCTGAGGGCTGCGGAGGGCTCCAGACTCCCGCACAGAGTGAACTGGGCGGCCTCGCACGAGAGCGACGGCGGCAGCAGCTGGTACTGGATCTCCGCTGCCAGGGTGGGTGGCCGGGAACGTTTGCCCCAGGTGTACAGATCGGTGAAGCGCCCGTTGGCGATCACGACGTACGCCAGCACGTGGGCGGCTTCCCCGACCGCTTCCAGGACGTCCGGGTCGGGGGCGGCCGGCAGGAGCAGTTCCAGCAGTCCGATGGCGTCTCCGCGGTTGGTGACCGGCACGATCACCCGCTGCCCCTGGTCTGTCGCCTTTTGATACGGCCGCTGGGTGCGGATCACGACCTCGTAGACGCTGCCGAAGAGAGGGATCCGCTCCGCCTCCCGCCCGTCCTCCACCGCCCCGGCTGTGGAGAGCCGCGCCACTGCCTTCCCCGTCAGATCGACGATGAGGAATGAGACCTTCGTCGCGCCGAAGCGCCGCAGCAGCTCCTCCGCGAACACGTCGACGGCCTCCACCGGCGCCGCCGTCTCCGCAGCCGTCAGCAGCTCGGGATACCCACTGCGCCCACCACTCACGACCGCGGTCCTTTCACCCCCCCTAACAGGGTGGAAGCTGCCACGCCGAGCGTCAACCGCGGCCGATCACGGGCCATGCTTCGACTGCACCGCCGCGATCAGGCGACGGCCTCGTTCGCTGACGGACAGCATTCGACCGACGGCCGGCGTGCTCGAGTCAGGCTGAGGTCTCCGGCTGCGCCCCGCCCTGGGTGCGCATTTGCTCGTTGATGCGCTGGGTTTCTTCGAGCCGGTCTTCGAGAACGACGATGCGGCAGGCGGCTTCTATGATCGACCTTGACGGACAGCCGAGTGGCCCGCCGCACCGCACCGGCTGTCCTACGTCGACGCCCACACGAACGGCTTCGAATCTCCGTTTTGCACTCCTGCAGTTGCTGCGCGAGTTCCGCCTCGACCTGCAGAGGTCTCCACTGCGGTGCAGGGGCGCGAAGGCGGCATGCCGACTGAACGCCGCTTGTCGAGAGAGCCCGCGGTGCGCTCGATGGCGTGCTGGCGATCACCGACGCCGGGCAGGCTGACGATGCGGATGTGGTCGGCTCGGGCCGTGCCCCGCCACGTGGTGTAGCGGATCAAGCGCTCCGCATTCCGGTTCGAGGCCCGTGGCGATCTCCGTCAAGGCGGCCGTCCGCGACGCGCCCCGCGGGAGCAGGGCGAACGCCCGAACCCGCGTAGCCACCGTCTCCGACCTGCGGATTCCGGCGCCTTGATCCCCTACACCACTTGGCGGGACGCCACCTCGGCTCGGGCCAGTTGAAGCGGGTTCCGGCCGAACCGATGCTCAACCTGACTGAGCGGGCCGACAAGGCGTTGGCTCTCGTCCACCCCTGACCGGCATTGACAGGGAGACATTACGCAAGGAGGTGGTGCTCACCGGCTGCGGCTCCTCCCCCGTAGAGTGTGAGCAGGACACTCTGGTGAGGCATCTCAGGAGTCAGACCCCGCCGCAGGACAGCACCCACCTACCGTTCTGCGTCTATCCGGCTTGCATCCACGTCAGCTCGCTCGTTCGGACGAATCGAGTCGAAGCGCCGGTCGCCTGCCAACGGAACTGACACCGTGCCGCCGTCGTACGTCACTGCAAGTCGAAGGCGGACCATTGGAACGGCGGGTCAACGAGCGGCAGCTCTCGGTGTTGCAGTGGGTGGAAGCCGGGTGCTCTGCCGGCGTATGGGAGACCAACTCCCACAAGACCACCTGTCAGGCACTGCACAACCCGGGCCCACGGCACGTACCCTCCCCGCGGATCACGCCCGCGGAAGCCCCAGGCCGCCGCTCCACGACTTAGGTCCACCCGAGCGCAGGAAACTCCGGCCACCCAGCGGAAGCCAGACCCTCCATCACAGCCTCGCGTAACGTTCCCGGAGCAGCTGTTACAGGAGCTCGCGGAGGCCGGCGGCCGAATCGTCAAGAGCGGCAGCGGTCCCGACTTGGAGAAGTGGCCGTCCCGCGTCGCCGCCGCACGTAGATCCGGAAGGATGCCGGAGACGAAGGAGCTGTACGGAAGCTGGTGCCGTGACGGGTACGAGATCAAGCTCGTCGACATCCCCGCCTGGCGTCTTGCTGTCCTCGAACCCGTCCCTGTGCCCTCGCGGCTCACTCGGCCGCACGCCGTGGTCCGGGCCATGCAGAACGAGCGCCAGCCGCTCGGCCTGACCAAGCCCGTCCAAGGACGCGCTCTCCGACTCATCCAGGCGCTGATCACCACCGCCGAGGCCGACGGACACACCTGCGCGGCCGGGCACACCGGCTTCGCACCCCCGTCTCATCGCCGCCGCAGGGCACATCCTCACTTCACCATCACCGCACAGGGCCAGACCGTGGGGTTTCTCATCCTCCAGAAACAGGACCGGGCCGAGCACGTCGCCACCGAGAAGGAACTCGCCGAGGCCGAGAAGCACTCCTGGGTCAGAATCCCCCGCTTCGACCACACCCCGTCCGAACGCCTCCGTATCATCCTCAGCGGCGGCCAGCCACACCGGGCGAGCGAATGGGCCGACACGCCCCGGCCAACTCCCGCTCAGTCGCGACCGGGTGTGGCTGGTCGTGCGAGACGCGGGCCTGACGGATCGGCAGGTGGGCGACTCGTGGTGGAACGCTCCCTGTCAGCCGACCTGCTGCACCCTGATCGCGTCGCTCACCCGAACCGTCCCGGCTGCAAGGACGTCCAGGTAGACACCGAGCACGATGCCGGGATCCTCCGGGAGTTCGTGGACGGTCGAAGTACGCGTCAACTGGCCCGAAGACCGACCGCCAGCGTCAGTTCAAGGACCCGGTGTGGCGATGCGAGATCCGGAAACAGCTCCCGCAGCTGCGACATCCGGTACCGGACTGTCTGGGGATGGACGAACAAAGCCGCCGCCACCTCGTCCCGCCTGCCCTGGTGCAGCAGCCACGCCCGCAATGTCTCCTCCAGCCGCCGTGCGGTCGCGACAGGCAAGGTGCGCAACGGTGCGAGGGCTCGGGCACGCAGGTCTGCGAACGCGTCCACGTCGGCGCTCAGCACCAGCTCGGGCAGGTGGTCCTCGGTGTCGCGGATATCAGAGGAGAGGGAGCGCGCGCGTACGGCTCGTGCGTACGAGGCGGACGCACGAGTCCATGGCCGGGCCGGGCCGACCACGGCGGTGCGGTCGGTCAGCTGCCGCAAGAGATGTGATCGGTCGGCATCGGGGACGAGCAGCACACCGGTGGCGTCCGGCAGATCGTCGAGGACGAGGGTGCTCGGGTCGAGCGCGCGGTAGGCAGGCCGGGCCTGGGCGGCGGGCAGCAGGACCGCCGTCAGCGTAACCGGAGGCTGCCATCCGGCCCGTTGAGCAGAGGCCAGCAGCACGTCCGGGCTCGCGCCGGCGAGGAGGTCGCGGGCCAGGTGTTCCAGGTGGCGCTCGTGGGCCCGGCCCTGGGCGGCCAGTTCGTCGGCGTGGCCCGCGGCGCTCGCGGCGGAGAGCTCGTCGATGTAGGCGAAGGTCAGCTCGGCGAACTTGGCGACCTCGGCGGCGGGCAGACCTGCGGACACGGCGCCTGCTGCCAGGCATCGCCAAGCCACGCGGGCGCCGACGCGGTAGGCGCTGAGCAGGGCGTCCATCGAACGGCCGTCGCGCACCTCGCCGCGGCCCAGCTCGTAGGCCGCGTCACCGCCGTCGCCGCCCGTGGCGTTCCCGCTCGCGAGGTCCAGGTAGTGCCCGAGGGCGGTGCGAACGGCTCGGCGGATGGTGCCGCCCATGCTGCCCGAAAGGGCGTTGGCGTAGGGAGGGACCTCGTCGATGATCGCCTGGACGACCTCGTCGGCGGTGGTCTTCAGCGCGGCCCGAAGTGCGGTGACCGTCGTCTCATCCAGGGCCAGTTCGCTGGCCCTCTGGGTTACACGACTCACGTTTTTATTCCCTGCGAACAATTCCACCCACCAGATTCACGTCCTACGGTCAGGACTTTACGCCCTGAGACGCAGCAAGCTGGAGTCATGACGAGTGCAGCCCTTCGCAGCAGGGCGTGGAAACTGCTGGAGATGGTCACGACGCCGCTGCTGCCGTCGGACTACCTCGACCTGGTCAGCCCACTGCGTGCGGGCGCTGACCTGCGGGGGCGCATCGAGGCCGTGCACCCCGAGACGGATGACGCCGCGACCATCGTGATCAGGCCGGGACGGGGCTGGCGCGGCCACACGGCCGGTCAGTACGTGCGGATCGGGGTCGACGTCGACGGGGTGCGCCTGTGGCGTGCCTACTCCATCACCTCGCCGACGAACCGCCAGGACGGCCGCGTCACGATCACCGTGAAGGCGATCCCGGACGGCAAGGTCAGCAACCACCTGGTCCACAGGGCGAAACCGGGCACGCTGATCCAGCTCGACCAGGCGACCGGTGACTTCGTGCTGCTGCAGGCCAAGCCCGCCAAGGTTCTCTACCTGACGGCCGGCAGCGGCATCACGCCCGTGATGGGCATGCTGCGCGACACCGAGTTCGACGACGTCGTCATGGTCCACTGCGCGCCACGGCCGCAAGACGTGATCTTCCGCAGCGAACTGCATGAACTGGTCGCGGACAAGAAGCTGCGGCTCACTGAGGTGCACACCGACACCGACGGCATGCTCGACATCGCCCGTCTCGACGAACTCGTGCCCGACTGGGCCGAGCGCGAGACCTGGGCCTGCGGGCCCGCGGGCCTGCTCGACGCCGCCGAGAAGCACTGGAGCGAGCACGGCGTACCGGAGCGACTGCACACCGAACGCTTCCGCCCCAGCATCGTCGTCGCCGGCGACGGCGGCGAGGTCACGTTCAGCGCCACCGGCAAGACCGTCGACGCGGACGGCGCTACGGCGTTGCTGGACGTCGGCGAGGAGGCCGGCGTGCTCATGCCCTCCGGGTGCCGTATGGGCATCTGCTTCGGCTGCGTCACGCCGCTCAAGGCGGGCGCCGTCCGCGACCTGCGCAGCGGCGAGATCACCGAGGCCGAGCCGGGCGTCCTCATCCAGACCTGTGTGTCCGCCGCCGCGGGCCCCTGCGACATCGAACGGTAGGAGTACTTTGACCGCCATCGACCCCACCGCCCACCTGACGGCGGAGCAGATCGAGGAGCTCGGCCGTGAGCTGGACGCGATCCGCGACGAGGTGATCGCCGGCCGCGGGGAGAAAGACGCCGCCTACATCCGTAGGGTCATCTCGGTGCAGCGCAAGCTCGAGCTGGTCAGCAGGGGCGTGCTGCTGTTCTCGATGTTCCCGCCGGCGTGGCTGCTCGGCACCGCCGGTCTGTCCGTGGCGAAGATCATGGACAACATGGAGATCGGCCACAACATCCTGCACGGCCAGTGGGACTGGATGCGGGACCCGAAGATCCACTCCACCACCTGGGAGTGGGACCACGTCTCGCCGGCCGACCAGTGGAAGCACTCGCACAACGAGCTGCACCACACGTACACCAACGTGATCGGCAAGGACAACGACCTCGGCTACGGCATCATGCGCGTCGACGAGGACCAGAAGTGGCACCCGTTCCACCTCGGCCAGCCGCTGTGGAACTTCATCAACGCCTGCTTCTTCGAGTACGGCATCGCCGCCTACGACCTGGAGCTCGGCAAGAACCTGCACAAGCGCCGCCGCAAGAACCCCGAGTTCCGCGCGCGGGCCAAGGCCGTGGGTCGCAAGATCCGCAAGCAGGTCCTCAAGGACTACGTGATCCACCCGCTGCTGTCGGGCCCGTCGTTCCTCCCCACGCTCGCCGCCACGTTCACCGCGAACCTGGTCCGCAACATCTGGTCCCACTCGGTGATCATGTGCGGGCACTTCCCCGAGGGCGTGCAGGTCTTCGAGCGTCGGTCGATCAACGGCGAGACGCGCGGCCAGTGGTACCTGCGCCAGATGATGGGCTCGGCGAACATCAGCGGCAGCAGGGCCATGCACTTCATGACCGGCAACCTGTCGCACCAGATCGAGCACCACCTGTTCCCGGACCTGCCGAGCAACCGGTACGCCGAGGTCGCGGTGAAGGTGCGCGCGCTGTTCGAGAAGTACGAGCTGGAGTACGTCACCGGCCCGCTGCCCAAGCAGGTGTTCTCCGCATGGCGCAAGGTCGTCCGACTCTCGCTGCCGAACAAGAAACCCGAGGTCAAGATGCCGGACCGTGAGCAGGAGCTCGTCGCCGCCTGATCGTTACAAGCGCCTGGCTCACGAACCCGAGGTCAGGCGCCCTTGTCCGTAGGCTCCAGAATCGCCACGCACTCCACGTGATGCGTCATCGCAAACATGTCCGGATTCCCCAGCTGGAGAAAACGGCAGGTAAGAGGGCCTTTTCCGGGCACCGGAACGGCCTGCCCCGGGCCGGAGCGTCATATGAGCGTCACGGGCGTGCCCCTCTGACGCCGTCATTCGCCCGGCCCCGGCTGCTGCCCTTGATCAGCCCGCTTCGGTCAAGGCTGCGTGCGCGGCGGCGAGGATCTCCCCGGAGAGCGGGGAGCCCTTGGTGGCACGGGACAGGACCAGCGCACCGAACAGCGTGCAGAGTCGGACGATGCCGTCCTGGTCGTCACTGGCCAGGAAATCGGCGAAGTCGGCCACCCCCTCGGCGTAGACGCGACGGGCCTCGCGCCCCCCGCCCTCGCGCGCGATGTCGGTGGCGAGCGCGGCGACCGGACAGCCGTCCGCCGGGTCATCGCGGTGCTCGACGGAGAGGTAGGTGTCGATCAGCGCCTGCTGGGCGGCGGCGCGCTCCCCGTCGTGCCGCTCCAGCCCGGCGCTGTGGCGTTGGGCGAGCTCGGCGAAGGCGTGGGCGGTGGCCTCGTCGACGAGCGCTTCCTTGGAGGCGAACTGCTTGTAGAAGGCGCCGTGAGTCAGACCGGCCGCCTTCATCAGGTCGGCGACGCTGACCTGCATGCCCTGCTCCCGGAACAGCCGGGACGCGGTGTCCACCACCCGCCTGCGATTCTCCTCCGCCTGCGCCTGTGATGCGCGACCCATGACCACCTCACATTTGGATGTCGATTGGCATCTATCATAGACCCGTGTTTAGATTGCGGTCATCATCTAATCCTTTGCGGGTGGCCGACGGCGCCCGCCACAGCCAGGAGTGAGCATGGAACTGGAGAACGCGGTCGCGGTCGTCACCGGCGCCAACCGGGGCTTGGGACGGCACCTGGCCGCCCAGCTCGTCGAGCGCGGCGCGAAGGTGTACGGCGCGGCCCGACGCCCCGAGACGGTCGACGTGCCGGGCGTCATCCCGCTGCGGCTGGACGTCACGGACGAGGCGTCGATACGGGAGGCCGCGCGCGTGGCGTCCGACGCGACACTGCTGATCAACAACGCGGGCATCTCCACCGGCGCGTCGCTGATCGGGGGCGAGGTGGCCGAGGTGCGCCGGGAGATGGAGACCAACTTCTTCGGCCCGCTCGCCGCGACCCGATCCTTCGCCCCCGTCATCGAGGGCAACGGCGGCGGCGCCGTACTCAACGTCCTGTCCGTCCTGTCCTAGTTCCACCCGGCGGGACTCGGCTCCTACGCCGCGTCCAAGGCCGCCGCCTGGGCGCTGACCGGTGCCACCCGCGACGAGCTGGCGCCCCGCGGCATCGCTGTCTCGGCGCTGCACGTCGGCTACATGGACACCGACATGGCCGCCGGTGTGCCCGCCGATCAGAAGGTCGCCGCCGCCGACGTCGCGGCCCAGGCCCTGCACGGCATCGAGACCGGCCTGCCCGAGATCCTCGCCGACGAGACCAGCCGGTACGTCAAGCAGAGCCTGTCCGCGGCACCTCAGCCGAACGCGGACTGACGCTCACCCCTCCACCCCAGCGCAACCACCTTCACACCCCTTCATGCGAGGACATCTCATGCGTTACACGACCTTCGGCCACCGGACCGGACTGCGCGTCTCCGAGTACGCGCTCGGCACCGCGAACTTCGGCACCGGCTGGGGCGCAGGCGCCGAGCCGGACGAGGCACGCCGGATCTTCGACCGGTTCGCCGAGGCCGGCGGCACCTTTCTCGACAGCGCGGACGGCTACCAGTTCGGCGAGGCGGAGGAACTGACCGGAAAGCTGATCTCCGCCGACCGCGACCACTTCGTCCTGGCCACGAAGTTCGCCCTCGGCGCCGCCCCGCAGCCGGACATCTCCAGAACCGGCAACAGCCGCAAGAACATGGTCGCCTCGGTCGAGGCCAGCCTGAAGCGCCTGAGCACCGACCACATCGACCTGCTGTGGGTGCACTTCCCCGACCAGCTCACTCCGATGGAAGAACTCCTGCGCGGACTCGACGACCTGGTGAGCGCCGGCAAGATCCACCACGCCGCGCTGTCCAACTTCCCCGCCTGGCGCGTCTCGCGCGCGGCAACCCTCGCGGACCTGAAGAACTGGGCCCCGATCGTGGGCATCCAGCACGAGTACAGCCTCGTCGAGCGCACCGCCGACCGTGAGCTCCTGCCCATGGCCGAGAGCCTCGGGCTCGGGGCCGCCCTGTGGTCTCCGCTCGGCGGCGGACTGCTCACCGGCAAATACCGCAGCTCCTCCGAGGGGCGCCTGCGCGACCTGGGCATGGTCATCCACACCGAGAGCACCGACCAGAAGACCGCCGTCGTCGACACCGTTCTGGCGATCGCCGAGGAGACCGGCATGACGCCCGCCCAGGTGGCGGTGGCCTGGGTGCGCGAGCGCGCCGCCCGTTCCGTGGCCACGCTCGTCCCGATCATCGGCCCGCGCAACCTCTCCCAGCTCGACAGCTACCTCGGCGCCCTGGACGTCCACCTGACCGATGAGCAGTACACCCGCCTGACCGAGGTCAGCGCGGTGCCGCTCGGTATGCCCCACGAGGGGATCGCCGCCTCCCTGGACCGCCTCCAGGGAGGCGCCGCCGACCGCGTCACCGCCCCGGTCGTGCCGGTGGCCTGATGGGTGAACGCGGCTGAGGACCCGGTGCGCCAGCGCGCGGCCAGAAAAACAACACGAACTATCTCGTACTGGGAAGAGCCCGGGGCGAACGGAGACCCCGACCTTTCACGGACGGGAACGGAACGGAGACGACGATGAAGGCTTTCATGGTCGAGAACTACGGCGACCAAGCCGGGATGCGCGCCGCCGAAATACCCGACCCCCAGATAGGTGCCGACGACGTCCTGGTCAAGATCCACGCGGCGGGCATCAACCCGCTGGACCTCAGGATCCGCAACGGAGACTTCAAGGCGTTCATGCCCTACCGTCTCCCGCTCGTTCTGGGCAACGACCTCGCAGGGACCGTCGTCCGGGTCGGCCCGTCGGTCACCCGCTTCGCGGTGGGCGACGAGGTCTACGCCCGGCCCGACAAGGACCGCATCGGCACCTTCGCCGAACTCATCGCCGTCCACCAGGACGACCTGGCACCCAAACCGGCCACCCTCACCATGGCCGAGGCCGCCTCCCTCCCCCTGGTCGCCCTGACCTCATGGCAGGCACTGGTCGAGCGGGCACGCGTGCAGCCAGGCCAGAAAGTCCTCATCCACGCGGGCGCCGGCGGCCTCGGCTCCATCGCCGTCCAGCTGGCCAAGGTGCTGGGCGCGCATGTGGCCACCACCGTGAGCACCGCCAAGGTCGACTTGGCCAAGGACCTCGGCGCGGACGTCGTCGTCGACTACCGCATCCAGGACTTCGAAGAGGTCCTCGACGGCTACGACGTCGTCCTCGACAGCCTCGGCGGCGAGAACCTCGCCAAGTCCCTGCGCGTTCTCAAGCCCGGCGGCATAGCCATCAGCGTCGCGGGCCCGCCCGACCCTGCCTTCGCCCGCGAACTGGGCGCGAACCCGATCCTCCGCCTGGCCATGACAGCCCTCAGCTTCACAGCCCGGCGCAACGCCAAGCGCCACGGTGTGTCGTACTCGTTCCTGTTCATGAAGGCCAGCGGCAACCAACTGCGCGAACTCACCCCCCTCATCGACACGGGGAAGGTCCGTCCCGTCATTGACCGCGTCTTCCCGTTCGAGCAAACCCTCCAGGCCATGGAATACGTGGAAAAGGGACGGGCAAAGGCAGGCAAAGTCGTCGTCGCAATGACGTAAGGGCGGTGACGAGTCGCAGGCGCCCGTCACCTCCGGCAACAAGAAGTCCCTGAACACCCCGCTCCCCGCCACACCACCTGAGGACCCGGCCATGAGCACGCCGCCCAGCTCCCCCACCCCGACGTCGTACAAGAACATCCCGAACCGCTCCGTTTCCGTGCGTGGCGTGAGCTTCGTCTACCGGCAACTCGGCCCGGACGACGGCGTACCACTGATCCTCCTCAACCACCTGTCCGCAGTCCTGGACAACTGGGATCCCCGCGTCGTCGACGGACTCGCCGCCCGGCGCCCGGTGGTCACCTTCGACAACCGCGGCGTCGGCGCGTCCGGCGGCACCACACCCGACACGATCGAGGCGATGGCCCGCGACACCGTGCTGTTCATCCGGGCCCTCGGGTACGACAGGGTCGACCTGCTCGGCCTGTCGATGGGCGGCTTCATCGCCCAGGTCATCGCGGCAGAAGAACCCGATCTTGTACGCAAACTCATCCTCGCCGGCACGGGACCCGCCGGAGGCCCCGGCATCGACAAGGTCACCAGCCTCACCATCAAGGACACCATCAAGGCCGTCCTGACCCGCAAAGACCCCAAGCAGTACCTCTTCTTCACCGACACCGCGGATGGCCGCCGAGCGGCACACGCCTTCCTGGCCCGGCTGAAGGAACGCACGGACGACCGCGACAAAGCCATCTCGCTCTCATCATTCCGCGCCCAGCTCACGGCCATCCACCACTGGGGCCGCCAGGCACCGGCCGACCTGTCGCGCATCCACCAACCGGTCCTGGTGGCCAACGGTGAGAGCGATCGCATGGTCCCGAGCGTCAACTCAGTCGACCTGGCGGCCCGGCTGCCCCAGGGCGAACTCGAACCCCTCTACCCCGACGCCGGACACGGCGGGATCTTCCAGCATCACGACAGATTCCTCCCGCGGGCGCTTGAATTCCTGGAACCGTAGCCAGCCGCCTGGCAGGTCCAGGCCCCTGCCCCGCACCCACGAGGTCGGCACCAGGAAATCCGTCCTCGCACATCGCCACCATGAACAGTTACCTCGGCTCCAGCCGGCAGCCCATTCGCTGCTTCGCCGCGCCCGCGGCCCGGCCGCCCCGTCTGCAGTGCGCCGGGGCGGGCCTGTAGACGGCGGAACCATCGTCTACGTGACCGCCCCTCTGGGCGGTGAGGAGCCAACGAGTGTGGTCTCATCGCGCACTGCCCGCAAGACAGCAAGCTGATGCGCCTGGTCAACGATGTCCTGCATCGCTGAACGCACATCCCCGCGACTCACAGCCTGCTGATGACTATGCCGATGCGTGCAAGGCCGATGAGCATCAACGCAACCCGGCTGATTGCAGTGAGTAAACCCGCGCGGCCCAGAACCGGATCTGGCTGGAGATCGTGCAGACCGCCCTCGACCTGCCGGCCTGAATGCCGGTGCTTGTCCTGACGGCCAGGCCAGGCTCTGGGAGCTCCGCCGACTGCCACTCCGCCTTTTCAAACCACGGCCGTACAGCAGCGCCGTCGCGTTGCCGTGATGGATCACCCGCAGCACACCAGCGTGTTTCTCGGCGTCGCCGGTATCGATCCAGGTGATGCGGCCGCGTCCGATGCTCGCGTCGACGATGACGGCGTCCACCACACCCTCGACGTCGTGCTCGGCGGCGTACAGCGCGGGTCCGAGACCCTCGGCGAGCTGTCTGGCCGGATGAGTGGTGACCCGTCGAACCCCGGCGTCCTGATCACCGTGGCCAAGTAGCCGCGCCTCCTCTGCAAGGAATCTCTTGTGGAGGTCGGATCCCAGAGGGCCGGACAGCAGATCCACACGGAGGGGTACGAAGTCCTCAAGGCGCTGCGGGAGACCTTTCGAGGCCAACGCCTGGTCGCCAGGTCGGTGGCAGCCGGACGAGGTGGCGAGCAGCGCCCCACTCCTTGGGGAGTACGCGGGAGGAAAGTACAAGAGCAGTAGAGTGAGGGAGGAGCGAGGGAGGAGTAGTGAGAGCGCCGCGCGTACTGCCGACCCTGGACGAGGTCGACACTGGCGATCATGTCTGCCACCTGTTGGATCGTACCGATGACGTCATCGACCGCAGCCGGGCTTTCGTCGCGGACGGTGCGTTGCACGGCGACAAGGTCGTGATCGTCGGTCCCGCCCCGCGGGCGGAATGCGAGTTCGCACCGCATGTACTGGACCCTGCGCGGTTGCGGGGTTCTCTTCTCTCCGCGGTGCGTCGGGAGGCGGCCGCTGCTCACCGGGAGGGGTTCCGCTCCCTTCGAGTGCTGCACCATGTCGTGCCGGGCCCTCGCGCGGACCGGAACGGGGAGTGGCTGCGCAGCGAGCTCGATCTCGAGGAGTTCGCCGCCGACACCGGAGCCATGGTGGTCTGCGCCTACAGCGGTGCCGACTGGGACCTGCCGGCTCTGCAGCAGATCAGTTGTGTGCATCCGCATCATCTGGGCAGCCGTCCGGTCTCACCCGCGTTCCGGGCGTACCGAACCGAGCAGGAAGGCTGGACGGTGACCGGGACCGTCGACAGCGACGGCGCGGTGGCCTTCGGCACCATCCTGTGCACCCTCCTCGCTCACTCGCCGACGGTGCGTCTGCTCTGTCAGACCCTGGAATTTTTCGATGCCGCCGGGATGAGCGCGCTGGCCGATGCCGCCAGGCACCTTCCGGATCGCAAGGTCATCCTGGAAGGCACCAACGAGACCGTGCGGCTCGCCTGGAAGCTGTCCGGCTTCGCAGTCGCCGACGTTCCGGTGGTGATGGCACCGTGACCTCCTCTTCGTCCACCCCCCTCGAAGGCACTGGATACCGGCATGAGCTGTATCCGTACTCGGGCAGCGACGAATTCGTCGCGGGCGCTGTGGGTTTCATCCAGGAAGCGCTCGACGGGGACGAGGCCGTCGTCGTGGCCGTGCCGCAGGAAAAGGCGTCATTGCTGCGTGCGGAGATCCGTGAGACCGACACCGTCCGCTATGTCGACACCAGCCGGGTGGCACATCATCCGGGGCGGCTCATCGCTGCCTGGCAAGGATGGATCAAGGAACACGTCGCGGAGGGTCGGCCCGTCCGCGGGATCGGCGAATCCCCCTGGGACAAGGCCCGCAATGCTGCTGAGGCCGAGGAACTGCGCTACCACGAATGGCTGCTCAACAGGGCGTTCGCCCAGGGCCCGGCCTGGTGGCTGCTGTGCCCCTACGACGTCGCACGCGACCAGGCCGCCCTGGCCGGCATGGCACGCTGCCACCCCCACATCCGCACAGACGGCCGGACGGTGCTGAGCGAGGACTACGACGCGCGGGCACCCTATGCGTTCGTTGCCCTCACCGACCCCTGTGACCCGTACGACGAGTTCGTCTACACCAGCGGCGACCTGCCCGCCCTCCGGGAGAAGATCGCTGCCTGCGCCGAACAGCACGGCCTGACCGGTGGGCGCCTGCGCGAACTGCATCTGGCCGCGACCGAGGTGGCCACCAACAGCATCCGCCACGGCGGCGGACAAGGCGTGCTGCGCACCTGGAGCGAGGAACGACGGCTCGTCTGCGAGTTCCGCGACGCCGGCTACCTGGAGGACCCACTGGCCGGACGTACGATGCCGACCGCCGGGCAGGTGGGTGGACGCGGGCTGTGGCTCGTCCACCAGCTCTGCGATCTCGTCGAGATCCGGTCCACACCGGACGAAGGGACCACGATCCGCCTGCACACCGAACTGCGCGACTGAGCCCGCCGGTGCCAACGGTCCGCTGACCGCCCCCAGCGCTGAAAGGCACGCGTGACCGACGTCGCCCCAGGGTAGGCGCGGTGGTGTCACCGGGCGGCGACAAGCAGAAAGGCGCCGGTGGCACAGGCATGAACCATCTGGATGGGAGTCGGTTCTCGATGCTGAGAGTGCTCGTACGGCACGCGGACCCGACGGTCGTCCGACTGCCGGCCGAGGTCGACTACGACAACGCCTCCGACATCGGCGCCCGGTGCCAGGACCTGATCAAGGAGGGCTGCGCCACCCTCGTACTCGACGCCTCCGACGTGCACTACCTCGACTCCTCGGGCGTCAGCATGATCATCACGCTGTCGCGCGCGCTCGACAACCATGCGGGCACGCTGCGCCTCGCCGCCCTCAGCGACCATTACCAGCAGGTGTGGCGCCTCCTCGGCCTCGACACGCTGCTCCCCGTCTTCCCCACAGTGCACGCTGCGCTCGACAGGCTCGGCACAGGCGCCCGTGCCGAGCCCTCGGAGTCACTCGACCACGCCTGAAACCAAGACCCGGGCCAACGGCATGCGGGCGAGCTGCCAACCTCGCTCATCTCGTCCGCGAGCCGCTCAGATCCCGGTGGGCGGCGGTGGGGAAGCTGATGCCGTCGCCGACGGTGACCAGCAGCGTGGCGGCGGTCCTGACCGCGATCCCCGGCATCGAGGTCACATGCAAACCCAGCTCGCCGACGACTACCTCGCCACGCTGGGCACTCGCAACGGCAGCTACCTGATCGCCTTCTTCCCCACCGACCAGTGGACGGCGAAGGAACGCAAGCGGCCAGCTGCGGGGCAGGCACCTGCCGGCCTGAAGGAGACCTGTGATGCCCAGGCCGCTCAGCTCAACGAGAGCAGGAACCTGAACGTCCGAGCGTTCGTCCTCGACTGCACCATCCGCAGCTCAACACAACGGAACGCCTGACGAAACCGGCTTCTTGGGCGCATAGGCGAGTGCAATCGCAAAGTAGACGCACCCCAAAAGCGTCACAAGGGACAGGCCGCATGAGGCACCGAACACATCGCGCCCGACAGCGCAGCCGCACTCACTACGAAGCCGCACCGGAGAGCTCCGGTGCGGCTTCGCCGTCTCACGTCTCCCCTCAACGTCCCGTCAGGACGGACGCCGCGGTGCCTCGCCGTATCACCCGTCTATCACAGACGCCCCTATAACTCGGGTGTGCGGGCAACCGGTCTGACCAGGTTGAATACCTCGCGGGCGGCATATCGTTTGAGGCATCGGATGATCTCGCGTCGGGTCTTGCCCTCCTGGGTGCGGCGTTCGTAGTACGCCTGGGTGCGCGGGTCGTGGCGCAGGCGGGTGAAGACGATGCGGTGCAGGGCCGCGTTGGCCTGGCGGTCGCCGCCGTGGTTGAGCCGACGCGTGCGCCGCCGACCGGAGGAGTACTCGATGGGGCTGACTCCGCAAAGGGCAGCAAAGGACGCCTCGGTGTTCAGTCGCTCGGGATTGTCCCCCATGGTGATCAGGAGAGTGACGGCACTGTCCGGACCGATGCCCACCGGTACGAGCAGCTGTGGTGCGTGGTGTTCGACGAGCCGGGTCAGGCGTTGGTTCAGCTCGTCGATCTGAGCGGTGAGCTGTTCGATGCGCTCGGCGAGCATGCGCAACGTCAGGTGGGTGGCCTGGGCCACCGCGTCCTCGTCTCCCCCACCGCCGGATAGGCCGAGGCGTGCGCAGGTGCGGATCAGCTCGCGGTTGCCCAGGCTGGACATCTGTTCCCGCAGTGCGGGGTCGACGATGACTAGGACGGCTTTGAGCTGGTGATCGCCTGGGTACGGGCCTTGACCGCGGAGTCCTTGGCGAGTTTCCACATCCGGGCGCTGTGCACCGGACCGTCGCCGGACTTGGCCCGGGCCCGGGCGCGACCGCTGAGCACGGCCCGCGCGGCGGCCTGCGCGTCGAGCGGGTCCGACTTCCCCCACAGACGGCGGGCCGAGCGGTCGGGCCGGTTCACCTCGTACACCTGGACCCGCTGAGCCAGCAGGTAGCGGGACAAGCCCGCCCCGAAGGTGCCAGTGCCCTCCACACCCGCCCGGCGCACCGTCCCCCGCTTACGGGCCCACGCGAGCAGCTGCCGGTAGCCGGCCGCCGTCGCCGGGAAGGACTCGGTCCCCAAGATCTTCCCGAGCGGGGAGACCACGGCGGCGACATGCACCTCGCCGTGCGTGTCCACGCCCAGGGCGACCTCACCCCGAACGGGAGGATCCGTGCTGGAGGAGGTGCTGCGCTCTCTGGTCGTCATGGTGGTTTGCCTCTCCGCGCGTGACGTGCTGGTGGATGGCACCGGCCCTGCTCGGGCGGTCTGAACCGTGATGGCGCCGGAAACTCGGCAAGGCCCCTGACTTATTCTTCGCCCACTCGTGACCGGAATTGACGGACAGCCTTGTGGCCCGCCTTGCCAGGGGTCCTTCGTCGACCATGGCCCGAACGGTCAGACGAACGCTCGACAGGGCTGACCCCGAACAGCGCGGCGAAGAACGCCTCGCCGGCCAGGCGCTCCGGGTTGTCCCCCACCGTGTTGATGGCCTCAGGCGGCGATCGTGGTCGGACGGGCGGCGGCGAGATCCTGCGGCTGTGTCCGTACGTCGTTGACCGCGGCGGTCTGGTACGGGCGAGCCGTGTCCAGCAGGGTGTTGAAGCCGAGAGGCCACGAGAGTGGAGTCGACGTGGGCGGCGGCGCCGAGGTGCGTCTCAGCCTGGCGCTCGTTGCACCCGGCCGTCTGGGTTCGTCGCGGGCATCGCGGCCTTGGCGGCGACGCCGAGGAGACCGAGGGGCGTCCTGGGGGTGCCGAGGTGTGCGGATGAACTGGGCTCAGTCCTCGTCCTGGGCTCGTCGGTAGAGCTTGGCGATGTCGTCGTCGAAGTACGCGGCGTAGGACACGTCGTCCTGGTCTCCGCCGCCTTCATGGCCGCCCAGGACGCCGATGACCGTGCCGGTGTGACTCCTGGGGTCGTAGTCGGCGAGCCAGGGGCTACCGCTGGTCCCGTCCTCGAGACCGGTGCACTGGATGCGCAGCTGGGTGTCACTGAACTTCGTGGTGCGGTTCTGGCACGAGACCGGGGTGTCACGGCTGCTGGGATAGCCGGTGATCTTGACCTTGTTGTCGAAGCCACGATCCATGCCGAGGGTGTTGCCACCCAGGACGTCCTGGATGTCCTTGCCGTCCTTCTGGTCGAGGACCAGGAAGGCGACGTCGAGGTCCTCGTCCTGCGACTTGGCCCAGCGGTCGTCGACGACCACCTTGCTGACCTTCCACAGGCCGGTGGGTTCGTCGCCGTTGCGGTAGCCGGGCGCGAAGACCAGGTCGTTCAGCGGCTGTCCGGAGTCGGCGTCGAAGGCGCAGTGGGCCGCGGTGATCAGCATGTTCCGGCCACGACTCTGCACCACGCTCGCCGTGCAGAAATGGGCGCCCTGGTCGTCCTTCTCGAAGACCGCGCCGATCCGGGCGTTCTCCTCGGTCCTGCGGGGGGTGTACGCGTTGCCGTCCTCGGCGGGGGCCGTCGCGGAGAGGGGCTGGTCCTGGTCCTGCGCGGACTGGCCCGGCTCGCCAGACTTGCCGAAACCGCTGCGCCCGCTGCTTCTGGCCGCATGGGTTTCCCCCGCGGCGTCGCCCACCACTGCGGCTGTCCCGACGATGACCAGCGTCAGGGGCAGGACGGCATTCCTGGCTAGCGAGCGCACAAGGTCATTATCGACGCGGGTCGGGAGTCCGGGAGGTGCTCCACGGGGAGGTTCCCGTCACAATCCGCCGTCCCGAAGACACCGGCCTGACAGCCCACACCCGCAAGGACCTGCCGTCCGATTGCCCCGGCAGCACTGCTGAACCAGGCGTCGCCAACCAAGCCGCACATGACTGGCCGTTCATATGGACATGGATTTCATTTCCATCTACGGTGGAGCGTGCCGACCCGGCACGAGCCACAGGGGGTGATGCGCCATGGGCGGCCGGACGACCCGACAACGCAAGGCCGTCACGCACGCACTCGCGGGCTGCCAGGACTTCGTGTCGGCCCAGGACTTGTACGCCCTGCTGGTGGCCGGCGACCACGCGATCGGCCTGACCACCGTCTACCGCGCCCTGCGCGAGCTGGAGGCGGACGGCGGTGTGGACGTCGTACGCGACGAGATCGGTGGGCGGCTCTACCGGCTGCGCCCGGCCGACGGGCACCGCCACTACCTGATGTGCCGCGGCTGCGGCCGCAGCCTCCCGGTGGACTCCGAGGTCGTGGAGGAGTGGGCGGGCCGGATCGCCGCCGCGACCGGCTTCACCGCGGTCGAGCACACCGTCGAACTCACCGGCGTCTGCGCCGACTGTCTGCCCCACACCGACGGAGGCCGGCCGTCCGGGGACGGAGAGGGAGGAGAGGAACAGCCATGCCACTGGGATCGCGGCCCGGGCCTCCGGGACCCAGTCCGCAGCTGCGCGAGCTGAAGGAGGCCGTGCGTACCCTGCTCGATCTCGACGACGACACCGCCGTCCTGATCCGCCAGCTCGCCTGCACCGAACCGGGCTGCCCACCGCTGGAGACGGTCGTCGTCGCGCTGCCCATGGAGGGCGACGCCCGCCGCTGGACCCTGCACCGACCCGCCGACCAGATCACCGAGGACGACCTGCGGGCCGCCCTCCTCGCCACACCTGAACAGCACGACAGGAGACCGACTTGACCACCCCCGAACCCGGCGAGCCGCGCGACGAGCGGGTGCCCGTCACCGTCCTGACCGGCTTCCTCGGCTCCGGCAAGACCACCCTCCTCAACCGCATCCTCACCGAGAACCACGGCATGCGGATCGCGGTCATCGAGAACGAGTTCGGCGAGGTCGGCATCGACGACGCCCTCGTCCTCGACGCCGAGGAAGAGATCTTCGAGATGAACAACGGCTGCATCTGCTGCACCGTGCGCGGAGATCTGATCCGCATCCTGGGCGCGCTGATGCGGCGCCGCGAGAAGTTCGACCACATCCTCATCGAGACCACCGGACTGGCCGACCCCGCACCGGTCGCGCAGACCTTCTTCATGGACGACGAGATCGCCGCCCAGCTGCGGCTGGACGCCATCGTCACCCTCGTCGACGCCGCCCATGTGCTCCAGCACCTGGACGAGGTCAAGCCGGAGGGCGTGGAGAACGAGGCCGTCGAGCAGATCGCCTTCGCCGACCGGGTCGTCCTCAACAAGACCGACCTGGCCGACGAGGAGACCATCGGACAGGTCGTGCGCCGTATCCGGGCCATCAACGGCGGAGTGCGGATCATCCCGGCACAGCACGCGCGCATCAATCTCCACGAAGTGCTGGACGTGGGCGCGTTCGACCTGGAGCGGGTGCTCGCCGACGACCCCGCCTTCCTCACCGAGACCGAGCACCAGCACGACACCACCGTCACCTCGGTCGGCATCGAGCTGACGGGCGAACTCGACGAGGACCGGCTCAACGCCTGGCTCGGCCAGTTGCTCCGCACCAAGGGCGTCGACCTCTTCCGCTCCAAGGGCATCCTCGCCATCGCCGGAGCGCCCAAGCAGTACGTCTTCCAGGGCGTGCACATGCTGCTGGACGGCACCTTCGGACGCGACTGGCGCGAAGGCGAAACCCGCACGAACAAGCTGGTGTTCATCGGCCGCAACCTCGACCGCGAGGGGCTCGAACGCGGCTTCGTCGACTGCCTGACCACGGCGGGAGCGGCCGCGTGAGTACGACGGTTCAGTCCCCGCTCGCCTGGGAGGCCGGCGTCGACGACGCACCCGTCGCGCTGAGTGCGCGGGGTGATCTGGTCGCCGTCGCCGGGGCCGAGGGGACGGTGAAGCTCCTCGACGCGGCGATGGGCGCCGAGATCGGCGCGTTCGACCTTCCCGGAGGCGCACTCGCGGTCGCGCTCTCCCCGGATGCCCGGCACGTGGTGGCGACCGGCCCCCTGGGATACGCCCTGTGGCGCCGCTCCGACGGGCGTACGACGGTGCGGGAGTCGGGTGCCTGGTCGGCCGCCGCCGCCTGGGCCGACAACACTCGGGTCGCGGTCGCCTCCGGCCGTCGCGCGCTCGTACTCGACACGGACGGAGGCGAGTTGTGGCGCACGGAGCCAGCCGCGTCCACCGTCACCGACCTCGCCTGGATGCGGCAGGGGCGGCGCCTGGCTGTGGCGGCGTACGGCGCCGTGCGCTGCCACGAGCGGCACACTGAGGAGCCGGTCGCCACCTACCCCTACGTCGGCTCCCACCTCGCACTCGCCGTCGCGCCCACCGGGCGGTGGATCTGCAGCGGCAACCAGGACGCCTCCATCCATATCTGGCGTGCCCGCGACGGCGGCGAGCTGACCATGTCCGGCTACCCGGAGAAGGTCTCCCGCCTCGCCTTCGACGACACCGGCTTCTGGCTGGCCGCCGACGGCGCACCCGACGTGACCGTGTGGGACTTCTCCGGCAAGGGCCCGGAGGGCACGGCACCGCGCTCCCTGCGCTGCCACGAGACGGTCACCGCGCTCGCCTGGCGGCCGGGCGCGGCCGGGCATCTGGCCAGCGGCGGTGCCGACGGCACCGTAGCCCTGTGGCACGCCACGGCCGGGCGGCCGCAGGCACGCCTGCGCCCGGTGCGCGAACTGGACGGCACCGGTGCGGCGGTCGGGGCGCTGGCCTGGGCAGGCCCTCACCTGCTGGCCGTCGCCTGGCGGGACGGCCGGATCCAGACGTACTGCGTGCCGTCCCGGACCGCGCTGTGAACCGGTCTGTGATCCGGGCGGCCGCTCCCCGCCCCTGCACGCTCGTCGTGTGCCGGGGCTGCTGCTGCGGCAACCCCCGCAAGCACCCGAGCACCGACCACGCCTGGCAACTGGAACGCCTGCGCGCCGGCGCGGCACAGCACGGCTTTCAGGTCCGCACGACGGACTGCCTCGGCCCCTGCGACCAGGCCAACGTCATCGTCGTCCAGCCCTCCACCGCCGGGCGCCGGGCCGGAGGCCGCGCGGTCTGGGTCGGCTTCGCCATGGACGACGACAGCACCGACGACCTGCTGAGCTGGGCAGCGCAGGGCGGACCCGGCATCGCCGAACCGCCAGCCGCCCTGGCACTCCAGCTCATCCGCCCACCGCGCGAGGCCCGCGCCCGTGCCCGCCGATGACCTCGACGCCGGGCGGCCGCGACGTCCTCGCGGCCGCCCGGCTCGACGAAGCCACGGCCTCCTCCGTCGCCACAACGCTCCAGGCCCTGGCCACACCGTCCCGCCTGCTGATCCTCACCGCCCTGCGGGAACGGCCCTACCCGGTCGGCGAACTCGCCGCCGCCGTCGGCATGGAACAGTCCGCCGTCTCCCACCAACTGCGCCTGCTGCGCGCCCTCGGCCTGGTCACCGGCCGCCGCGACGGCCGCCGCATCGTCTACAGCCTCTACGACGACCACGTCGCCCAGCTTCTCGACCAGGCCGTCCACCACATCGAGCACCTGCGCCTCGGTGTGCGCGACCAGCCCGTCAGTTGAGGTGGGCGACCTGCTGGGGCGCGGGGGCCGTGCGGAGCCGGTCGGGCAGCGTGCCGTCGTCGGGCATTCCGACCCGCAGCCACGTCCCGACCGCCTCGGCGTCGGCTTCTGTCACCAGCGGACCGAGGCGTACGACGATCCCGGCGGGAGTGCGGTCGACCCCGCACGGCTGCACGGCGGCGTAGAGCCCGCGGCCCCTGCGGCAGTGCAGCACCTTCCCGAGGCAACCGGTGGAGACCATCACCCCGAGGGGGCACTGCTGGCCCGCACGGCGCAGCTCGTCCATCGCCCGCCCTCTCGCGGCGGCACGGCATGAGCCGCAGACCACGAGGGTGAAAGGGCGACTCCGACGGCCGCCTGCGCTATCGCTCATCTCCGTGTCTCCTCCGTATGAGTGAAAGGGATCCCCTGTTCGCCGCCAGGGAAGCTCCAACACGCCGTACCCGACAGCAAGTTGAGGCTCAGGTGATTTGACAGCATCCGGCCGCACCACCAGCCTATGCTCATGACATCCATTTTCAATACGGAGGGTGGCTAGCCATGCGTGTTGCCTTCGTCGGCAAGGGCGGCAGCGGCAAGACGACCCTGTCGGCCCTCTTCTCCCGCCACCTGGCGCACTCGGGGGCGCCGGTCGTCGCGATCGACGGCGACATCAACCAGCACCTGGCCCACGCCCTCGGCCTCAACGAGGACGAGGTCTTCGCCGCGCCGCCGCTCAGCGCGCGCACCGGCGAGATCAAGGACTACCTGCGGGGCGCCAATCCGCGGATCCCGTCCCGCGACGCCATGGTCAAGACAACCCCGCCCGGACGCGGCTCCGTGCTGCTGCGGCCGCTCGGC
This sequence comes from Streptomyces sp. NPDC037126, assembly GCF_055605965.1. Classification (NCBI taxonomy): domain Bacteria; kingdom Bacillati; phylum Actinomycetota; class Actinomycetes; order Kitasatosporales; family Streptomycetaceae; genus Streptomyces; species Streptomyces sp. NPDC037126. The sequence goes on from NZ_JBVJTD010000018.1 coordinate 180,443, forward strand.
GACGACGAGATCCACGGCCACCACGTCCAGGAGGTCGGCGGCGTACCACTCATGGCGACCGGCACCTTCGACGAGAGCGATCTGGGTGTGGCCTGCTACCACTCCAAGCTCGGCGCGGTCGAGCTGTACCTGAACCACCTCGTGGACGGCCCCGGAGAGTACGTCGTCGTCGACATGACCGCCGGCGCCGACGCCTTCGCCTCCGGCCTGTTCACCCGCTTCGACATGACGTTCCTGGTCGTCGAGCCGACCCGCAAGAGCGTCTCGGTGTACCGCCAGTACCGCGATCACGCGGCCGAGTTCGGCATCCCGATCGCCGTCGTCGGCAACAAGGTCACCGGCGAGGACGACCTACTCTTCCTCAAGGAGCACGTCGGCGACGATCTGCTCGCGCACTGCGAGCAGTCCTCCTACGTGCGCGCGCAGGAACAGGGCCGCGGCCACGGCGAGCTGGAGCCGCACAACACCCGCACCCTGGACCTGCTGCGCGCGGCCGTGGACGCCCGCCCCAAGGACTGGGCGGCCTTCCAGAAGCACGCCGTTCAGTTCCACCTGCGCAACGCCGCCGCCTGGGCCAACGAGGCCACCGGCCAGGACCTCGCCACTCAGGTCGACCCGGACTTCCGGCACGGCCCCGCATCACTGACCGCCTTCACCTGATCCCACTCCCAAGACCAGAACCCAGAGCAAGAGAACAGGACAGCCCTTCATGTCACTCGACGTCTCCCCGCAGCTCCTCGCCGAAGCCGAGAACGGCGAGGTACGGGAGGAGGACTTCGTGGAAACGGTGCGCACCTCCCTGCCGTACGCCTACGACCTCATCGCCCGCCTCGCAGAAGAACTGCGTTCCGGTACCACGGAGTTCGCCGACAACCAGACCCCGCCACACTCCGAGAAGGAGCGCGGCCAACTGCTGCGCGCCCTGTCCAGCGACGCCATCCGCGGCAGCCTGGAACGCCACTTCGGCATCGCCCTCGCCTTCCAGAACTGCCACCGCGTCGCCGCCTTCCACCCCGAGGCGCGCGGCGGCGACACCCACACCCGCTTCACCTCGCTGCGGGCGCAGATCCTCAACCAGTCGCCGGAGTTCCGCGACTGCTGAACCACTGCCGCTCGCGACCGCCGACTGCCGGAACCGGCGTTCGGCAATCAGGTCGGCCACTTTGCCCCTTGGCGGCCGTCGCCCACCAGGACACCCGGTCTTCGTGAGCGACGGCCGCCAACGCTCGTCCCGGCGGCATCCGCCGTACCCCCTACCTGTGCAGCTCCCGAGCAGTCGTACGCGCGGTCAAAAGATGGCAACGGTTTCCATCTCCCATTGATCTGAAAATCATTTTCATCTAGCGTCGAAGATGTCGCCACACGGTGGGCGCGCGTCCGCCGCGCGCCCGGCATCGCCCGAAGGAGCTTCCCGCATGTCCACCGCCCCCGCCTCCCGTTCCGCCCGGCCGACCGCGAGGATCGCACTGGTCACCGCGACGGCCGCCCTGACGGCCGTGACGGCGACCGCCTGCTCGACCTCCTCCCCGCACACCACAGACACCGCCGCGACCGGCAGCGACAGCGGCTCGGGCAAGACGATCCAGGTGGTGGCGGCGGAGAACTTCTGGGGCAGCATCGCCTCCCAGCTCGGCGGCAGCCACGTGAAGGTGACCAGCATCATCAATAACCCGGACACCGACCCGCACGACTACGAGCCGACCGCCGCCGACGCCCGTACCGTGGCCGGCGCCCAGTACACGATCGTGAACGGCATCGGCTACGACGCCTGGGCCGACAAGCTGCTCGCCGCCAACCCCGGCAGCGGACGCACCCAGCTCAAGGTCGGCGACCTGGTCGGTATCAAGCCGGGCGGCAACCCGCACCGGTGGTACTCCCCTGACAACGTGCACCAGGTCATCGAGAAGATCACCGCCGACTACAAGAAGATCGACCCGGCCGACGCGGCCTACTTCGACCAGCAGAAGACGACCTTCGAGACGAAGACGCTCGCCGGTTACAACAAGCTCATCGCCGACATCAAGGCGAAGTACGCCGGAACCCCGATCGGTGCCTCCGAGTCCATCGTCACGCCGCTCGCCGAGGGCCTGGGGCTGAAGATGCTCACCCCGGAGACGTTCCTGGACGCGATGAGCGAGGGCTCCGACCCCACGGCCAAGGACAAGGCCACCATCGACCAGCAGATCAAGAACAAGAAGATCAAGATCTACGTCTACAACTCCCAGAACTCCACGCCGGACGTGCAGGCGCAGGTCAAGGAGGCCAAGGCCCAGGGCATCCCGGTCGCCACGGTGACCGAGACCCTCGCCCCGGCCGGGGCCTCCTTCCAGCAGTGGCAGACCACCGAACTGCAGGGCATCGAGCAGGCCCTGGCCAAGGCCACCGGGAAGTGAACTGAAGCCATGAACCCGATAGCGAAGGCCCGCGAGGCCGTCACACACGCGGTGCCCACTGCGCCCACCCAGCGCAGCGGCGGTCACGAGGCGATCGCGGGAGAGGGAAGCAGCCCGGTGGTCGCCCTGCGCGGGGCCGCCGTGCAGGTCGGCGGCCGGACGTTGTGGTCGGGGGTGGACCTTCGCATCGGGACCGGCGAATTCACTGCCGTGCTCGGCCCCAACGGCGTCGGCAAGTCCACCATGATCAAGGTCCTGCTGGGCGCGCTGCCCGCGGCGGCCGGTGAGGTCCGGGTGCTCGGCGCCCGGCCCGGGCAGGCCAACGAGCGCATCGGCTATCTGCCGCAGCGCCGCAGCTTCGACGCCAATCTGCGGATCCGCGGCGTGGACGTGGTGCGCATGGGCCTGGACGGTGACCGGTGGGGGGTCCCGCTGCCCATCCCGAGTGTGCATCGGCGGGCCGCCCGCGCGCGGGTGGATGAGGTGATCGAACTGGTCGGAGCCTCGGCGTACGCGCACCGGCCGATCGGGCAGTGTTCCGGCGGTGAGCAGCAGCGGCTGCTGATCGCCCAGGCACTGGTCCGCCGCCCCGAACTGCTCCTGCTCGACGAGCCATTGGACAGCCTCGATCTACCCAACCAGAGTGCCGTCGCAGCACTCATTGGGCGCATCTGCCACCAGGAGGGCGTCTCGGTGGTCATGGTCGCCCACGACGTGAACCCGATACTCCACCACCTGGACCGGGTGGTGTACCTGGCCGAGGGCGGCGCAGCCGCAGGCACACCGGCCGAGGTCATCACCTCCGAGACGCTGACCCGGCTCTACGGCACACCGGTCGAGGTACTGCGGACCTCGGACAGCCGGCTGGTCGTCGTGGGACAGCCGGAGGCGCCCGCGGTGCACACCGACCGGCACGACACCCCGGGGAGCGGTCATGATGCTCGCTGAGACAGGGGCACCAACCTGGTCGTGGAACCTCCTGGCCGACTTCCAGGACATGTGGTCCTACCCCTTCATGGTCAACGCGTTCCGCGCCGGCGCGGTCGTCGCCGTGGTCTCCGCGGTCGTGGGCTGGTTCGTGGTGCTGCGGCGGCAGACGTTCGCCGCACACACCGTCTCCGCCGTCGCCTTCCCCGGCGCTGCCGGAGCGCTCCTGCTCGGGTTCAGCGCGGTCTACGGCTACTTCACGCTCTGCGTGGCCGCCGCGCTGGTCATCGCCGCCCTGCGGGGTGGCGGCGAGCATGAGGAGTCGGCGCTGACCGGGACCGTGCAGGCGTTCCTGCTCGCGTCCGGGTTCCTGTTCACCGCCCTGTACAGAGGGCTGCTGGAGGGACCGCAGACCATCCTCTTCGGCACCTTCCTGGGAATCACCTCCTCCCAGGTGACCGTGCTGACGGTGGTCGGCGCGGTGGTGCTCGCGGTGCTCGCGCTGATCGGACGGCCGCTGCTGTTCGCCTCGGTCGACCCGCAGGTCGCCGCCGGGCGCGGTGTCCCGGTCCGCACCCTGTCGGTGGTCTTCCTCGTCCTGCTCGGTGCGGCCACCGCCGAGGCGAGCCAGATCACCGGGACCCTCCTGGTCTTCGCCCTCATGGTGATCCCGGCCGCCACCGCTCAAGTCCTCACCGCCCGCCCGGCGTTGAGCTTGTCCCTGGCCGTCCTGCTGGCCTTCGCCGCGACCTGGCTCGGGCTGACCGCCGCCTACTACTCGCCCTACCCACTGGGCTTCTTCGTGACGACCATCGCCTTCGCCGGATACCTGCTCGCGCTGGGCCGACGCTCGCTGCGCGAGGCACTCGCCCGCACCCGGGCCGGCGCCGCGCCCACTGCCAAGGAGGTGGTCGCATGACCGTCCTGCTCGCCGCCTCCCCGTTGTCCCACCCGTTCTTCCTGCACGCCTTCCTCGCGGGTACCGCCATCGCCGCGGCCTGCGGACTGGTCGGCTACTTCCTGGTGCTGCGGGCCCAGGTCTTCACCGGGGACGCGCTCAGCCACGTCGCCTTCACCGGCGCGATGGCCGCCCTCGCCTTCGGTGCCGACCTCCGCCTCGGGCTGTTCGCTGCCACCATCGCCATGGCGCTGCTCTTCGGCACCCTCGGCCGCAAGGCCCGGCCCGACGACGTGGTCATCGGGAGCGTCTTCTCCTGGATCCTTGGCCTGGGCGCCTTCTTCATCACCCTCTACACGACCTCCCGGAGCACCGCCAACGGCACCGCCGGAATCAGCGTGCTGTTCGGCTCCGTCTTCGGCATCTCCGCCGGCAGCGCGGCCATCGCCGCCCTGGTGGCCGCCGCGGTCGGCCTGCTGGTGGTCCTCATCGCCCGGCCGCTGCTGTTCGCCACGCTCGACGAGGCCGTGGCCGCCGCCCGCGGGGTACCGGTACGGCTGCTCGGCTACGGCTTCCTCGCCCTGGCCGGGATCAGCGCCGCCGAGGCCACCCAGGCCGTCGGCTCCCTCCTCCTGCTCGGCCTGCTCGCCGCCCCCGCCGGTGCCGCGATCAGGCTCACCGACCGCCCCTACCGTGCGCTCGCCCTCTCCGCCGGCCTGGCGGTGCTGGAGATGTGGGCGGGGCTGTTCGCCTCGTACTGGGTGCCGAAGATGCCGCCGAGCTTCGCCATCATGGCCGCCGCCACAGCTGTCTACGCCGCGACGTTCCTGATACGACGGCCCGCCTCCGATCCTCGTACGGCTGGTACGCACACCGCCGCCCCCACCGGCACATGAGCGAAGGCACCCGATGGCACCCCACCAGTGCACCCCCACCTCGTCACACGACGTCACGCTGATCGGCCGCCTCACCCAGCAACGCACCGTCGTGGTCGAGGCACTCATCCGGGCCGACGGCTTCGTCGGCGCCCAAGCCCTCCACAACCAGCTCGCCGCCGCCGGCTCACCGGTCGGCCTCTCCACGGTCTACCGCACGCTGACCGCCCTGGCCTCCGTCGGCCGGGCCGACATGGTGCGCGACACCGGCGGCGAACGCCTCTTCCGCTACCGCCCGGGACCCGAACACCGCCACTACCTCATCTGCACCGACTGCGGCCTGAGCCGGCCTGTCGACTCCGGCCCGGTGGAGGAATGGGCCGACACCATCGCGCAGACCTCCGGGTTCGCGAACGTCCGGCACACGGTGGAGTTGTCCGGGGTGTGCCCGGACTGCGGCCGACGGCAGGCGGCGGACGAGCGCCGGTGAATGCCGGCACCCTCCCTTGCCCGGAGTCTCCGTCAAGGGCAGCAGTCGCACCCCGGAGCGCAGCCGCAGGCATCCACCTCCGTCCGGCCGGCGCCCGGCGCGACGGCCGCCGGCGTTGCGCAGCATCCCTCCCCACGCCACGCGTCGCGCCCCTCCTTCACCGCGACCGCGGCGATGACCAGGGCAGCGAGCGGATCGGCCCACGACCAGCCGAACACGGCGTTGACGAGGAGGCCCACCAGCAGGACCCCCGACAAATAGGTGCACAGCAGGGTCTGCTTGGAGTCGGCCACGGCCGATGCGGAGCCGAGTTCCCGTCCGGCGCGGCGCTGGGCCGCCGACAGGACCGGCATGACCACGAGCGAGAGGGCGGCCAGCACGATCCCGGCCGGGGAGCGCGTGGCCTCACCTGTGCCGGTCAGGGCCCGTACGGCATCGACGGTGACATAGGCGGCGAGCGCGAAGAACGACAGCGCGATGATCCGCAACGCAGTCTTCTCGCGGGCCTCGCGCACCGCGTGCTCACGGGCGGAGAACTGCCAGGCGACGGTGGCGGCTGAGGAGACCTCGATGACGGAGTCGAGGCCGAAGCCGATCAGCGCGGTGGACGAAGCCAGGGTCCCGGCCGTGAGGGCGACGGCCGCCTCGACGGCGTTGTAGGTGATGGTCGCGGCGACCAGCAGCCGTATCCGCCGGGCGAGCACGCCGCTCCTGGCCGGGTCGGGGCCGAGGGAGATGGATGTCTCTGCGCTCATGGTCAGCAGCACCCCTTGTCGTCGGCATCGACGCACGTGCGGTCGCCCTCGACGGCGACCACGGCGGTGCGCAGGTCGTCGAGCGCGTGGCCGAGGCGCTCGTCGGCGAGTTCGTAGCGGGTGCGGCGGCCGTCGGGGACGGTCACGACCAGGCCGCAGTCGCGCAGGCAGGCGAGGTGGTTGGACAGCCTGGTGCGCGAGATGTCCAGCGCGTCGGCGAGGTCCGCGGGATAGGCGGGTGCCTCCCGCAGGGCGAGCAGGATGCGGCAGCGGATCGGATCGGCGAGCGCCCGGCCGAACCGGACCAGGACCTCGATGTCGGAGGCAACAGTCAGCACCCCGCCAACGATACACAGATTCCTGAATTCAGGGAACCGTGAACTATAGCCATTGCGTAATGGTGTTCATTTTCATGTAGTCTTTAACCGCCATCCCAACCAGGAGGACTCCCATGGCCGTTCCCAAGCGGAAGATGTCCCGCAGCAACACCCGCCACCGCCGCGCCCAGTGGAAGGCGACCACGCCGGCGCTCGTGCCGGTCACCGTCGACGGAGTGTCATACCTGGTGCCGCAGCGGCTGGTGAAGGCGTACGAGCGCAGGCTGCTCCGCCCCGAGGGCTGAGCGTCGATGCCGTCCGACCCCTCCGGCCGACTGCCCGTCACCCTCCTGTTCGGGTTCCTCGGCGCGGGCAAGACCACTCTCCTCAACCACGTCCTCGGCAACCGCGAGGGACTGTGGGTCGCGGTGATCGTCAATGACATGAGCGAGGTCAACATCGACGCCGCCCTGGTGCGGGGCGGCGAGGCGGCCCTGTCGCGTACCGAGGAACGCCTGGTCGAGATGACCAACGGCTGCATCTGCTGCACCCTGCGCGACGACCTGCTTCAGGAGGTCGACCGGCTGGCCCGCGAGGGCCGCTTCGACTACCTGCTCATCGAGTCGTCCGGCATATCCGAACCCATGCCGGTCGCCGCGACCTTCGCCTTATCCCGCGACGACGGCGCCACCCTCGGCGAGATCGCCCGCCTGGACACCATGGTCACGGTCGTGGACGCCGCGAACTTCCTGCCCGAGCTGGCAAGCGGCGACGAACTCGTCGAGCGCGGCCTGGACCAGTACGAGGACGACGAACGCACCGTCAGCGACCTGCTGATGGACCAGATCGAGTTCGCCGACGTCATCGTCCTGAACAAGCTCGACCTCGTGGACAAGGAGTCGGCCGACCGGCTGCGGGCGACGCTCACCCGCCTCAACCCGGCCGCGCGTCTCGTCCCGGCCGTCCACGGCCGCGTGAAGGTGAGCGACGTGCTGGGCACCCGGCTGTTCGACCTGGAACGCGCCCAACAGGCCCCCGGCTGGGCGCGGGAGCTCAACGGTGACCACGTCCCCGAGACGGAGGAGTACGGCATCTCCTCCACCGTCTTCCGCTCCGGACTGCCGTTCCATCCGGGCCGGTTGTGGACGTTCGTGACGGAGGAACTCGACAGCGGCGCATACGGACAGATCCTGCGCTCCAAGGGCTTCTTCACCCTCGCCAGCCGTCCGCACGTGACGGGCCTGTGGTCACAGGCCGGCTCCGTCGCGCGCTTCGAACCGTCTGCCGCACGCGACGCCGACAGCCCCGAGTGCCAGGAACTGGTCTTCATCGGCACGAACCTGCACACGGATGCGCTGCACGCGGCCATGACCGACTGCCTCATGGCCGACGGCGAGAGCCTGCCGCCCAGGGACCCGTTCCCCGCCTGGGACACCTACGGCATCGACGACACCTGCGAGCATGAGCATCCCGAACTCGTCGCGGGCCCCTGAGGGACCCGGGCCGGGCGGCGAACACAGCCACGGCGCCGCCCGGCCCGGTATGGACACCAAGAGCTCCGGATAAATGCGTTGGGCTGACCGGCCCCCGCTGATAGCGTCTGGGCAGCCGTGAGAGAACGCGAGGAGGTGAGACCCATGAAGGCTGTATCCATGTGGGTGCTCCCCCATGTCGTCACGGTGGGCGATTGACGTAGGTGTCGCCGGGAGCGCCTCCAACAAGGCACTCCTGAGAGGCATCACCTATGAACTTTGTGCATCCCACTCCGGGCACTCGCGTCGGCCCGACGGGCGGCTTTTCGTATGCATCGACGCGTGGCACGGCGCGGTCTTCGACCGCATCGCCGACGCGATGCCGGCGGACCTGCCGACATCGCTGTACACGGTCGTCGACGAGGCCGACCACGACTCGAGGTCCGCCTGGGAGCGGGCCGGCTTCGCCACCGCACGCCGCGAGTGGGGCTATCTCGTGCCCACCGACCCGCACATCACCGGTCTCGGCTCGGTGCGGCCACCGTCCGGCGTGACGATCATGTCCGCCGGTGAGGCGGAGGAGGGCCCGCTGCGCGCCCTGGACCGCCCGCGACGAGGTCGAGGCCACCGTCGGATGGCAGACGATGCCGGCCGAGGTGCTGCCCCGCCCAGCGGGCACCACCCTGCTCAACCCATCGAAGTACGCGGTGGCGCGGCACGTGGATCAGTACGTGGGACTCATCCGGGTGGCACCGCTGACCCGCCAGCCACGGATCGGGTTGATCGCCGTCCGAGCTGACAGACACCGCCGCGGCATCGCCCGGACGCTGCTGGCCCACGCGCTGGGTTCGCTGCACCACTCCGGGACCGCTTCGGCATGGGCCGAGGTGAGCGAGACCAACGCGGCGGCCACCGCCCTCTTCGAGAGCATCGGTGCCCGCCGCGCGGCCAGCACCTTGGAACTCGCCCGCCACTGACGCGCCGCCACATCAAACCGAGCGACCGTTTCCTACCGAATTCGCCGTAACAGAACAAGAGAAGTGAGAGACCATGACAAAGGCAGCAGGGGGCGTAGAAGCCGAAGGCACCGTCGTCGAGTGCCTGCGCAACGCCACCTTCAAGGTGGAGCTCCACAACGGGCACACGGTGCTCGCCCACATCAGCGGGAAGATCCGGAAGAACCGCATCAAGATCCTCCCGTACGACCGGGTTCTCGTGGAACTCAGCCCCTACGACCTCACCCGCGGCCGGATCCGCTACCGGTACAGGGCGTAACGGAAGGTGCCGGCGCCTGCGAGACCACCCGGTAGGGCCATTAGAAGCCGCGGTGGTTCTGCTGCCTCCCGCACAGGGCCATCGCCCTACCGGGAGCCGTAGGGCAGGAGCGCCATCTCGCGCGCGTTCTTGATGGCCTGCGCTATCTGCCGCTGCTGCTGACGCGACACGTGGGTCACCCGACGACTGCGGATCTTTCCGCGGTCGGAGATGAACTTCCGCAGCAGATCGGTGTCCTTGTAGTCGATGTAGGTGATGCCGGCGGCGTCCAGCGGGTTGGTGCGCTGACGCTTGGCAGTCTGACGCCGGATGCTTGTGCGTCGGGTCATGGTGAGGCCGGTCCTCTCTTTCAGGTCACGGGGTCGAGCAAGTCGTCAAAGGCGTGCGGGAGTTGCTTCCAGCGGTCCCTGCCCGCCGCGTACTCGTCGTCGGTGAGCAGACATGAGTCGAGCAGGGCCTGTAGGCCGTCGCGGTCCAGGCCGGGCGAGGTGAAGGTGAGGTACTGGCAGCGGTCACCGTGTTCCGGGTGCCAGTCCACGGAGGCGGCGAGGCGGCGCTCGGCGGGCACCATCTCCCAGGCGGCGTCGGGCAGAGCTGCCAGCCAGGGCCCGGCCGACTCCACGCACAGCGCGCCGCCGGCGGCGTCCCAGGACAGCAGGGTGTCGGGGCGGTCCGCCAGCCAGAACCGCCCCCGGCTGCGCGCGGCGGCGCAGGTAAGGTCCTCAAGCGCCGCGTACAGGCGCTGCGGGTGGAAGGGCCGTTCGCGCCGCCAGACGAAGGTGCTCACCCCGTGCTCGTCGCACGACTGCGGCAGCAGCGCGCACGCAGGATGCACGCGGGCGGCGGCCGCTGCCACGTCGAAGCCCGCCAACAGCGCTGCCCCCAGGGCGCCGTCGCTCTCCACCCGTACGCTTCGTGCGCCTGGTGTGAGCTGGGCGAGCAGCGCGTGGTCAGTACCGTCGGCGACCTCGTCGCAAGAATCGTCCTCGCCGAGGGCGATCACCGTGGGGTACTCCAGCTGCCGGGCGAAGGTGTCGGCGACCGTGCGCTGGTCGGCCGGCGCGGCGGCGAGGCCGACGTCGGCCAGGTCGTCGCCGTTGGACAGGTACGGCAGGACGAGTGCGGGGTCGACCGCGGTGGCGACCCCGGTCAGGGCCAGCGGTGCGCCCGCGGCGGCGATGACTCCGGCCATGGCCTGGGGCTCGACGGAGTCCCACAGTTCCACGACGGCCAGCCGGTACGTTCCCTCCGCTGCGAGCCGCAGCAGTTCGGGGACGAGATCCTCGCGAAGTGCGCAGCACGCGCAGTCATTCACCAGGGGTGCGTCGCCACTGCCCAGCAGACCGTCCACGTCGCGCAGCGTCCGGCGCACCGCGCTGTCGACGGCGGACGTCAGGTCGTGGTGCAGCGAGACCGACCCGGGGACCGTACGCAGGATCTCCTCGACGGCGGCCCGGCGGGCGTCCGCGTGCAACCCGCCGACGATCGCCACCGGCAGCCGCGCCTCGTCCCGGTTCACGGCTCGCTCCGTCCGCGTCCATACCGCCGCTCGAAGCGCTCGACGCGCCCCGCGGTGTCCAGGACTCGCTGGGTGCCGGTGTAGGAGGGGTGGCTCGCCGAGGAGATCTCGACGTCGATGACCGGGTAGGTGTTGCCGTCCTCCCATTCGACGGTCTTGTCGCTCGTGGCCGTGGACCGGGTGAGGAAGGCGTAGTCGGCGGCCCGGTCACGGAAGACGACCGGGCGGTACGCGGGGTGGATTCCGGGCTTCACGGCTCTCAGCGCTCCTCACGGAAGTCGACGTGGCGGCCGACGACCGGGTCGTACTTGCGCAGCGTCAGCCGGTCGGGGTTGTTACGGCGGTTCTTGCGGGTCACGTAGGTGTAGCCGGTGCCGGCGGTGGACCTCAGCTTGATGATCGGGCGCAGTTCGTTACGGGCCATGGACAGCACCATACAAGAGATTGGTTTTCATTTTCATCTGGCGCTAGTGTGCTGCTGCATCCACCCCAAGGAGGAACAGCCATGTCCGCCCACTGCCAACTCACCGGCCGGCAGCCCGGCTTCGGCCATCACATCTCCCGCTCGCACCGGCGCAGCAAGCGCCGCTTCGACCCCAACATCCAGAGCAAGCGCTACTGGCTGCCGAGCGAAGGCCGGCACGTCCGGCTCGCGCTTTCCGCCAAGGGCATCAAGACGGTCGACACGATCGGCATCGAGGCCGCGGTGGCCCGCATCCGCGCTCGTGGAGGGAAGGTCTGATGGCGAAGAAGAGCAAGATCGCGAAGAACGACCAGCGGCGCCTCGTCGTGGCCCGATACGCCGCGCGCCGCGCCGCATTGAAGGCGATCATCGCGTTCCCCGGAAGCTCCGACGAGGACCGCGCCGCCGCCCAGCGGGAACTACGCCGGCATCCCCGCGACGCCAGCGCCACCCGCCTGCGCAATCGCGCCTCCGTGGACGGCCGCCCCCGCGGCTACCTGCGCGCCTTCGGCCTGTCCCGCATCCGCGTACGCGAGATGGCCCACGCGGGCGAACTCCCTGGCGTGACCAACAGCAGTTGGTGACCCGGCACGCCAGGGGCTCACAACGGGCGCGTCAGCGACGCAGCCCGAATCTGTGCCCGGTTGCGAACACGCCTTCCGCCACTCTGAACGGCGGGCGGGCGGCGGCACCGGCTCGTGGCGTTCTGCCACGAGCAGGTGGGTATAGCCCACCCCGCACGCGGACGGCTTCCACGTGCGGGACCCTTGTCACAGGATGCGGATCAGCTGGTCGTCAGGGCGGTGTCGTCGACGACGAAGCTGGTCTGCAGCGAGGAGTCCTCCACGCCGTTGAACTTCAGGGTGACCGTCTGGCCCGCCAGCGAGGACAGGTCGAAGGTGTTCTGCGCGTACCCGGAGTTGTGATTGAGATTCGAGTACGTCGCCAGGGTGGTCGAACCGGCGGTGACCGTCAGCTTGTCGTACGCGGTGCTGCCGGTCTCGGCGGTGTCGATGTGCAGGTAGAAGGTGAGCGTGGCCTTGCAGCCGGCCGGGATCGTCACCGACTGGGACAGCGTGTCGGTGTGCGAGGTGCCGTAGCCGTCGAGCCAGGCCTTGTAGGAGCCGCTGTGCGCGGCCTCACCGGTGTCGTTGGTGATGACGCCACTGGTCGCGCTCCAGCCGGTGTTGCCCGACTCGAAGCCCGGGTTGGCCAGCAGCTGGGAGGACGTGCAGCCGCCGCCACCGGAGCCGACGGTCCAGGTGAAGGAGGTCGAGCCGGAGGCGCCGGTGGAGTCGGTCGCGGTGACGGTGACCTGGTAGGTGCCCGCGGTGGACGCCGTACCGGAGATCAGACCGCTGGAGCTGTTGATGGACAGGCCGGTCGGCAGGCCGGAGGCGCTGTAGGTCAGGGACGCGCCCGCGCTGTCGCTGGCCTGGATCTGCAGGCTGACCGA
>NZ_JBVJTD010000019.1:0-173811 GCF_055605965.1 Streptomyces sp. NPDC037126
TACGTGAAGGAGTGGAAGACCAACACCGGCTGGCACGACCTGCCCGCGCTGCCCTTCGACTACGACAAGGAGCTGGCCGGCGGCCGTACGCCCTGTCTGCTCGGCCAGGACAACCTGCTGCCCACCGCCAAGAAGCTGGGCTGGCGCTACGACGCGTCCTCGCCGGGCGGCCGCCAGGTGTGGCCGGTGAAGCGGATGGGCATCTGGGACTTCCCGCTCCAGCAGGTGCCCTTCCCCGGCCGCAAGTTCGAGGTCCTGTCGATGGACTACAACATGCTCGCCAACCAGTCCGTGAACTCCACGAAGGCGCCCGCCTACAACTACCCGGGCTGGCGCACCCAGTCGGCCGGGGCGTACATCGCCGGCTTCCAGCGGGCATACGAGACGAACCGGGCGCCGTTCTTCATCGGCAACCACTTCGAGCAGTGGAACGGCGGCATCTACATGGACTCCGTCGAGGAGGCCTTCAAGCACATCGCGCGGGAGAAGGAGAAGGGCGCGGACGTGCGCCTCGTCTCCTTCCGGCAGTTCACCGACTGGATCGACGTGCAGAAGCCCGAGGTCCTCGCCAAGCTGCGCACGCTGGACGTCGGGCAGCGGCCCGCCGCGGGCTGGAAGCAGTTCCTTGCCTGAAATGTCCCGTGTAAATAGCTCCTGAAATGCGGTTTTCCGCCCGGCAGGGGGGCGCCACAGATCGCCGGAACGGACATGCGAAACTTTTCACATGAGTACCCGTAGCCGCGCCCTCCTGCTCAGCGCCGTGGCCGCCGCCGCGGCCCTGACCCTGTCCGCGTGCGGCAAGGGCGGCACCTCCGGCGGTGGCGGCAACACCAACTTCGTCACCGGCAACAACGGCATCGCCACCGCGCCCCAGGGCAAGCGCGCCGCGGCCCCGGACCTGTCCGGCAGGACCATCGACGGCAAGACGCTGGACGTCGCCTCCTACAAGGGGCAGGTCGTCGTCATCAACGTCTGGGGCTCGTGGTGCAGTCCGTGCCGCGAGGAGGCGCAGTACTTCTCCAAGGTGTCGAAGAGCTACGCGGGCAAGGGGGTGCAGTTCGTCGGGATCAACACCCGGGACACCAGCACCACACCCGCGGTCGCCTTCGAGAAGGAGCACGGGATCGCCTATCCGAGCCTGTACGACCCGGCGGGCCGGCTGATGCTCCGCTTCAAGAAGGGCACCCTCAACCCGCAGCTGATCCCCTCCACGCTGGTCATCGACCGGCACGGGAAGGTGGCAGCGCGGGCCCTGGAGGCGCTCGACGACACGAGCCTGCTGAAGATGCTCAAGCCGGTACTCGCGGAGAAGTGACGTGAGTACGACGCTGACGACCCTGGCCGCAGCGGGCCAGAACCAGACCGTCCTGCACGGCGCGCTGCTCGTCGCGGCGCCCGTGGCCCTGCTCGGCGGACTCGTCTCCTTCTTCTCGCCCTGCGTGCTGCCGCTCGTCCCCGGCTACCTCTCCTACGTCACCGGCGTGGCGGGCACCGACCTGGCCGAGGCCCGGCGCGGCCGGATGGTCGCCGGTGCCTCCCTGTTCGTGGTCGGCTTCAGCGCCGTGTTCATCTCCGGCGGGGCGCTGTTCGGCTACTTCGGCTCGACCCTGCAGGAGTACAAGGGCACCCTGTCCAAGGTGCTCGGCGTGCTCATGATCCTCATGGGCGTGTTCTTCATGGGGCTGATGCCCTGGTTCACCCAGCGCGAGTTCCGCTTCCACAAGCGGCCGACCACCGGCCTGGTGGGCGCGCCGCTCATAGGCGCGCTCTTCGGCATCGGCTGGACGCCCTGTCTCGGCCCGACCCTGTCGTCGGTGAACCTCCTCGCCTGGAACGAGTCGAGTGCCGGCCGCGGCGCCCTGCTGACGGTCGTCTACTGCCTCGGCCTCGGCGTCCCCTTCGTGCTCACCGCGATCGCCTTCCGCAAGGCGCTCGGCGCGTTCGGCTGGGTCAAGCGCCACTACGTGTGGGTGATGCGCATCGGCGGCACGATGATGATCGTGACCGGTGTGCTGCTCCTTACCGGCGCCTGGGACAGTCTGGTGCAGCAGATGCAGACCTGGTCCAACGGCTTCACTGTGGGGATCTGATCGATGAGCACAACCGGAACCGACAAGAGCCGGGACCAGGACGACCTGAGGGCCGCCGGCTCCCAGCTGTCCACCGCCCCGCAGGAGGAGACCGCGAGCGTCCCCGGCCTCGGTGTCATCGGCTGGGTCCGCTGGTTCTGGCGGCAGCTGACCTCCATGCGGGTCGCGCTGCTGCTGCTCCTGCTGCTCTCGCTCGGCGCGATCCCCGGCTCGCTGATCCCGCAGACCGGCGCCGACCTGAACAAGGTCGACGACTTCCGCAAGGCGCACAAGACGCTCTCGCCGGTCTACGACAAGCTCGGCCTGTTCCACGTCTACAGCTCGGTGTGGTTCTCCGCGATCTACATCCTGCTGTTCGTCTCCCTCATCGGCTGCATCGTGCCCCGCACCTGGCAGTTCGTCGGCCAGCTGCGCGGCCGTCCGCCGGGTGCGCCCAAGCGGCTGACCCGGCTGCCGGCGTACACGACGTGGCGCACCGAGGCCGACCCCGAGCAGGTCCGCGCGGCCGCGCTCGCGCTGCTGAAGAAGCGCCGCTTCCGCGCCCATGTCGCCGGGGACGCCGTCGCCGCCGAGAAGGGCTATCTGCGCGAGGTCGGCAACCTGGCCTTCCACGTCGCGCTGATCGTGCTGCTGGTCGCCTTCGCCTGGGGCCAGATGTACAAGTCCGACGGCACCAAGCTGGTCGTCGAGGGCGACGGGTTCTCCAACTCGATCCTCCAGTACGACGACTTCAAGTCCGGCAGCATGTTCCAGAACGACGACCTGGTGCCGTTCAGCTTCGACCTGAAGGACTTCAAGGGCACCTACGAGCTCACCGGCCCCAACAAGGGCACGCCGCGCACCTACCAGGCGAAGATCGCCTACAGCCAGGGCGCGTACGGCAAGCAGAAGTCGAGCACCATCAAGGTCAACTCGCCGCTGCACATCGGTGACGCCAAGGTCTACCTCGTCAGCCACGGCTACGCGCCGGTCGTCACGGTTCGCGACGGCAAGGGCAACGTCGTCTACCACGACGCCGTGCCGCTGCTGCCGCTCGACGGCAACGTCACGTCGAACGGCGTGATCAAGGTGATGGACGGCTACCGCGACGCGCAGGGCAAGACCGACCAGCTCGGCTTCCAGGCCTTCTTCGTGCCGACCTTCGACCCGAAGAGCGGCACGATGCTCTCGCAGTTCCCGGCGCTGGTGAACCCGCTGCTCGCGGTGAAGGCCTATCACGGCGACCTCGGCGTCGACTCGGGCATCCCGCAGAGCGTGTACCAGCTCGACCAGACCCACTTGAAGACGTTCAAGGACGGCAAGGGCCAGCCGCTGAAGAAGCTCCTCCAGCCGGGCGACACCCTCACGCTGCCGAACGGCGCCGGCTCCCTCACCTTCGAGAAGGACATCAAGGAGTGGGCCGGCTTCGAGATCGTCCAGGAGCCCGGCAGCGGCTGGGCGCTGGGCGGTGCCCTGACCGCGATCTTCGGCCTGGCCGCGTCCCTGTTCATCCAGCGCCGGCGCGTGTGGGTGCGGGCGGTGCGCGGTGCCGACGGCGTCACCGTCGTCGAGATGGCCGGGCTCGGCCGCAGCGAGTCCGCCAAGGTGCCCGAGGAGCTGGGCGACCTCGCCGGAACCCTCTACGACCAGGCGCCGGGGGCACCCGAACCCGACGACGACCCCACCGAATCTCCCGTCGTACCTGCCGAAGGGGCTGAGAAGTGACTCTCGCCGCCGCAACCAACGAACACCTGGCGAGCATCAGCAACACGCTGATCTACTCG
Organism: Streptomyces sp. NPDC037126; assembly: GCF_055605965.1. NCBI lineage: Bacteria > Bacillati > Actinomycetota > Actinomycetes > Kitasatosporales > Streptomycetaceae > Streptomyces > Streptomyces sp. NPDC037126. The sequence goes on from NZ_JBVJTD010000019.1 coordinate 3,854, forward strand.
TCGATGGCCGTCTACACCCTGGCCTTCTTCGCGTACATCGCCGAATGGCTCTTCGGCAGCCGCAGCAAGGTGGCCCGCACGGCCGCCGCGCTCACCACCGAGGCCGGGCAGCACAAGAACGGCCCCGCGGTCACCGTCCAGCAGGCCGGCGGCACCGCCGTGCTGGAGCGGCCCAAGGTCGTCGTGCGGTCGGCGTCGGGCGCCCGTGACGTGCCGGACGGCCCGGGTGCGCACGGCGACGACGTCCAGGGCGACCTCTTCGGCCGGATCGCCGTCTCCCTCACCGTGCTCGCGTTCCTCGTCGAGCTGAGCGGGGTCGTCGCCCGCGCGGCATCCGTGCAGCGGGCGCCGTGGGGCAACATGTACGAGTTCAACATCACGTTCTCCACGGTCGCCGTGGCCGTGTACCTCGCGCTGCTGGCGCTGCGGAAGAACGTGCGCTGGCTCGGCCTGTTTCTGATCACCACGGTCCTGCTCGACCTGGGCCTCGCGGTCACCGTGCTCTACACGGCGAGCGACCAGCTGGTCCCGGCCCTGCACTCGTACTGGCTGTACATCCACGTCTCCACCGCGATCTTCTGCGGCGCGGTGTTCTACGTCGGCGCGGTCGCCACGATCCTGTACCTGTTCAAGGACTCGTACGAGAACAAGCTCCAGACCGGCGGCAAGCCCGGCGCCTTCGCGACCTCGGTGCTGGAGCGGTTGCCCGCCTCCGCCTCCCTGGACAAGTTCGCCTACCGGGTCAACGCGGCCGTCTTCCCGCTGTGGACCTTCACGATCATCGCGGGCGCGATCTGGGCCGGCGACGCCTGGGGCCGCTACTGGAACTGGGACCCCAAGGAGACCTGGTCCTTCATCACCTGGATCGGCTACGCCTGCTACCTGCACGCCCGCGCCACCGCCGGCTGGAAGGGCCGCAAGGCCGCCTACCTGGCGATGATCGCCTTCGGGTGCTGGCTGTTCAACTACTACGGCGTCAACATCTTCGTCACCGGCAAGCACTCCTACGCGGGCGTCTGAGCCGCGGGTCGCCCACACTGGTGTCATGAGCGGTTCCATCGCACAGGGCATCAGCCAGACCCACGGGAACACGCACATACTCCACTTCCTGGTGCGGATCCCGAGGCCCATGGAAGACGTCTGGCCGGCGGTGTCCACTCCCGGGGGACTCGGGGCGTGGTGCACCGCCGTCGACGTTCTCGAACCCCGCCTCGACGGGCCGGTCACCCTGCGTGACCTGGGCTCCGGCCGGGTCACCGCCTGGGACGTGGACCGGGTCGCGGAGTACACCGTCGAGGGCGGTGGCCGGATCCGGTTCCATCTGGAGCGGGAGGGGGAGACGGGGACCGTGCTGCGCTTCACCCACGAGTTCCAGGGCGAGGGGGAGTCCGAGTCCGGCTGGCGCACCCGATTCGAACGACTGATCGAGAATCCGGAGATCGCGCCGGACCTGCCCGGGCAGGAGGCCGGTCAGGAGCCCCTGCCCGGCCAGTTCACCTAGGGCGGCGGCAGGCTAGGACGGCGGCAGGCACTGCTTCCCCGGCGGCTTCCCCTCGGGCCAGGCGATCCGCACGAAGCGCGAGTCGCCCTCCGGGGTCAGTTCCACGATCGGCACGGCCTTGTCGTACGGGTTGCCGTGCACGTCCAGGCAGATCCAGCCGCTCGCCCCGGCGACCCGCAGCGAGCCCTTCACCTGCGGCCACTGCAGGCCCACGTCCGCCAGTGCCGGGACGCTCCGCCCGGCCGGCACCGCCTCGCGGATGCCGTGCACCGCGAGCCGCAGCGTGTCGTAGCCGATGATCAGCTGGCCGTCGTCCAGGGCGACGGGACCGACCGGTCCCACCGGCCCCCGAGCCGCGGCCGTCAGCAGCCCCTTCAGGACCGCGAAGTCCGCCGCCGAACCGCCCGTGGTCGACGGGTCCTTCGCCCAGGCGTCCGGGTGCGCGAGGGAGGTGTAGCGGACGGACAGGTTGTGCCTGAGGGCGTCGCGGTCCAGGGCCTTCTCATGGGTCAGGTACGAGGCCTCGTCACCGGTCAGCACCGTGAACTTCCGGTCCTGGCAGCCCCGGCCGCCGAGCGCGTTGATGAACTGCCGCAGCTGGGTGTGGCGGCCCGCGAACAGGATGGTGTCCGTCTCCCGGGAGGTGTCGCACACCAGGTCCGTGATCTGCCGGAAGGTGTTCGCGGTCGTCCCCTCCTGGCTGCGGTCGGCGGGCGGGGTGAACGGCTGCGGCTCGTAAGGCGAGCCCTTGATCAGCGCGGCGAACGACTCCTGGAGCGTCCGCGTGTACGGGTCGCCGGGCTTGTCGTACACCAGCAGCGCCTTGCCCGCGCTCACCTTGGCGAAGGAGGCCAGCGCGCGGGCCTCGTCGGTGTTGGTCGGCGACACCCGGGCCAGACCCGGGTAGGGGTCCTTGCCGTGCTGCCCGTTGGCGAGGTCGTCGGCGGTGATGGAGGAGCCGATCACCGGGATGCCGCGCCGGGTCAGCTCCGCGACGGCCCTCTTGTTGTTGTCGGTGCTCTGCCCGATGCCCGCGACCGCGCGCAGCCGGTCCGCGCCCGTCGTCATCCGGGTCAGCAGGTCGACCGTCTGCCGCCAGTACTCGCCGGTCGAGCCGGGGTTGGCCAGCACCAGCCGGATCTGTGGCGCCTGGCCGTTGGAGTCGTGGTTGGCCTGGTACTGCGCCAGATAGGCGCCCTGCAGCTGGTGCTGGATGTCGTTCAGGCTGGTCGCCGAGGTGGAGGTGTACGGCAGCATCAGGGCCACCGTCACGTAGCTCCCGGGCTTGAGCCGGCCGTTCTCCCGGGCGATCGCCCGGGCGGCGTCCCGCAGCCGGGGCTGCCCGAAGTCGTACGCCCCCGTGGTCACGCCCACGCACTCGTCGCTGCCCCGCGGCCGGGCCACCCCGGTGGCGCACGACCGGTCGTCGTGCGCCAGGGCCCGCACCGCGAAGACCAGCCCGGCCACCAGCGCCGCCGCCGCCAGCAGGGACAGATAGCGGCGCAGCGGTATCTCCCACACGTGCTCGCGCACCCACGTCCCCACGCCCCCGCGCGCCATCACGCCTCCCCGCTCCGGTCGTCCGGGCCGTCGCCCGCGTCCTCCGGGCCCTCCAGCGGATGCCCGGCCAGCGCCGCCGCCGGCCAGTCCCGGGAGGCCCGCCACAGCAGCGCGTTGCCCGCGGGCCGCAGGTTGGACAGCTGCTCCAGCTCGAAGCGGAGCCGGTCGCACACCTTCGGGTCGGGCAGCACCAGCGGGTCCGTCAGCTGCCACACCGCGTACAGCAACCGCCGTACCCGCAGGTGCAGTACGGCGTCCACGCCCTCCGGCACGTCGTGCCCGGCGTCCGTGCGGCCGAGCGCCACGGCGGCCCGCCGGTCGCCCTGGCCGCTGAAGTCGCGGCCCTCGGCGTCGTGCGCGTGGAAGTAGGGTGCGGACGCGATGAAGCGCAGGGTGCCGAGCCAGGTGCGGGTGTCGGCGGTGGCGAAGGTGTCGCGCAGGTGCGCGACGGCCGGCTCGGCGCGGCCGAGGGCGAGCTCGTGGTGCAGCCGGTACCGCTCCTGCCCGGGCGCCGCGTAGTGGGCGACCAGCGTCTCGTGCGCGGTACGCCACGAGGAGTGGTCCTCGTCCCGCAGGTGCAGCCGGAGCAGCAGCAGGGTGCGCACGAACGGGTCGCCGGCGAACTGGTCCGGCACCACGGGCAGCCCCTCCTCGGCGAGCAGCGTCTGCAGGGCCCGTACGTCCGCCGCCCCGAAGGTGTCCGGCAGCAGCGCGGAGGCCAGGGCGCAGGCCGAGCCGTGGTCGTGGGCGGCGGCCAGCACGGTCATCTCGTCCAGGTGCTCGGCCGGCACCAGCCGGTCCAGGAGCGCCTGGTGGGCGGGCACCCCGGGCCGGTCCTCGGCGGGGCGGAACTCCGCGGTGAGCAGCTCGCCCAGCGAGGACACCCCGGGCAGGTGCTGCGCGGCCGACTCGGCGAGCAGCACGATGCCGAGCGGGTTGCCGCCGGTCAACCGGTGGGTGGCGGCCGGGAGATGGGATGGCACCGGGGTGTCCGCGCAGACCGCGCCGACGATGTGCAGGGTGTCGTCCGCGCTCAGCGGGGGCAGCGCGACCACCAGCGCCCGCGAGGAAGGGGCCGCGTCCGGCGCCCAGCCGGTGCGCCGGGCCACCTCCGCCAGCTCCCGCCGCACCGCGCTGCGCAGCTCCTCGCGGCCCTCGCCGCGCCGGGCCGCGAGAAGGGCGACCTGGTCGGGGATGCCCTCGGCGCGGTCCCGCAGCACGGCGGCCACGAGCCCGGGGCCCGGCGCGGACTGCGCGTTGTCGAGCAGCACCAGCGGCCGGCCGAGGCGCTGCATGCGCGGCAGCACGCCCGCGTACGCCTCCGTCAGGTCGGCCAGCAGGGCCCGCACCAGATACCGCTCGGCGTGCTCGCGGGAGCCGCCGCCGTCCCGGAAGTGCTGGGACAGCAGGATGAGCCCGCGCTGGGCGTTGCGGCCCGCGTTCGGGTACGTCCGGTACCAGACGGACGCCTTCTGGTGCCGGCGGCTGGTGAAGCCCTCCGCGACGGACTCCAGGGTCGCCTCGATGGCGCCCGACACCAGCGGCCCGGTGCCGGTGGCCGCCGCGACCACCTTGGCCGCCACCTTGCCCGCCCAGCGTCCGGCGAACCCGCTGATCCAGGAGCCGCTCTCGTTCAGCAGCAGGATCCGCTCGACCTCGCGGCGGATCCGCTCCGAGTCGGCGTCGCCCCAGCCGCCGGCGGCGACGGCGACCAGGCCCGACATCAGCCGCGGGAAGGTGATCCGCCCGGCGCCCGTCACCGGCTCGGCGAGCTGCTCGGCGATCACCAGCAGCGCCTGCGCGAGCGGCGACCAGGAGGCGGCGGGCCGGTCCGCGGGCGGGTGGGCGAACTGCCCCTCCGCGCAGTCGACCAGCGCGACCGGGGTGTGCCCCTGGTAGGCGTCGTGCAGCTCGGCCAGCACCGCGCTCTTGCCGAGGCCGCGGGCACCGGCCAGCACCACCAAGGGCGGCTCGTCCGGGTGCTCGAAAGGGTGGGCCCGATGGTGGCCGGGGCGCAGCCCCACCAGGCGCGGCGCGAGACCGGCCGGATCGACGTCGAACAGTGCCCCGCGCCCGTGCAACCGTCTGTGCACCGCATCGCCCCCCTCAACAGCAGTGTAGGAAGGGGGAGTTGCTCCGGACCAGGGTCAGTGGTGACCGTTGGGTCACGAATTTCCGGAATCCGGGTTTCCGCCGGTTCTACGACACCGCCGGCAGGCTCCCGTGGGCCACGGAGGCGATCTGGTCCCGCAGCCGCTCGACGTACAGCCGCATGTTCTTCGCCGCCACGTCGGTGTCCGGGTAGCGGCTGGCCAGCCACAGCCCCTCGTGCTGCCGGCTCACCCACACGCACACCTGGTCGCCGTACGACACCCGCAGCAGCGCGTGCGCCCGCATCTCGGTCCACCGCTCGGCGCCGGGCATGGCCCGGGTGTCGAGGTAGGAGACGATCGAGTACAGGTCCGGTGAGGTCGGCCGGAAGTCCGCGCCGAGCAGGTCCAGCACCCGTGCCAGCGGCATCCGGGCCAGCGTCCGGTTGGCCCCCAGCTGCGCCCGTACGGTCCGCAGCGCGTCCGGGAGGCCGCGGGTACGGCTCACGGGCACCTCGACCGGCGCGCCGCCCACGTACCAGCCCACCGAGTCGGTCCAGCGGGACTTCACCCGGGTGTGGAACGGCACCACCGTCCGGTACACGGACTGTCCGCCCAGCTCGTGGACGATGAGCGCGGTCGCCGCCAGCACCCCGACCTGGCTGCCGCCGTAGGGCCGGCAGTAGGACTCGAACGCGGCCGCCGCGTCCGCGTCGGCGAGCGGCTCGCACAGCATCCGCTGCCGGGGCAGCGGATCCCCGGGCGTCAGGCCGAGGTCCACCGGGAAGCCCGGCAGGCTGCCGTCGCAGCGCCGGATGAACTCCCGCCAGCGCGCGACGATGTCGTGCCCGCCGTCGATGCGGTCCGCGTCCGCCCGCTCGATCTCGCAGAAGTCCACGTAGCTGGCGGCCGGGGCGGTGGCGGCGGGTGCGCGCCCGGCGAGTCCCGCCGTGTACAGCTCGTGCACCTCGGCGGCGATCCGGTGCAGGGAGTAGGCGTCGACGTTGCTGTGGTCGAAGGCCATGTACACGCTGGTGGAGTCGTCCCTGACGACCGCCGTGTAGATGAGGTTGGGCCAGCGCAGCGCGTCCGCGACGGTGTCGAAGCGGTCCTGGAGCCGGCGGACCAGCCGCCGCGCGTCGGGGAAGTCGCCCACCGTCTCCCGGCGCAGGGACACGTCCGCGGGGTCGAGCGTGAACCGGCGCAGCTCGTCGCCCGCCCAGCGGAAGCCGCTGCGCAGCGTCTCGTGCCGCAGGGTCCAGGCGCGCAGCGCCTCCTGGAGGACGTCGAGGTCCGCCGGCCCCGGCAGGTCGAAGGCGGTGCCGAGCCAGGTCGGCACGAACAGCCCGTCGTCCCGCACGCACTTGGCGGTCCGGATGTGCGACTCCTGGATGTAGGCAGGCGGCCGGGAGTCGTCCGGCAGCTCCGTCGCCGCCGCGACGGTCGCCGGGCTCAGCGTCCACTCGACGAGCCGTCCCGGCCGGACCTCGCAGCGCTGGATGTCAGTGATTCGCACGCGTCTCCCATCGCAGAAGGGGGCCCTTGGAATGCGGGCCCCCCGTCAAGGCAATGCCGTGGGACGCGGCCGGGACATGCCCGTTCGGAGCATTTCAACTCAACGGGTGGCGGGCCGAACGCGGAAGTGATTAACCGACGGTGATCGAGTCGAGCTTCTCGCGCAGGTAGACGTGCGAGTCGAGCGGCGGGTACGCCACCCGGCCCAGCGGCGCCGGGAGGGACTCCACCAGGGTGCCGGGGGTGCACTCGCCGAAGTACACGAGCGACATCAGCTCCTCGGCGGGCAGGTCGGCCGGCGGCGGCAGCACCCGGTGCCGGCCCGAGCGCCAGCGGTCGCCGGTCCACCGGGCCATCAGGTCGCCGACGTTGATGGTGAACGCGGCCGGGTCGTACGGCGCGTCCTCCCACCCGCCCGCGTCGGTGTGCACCTGGAGCCCGCCCCTGCCGGCCTGCCGGTCGAGGATGGTGACGGTCCCGAAGTCGGTGTGCGGCCCGATCCGGAACTGCCCCGGCCGGGGCTCGCCGACCACCTCCGTGCCCGGATACCAGTTGATGTTGAAGCCGAACGTCGGGTGGTCCAGGTGCCGGCAGAAGAACCCGTCCCCCAGTCCGAGCGCGCACCCCAGCAGCGCCAGCAGCTCCCGCTGCAGCGCGGCCATGTCGGCCAGGTACCGGGCGCACAGCGTCCGCAGTTCGGGCACCTCGGCCGGCCACACGTTGGGCGCGTACCACTCGGCGTTGACGACCGGGTCGTCGAACGGCTCGTCCGTCGCGAAGGTCAGCGACTCCTTCAGGTCGGGCGGTGTCTCGGTGCCCTCCGCGTACCCGTTGGCCTCCGCCCCGGGGCCGAGCCAGCCGCGTCCGCCGACCCGTGCCCGGTAGCGCCGCTTGGCCTCGGGGGGCATCCGGAAGAACGTCCGGGCGGCCGCGCGGATCCCGGCCCGCAGGCCCGGGTCCACCCCGTGCCCGGTGACCAGCAGGAAGCCGGCGGCCTGCAGCGCCTCGTCGACGGTGCGGGCGAGCGCCGCGCGGGCGGCGCCGTCCCCGCGGGTCCAGTGCCGCAGGTCGATGGTGGGGATGCGGGGCTCACTCACCGATGTCCTCGTTCCACAGGGCGGGATGGTCCTCGACGAAGCCGGTCATCAGGTCCACGCACGCGGGATCGTCCACCAGGACGATCTCCACGCCGTGCGCGGCGAGCCAGTCGTGGCCGCCGCGGAAGGTGGTCGCCTCGCCGATCACCACCCGGGAGATCCCGAACTGGCGGACCAGGCCGCTGCAGTACCAGCAGGGGGAGAGGGTGGTGACCATGGTGGTGCCGCGGTACGACCGCTGCCGGCCCGCCGCCCGGAACGCGGCCGTCTCCGCGTGCGCCGACGGGTCGCCGTCCTGGACGCGGCGGTTGCGACCGCGGCCGAGGAGGGCGCCGTCCGGGCCGTAGAGGGCGGCGCCGACCGGGATGCCGCCCTCGGCGAGACCGGCGCGGGCCTCCTCGACGGCGGTGGCGAGCCAGGCGCGGAGCTCGGGTTCGTCCATATCTTCACTCTGCGGTGCGCCGGGGGCCGCGGCAACGCCCCCGGCCCTCGGCGGAGCGCACGGAGTTCCACGGTTCGGTCCTGCTCGGGCTCGCTGATCAGCCGGGCGGGTGGCCCCACCGGGGCCTCGCCGAAGAGCCCCGACGGGCTGAGGCGGGCCCGGTGACCGGGCCGGAGTGGCCCGTGGCCGATACTGGGACGCATGGCTTACGACGATCTTCGCTCCCTGCTGCGGGCGCTGGAGCGCGAGGGAGACCTCAAGCGCATCAAGGCCGAGGTCGACCCCTACCTGGAAGTCGGGGAGATCGTCGACCGGGTGCAGAAGTCCGGCGGTCCGGCGCTCCTCTTCGAGAACGTGCGCGGGTCGGACATGCCCCTCGCCATGAACGTGTTCGGCACCGACCGCCGGCTGCTGAAGGCGCTGGGCCTGAAGTCGTACGGCGAGATCTCCGAGAAGATCGGAGGGCTGCTGCGGCCCGAACTGCCGCACGGCTTCGTGGGGGTGCGCGAGGCCTTCGGCAAGCTCGGCGCCATGGCGCACGTGCCGCCGAGGAAGGTGAAGGAGGCGCCCGCGCAGGAGGTCGTCCTGCACGGCGACGAGGTCGACCTCGACCGGCTGCCCGCCCTGTTCACCTGGCCCAAGGACGGCGGCTCCTTCTTCAACCTGGGCCTGACCCACACCAAGGACCCCGAGACCGGCATCCGGAACCTGGGCCTGTACCGCCTCCAGCGCCACGACAAGCGCACCATCGGCATGCACTGGCAGATCCACAAGGACAGCCGGAACCACTACCAGGTCGCGGCGCGAAGGGGCGAGCGGCTGCCCGTCGCCATCGCCTTCGGCTGTCCGCCCGCCGTGACGTACGCCTCCACCGCCCCCCTGCCCGGGGACATCGACGAGTACCTGTTCGCCGGGTTCGTGGCGGGCAAGCGGATCGAGATGGTCGACTGCAAGACGGTCCCGCTCCAGGTGCCGGCGAACGCCGAGGTCGTCCTGGAGGGCTGGCTGGAGCCGGGCGAGATGCTCCCCGAGGGCCCCTTCGGCGACCACACCGGCTTCTACACCCCGCAGGAGCCCTTCCCCGCGCTGACGATCGACTGCGTGACCATGCGCAGGCGCCCGCTGCTGCAGTCGATCGTGGTCGGCCGCCCGCCGACCGAGGACGGCCCCCTCGGCCGGGCCACGGAACGCTTCTTCCTGCCGCTGCTGAAGATCATCGTCCCGGACATCGTGGACTACCACCTGCCCGAGGCCGGCGGCTTCCACAACTGCGCGATCGTCTCGATCGACAAGAAGTACCCGAAGCACGCGCAGAAGGTGATGCACGCGGTCTGGGGGGCACACATGATGTCCCTGACCAAGCTGATCGTGGTCGTGGACGCCGACTGCGACGTCCACGATCTGCACGAGGTCGCCTGGCGCGCCCTCGGCAACACGGACTACGCCCGTGACCTCACGGTCGTCGAGGGCCCGGTCGACCACCTCGACCACGCCTCCTACCAGCAGTTCTGGGGCGGCAAGGCGGGGATCGACGCGACGAGGAAGTGGCCCGAGGAGGGCTACACGAGGGACGGCGGATGGCCGGACATGGTCCTGTCGGACCCCGATACGGCGGCGCTGGTCGACCGCCGCTGGAAGGAGTACGGCCTGTGAGCTCAGCGTCCGCCGCGATCCCGCAGCCGGGACGCACCAAGGCGTTCCTGCGCCTGGTGATGATCGAGCACTCGGTCTTCGCGCTTCCCTTCGCCTACATCGCCGCCCTGACGGCGATGTACGAGTGGGACCGGAACATCCACTGGGGCAGGCTGCTGCTGGTCACCGTGTGCATGGTCGGCCTGCGCACCTTCGCCATGGCGGTCAACCGGATCATCGACCGCGAGATCGACGCCCGTAACCCGCGCACCGCGCACCGCGAGCTGGTGACCGGCGCGATGTCCGTCCGGCACGCCTGGACGGGCGCCCTGATCGCGCTGGTGGTCTTCCTCGGCGCGGCGGCCCTGCTCAACCCCCTGTGCCTGGCCCTGGCGCCGGTCGCGGTGATCCCGATGGTGGTCTACCCCTACGGGAAGCGTTTCACGAACTTCCCGCAGGCCATCCTGGGCCTCGCGCAGGCGATGGGCCCGATCGGCGGCTGGCTGGCGATCAGCGGCGAGTGGTCCTGGGACGCGGTGGTCCTCGGCCTCGCGGTCGGCGTCTGGATCGGCGGCTTCGACCTGATCTACGCCTGCCAGGACGTCGAGACCGACCGTGAGATCGGCGTGATGTCGGTGCCGGCCCGCTTCGGCATCCCGGCCGCGATCCGGGGCGCCCGGGTCTGCCACGCGATCACCACCGCCCTGTTCGTCTGGTACGGGGTCGCCACGGGCGCCGGCGCCTTCTTCTGGCTGGGCCTGCTGATCGTGGCGGGCGCCTTCGTCTACGAGCACAGCATCGTCCGCCCCCACGACCTTTCCCGCCTCAACCGGGCGTTCTTCAGCGTCAACGGCTTCATCGGCATTGCCCTGTTCGTGTGCGCGCTGCTGGACCTGCTGGTCCGTGGTCTGACCGTCTGAGCGGGCCGCGCGGGCGCGGGCGTCCCCACCCGGCCTGAGGGCCGCCCGACCCACCGGTACGCTCAAGGTGTGAACGCAGGAGAATCGCAGCGCGCGCCTTGGATCGTGGGGGTTTCCGGAGCGTCCGGTACGCCATACGCGGCCGCCGTGCTGCGGGCGCTGCTGGCGGCGGGGGAGGCGGTGGACCTGGTGGTCAGCCGTGCCTCCCGACTGACGCTGCTGGACGAGACGGGGATCTCGTTCCGGGACGCCCACTGGCGCGACGACCTGGGGGAGTGGCTGGCCCGGGGCGCCGACGGCAAGCCCGGGACCTTCGACGTGGACGTCAGCGGGGTGCGGTACTGGAACGCGGGGGACCTGGCCGCCGGCCCGTCGTCGGGGTCGTACCCGGCGAAGGGGATGCTCATCGTGCCGGCCTCCACCGCGTGCGTGGCGGGTGTCGCCCTCGGACTGTCCAAGGATCTGCTGCAGCGCGTGGCGAGCGTCACACTGAAGGAGCGTCGGACGCTGGTCGTCGCCGTGCGGGAGACGCCCCTGAACGGCCAGACGCTGCGGCACCTGGTGGCGCTGGACGACGCCGGCGCCTCGGTCGTGCCGGCCTCGCCCGCCTTCTACGCGGGTGCCACCCACATCCAGGATCTGGTGGACTTCGTCGCCGGACGGGTGCTGGACGCGGCGGGCGTCGGGCACGGCCTGTACCGGCGCTGGCACGGCGAACTGGGCGGCGGCAGGCCGGAGCAGTAGGCCGCGGCGCGGTACCTCGCATCACTTCGTGAACTCTTCGGAACTTTTCAGGGGAAGGCTTCGATCGCATGGACGCGGTGGACAGGCAGCTCATCCAGGCCCTGAGGGAGAACGGCCGGGCCTCCTACGCGGAGCTGGGGCGCCTCGTCGGTCTGTCGGGACCCAGCGTCACCGACCGCATCAACCGGCTGGAGGCGGCCGGTGTCATCACCGGCTACCGTGCCACGGTCAACGCGGCCTCCCTCGGTCTCGGCGTCATCGCCCTGATCGGCATCTCCCTCTCGGACGCCGCCGACCACGAGGACGTGGCGCAGCGGCTGAGGGACCTGCCGGAGATCGAGGACTGCTGGTTCATCGCCGGCGACGACTCCTTCATGCTCAAGGTGCGGGCCACGGATGTGGACGGCCTGGAGCGGATCATCCGCAGACTCAGCGGGACCAAGGGGGTCTCCCGGACCCGTACCACCATCGTGCTCTCCACCAAGTGGGAGAACCGGGTCGGGGAGCTCCCGGAAGAGGTCTAGGCATAGGGTTGGCCGAGCTGTCGTAGAAAGGTGTTGGCATGGACGTCGGGCTCAAGCGCGAGCTGGAGGAGAAGGTCCGCTCCGGTGAGCGGCTGACCCGCGAGGACGGCATCGCGCTGTACGAGTCGGACGACCTGGCGTGGCTGGGCGGTCTGGCGCACGAGGTGCGGACCCGCAAGAACGGTGACGTCGTGCACTTCAACGTCAACCGGCACCTGAACATGACGAACGTGTGCACGGCGTCCTGCGCCTACTGCTCCTTCCAGCGCAAGCCGGGGGAGAAGGACGCCTACACGATGCGCATCGAGGAGGCCGTCAAGCTCGCCAAGGCGATGGAGTCGGACAACCTCACCGAACTGCACATCGTCAACGGGCTGCACCCCAACCTGCCCTGGCGGTACTACCCGCGCTCGCTGCGGGAGCTGAAGAAGGCCCTGCCGAACGTCTCCCTCAAGGCCTTCACGGCGACGGAGATCCACCACTTCGAGACCATCTCCGGGCTGTCCGCCTCCGAGATCCTCGACGAGCTGATCGACGCGGGCCTGGAGTCCCTCACCGGCGGCGGCGCCGAGATCTTCGACTGGGAGGTCCGGCAGCACATCGTGGACCACCGCACCCACTGGGAGGACTGGTCCCGCATCCACCGGCTGGCGCACGAGAAGGGTCTGAAGACCCCGTGCACCATGCTCTACGGGCACATCGAGGAGCCCCGCCACCGTGTCGACCACGTGCTGCGGCTGCGTGAGCTGCAGGACGAGACCGGCGGCTTCCAGGTCTTCATCCCGCTGCGCTACCAGCACGACTTCGTGGACATGAAGGACGGCAAGGTCCGCAACACGCTCCAGGCGCGGACGCAGATGGCGACCGGCGCCGAGGCGCTGAAGACGTTCGCCGTCTCCCGGCTGCTGTTCGACAACGTCCCGCACGTGAAGGTGTTCTGGGTGATGCACGGCGTGCAGACCGCCCAGCTGGCCCTGCAGCACGGCGCGGACGACATGGACGGCTCGGTGGTCGAGTACAAGATCACCCATGACGCCGACAACTACGGCACCCCGAACAAGCTGACCCGCGAGGACCTGCTGGACCTCATCCGCGACGCGGGCTTCAGGCCCGTGGAGCGCAACACCCGCTACGAGATCATCCGCGAGTACGCGGGTCCCGACCCCGAGCGCCGCGAGTCGCCCCAGCCGATGCGGGTCTGACCCGGTCCGCGGCGCGACCCGGGCCGGGGACGCCTCCTTTCGCCGCCGGGAACCAGGGGTACCCGGCGGCCATGGCCACCACGAAGCTCCCCGAAGAGGCCTACACGGCGGAGCCCTTCGTACCGGAGCCGCCGGGGCGCGGCGATCTCGCCGCCCTGCGCGAGGCCGCCGCGGGCTGCCGCGGATGCCCCCTGCACCGGGACGCCACCCGGACCGTCTTCGGGGCCGGCCGGGCCGACGCGCGGGTGATGCTCGTCGGCGAGCAGCCCGGTGACCAGGAGGACCGGCAGGGCAGGCCCTTCGTCGGCCCCGCGGGCAAGCTGCTCGACCGGGCGCTCGCGGAGGCCGGGATCGATCCCGGTGAGGCCTATGTCACCAACGCCGTGAAGCACTTCAAGTTCACCCGCACCGAGCCGGGGAGACGCCGGATCCACAAGGCGCCCAGCCTCAGGGAGATGACGGCGTGCGGGCCCTGGCTCGCGGCCGAGCTCGCGCTGGTCGAGCCCGAGCTGATCGTGGTGCTGGGCGCGACCGCAGGGAAGGCCCTGCTCGGGTCGTCGTTCCGGGTGACCCGGGTGCGCGGGACGGTGCTGGAGGAGGAGATCCACGGGCGGCCGGAGCGGCTCGTGCCCACCGTGCATCCGTCGGCCGTGCTGCGGGCGGACGACCGGAAGGCGGCGTACCAGGGGCTGGTGGCCGATCTGAAAGTAGCTTCACGCGCCCTGGGGTAATAGTTACCATCGCTCTATGCCTCTTACTTTCACGCTGGATCCGGCCATCACCCCTGCCCTGCGCGACGGCGTCCTCGACCTGTGGACGGACGTGTCGAACGCGGGCGGCGCCGTGGGCTTCGTCGCCCCGGTGACCCGTGAGGAGATCCGGCCCGAGCTGGTGCGGCACTTCGTGCACATGGCCGAGGGCCGCACCCGGCTGCTCGTCGGGCACGACGAGCAGTGCGAGGTGGCCGCCGCCGCGTTCCTCACCCGCAACACGCACCGACTGATGACCCACTGGCTGTGGCTGTACACGGTGATGGTCCACCCGAGGCACCAGGGCAGGGGGTACGGCCGCGACCTGCTGGCCGCCGCTGCCGACGCGGCCCGCGGGTCCGAGGGCATCGAGGCGATACGGCTGACCTGCCGGGGCGGGCACGGCCTGGAGCGGTTCTACGGCTCCTGCGGCTACAAGGAGGTCGGCCGGGTGCCCGGCGCCATCCGGTCCGCCCCCGGCGACGACCGGGACGACATCACCATGCTGCTGCCGCTCCTGTGACCCCCGCGCCCCGACCCCGCTGCATGATCGGCCCCGGGGCGTGCTTCACTGGACGATGACCCCTTTTGGAATCGGACGAGTGGATTGAGATGCTCCGCTACACGCTGATGCGCCTCGGTATCTTCGCGGGCTGCCTCATGGTCGTCTGGGGAGCCGTCTACTCCGGCATCTTCCCGCGCGGCTTCGGCAGCTCCAACGGCCTGTGGGTCCTGCTGCTCTCGCTGGTGCTCTCGGCACCGATCAGCTGGGTGGTGCTGCGCAAGGAGCGGGACCGGGCCTCGGTGCAGATCGTGGGCAAGGTCGACCGGATGAAGGCCAACCTGGACGCCAACCGCAGCCAGGAGGACGTCGCCGACGACACCGCGCGGGCGCAGGGCCAGCCTTCCTGACCGAGGGCCCAACTAGTCTTGCCCCCATGGGTGCCGTCAAGACCAAGCGGATGCCGAGGGCGGTGCGGGAGCAGCAGATGCTCGACGCCGCCGTGCGGATCTTCGGCCGACGCGGCTACATGGCCGCCTCCATGGACGAGATAGCCGAACTCGCGGGTGTCTCCAAGCCGTTGGTCTACCTGTACCTCAACTCCAAGGAAGACCTCTTCACGGCCTGCATCCGCCGTGAGGCCGCCGCCCTGACGGAGGCGGTCCGCGCGGCGGTGGGCCCGGGGCTGCCCGCCGAGCGGCAACTCTGGGACGGCGTGCAGGCCTTCTTCGCGCACACCGCCGAGCACCCCGACGGCTGGTCGGTGCTGCATCTGCAGGCCCGTACCCACGGGGATCCCTTCGCGGCCGAGGTCGCCGCGATGCGGACGGACATCGTCGCGTTCGTGACCCGGCTGGTCGCGGTCGCGGCGCGCGAGGCACACCGCGATCCAGGTCTGCCCGAGCACGAGGTCGCCGGGCTCGCCGAGGCCCTGGTCGGCGCCGCCGAGTCTCTGGCCGCCTGGGCGAACGCCACACCCGGCGTCACGGCCCGGCAGGCGGCGGCCACCCTGATGAACTTCGCCTGGGCGGGGATGGGCAACCTGATGCGCGGCGAGGGGTGGACCCCGCCGGTCTAGCGGGCCACCCGGCGGCCCGCCGTACGGCCGTGCGTACGCGACCAGGGCCTCCGGAGTTCTTGTTCATTCTCCGGGGCGCCGCACCTCTCCGGCCAGGTGGAGTCGCCCGTCCCTGCCCCGCAGTTCGAAGCGGCCCGTGCCGTCCGCGCCGTAGGCGACCGTGCCCGGCAGCAGCACCGGGGCCCGGAACGCGGCCCGGACCACGGCCGAGCCGGGGGTGCCGTGGGCGGCCAGGCAGCGGGCCACGGTCCACATGCCGTGCGCGACGGCCCGCGGGAAGCCGAAGAGCCGGGCGGTGAGCGGGTGCAGATGGATGGGGTTGCGGTCGCCGGAGGCCGCCCCGTACCGGCGCCCCACGTCCGCGGCAGGCCGCCACTCGGTGACCACGGGCAGGGCAGGGGGCTGTTCCCCGGGCGTCCCGGCAGGGCCGGCGCTCCCGGTGGTGCGGTGCCGGGCGAGGTAGGTGCTGCGCGACTCCCAGACCAGGTCGTCGCCGAGCCGCGCCTCCGTGACCACGGTCGCCTCGGTCCCGCGCCGGTGCGGCGCCAGCCCGTCGACGTGCACGGCGAGTTCGTACGCCTCGCCGGCGGGCAGGTGGGTGCGGCGGACGATCTCGATCGAGGTGTGGACCAGGCCCAGCAGCGGCAGCGGGAAGTCCCGGCCGCTCATCAGCCGCATCGCCAGCGGGAAGCCGAGCACGTGCGGGTAGGTCACGGGGAGCCCGGCCTCGCCGGTGGGGAACCCGCAGACCCGCTCGTACGCGGCCAGCCGCGCCAGGTCGACGCGCAGTCCGGGCAGCACCAGGCGGGTGCGGGGGAAGGCCGCGCCGGGGCCGGGCCGCTTGAAGGGGGAGAGCAGGGCGCCGCGGGCCAGCAGCGGGGGCAGCGCGGGGGTCCCGGTCAGGGTGACGGTGCTCATCAGGCCCCCAGCAGGCTCTGGCCGCAGACGCGGACGACCTGGCCGTTGACCGTGCCGGAGCCCGGGTGGGCGAGCCAGGCGGTGGTCTCGGCGACGTCGACGGGCAGTCCGCCCTGCGCGAGGGAGTTCATACGGCGGCCGGCCTCCCGGATGAACAGCGGGACCGCCGCGGTCATCCTCGTCTCGATGAACCCGGGCGCGACCGCGTTGACGGTCACCCCGTGCTCCGCGAGCGCGCGCGGCGCGAGAGAGCGCACGAGGCCCACGATCCCCGCCTTGCTCGCGCCGTAGTTGGTCTGCCCGGCGTTGCCCGCGAGCCCGGCGATGGAGGCCGTGGCCACGATCCGCCCGCCGGGGCGCAGGGTGCCCTGGGCGAGCAGTGCGTCGGTGGTGCGCAGCACGCTGCCCAGGTTCACCTCCAGGACCGGGCGCCACCGCTCGGCGGGCATGTTGACCAGCCGCCGGTCCCGGGTGATCCCCGCGTTGTGGACCAGGACGTCCAGGCCGTCCGGCAGGGCGGCGGCGATGCGCTCACCGGCGTCGTCGGCGGTGATGTCGAGGGTGAGCGCGGTGCCGCCGAGCCGTTCGGCGACCGCGTGCGCGTCCGCCCCGGCGGCGGGCACGTCGAGGACGACGACATGGGCGCCGTCCCGGGCGAGGACCCCGGCGACGGCCTCGCCGATCCCGCGCGCGGCACCCGTGACCAGCGCGGTCCGCCCGGCCAGCGGCCGGTCCCGGTCGGCGGGCGGGGTGACCGTCCCGGCGCCGGCCTCGATCACCTGGCCGCTGACGTAGGCGGAGGCGGGGGAGAGCAGGAAGCGCAGGG
Source organism: Streptomyces sp. NPDC037126 (assembly GCF_055605965.1). NCBI lineage: Bacteria > Bacillati > Actinomycetota > Actinomycetes > Kitasatosporales > Streptomycetaceae > Streptomyces > Streptomyces sp. NPDC037126. The sequence goes on from NZ_JBVJTD010000019.1 coordinate 21,154, forward strand.
TGGACTCGGCGGCGGCCGCGTCGGTCAGCCGGACCAGGTTGACCGTCCTGCCCCGGCCGATCTCCTTGCCGAGCGAGCGGGTGAAGCCCTCCAGCGCCTGCTGGGCGGCCGACTGGTGGTGGTCGGCGGGGTCGAGCGGGGCGCCCAGCACCAGGATCCGGCCGCTGGTGGCGACGGACCCCACGACGGGGTGGAGGGCCGCGTGCACCTCGGCGAGCGCCTCGACGTCCCGCACCCCGGTGGCGTCCAGGACGACGGCGAAGGGGCCGGCGCCGGCCGGGGTGAGGCCGGTACGGGCCAGGACGGGGGCGAGGTCGAGGGCGGACGTGCCCGCGGTCAGCCGGAGCAACGTGCCGTCGGGGGCGGGCCGTTCGGGTGCCCGGCGCAGCAGCTCGGCCGGGCGGGGCAGACCCAGCAGCCCGGTGAGGAAACGGCCGGGTGCCGTGCCGGTGAAGCTGAGGTAGCGGTCGGCCATGTGCAACTCCCGCACGACTCGGTCGTCTTTGCTTACTCTGGAGTAAGGTTACCGGCGGTAATCCTATGCCACGGGTGAGGAGCAGGTCGAGATGAGTCCCCTTGAGCCACCCCGCGCACGCCGGGTCGCGGTGATCGGCGGCACCCGCATCCCGTTCGCCCGCTCCGACGGGCCCTACGCCACCGCCTCCAACCAGGAGATGCTCACCGCGGCCCTGAACGGTCCGGCCGCGCGCCACGGACTGGAGGGACCCGGCGCCGTCGGCGAGTTCGTCGCGGGCGCCGTCCTCAAGCACAGCAGGGATGACAACCTCGCCCGCGAGACCCTCCTCGGCTCCGTGCTGGACCCGCGCACCCCCGCCTACGACGTCCAGCAGGCCTGCGGCACCGGACTCCAGGCGGTCATCGCGGCCGCCAACAAGATCGCCCTCGGGCAGACCGAGTCGGCGGTCGCGGGCGGCGCCGACACCGCGAGCGACGCCCCCCTCGGCGTCAACGACGAACTGCGCCGCATCCTGCTGGAGGCCCGCCGGGCCCGGTCCGCCCGCGCCCGCCTGGCGGCCCTCGCCAAGCTCCGCCCCGGCCATCTGGTCCCGGACGTCCCGCGCAACGCCGAGCCGCGCACCGGGCTGTCCATGGGCGAGCACGCGGCCGTGACCGCCCGCGCCTGGGGCATCGGCCGCGAGGCCCAGGACGAGCTGGCCGCCGCCGGCCACCAGCGGCTCGCGGCGGCCTACGAACGCGGCTTCTTCCAGGACCTGGTGGTGCCCTTCCGGGGCCTGGAGCGGGACCAGAACCTGCGCCCGGACTCCACGCCGGGCAAACTCGCCGCCCTGCGGCCGGTGTTCGGGCTCGGGGCGCCGGATCCGACCATGACGGCGGGCAACTCGACCCCGCTCACCGACGGCGCCGCCCTCGTCCTCCTGGCGAGCGAGGAGTGGGCCGAGGCGCGCGGCCTCGAACCGCTCGCGTATCTCACGGCGTACGAGACGGCCGCCGTCGACTTCGTGCACGGCGATGTCGCGGAGGGCGAGGACGGTCTGCTGATGGCCCCGGCGTACGCGGTCCCGCGCATGCTGGAGCGCACCGGCCTGGACCTCGCGGACTTCGACCTGGTCGAGATCCACGAGGCCTTCGCCTCGCAGGTGCTGGCCACGCTCGCCGCCTGGGAGAAGCGCGGACTGCCGCCGGTGGACCGGGCCCGGCTGAACGTGGCCGGGTCCTCGCTGGCCACGGGGCACCCGTTCGCCGCGACCGGCGCCCGGATCGTGGCGACCCTGGCCGCGCTGCTGGCCGAGCGGGAAGGACCCTGCCGTGGGCTGATCTCGATCTGCGCGGCGGGTGGCCAGGGCGTGACCGCGGTCCTGGAACGACCGTAGCGGCGGTACGAACGTGAACACCTGTCACATACCCCCCGAGGCTGCACACCCCCGGCCCCGGTCCCGCCCGGAACCAGCACAAGCCCCCCACAGCCGAGTCGTACGATCACCTGCCTAACCCGCGGTAACCCCTTTCTGCGGCCCGCCGCCGGTGAACGCCTCGCCGCACGAGGCACGTACGTCATGCAGCAAGCAGTGCGCCGCTGCACGCCCGAGGAGCCGCCCGTGTCCACGCCCCATCCGCACGCCCCCGTCTCCTCCGGCGTCCCCATCTCCGCGACCGACTACGACGGCATGCCGGTCCTGGTCCAGCCCGAGACCCGGCGGCTGGACGGGGCCGTACGGGAGGCGTCCGTACCGCCGTTCGCGCCGCCGGTCACCCACGGGTCGCTGGCCGACCTGCCGTTCGACAACGCCGGCACCGCCCCCGGCGCGGTGGTGCTCAGCCGCAGGCTGTCCGACGGCCGGTGGACGGACGTGACGGCGGAGGACTTCGCCGGGCAGGTGCTGGCCGTGGCCAAGGGGCTGATAGCCGGCGGGCTGATGCCGGGTGACCGGATCGCCGTCATGGCCCGCACCACCTACGAGTGGACCCTGCTCGACTTCGCCGCCTGGGCCGCCGGACTGGTCACCGTGCCCATCTACCCGACCTCCTCGGTGTTCCAGACCCGCTGGATCCTGCACGACTCCGGCGCGGTCGCCCTGGTCACCGAGACGGTCGAGCAGGCCTCCGCCATCGGCCCGGAGCTCCAGCACCTGCCCGACCTGCGGCACCTGTGGGTGATGGACAAGGGACACGTGGAGCGGCTGGCCGAGGCGGGCGCGCCGGTGCCCGACGGCGAGGTCGGCGTGCGCCGGGGCATGCTCGGCCCCGACACCCTCGCCACTCTCATCTACACCTCCGGCACCACCGGCCGGCCCAAGGGCTGCGCCCTGTCGCACGGCAACTTCTTCGCCGAGGTCGACAACGCCATCGAACTCCTCCACCCGGTCTTCAAGGCCCGGGACGAGGTCCCGTCGGTGCTGCTGTTCCTGCCGATGTCCCACGTCTTCGGCCGGATGGTGGCGATCGCGTGCGTGCGGGCCCGGGTGCGGCTCGGGCACGCGCCGAGCCTGCAGGCGGAGGACCTGCTGCCGGACCTGGCCGCGTTCCGGCCGACCTGCCTGCTGACCATCCCGTACATGCTGGAGAAGATCTACAACTCCGCCCGGGCCAAGTCGGAGGCCGGCGGCCGGGCGGCGGTCTTCGACCGGGCGGCGGAGGTGGCCCGGCGCTACGGCGAGGCGCTGGAGGCCCGGCAGACCGGCGCCGGCAGCGGCCCGGGCCGCGCCCTGAAGACGGCCCGCACCTTCTACGACCCGCTGGTCTACCGCCGCATCCGCGCCGCGATGGGCGGCCGCGTCCGCTACGCCATCTGCGGCGGCTCCCCCCTCGGCCGCCCCCTCGCCGCCTTCTACGCCGGTGCCGGCATCGAGGTCTTCGAGGGGTACGGCCTGACGGAGACCACCGGCGCCTCGACCGTCACCCCGCCGCTCAAGCCCCGGCTCGGCACGGTCGGCTGGCCGCTGCCGGGGACGCGGGTGCGGATCGCGGCCGACGGGGAGATCCTCGTCGGCGGCGACCACGTGCTGCGCGGCTACTGGGACCCGGCGGCCGGCGGTGTCGTGCCCGCGACCCGGGACGGCTGGCTGGCCACCGGGGACATCGGCGAGCTGGACGACGAGGGCTACCTGACCATCACCGGCCGCAAGAAGGAACTGCTGATCACGGCGGGCGGCAAGTCGGTGGCCCCGGCCCCGCTGGAGAACTGGCTGCGCCAGCACCCGCTGATCTCCCAGGTGATGCTGGTCGGCGACGGCCGCCCGTACGTCTCCGCCCTGATCACCCTCGACCCCGACGGGATCGTCCACTGGCGGCAGATGATCGGCAAGCACCCCGTGCCCCCGGAACTGCTCGTCGGCGACCCCGAGCTGGAGGCCGTGCTGCAGCGGGCGGTGGACGAGGCGAACAGGCTCGTCTCACGCCCCGAGTCCATCCGCCGGTTCGCCGTCCTGCCCGTGGACTTCACCGAGGAGGCGGGTCATCTCACCCCCTCCATGAAGCTGCGGCGCGAGCAGATCATGCGGGACTTCGACCCCGAGGTGGAGGGGCTGTACGAGCGCTGAGCGGCCCGGTGTGGCGGTCGGCACCCGCTCCCGGCGTGCTCCCGCCTCGGTCCGGACTCGGCGGGTGCGGGGAGCGGGTTGCCGCCTGGGTCGATCGCGGCCCGCCCACGATCCTGCTCCCGGCGCCGCATCCAGTCAATCCTTGGGTTTCCTCGCCACACCCCAGGGAAAACTTGGGAGTTGTGACACTCGACGACCTCCGCGTCTTCGTGGCCGTGTGCCGCGCCGGCAGCCTCAGCTCCGTCGCCCGGGACCTCGGCCGCACCCAGTCCGCCGTCAGCCAGCACGTCAGACGCCTGGAGAAGGAGACCGGCGTCGCCCTGCTGGAGCGCCAGCCGCGCGGGGTCGTGCCCACCCAGGCCGGCCGGATCCTCGAATCGGCCGCCGCCGAGGGCATATCGGGCCTGGACCTCGCCGTACAGCGGCTGCGCGACCTGCACGACGGGCACAGCGGGCAGGTCCGGGTGGCCACCGGCGCCACCACCGTCCGGCACTTCATGTCCGACGCCGTCGTCACCTACCGCCGCCGCCACCCCCGGGTCAACCTGGAGTTCCGCACGGTCAGTTCGGGGCGCGGCAGCTTCGACGCGCTCGCCGAGGGCACCCTCGACCTCGCCTGGATCACCCTCGGCCCGCCCGTGCGCGGCATCGAGCAGCACGCCGTGGTCGAACTCCCATGGGTGCTCGCCGTGCACGCCGCCGACCCGCTGGCGGCGGGACCCAGCCTCGCCGCCGCGGACCTGCGGGACATCCCGCTCATCCGGCTGCCGCCGAACTCCGCCTCCGCCGCCCATCTCGACGCCGCCTGCGCCGAGGCGGGCGTCCGCTTCGCCTACGACACGTCCGTCGCCGACTGGGACACCGCGCTGCTGCTGGCCGAACTGGGCGCGGGCCGGGCCGTCGTACCCGCCGTGCCCGGGCTGCCGGTGCCCGGCGAGGGCGCGCTCCGGCTCGTGCCGCTGCCGGTGCTCAGACCGCTGCCGGTCGGCTGGGCGGTGCGCCGCTGGGACGCGCTCAGCCCGCCCGCCCGTGCCTTCGCGGACACCGTGCGTGAACGCTGCGGACGCTCCGGCAGAGGTTCGCCGGACGGCCGGACGACCCGCTGAGACGACCCCGTTCGATTGCTGTGAATCCGCCCCCGGCACGTGCCGGTGAACGGGTAGCGTACGGGACGTTCCACTCGCGACCACGGTCTGCCATCACGGGGAAGAAGTGAGCGTCTTGGGCCCACGCCCACTCAGGGAACCGTCCGGGACCGGATCGGTAACACCCACTCGTAGCCTGCCTTTCCACCCTCGCCGACTCCGTCACCCGAGCAGAGGCATGAAAGAAGACAACGACGTCCGCCGGATCTTCCTGCTGAACCCGGACCAGCGTCTCCTGCGCGAGGCCGCCCGGACGGGTGTCCAAGTGCGCTCGGCCCGGGTCGACGTGCACGACGAGGCTGCGCTGCGCCCCCTTCTGGAGGAGGCCGCCGCGGCCGGGCTGTTCGTCAACCCCGCCCGCGCCCTGAGCCTGCTGGCGGATCCGGACGCCGTCCGGCGGCTGGTCCGCGACAACCGGCTCTCGCCCGACACCGGGCCGCCCCCCGGCGCCCTGCGGCTGACCGTGGAGACGCTGAGCGTGCACGGCATGCACCAGACCGTCGGGATCACCGCCCGGATGCCCTACGGCCTGCTCCACCCGGCCCCGCTGACCGAGGACGCGGCCGCCGAGGTGCGCGCGGTGGTGACCGCGCTGCTGGACCTGACCGGATACCAGTACGGGCCCGCGCACACCGGCGTCGCGCTCACCCGGCGCGGCCCGGTGATCACCGGCTGCCGGGCGGGCCTCGCGGACGACCCGGTGCCCGAACTGCTCAAGGTGGCCGGCGGCTTCGACCTGGCGGCCGGGGCCGTCCAGGTGCTGGCCGGGCGGCTGGTCGACATGGTCCGGCCCGGCCGGTTCGCCGCGGCGGCCGTGCTGAGCCCGCCGTGGCGGATGGAGACCGGCGAGGTGGGCGTGCTGCCGCACGTCCGGCACGTCTCGCCGCCCGGTTCCCGACGCCCCGGCCACTTCGTCGTCCACGCCGACTCGCCGGAGGGCGCGGCCCAGCGGGTGACCAGCCTGAAGGCGCTGGTCGCGGGCGAGGCCGGCTGACCACCGGGACCGGGAACGGATCGGGAACGATCCGGTACACGACGACCGCACTGTTGATACGTCGCCGGAAGAAGGACGACGACGCCAGCGACGTCAACAGGAGGCGGAGCCAGGATGCTGAGGTTCTCGATACTCGGGGCACTGCAGATCCGTACCGTGTCCGGTCCTGCGGAGATCTCCGGCGACCTGCAGCGCACCCTCGTCCAGACGCTGCTGGTCAGCGAGGGGCAGCCGGTGTCCGGGGAGAGCTTGGTCGAGGAGATGTGGGGCGACACCGTGCCCGACAACCAGGCCAACGCCCTGCAGGCGCACATCAGCCGGCTGCGCCGCAAGCTGCGCGGCCTGGAACCCGACCGTCCGGCCTCCCGGGTCACCATGCACCCCTCCGGGTACCGGCTGACCGTGACCGAGGGCGAGCTGGACGCCGCCGAGTTCGTGCGGGCCGTACGGCACGCGGAGACGGCCTCGCCGGACGACGCCCCGCGCATCGCCCGGCTGCTCGGCGGGGCACTGGCGTTGTGGCGCGGGCCGGTGTTCGGCGGCTTCCCCGGCGGGACCCTGTGCCAGCTGGCCGGCGCCCGCTACGAGGAGTACCGGATGCGGGCCATGGAGCTGCGCTTCGACGCCGAGCTGCGGCTCGGCCACCACGCGGCCGTGCTCGCCGAACTGGCCGAGGCGCACTCCAACCACCCGCTGCGCGAGCGCTTCTGCGAGCAGCTGATGGTCGCCCTGTACTGCTCGGGCCGGCAGGCCGACGCCCTGGACGTCTTCCGGCGCATGCGCCGCCAGCTGGACGAGGAACTCGGCATCCAGCCCTCGCCCGCCCTGCGCAAGGTTGAGAGCGCTATCCTCCGACATGACCCCGCCCTGTCCGGCGATGTGCGCGCCACCCTCCTCCAGCTCGCGTGAAGGTGGTTAGCTGTTCGGCGGGACCGAGCAACACCCCAGGTAGCCGGAATCGCCTCCTCCGTGCTGCTCGTTCGGGTACAACCTAGGGTGGACCCGAACATCTCGGGCCGGGCGGTACGACGGGGCGGAGGGGACGGGTTCGTGGAATCGGCGGCATCGGGTCGTCCTGTCGTGCGGTTCAACATCCTGGGTTCGTTGGAAGGCTGGTACGGCGAACGGCGCTTACGGCTCGGCAGTCCGACCCAGGAGCGTGTGCTCGTCACCCTGCTGCTGGAGCCCGGCCGCATGGTGCCGATGTCCCGGCTGGTCGCCGCCGCCTGGGACGACGAGCCGCCGCAGACGGCGAGTCACCAGGTCCGCAAGTCCGTCGCCGCGCTGCGCACCCGCATACCGGACGGCGCCTCGCTGATCGTCACCGACGGCGCCGGGTACCGGGCCGTCCTCGGTGAACAGCAGCTGGACCTGCACGAGTTCACCCAGTGGGCCCGGCAGGCCCGGCAGGCGGTGTCGGCCGGCCGGCCCGAGGAGGCGGTCGGTCATCTGCGGGCCTGCCTGGACCTGTGGCGGGGCCAGGTCATGGCGGGCGGGGGCGGCTCGGTGATCTCCGCGGCCTCCGCGGCCCTGGAGGAGCGGCACATGGCCGTCGCCGAGCAGTACTTCGAGCTCCAGCTGGAACTCGGCCAGTCCGGCGAACTCGTGGGCCCGCTGCGCGAGCTGGTCACCGCCCACCCGCTGCGGGAGACCCTGCGCGGCCGGCTGATGCTCGCCCTGTACCGGGCCGGCCGGCAGGCGGAGGCGCTGGAGGAGTTCGGCCGGGTGCGCGCCCTGCTCGTGGAGGAGCTGGGCATCGACCCGGGCGCCGAGCTCACCCGGCTCTACGAGGCGATCCTGCGCGACAGCCCCGAAGTGGCGCCCCGTCTGCCGCAGTCGGTGGCCGACCGCGCCGCCCTTCTCGTACCCGCCCCGTACACCCAGCCCTCCGGCAGCGAGCCCGCGCCCTGCACCCTGCCCTACGACCTGCCGGACTTCACCGGCCGGGACGAGGAGCTGGCCCGGGTGCTCACCGTGGGCCGGGCCCCGTCGGGCGGCGGCACCCGGATCGTCGGCGTCGACGGCATGGGCGGCAGCGGCAAGACGGCCCTCGCCGTGCACGCCGCCCATCTGCTCGCCCCCGAGTACCCCGACGGGCAGCTCTTCGTCGACCTGCGCGGCTTCAGCCCCGGCGAGAAGGCCCAGGAACCGGGGGTCGTGCTGCACTCCTTACTCCGCACCCTCGGCATACCGGACGACCGGATACCGGACGACCTGGAACGCCGCACCACCTTCTGGCGAACCGTTTCCGCCCAGCGGAAGCTGCTGCTCCTCCTCGACAACGCCGCCGACGCGGCCCAGATCCGGCCGCTGCTCCCCACCTCCGAGGACTGCCTGGCGATCCTCACCAGCCGGGTCAGGATGCTCGACCTGGACGGGTCCGAGTGGCTTTCCCTCGGCCTGCTCTCCGCCGACGACAGCACCACCCTGCTCACCCGGATGCTGGGCGCCGACCGCACCGCCGCCGAACCCCAGGCCGTCGACCGGCTGGCCCAGCTCTGCGGCGGCCTGCCGCTCGCCCTGCGCATCACCACCGCCCGGCTGCGCAACCGGCCCCGCTGGACCGTGCAGTACCTGGTCGACCGGCTCGCCGACGAGACCCGCCGGCTGCGCGAGCTGAGCGCCGGGGAACGCAGTGTCGAGGCCACGCTCCGGCTGTCGTACCAGGCGATGGACGAGGACCAGCGCGCCGCGTTCCGGCTGCTCGGCCTGCACCCCGGCAGCGCCATCGACGTGCATTCCGCCGCCGCGCTGCTCGGCACCGGCGGCCACGACGCCGAGGACCTCCTGGAGTGCCTGCTCGACGCCCACCTGCTCGAACAGCATGAAGCGGGCCTGTACGGCTTCCACGACCTGGTGCGCACCTACGCGCTGAGCGTCCGGGAGGCCGAGGACGACGAGGAGGCCGCCGTCGAGCGGCTGGTCCACTACTACACCCAGGCCACCGACCGGGCCTGCGAGACGCTCTTCCCCGGGCGCAGCCGCTACGGCGATCCGCCGGCCCGCGCCGGCGCGCCCGGACTGCCCCGGCTGGACGACGGTGAGCAGGCACTGCGCTGGTTCGACCGGGAGTACGAGGCGCTGCTCGCGGTGGTGGCCCAGGCCGGCACCCAGCGCCTGCACCGGCCGGCCGTGCTGCTGGCCCGCAATCTGCTGTTCTACCTGGACCTGCGCGGACGCTACGAGGAGTTCCGGGTGGTCGGCCGCATCGGCGTCGGCGCCTGCCGGCAGATCAGCGACCCGGCGCTGCTCGGCATCAGCCTGTGCAACCTGGCCGTGGGCCACTGGTGGCTCGGCGACTTCCAGGACGGCATCACCACCGCCCAGGAGGGCCTGGAACTGGCCGGCGGCATCGACCGGCGCACCGAGGCCATGTGCCTCGACGTCCTCGGCCTGCTGCACGGCGCGCTCGGCAACTTCGACGAGGCCCGCGCCTATCTGGCCCAGGGCATAGCCCTCCACAACGAACTGGGCGTGGCCCGGATGGAGGCGCAGGCGCTGGTCAACCTCAGCACCGTGCAGACCTGGGCGGGCCACTACGCCGAGGGCGCCCGGTACGCGGCCCGGGCCACCGAGCTGAACCGGCGCCTGGGGGAGCGCAGCAACGAGATCCACTCGCTGACCTTCCTGGCGCTGGCCCACCTCGGCACCGGCGAGGACGAGCGGGCACGTGCCTGTCTCGCCCAGGCCCTCGAACTGTGCGACGAGTCCCGCAAACCCGCGAACGTGGCCGTCGTCCTCGCCCACTGGGCGCGGGTGTGCCAGCGGCTGGGCGACGTGCGCTCGGCCGCCGAGCACGCCGAGCGCGCCCTGGACCTGGTCTCCGCCGAGGGGACGGCCCTGCGCCAGGCGACCGTGACCAACGTGGTCGGCCTGGTCCATCTGCGCAGCGGCGCCGCCGACCGCGCGATGGAACTGCACGGCCAGGCCCATGAGCTGGCCTCCCGCCACGGATACCGCATCGAGGTCGCCCGCGCCCTGCACGGCATGGCGGAGGCGGCCGAGGCCCTCGACGACGAGCAGACGGCCCGGCGCCACCACCGGGCCGCGCAGGCGCTGTACGACGCGATGGGTGTGACGGAGTCCGGCCGGCGACTGTAGCCCACGAGGGGCCGCCGAGGCGCCTCGGCGGCCGGCCCGCCATGCGCGACGGCACCGGTGGGGTGGGGTCCCGGCCGGTGCCGGCGGCGCGGTGGGGTGGTGCGGTGGTGTGGTGGTGCGGTACGGCTGCGGCTGCGGCTGCGGCTGCGGTCAGGAGTGGACGAGACCCGGGCCGCGGTCGTCGGCCAGGACCTGGCCGGAGTGCGAGTGGACGCCCGTCAGGCCGGCGGTGTCGCGCACCAGTGCCTGGTGAAGCCCGGTCGTCGGAACAGTCGCGGCGGTGCCGAGTGCCAGGACGCCGGCACCGGCGAGCGCGGCCAGAACCGTCTTCGAACGCAGTGCGATGGTGCGCATATGGACCCCCTGTGAGAGACGGATCGTGCTCCGGTCGCCGGGCTCCCTCCCCGGCGCCGCGACCGATGCTCGACGCAGCCGATCCCCATGCCTTCCCCGCTGGTTCCCGGGTGCCGGGAGACCACCGGTACTCCCGGTTTCAACCGGTTAGTTCCCTGGTCAGGGCGGGTCAGGAGGGCTTGCGCGCATACAGGAAGGCCTGTGCGACGCTCTCGTCGAGCGCCTCGTCGGGCTCCCGCACGGTGCGTGAGCCGAGCACGAGACCGGCGTCCGCCAGCAGCCGCGCCATGTGGTCCGGGCGCCGCCGGTGGAAGTCCAGCGCCACCGGGTGGCCCCACGGCGCCTCCAGGTGGCGGGGCTCCTCTCCGGCCTGGAACGCCAGCAGCAGGTGCCCGCCGGGTGCCAGGACCCGGCGCAACTCCCGGAACAGCTCCGGGAGTCGGTCCACGGGGGTGTGGATCGAGGAGTACCAGGAGACGGCCCCGGCCAGCGCGCCGTCCGGCAACGGGAGATCCAGCATCGAGCCCTGCTCGAACCGCAGTTCCGGGTGCTCGCGCCGGGCCACGGTCAGCATGGAGGCGGACAGATCGAGCCCGAAGACGTCGAGGCCGAGGGCGGCGAGGTGCGCGGTGACCTGCCCGGGGCCGCAGCCGAGGTCGGCCACCGGCCCGCCGGGCCCCACGAGTTCGGCGAACGCGCCGAGCAGCGCCCGCTCCAGCGGCGTACGGGCCATGTGGCCCCGGAAGCGCTCGGCGTAGTCCTCGGCGATCGCGTCGTAGAAGGCCCGGGTGGCGGTCAGGAAGTCCCGGGTGCCGGTCTCCCCGGTGTGCGTGTCATGGGTGTCCTGGGTGTCGGTCATGGGCCCGGAAGGTAGCGGCCCCCACCGACAACCCCACACCGCCCCACGGCATCCCGCCCGAACGTGACCCACGCCACAATCGGGCACTGCCGGTGACCGTCGGTGCGCCCTTTACGGCGAACGGAGAATGAGCGGCGGCGGAAAAGCACCCGGGAAAGGCAGGAGCCCCATCGCCTGGCGGCGCGGGGCTCCTTGGGTACTGCACTCAGGTTCTGCGATCAGGCAGTGATCAGACGGGGGTGACGTTCTCCGCCTGCGGACCCTTCGGGCCCTGGGTCACGTCGAAGGAGACCTGCTGGTTCTCCTCGAGAGAACGGAAACCCTGCGCGTTGATCGCGGAGTAGTGGACGAAGACGTCGGGGCCGCCGCCCTCCTGGGCGATGAAGCCAAAGCCCTTTTCGGCGTTGAACCACTTCACGGTTCCGGTAGCCATAAGCCCTCCTTGGGCTCAAAAGGGTTGCCCTGCTCCAGAACCTGCAAGTGCGAAACGGTGCTGCACGACTGCATACGTCTGAAAACGACGAGAGCCCGCGGTCACATGCTCCGCAGGCTCTGTACTGCAAGGGAAACCAAACTGCAACTTGCGGCGAGCCTAGCATGTGGGCAGCCGAAAGCAATAGAGGGCAAGATCACTTCACCCGGATGTTTGAATGTCCGTAACCCGTTTGACGGCGGGGCCGGTCCCAGCACGGTACAGCACGGGGTCTAGTCTCGCGATGTGGACAATTCTCGCACCCGGCCGCGCGTCGGCCACATCCAGTTCCTGAACTGCCTGCCCCTCTACTGGGGGCTCGCGAGAACCGGCACGCTCCTCAACTTCGAGCTGACCAAGGACACTCCGGAGAAGCTCAGCGAGCAGCTGGTGCAGGGCGACCTCGACATCGGTCCGATCACCCTGGTCGAGTTCCTGAAGAACGCGGACGACCTCGTGGCCTTCCCGGACATCGCCGTCGGCTGCGACGGCCCGGTGATGTCCTGCGTGATCGTCTCGCAGGTCCCGCTGGACCAGCTCGACGGCGCCCGGGTCGCCCTCGGCTCGACCTCCCGCACCTCGGTCCGGCTCGCCCAGCTCCTGCTCGCCGAGCGGTACGGCGTCCAGCCCGACTACTACACCTGCCCGCCCGACCTCAGCCTGATGATGCAGGAGGCCGACGCCGCCGTCCTCATCGGCGACGCCGCGCTGCGCGCCAACCTCCACGACGGCCCGCGCTACGGCCTGGAGGTGCACGACCTCGGCGAGCTCTGGAAGGAGTGGACGGGGCTGCCGTTCGTCTTCGCCGTGTGGGCGGCCCGCCGGGACTACGTGGAGCGCGAGCCGCAGATCACGCGCAGGGTGCACGAGGCCTTCCTCGAGTCCCGCAACCTCTCCCTCGAAGAGGTCGGCAAGGTCGCCGAACAGGCCGCCCGCTGGGAGGCCTTCGACGAGTCGACCCTGGAGCAGTACTTCACCACCCTCGACTTCCGCTTCGGCGGCCCCCAGCTCGCGGCCGTCGCCGAGTTCGCCCGCCGCGTCGGCCCCACGACCGGCTTCCCGGCGGACGTGAAGGTGGATCTGCTCCAGCCCTAATCACTACGCTGCGGTGCACCGGGCGTCGGGGAGCGGGGGAACGGTGGACACCATGCAGCCGGGGGACGCGGAGCGGTCCGGTGAGGCGCAACGGCCGGGTGACACCGGGAACCGTGGCGCCGCGTGGCCGGGTACGCCCGAGGGGCTCCGGGACGCCGGGAGACCAGGTGCGGCCGGGCGGCCAGGTGATGCCGGGAGACCGGGTGCGGCCGAACGGCCGCGGGATTTCGTGCGTTCGGGTGAGGGCGAGTCGTCCGGGCGCGCGGGGCGGTCGCGGGAGGCCGTGCAGCCGCTGGCCGCCGACGAACCGGTGGCCGTCGGGCCCTACCGGCTGCTCGGCCGGCTCGGCTCCGGTGGCATGGGCCGGGTCTATCTGGGCCGCAGCGCGGGCGGCCGCACGGTCGCCGTGAAGATCGTGCACCCGCACTTCGCGCTCGACGAGGAGTTCCGCGCCCGGTTCCGGCGCGAGGTCGAGGCCGCCCGCCGGGTCGGCGGCGCCTGGACCGCGCCGGTCCTGGACGCGGACCCGGACGCCCCGGTGCCCTGGGTCGCCACCGCCTACGTGGCCGGCCCGTCCCTCTCGTCGGCCGTCACCGGCGCCGGCCCCCTGCCCGCGCACACCGTACGGGCCCTGGGCGCGGGCCTCGCCGAAGCGCTGACCGCCGTACACGACCTGGGTCTCGTCCACCGGGACGTGAAGCCGTCCAACGTGCTGCTGACCCTCGACGGCCCGCTGCTGATCGACTTCGGCATCGCGCGGGCCACGGACGGCACGGCGTCCCTCACGTCCACCGGCGTGTCGATCGGCTCCCCGGGCTACATGGCGCCCGAGCAGATCCTCGGCAAGGGCGCCACGGGCGCCGCCGACGTCTTCTCCCTGGGTGCCGTCCTCATCTACGCGGCGACCGGTGAGCAGCCGTTCCCCGGTGACTCCTCGGCCGCGCTGCTCTACAAGGTCGTCCACGAGGAGCCCGAACTCGGCTCGCTGAGCGGAGAGCTGCGGGACGTCGCGGCGGCCTGCCTGGCCAAGGACCCGGCGGCCCGTCCCACCCCCGCCGAGCTGGGCCGGCGGCTCGCCCCCGAAGGCGCCGCCCGCCTCGTCGCCGGCGGCTGGCTGCCCGGCCCCCTGGTGGAACAGGTCAGCCGCAGCGCCGTGCACCTCCTCAACCTGGACACCGCCGACCCGGCCCCCTCGGGCCCGGTCCCCTTCGGCAGCCCCTCGATGACCGGCTCCCCGGGAACGCCCGAACCGGCCTGCGGCCCCTCGCCGAGCGGAACGCCCCCGCCGGCCGGGGAGCCCGGACCGTCCCCGGCCGGTCCGGGCGGACCCGCCTTCGCCGCCGGTGTGTTCGGCCCGCCCCCCGTGATGAACCAGGGCGGCCCACCGACCGCCGCCCCCGGATTCCCGAGCCCGCCCGCTGGTGCGCCCGGCGCCGCGGCCGGACCGGCGACCCCACCCCCGGGTGCGCCCGGCACCACGCCCGGCTTCCCGAACCCGTCGGCGGACGCCCCCGGCCACCCGCACTCGCCCACCGAAGTTCCTCGGACAGCGCCCGGGCACCCGCCCACCGACGCCCCCGGCACCGCGTACGGGTTCCCGCCCCCGCCGGCCGGCGAGCCCGGCAACCCCACCGTCGTGCCCGGCGCCCCCTCCGACTCGGCCACGGTCGTGCCCGCGCAGCGGCCCGGACGGGTCTCCATGAGCGTGGCGGCGACCTCGGCGCCGACGGAGAGCGGGCGTGGGCGCAGGGTGAGCTGCACGGTGGCGCTGGCCGTCGCCGGGGCGCTGGCCGCGGTGACCGTGGGCGCCGGCGTCCTGCTGCAGCCGTGGTTCGGCGCGGGCGGCGGGGACGACGAGGCGGGCAGCGGCGCCGCCCGCACCCCGGGACCGAGCGCCGCGGCCAGTGACGGCGACGGCGCCACCGCAGGAGGCGCGCGGCCCGGCGCGATCCCGGCCCGCTACCTCGGCACATGGGAGGGCCAGGCCACCGGCCTCGGCGGCAGCCTGCCCATGGGCACCTTCCACCTCACCGTGCACCAGGCGCGCGTCGGCGAGGAGTTGGGGCGGCTGAAGCAGACCGACCAGATCGGCGCCGTGTGCATCGACGTCCTCACCCTGAAGAAGGTGACGAAGACGCAGCTGCGCGCGACCTCGGTCGGCGCGAAGGGCAACCACGAGGGCTGCGACCCTGCCTCGCACGAGATCGAGTTGACCCCGGTCGGCGACGACCTGCGCTACACCTCGTCCAGCACCGCGGAGGGCAACCCGGAGTCGAGGATGTCGAAGGCCGGCGGATGACGGGGCTCCTGGTGCTCGTCGCCCTGCTGTGGGGCGGACTGGCGGGCGCGCTGCTGCCCCGCGCCGCCCACCGCCTCGCCGTACCGCCGGGCGAGCCCTGGCGGGACCGGTGCGTGGGCGGCCATCCGCTGCGGGGATGGCTGGGACGGGTGGCCTGCGGCGAGTGCCCCGGGGACGTACGGCCCCAGGACGAGGCGTCGTACACCCCGTACGCCCCCTCCACCCCGCTCCTCGTGCTCGCCACCGCCCTCACCTGCGCCGTCCTCGCCGCCGCCACCGGTACCCGGCCCGAGCTGGCGGTGTGGCTGCTGCTGGCGCCGATCGGCGTGCTCCTGGCCGTCGTGGACTTCCGGGTGCAGCGCCTGCCCGACCCGCTGACCCTGCCCCTCGCGGTCGCCGCCCTCGTCCTGCTGGGCCTCGCCGCCCTGCTGCCCGAGCACGCCGGTCACTGGCCCACCGCGCTCTACGGCGCGCTCGCGCTCGGCGCCGGCTACTACCTGCTGTACCGCATCAACCCGGCCGGCATGGGCTTCGGCGACGTCAAACTCGCCGTGGGGATGGGCGTCGTGCTCGGCTGGTACGGCTGGCCCACGGTCCTGCTCGGCGCCTTCGCCGGGTTCCTGCTCGGCGCGCTGTACGGCGGCGCGCTCGTCCTCCTGCGGCGCGCGGACCGCAGGACGGCCGTCCCCTTCGGGCCGTTCCTCATGGCCGGTGCCCTCGCCGGGCTGCTGATCGGCGCGTACGCCGCCTGACGTGCCCGCCCGAAGTGGCCTGAGGTCCGCGCCTCGAAGGCGCTGGCGTAGGCTGGTTCGGTCCGTCCACAGCCTTGACGAAAGGGACGCCCGGTGACCGAGAAGGCCGACCTCCAGTCCGTGCTCGACCGAGCCGCGGCGGGCGGACGCATCACGCCCGAGGAGGCGCTCGTCCTCTACCGCGACGCTCCGCTGCACGCGCTGGGCGCCGCCGCCGACGCCGCGCGCCGCCGCAAGTACGCGGGCATCGAGCACATCGCGACGTACATCATCGAGCGCAACATCAACTACACGAACGTGTGTGTCACGGCGTGCAGGTTCTGCGCCTTCTACGCGGCCCCCAAGGACACCGAGAAGGGCTGGACCCGCGACCTCGACGACATCCTGCGCCGCTGCGCGGAGACCGTCGAGCTGGGCGGCACCCAGATCATGTTCCAGGGCGGCCACCACCCGGACTACGGCGTCGAGTACTACGAGAAGCACTTCAAGGCCATCAAGGACGCCTTCCCGCAGCTGGTGATCCACTCGCTGGGCGCGTCCGAGATCGAGCACATGGCCCGCATCTCCGGCGTGTCGGTCGAGGAGGCCATCACCCGGATCCACGAGGCGGGCCTTGACTCCTTCGCGGGCGCCGGCGCCGAACTCCTGCCCGAGCGGCCCCGCAAGGCCATCGCCCCGCTGAAGGAGAGCGGCGAGCGCTGGCTGGAGATCATGGAGACCGCGCACGGGCTGGGCGTGGAGTCCACCTCCACCATGCTGATGGGCACGGGCGAGACCAACGCCGAGCGCATCGAGCACCTCCGGATGATCCGGGACGTGCAGGACCGCACGGGCGGCTTCCGCGCCTTCATCCCGTACACCTACCAGCCCGAGAACAACCACCTGAAGGGCCGTACCCAGGCGACCCTGTTCGAGTACCTGCGGATGATCGCGATCGCCCGCCTCTTCCTCGACAACGTCCAGCACATCCAGGGCTCCTGGCTCACCACGGGCAAGGAGGTCGGCCAGCTGTCGCTGCACTACGGCGCGGACGACCTCGGCTCGATCATGCTGGAGGAGAACGTGGTCTCCTCGGCCGGTGCCAAGCACCGCTCGAACCGCATGGAGATCATCGACCTGATCCGCAAGGCGGGCCGCGTCCCGGCGCAGCGCGCCACGACGTACGAGCACCTCGTCGTCCACGACGACCCGGCGAACGACCCCGTCGACGAGCGCGTGATGTCGCACATCTCGTCCACGGCGATCGCGGGCGGGACGGCCCATCCCGAGCTGAAGCTGCTCGCTTCCAGCTAGTCCGGGCCGATCAGCGGGGCGGTCCGACCGGAGCCGCCCCTGTCCCACCCAGAGCCGACCAGGGGTCCCGTGCTGACACTTCACGTCGCCGAGCAGTCGCCGGAGACGGCGGTACTGGTGGACGGGGCGTCCGTCGCCGCCGTCGGCCGGTACGAGGAACTGGCCGACGCCGAGCCCCGGGCGAAGCTGCGGCGCTGGCCCGGCATCCTGACTCCGGGGCTGCTGAACCCGTACGGCCCGGAGCTGCTTGAGGCCACGTACCACCCCGACCCGCGCGAGGCCGACGCCCTCGGCACCAAGCCCATCGGCGGGCGGCGGGCGCAGGAGATCTTCCGCGCCGACCCCGCCCGCCTCGGCGCCAGCGCGCGGCGCGGGGTGCAGCGGATGCTGGCGCACGGCACGGTGGCGGTGGCCGGCGAGCTGCGGTCGCGGGCCGCGGTCGACGCGGTGCGCAGGGCCGGACTCGCGGTGGGGCGGCGGCCGGACCGGCTGCCGGGCCCGGCGGCGCTGTCCCCGACCCCGCTGATCCTGCTGCCGGCGCTGGTGCCGGGCGGTCCCGCCCGGTTCGCGGTGTTCGACGTCGGGGACCGCGCCGAGCTGGTCCGGCGTGGCGCCGGGACCTGTGTGGCGACCGTGATCGGCGGACGCCTGGTGTACCGCGGCCGCTGACCACGGCTCCCGCCCCCTGCCCTCCTGCCGGGGCGGGCCGGGTCAGCCCGCGAACGCCCGCGCGAAGGCGCCCGAACGCTCGCTCACGCCACTGCAGTCGGTCGCCGCGTCGTCCCGCCCGGACTTCCCGGCCGCGCAGGCCCGGTCGCGGAACGCGGACCACATCGACACCCAGGCGATCTCCTTGTCCTCGGCGAACTTCCGTACCCGCGCGGCGTCGGCGAGCGTGAAGGTCTCCCCGTGCTTCCTCAGCTGGGCGTGGGCGGCCTTCGCGGAGGCGAGGGCGTAGCCCGCCATGTCACCGGAGTACGACTCGCCGTAGTTCATGGTCATCAGGTTGACGGTGGAGACCTGGACGTCGTACCGGTTCGCGGACTCCAGCAGCGCGAGGCCGTCCGGGTCGAGGCCCGAGGGCATCACCGGCAGGGTGAAGGAGACGTCCAGGCCGGGTGGTTCCTTCTGCAGCCGGGCAATCGCGCGTGAACGCAGGGCCACCGAGGCGGAATCGGCCAGTCCGTCGCCCTCGATGTCGAAGTCGGCCTCGGTGGCGCCGACCGCGTCCAGCGCCCGCGCGTACGCGGCGGCCAGCGCGGGGGCACTGTGGCAGACGGCGGCCATCTCCTTGCCGGAGGCCCCGCCGAAGGAGACGCGGACGTCGGCGCCGTCCTTCTTCAGCTTCGTGACACGGGACTTCACCGCGGAGTCGCCGATCGCCTCGGAGCCGTCCCACTTGGGCGTGCAGCCGCTGCCGCCGGCGATGACGAAGGCGAGGATGACGAAGGCGAGGTTGTACGCCGCCGGGGCCCCGGCGGAGTCGGTGGCCGAGGCGTCGGTCGCGCTGACATAGGGGGCGTACGCGGGGCTGTGTGCCTTGGACCCGGTTTCTACGGAACAGCCGGATGCCAACGCAAATGCGAAAGCAAATCCTGCTGTCGGTCTCCAGGAATCCTTCATCGTGTATGCACCCGTTCTCGTGACGCCTGCCGCAAAAAGGGACACAGGGTTTGCCTCCCGGGAATCTCTCGCGGAACCGTGGGCCGCGCCGCGCTTCTCCCGCCATCGGAATGCGCACCGTCGGGCGTGGTCGCCACCGCAAACATCGGCGCCCCGTCCCCGTTCCCGTCCGAATCCGTCTCCGCCCCCGCGGGCGCCGACCGACCGGAGTGCGGCGGTGGTCATGGCCGCTCCGACGTCCCCCCCTCCACGGCCGCGGGCGCGCCCCCACCCGCGTCGAACGTGCGGCAGCCAGGGTCGCGGCGCTCCGGCGGCCCCGTGGCATTCCCGCCCTCGCGCTCCTGCTCGCGTGCGGTCGGGTGGAGGACGTCGCGGCACGCGTGAAGCCCCGGCTCCCGCCGTGAGGGCGGGCTGCAACAATGAGCGGGTGACCCGCGCATCCTTGGACAAGCAGCCGCACGAAGTCGCCTCGATGTTCGACAACGTGGCGGAACGGTACGACCTGACCAACGACGTGCTGTCCCTCGGACAGGACCGGCGCTGGCGCAAGGAGGTGGCGCAGGCGGTCGACGCACGGCCCGCCCAGAAGGTCCTCGACCTCGCGGCCGGCACCGCCACTTCCTCGCTGCCCTTCGCGCGGACGGGCGCCTACGTCGTCCCCTGCGACTTCTCCCTGGGGATGCTCCAGGTGGGCAAGAGGAACCACGGCTGGCTGCCGTTCACGGCCGGCGACGCGACGAGGCTGCCGTTCAAGGACGACACCTTCGACGCCGTGACGATCTCCTTCGGTCTGCGCAACGTGCAGGACTTCGACACGGCCCTGCGGGAGATGCACCGGGTCACCCGCCCCGGTGGCCGCGTGGTGATCTGCGAGTTCTCGCACCCGACCTGGGCGCCCTTCCGGACCGTCTACACCGAGTACCTGATGCGCGCCCTGCCGCCCGTCGCGCGCGCGGTGTCCTCCAACCCGGACGCGTACGTCTACCTCGCCGAGTCCATCCGCGCCTGGCCCGACCAGCCCGCCCTCGCCGAGCGGCTGCGGAAGGCCGGCTGGTCCAGGGTGGCGTGGCGCAACCTCACCGGCGGCGTGGTCGCGCTGCACCGGGGATTCAAGGAGAGCTGAGCACCCGCCGGCGGCTCACCGGTCGATCATCTCGAAGGCGTCCCCGGGCTCGCCCAGTTCGCGCTGCATCCCGCCCGTGGGCGGCCGCGGGATGCGTGGCTCACGTACGCCCCCGCCGCCCTCGCCCTCACCGAAGTCGAACCACACGTACACCATCGAGTCCGGCGGCACCTCGGCGCCGGGCTGCGGATACTGGCGTACGACGTAGTCCACGACGGTGCGCAGGAAGTCGGGGCGGTCCGGCGCGTTGAGGAACAGGCCCCGCGCCCGGGCCGTTTCGCGCGCGTCCACGGCCATCAGACCGACCAGACGTGGAACGCGTACTTCAGGTGTTTTGGGTGTTATGCGCACAGATGTCACCCCCAGCGGTACTGGCAGGGTAACTCCCGTGCCCGCCGCCCGGAAGGCGCCGGTGTCTTTCTGTGACAGTTGACTACTTTGCGTGATTGAGGGCGAGTCGGAAGCAGAGTGCAGACTCGTCCAGGGTGGGGTGCGGGTAGGTCTCCGCCGGCTCCATGCCGAGCCGCCGGGTCACCGCGATCGACCGCTCGTTGCCCGGCCGCACCATGGCCACCACCCCCGACAGGCCCGCCGCCCGCACCCGTTCCAGGGTCTCGCGCGCCGCCGCCGTGACATAACCCCTGCCCCAGTACGCCCGGCCGAGCCGCCAGCCGATCTCCACCTCGCCGACCGGACCCCACTTGGGCCGCCAGGGCTGGGCGCCGGTGAAGCCGATGACCTCCCCGGACTCGTCCAGCAAGGTCCACAGGCAGAAGCCGAGTTCCGCGTCGTGCCGCCGCTGGCGCGCGGTGAGTTCCTCGTAGACCGACAGGGAGGCCGGTCCGCCGCCGTAGAACTCCATGACCTCGCGGTCGTCGAAGACCCGGTGCCAGGCCACCGCGTCCTCATGGGTGGGAACGCGCAGCCGTACCGCGGGGAGAGGTCGGTTCACAGGGCAGCCCTTCAGCCGGGTGATCAATTCTGCTGAATAGACTGCCCATGTCCAGTGCCGGTCGGCACGCAGATTTCGAACCTTGGGGAGATCCCGCCGTGACCGAGCCCCTCTCCGGCCACACCGCCGATGTGATCGTCGTCGGCGCGGGGCCAGCCGGCTCCACGACCGCGTACCACCTCGCCAAGGCCGGTCTCGACGTCCTGCTCCTGGAGAAGACCGAGTTCCCGCGCGAGAAGGTGTGCGGCGACGGCCTCACCCCGCGCGCGGTCAAGCAGCTCGTGGCCATGGGCATCGACATCTCCGAGGAGGCCGGCTGGCTGCGCAACAAGGGCCTGCGCATCATCGGCGGCGGCTCCCGCCTCCAGCTGGACTGGCCGGATCTGGCCTCCTTCCCGAACTACGGACTCGTCCGCAAGCGCGACGACTTCGACGAGCAGCTCGCCCGCAACGCCCAGAAGGCGGGCGCCCGCCTCCACGAGCGCTGCAACGTGAGCGGCCCCGTCATCGACGCCCGCACCGGCCGCATCACCGGCGTCACCGCCAAGCTCGGCGAGGAGAAGCGCGAGGTCACCTTCCACGCGCCGCTCGTCGTCGCCGCCGACGGCAACTCCACCCGGCTCTCCCTCGCGATGGGCCTGCACCGCCGCGAGGACCGCCCGATGGGCGTCGCGGTCCGGACGTACTTCGAGAGCCCCCGCCACGAGGACGACTACCTGGAGTCCTGGCTGGAGCTGTGGGACCGGCGCGGCTCCCAGGACCGCCTGCTGCCCGGCTACGGCTGGATCTTCGGCATGGGCGACGGCACCTCCAACGTCGGCCTCGGCGTCCTCAACACCTCCGCCTCCTTCAAGGAGCTGGACTGGCGCGAGATCCTCAAGGCCTGGTGCGCCTCGATGCCGGAGGACTGGGGCTACACCCCCGAGAACATGACCGGCCCGATCCGCGGCGCCGCCCTCCCCATGGCCTTCAACCGCCAGCCCCACTACACGAAGGGCCTGCTGCTCGTCGGCGACGCGGGCGGCCTGGTGAATCCCTTCAACGGCGAGGGCATCGCCTACGCCATGGAGTCCGGCCAGCTCGCCGCCGACGTCGTCGTCCAGGCCCACGCGCGGGCCACGCCCGCCCAGCGCGAGATCGCCCTGCAGCGCTACCCGCGCGTCCTCAAGGACACCTACGGCGGCTACTACTCGCTCGGCCGCGCCTTCGTGAAGCTCATCGGCAACCCGAAGGTCATGCAGATCGCCGCCCAGCGCGGCCTGACCCACCCGATGCTGATGAAGTTCACCCTGAAGCTGCTGGCCAACCTCACCGACCCGACGGGCGGCGACGCGATGGACCGCATCATCAACGGCCTGAGCAAGGTGGCCCCGAAGGCGTGACCAGGGCCTGTCGTTCGGATCAGGTCGGCTTGGCCCACGGTGCGTCGTCAGACGACCCGGGCGGGGTGTGATGCGCGTGCCACACCCCGCGCCGCGCGGCATGATCCGAACGACAGGCCCTGGGCGCTGAGCGAGGCGGCCTTGGCGGCCCGGCGGGCGTACACCTCGTCCCGCCGGGCCGCCATCTGCAGCAGCGCGTCCTTTTTCTCCCGCTTGGAGAGCCGATCCAGGTAGATGTACCCGTCGGTGTGGTCGGTCTCATGGGCGAGGCACCGCGCGAAGTACCCAGTGCCCTCGACGGCAAGGGCGTCGCCGTCCCTGTCCTGCCCCCGTACGACGGCCCGGTCCGGCCTGGGAAGGGTCATCACGGCGCCCGGCACCGACAGGCACCCCTCGCCCTCGCCCAGCAGCCGTCGGCCGCTCAGGGGCGTCTCCAGCACGGGATTGACGATGTGTCCGACATGCCGGTTTCCATCGTCATCGAGGCAGTCGTACACGAAAAGGCGTAGATCGGCCCCGACCTGGTTCGCCGCGAGTCCCGCCCCGTCGGCGACGTACATGGTGAGGAACATGTCGTCCACCAGGGCGGCGAGGTCGGGCCCGAACTCCGTGACGTCCCGGCACGGCCTGTGCAGCACCTCCTCGCCGACCTCCGTGATCCGGCGCACCGCTCCGCGCCCGGCCTCGGGGGCGTGGCGGGGGAACTGCTCGACGGGGCTTCCCTGCACGAACACGCGTGGCATCGCGCTGTCTCCTTCGTCCGTTGACGGCCGCCGTCCGGCGGCCCGCCCACGAGGATTCCAGGAGGGACGCGGGACGCGCCCGGGAGGCGGCCTCGCGCACCCGGGGAGCGCCGTGCGGCGTCCGGGGAGCAGCGGGGCGCGCCCAGGGGGAGTTGCGTGGCGCACGGGGAAGCAGCGGTGCGCGCCGAGGGGGAGTCGTGCGGCGCGCAGGGGAGCCGCTGGGCGGCCCGGAGGAGACGGCGGACGGCCGGGCGGTGAAGCCCCGTCGGGAACGACGCAAGGGCCGCTGCCCCCGAGCGGCTGCGGCCCTACGCGCGTAGGAGGCGGGGTGCGCTCAGAGCACCCGCACGGCCCCGGTCGGCGGGTCGTACGACAGAGGGTGCTCGCCGACGCCGCTGGAGGGGTTCTGCGCCCCGACGAACATACCGTCGCCCACGTACACCGCCACGTGGTACGCGCTGCCCGCGCTGCCCCAGTACAGGATGTCGCCCGGCTGCAGGTTGCTCAGCGAGACCTGGGTGCCGGCGGTCGACTGGTCCTGGGAGACACGCGGCAGGCTGATGCCGACCTGCTTGAAGGCCGTCTGCACCAGGCCGGAGCAGTCGTAGGCGGACGGACCGGTGGCACCGGAGACGTACGCCTTGCCGATCTGCGCCTTGACGAAGCTGACGATGGCCGCGGCCGAACCGGTGGCTGTCGACGTGCTCGTGGAGGTGGTGCTGGTGCTCGCCGTGGTGGAGAGCGTCGTCCGCTCCGCACTGCGGGAGGCGCGCGCGGCGGCCTCCTTGCGAGCGGCCTCCTCGGCCTTCTTCTTGGCCTCCGCGGCCTTCTGCTTGGCGTCGGCGAGGTCCGACTTGGCCTGCTTCGCGGCGTTCGCGGCTGCCGCGTCACGCTCGGCCTGCAGCTGGTAGTTCGCGGCGGCCTGCTGGGTGGCGTCCGCGGACTGGGCCGCCTGAGCGGCCAGGTCGGCCGTCAGGGTGGGCAGTTCGAGGGTCTGCGTCACCGGTTCGGCGGCGTTCGCCGAACCCGACGCCCCGGCAACTGCCAGGGTGCTGAGGACGCCACCGGCAACTCCCGCCCGCATCGCGAGGGACGACGCGCTGCGGCAGGGCTTCCGGTGGCTGCGTATGTGAGCGGTGTGGGACATGGGAACAACCGGTACCAGGGGCTCCTTCATATCTTCAAGAAACGTGTGCTGCGCCACAGTTGCTCAATCGAGACCCGAAATCGTGGGTGCGTCACTCTTTATTGACGCCGTAACGGACATTGCGGGCGCCCGTGATCAAGCCCTTGATCACGGTCTTTGATCATTACGTCCGAATTGCCCGCGACCTACCACTGGTTGGGTTCATTGGCCAAGCCCCGTTCTCAGGAGCTTCTCATCGATGTGGCGGAGGTCACGGAACGGCCACCGGAATGACGGCGTCCCGCGCGTGTGGAGCTCGTGAACGCGTGCACGCACCTTCACCCCCGTCCACACCGCGCCCCGGACCTCCCTCTGATGTGTGAACGCGGGCCACTATCAGGCCCCCGCGTCCAATGCCAATTTGCATGCAACGGAAGTCTCTTGATATTGAGACGACCCCTCCGGCCTGCGACGACTGGCAAAAATGTCACTTCTGGTGATCAACTGAACGCTTCGCGTA
The DNA here is from genome assembly GCF_055605965.1 of Streptomyces sp. NPDC037126. Classification (NCBI taxonomy): domain Bacteria; kingdom Bacillati; phylum Actinomycetota; class Actinomycetes; order Kitasatosporales; family Streptomycetaceae; genus Streptomyces; species Streptomyces sp. NPDC037126. Next base: position 46,006 of record NZ_JBVJTD010000019.1, read on the forward strand.
TGAAGATCACTCATCATCCGACTTCATGATCCTTCGTCAGGTGGTGGAGATCACAAAGCTTGTGGAATACCCCGTGTCGCAGATCACAGAGCGGCGGGCATAAGATGCGAGGCAGTTGGGCTTGTGACCTGCTTCACATGTTCTCGATCTTCGCCCGGGACGAGCGGGGCTGGTGGGACCGGTGAGGAGGGTGTGAGCCCAGTGCAACCGCCAGCAGTCAGCGCCGACTGAGAGGAGCGAGGAGCGGTGAACGCGTATGCGCCCATCCTCGTACTGGGAGCCCTCGGGGCAGGCTTTGCGATCTTCTCCGTGGTCATGGCCACGCTGATCGGTCCGAAGCGGTACAACCGCGCCAAGCTCGAGGCCTACGAGTGCGGTATCGAGCCGACCCCCACGCCGGCCGGCGGCGGGCGCTTCCCCATCAAGTACTACCTGACGGCGATGCTCTTCATCGTCTTCGACATCGAGATCGTCTTCCTCTACCCCTGGGCCGTCACCTTCGACGCCCTGGGGATCTTCGGGCTCGTGGAGATGCTGCTCTTCGTGCTCACCGTCTTCGTCGCGTACGCGTACGTATGGCGGCGCGGCGGCCTGGAATGGGACTGAGGGGCCTTTAACGACATGGGACTCGAAGAAAAGCTGCCGAGCGGCTTCCTGCTGACGACCGTCGAGCAGGCCGCGGGCTGGGTGCGCAAGGCGTCCGTCTTCCCGGCCACCTTCGGCCTCGCCTGCTGCGCCATCGAGATGATGACCACCGGCGCCGGCCGATACGACCTGGCCCGCTTCGGCATGGAGGTCTTCCGGGGCTCGCCGCGCCAGGCGGACCTGATGATCGTCGCCGGCCGGGTCAGCCAGAAGATGGCGCCGGTCCTCAGGCAGGTCTACGACCAGATGCCCAACCCCAAGTGGGTGATCTCCATGGGCGTCTGCGCCTCCTCGGGCGGCATGTTCAACAACTACGCGATCGTCCAGGGCGTCGACCACATCGTCCCGGTCGACATCTACCTCCCGGGCTGCCCGCCCCGCCCCGAGATGCTGATGGACGCGATCCTCAAGCTCCACCAGAAGATCCAGTCCACCAAGCTCGGCGTGAACGCGGAGGAAGCGGCCCGCGAGGCGGAGGAGGCGGCGCTCAAGGCCCTGCCCACCATCGAGATGAAGGGGCTGCTGCGGTGAGCGACGCGAACGGCACCCACGGCGTCAACGGGTCCGCGAACGGGGTGAACCCCGAGAAGGACCTCTCCGCCTCCAACCTCCCCGGCCAGCGCGGCCAGGGCGGCGAGGAGATCCGCGTCCAGCGCGGCATGTTCGGCGCCAACAACGGCGGCGACACCTCCGGGTACGGCGGCCTGGTCCGCTCGGTCCGGCTCCCGGGACCGGCGACCCGCCCCTACGGCGGCTGGTTCGACGAGGTCGCCGACGAACTGGAGGGCGCCCTGGACGAGCAGGGGCTGCTCCCCGAGAACGTCATCGAGAAGACGGTGGTCGACCGCGACGAGCTCACCTTCCACATCGAACGCGAGCACCTGCTCCGCGTCGCCCGCACCCTGCGTGACGACCCCGCCCTGCGCTTCGAGCTGTGTACCGGCGTCAGCGGCGTCCACTACCTGCACGACAAGGGCCGCGAGCTGCACGCCGTCTACCACCTGCGCTCGATCACCCACAACAGGCTGATCCGCCTCGAAGTCAGCGCCCCCGACAGCGACCCGCGCATCCCGTCCCTGGTCTCCGTCTACCCGACCAACGACTGGCACGAGCGCGAGACCTACGACTTCTTCGGAATCGTCTTCGACGGTCACCCGGCCCTGACGCGGATCATGATGCCGGACGACTGGCAGGGCCACCCGCAGCGCAAGGACTACCCCCTCGGCGGCATCCCCGTCGAGTACAAGGGCGCCCAGATCCCGGCTCCGGACCAGCGGAGGTCGTACTCGTGAGCACGCAGCCAGCATCCGCGCCGTCCGCATCGGCACGCGAGACCACCGAGGGGACCGTCTACACGGTCACCGGCGGCGACTGGGACGAGGTCGTCCAGTCCGCGGCCCGTGCCGACGACGAGCGCATCGTCGTCAACATGGGTCCCCAGCACCCCTCCACCCACGGAGTGCTCCGCCTGATCCTGGAGATCGAGGGCGAGACGGTCACCGAGGCCCGCTGCGGCATCGGCTACCTGCACACCGGCATCGAGAAGAACCTCGAGTTCCGCACGTGGACGCAGGGCACCACCTTCGTCACGCGCATGGACTACCTGACGTCCTTCTTCAACGAGACCGCCTACTGCCTCGCCGTCGAGAAGCTCCTCGGCATCGAGGACCAGCTCACCGAGCGCGCCAAGATCATCCGGGTACTCCTGATGGAGCTGAACCGGATGTCCTCCCACCTGGTGTGCATCGCCACCGGCGGCATGGAGCTGGGCGCCACCACGATCATGATCTACGGATTCCGTGATCGTGAAATGATTCTCGACATCTACGAGCTCATCACGGGCCTGCGGATGAACCACGCGTACATCCGCCCCGGCGGACTCGCCCAGGACCTGCCGCCCGGCGCGGTGGACCAGATCCGCGAGTTCGTGAAGAAGATGAAGAAGAACCTCCCGGAGTACGACAAGCTCGCCACCGGGAACCCCATCTTCAAGGCCCGCATGCAGGACATCGGCTACCTCGACCTGGCCGGCTGCATGGCCCTCGGCGCGACCGGCCCGATCCTGCGCTCCACCGGCCTGCCGCACGACCTGCGCAAGACACAGCCGTACTGCGACTACGAGACGTACGACTTCGACGTCCCCACCGCCGACAGCTGTGACGCCTACGGCCGCTTCCTCGTCCGCCTGGAGGAGATGCGCCAGTCGCTCAGGATCGTCGAGCAGTGCCTGGACCGGCTCCAGCCCGGACCGGTCATGGTCGCCGACAAGAAGATCGCCTGGCCCGCCCAGCTCGCCCTGGGACCGGACGGGCTCGGCAACTCCCTCGACCACATCAAGAAGATCATGGGCACCTCCATGGAGGCCCTGATCCACCACTTCAAGCTGGTCACCGAGGGCTTCCGCGTCCCGCCGGGACAGGCGTACGCGGCCGTCGAGTCGCCCAAGGGCGAACTCGGGGTGCACGCCGTCTCCGACGGCGGCACCCGCCCCTACCGGGTCCACTTCCGCGACCCGTCCTTCACCAACCTGCAGGCCATGGCGGCGATGTGCGAAGGCGGCCAGGTCGCCGACGTGATCGTCGCCGTCGCGTCCATCGACCCCGTGATGGGAGGCGTCGACCGGTGACCACCTCTTCTTCGGAGCGGGGCGTCAGCCTGGGCATGCCCGAACTGCCCGCGCCCGCGTACCCGGACGACGTGCGGGCCCGGCTGGAGGCGGACGCGCGCGAGGTGATCGCGCGCTACCCGGACTCCCGGTCCGCCCTGCTGCCGCTCCTCCACCTCGTGCAGGCGGAGGAGGGCCACGTCACGCGCACCGGAATGCGGTTCTGCGCAGACGTGCTAGGCCTGACCACGGCCGAGGTCACCGCGGTCGCCACCTTCTACACCATGTACCGGCGCAGGCCGTCCGGTGACTACCAGGTGGGCGTGTGCACCAACACGCTGTGCGCGGTGATGGGCGGCGACGCCATCTTCGAGACCCTCCAGGAGCACCTGGGCGTCGGCAACGGCGAGACCACCGACGACGGCAAGGTCACCCTGGAGCACATCGAGTGCAACGCGGCCTGCGACTTCGCGCCGGTCGTGATGGTCAACTGGGAGTTCTTCGACAACCAGACGCCGGGCAGCGCCAAGCGTCTGGTGGACGACCTCCGGGCGGGACGGCCCGTGGAGCCCACGCGCGGGGCGCGGATGTGCACCTTCAAGGAGACCGCGCGGATTCTGGCCGGCTTCCCCGACGAGCGGCCCGGGGCCGTCGAGGAGGGCGGCAGTGCGGGACCCGCGTCGCTGGTGGGCCTTCGCCTGGCAAGGGGAGAGGCCGCACCCGCGCGCGTGGTCCATCCGCGCGACGGCGGTCCGCATGACGAACCGCAGGACCGGATGCACGAGCCGTCGCCGGCCGAGCACCTCAGTTCTCATGACGCGCCGCATCAGACATCGGCCTCCGACCCGGCCCACCCGGCAGGGCCTACCGCCGAGGAGGGGGAGTGATGACCGTGGCACCCGAACTCAAGGACTCGAGCCCCGAGAAGCTGCTCGCACCCGTGCTGTCGGCCTTCTGGGACGAGGACCGGTCCTGGACCCTCGACGTCTACCGAAGGCACGAGGGGTACGAGGGGCTCCGCAAGGCGCTCGCCATGTCACCGGACGACCTGATCGCGTACGTCAAGGACTCCGGACTGCGCGGGCGCGGCGGCGCGGGATTCCCGACCGGGATGAAGTGGCAGTTCATTCCGCAGGGAGATGGAAAACCGCACTATCTAGTTGTCAACGCCGACGAGTCGGAGCCCGGGACGTGCAAGGACATCCCGCTCCTCTTCGCGAACCCGCACAGCCTCATCGAGGGCATTGTGATCGCGTGCTATGCCATCAGGTCGTCGCATGCCTTCATCTATCTGCGTGGCGAAGTCGTCCCCGTTCTGCGGCGGTTGCACGAGGCCGTGCGCGAGGCCCACGCGGCGGGCTACCTCGGCGAGAACATCCTGGGCAGCGGGCTCGACCTGGAACTCACCGTGCATGCGGGCGCAGGCGCCTACATCTGCGGTGAGGAGACCGCACTGCTCGACTCGCTCGAAGGCCGCCGTGGTCAACCGCGGCTGCGTCCCCCCTTCCCTGCGGTGGAAGGCCTCTACGCCTGTCCGACTGTTGTGAACAACGTCGAGTCGATCGCGTCGGTTCCCGCGATCCTGAAAAACGGGAAAGACTGGTTCAGGTCGATGGGCAGCGAGAAGTCCCCGGGCTTCACGCTCTACTCGCTCAGCGGCCACGTCGCGAGCCCCGGCCAGTACGAGGCCCCGCTCGGCATCACCCTGCGTCAGCTTCTCGACATGAGCGGCGGGATGCGCTCCGGCCACCGGCTGAAGTTCTGGACGCCGGGCGGCTCCTCGACGCCGATGTTCACCGACGAGCACCTCGACGTCCCCCTCGACTACGAAGGCGTGGGCGCCGCGGGTTCCATGCTCGGCACCAAGGCCCTGCAGTGCTTCGACGAGACGACCTGTGTGGTGCGGGCGGTGACCCGCTGGACCGAGTTCTACGCCCACGAGTCCTGCGGCAAGTGCACTCCCTGCCGCGAAGGCACCTACTGGCTGGTGCAGTTGCTGCGGGACATCGAGGCCGGCAAGGGCGCCATGTCCGACCTCGACAAGCTCGCGGACATCGCCGACAACATCAACGGCAAGTCCTTCTGCGCCCTCGGCGACGGCGCCGCATCCCCGATCTTCTCCTCGCTGCAGTACTTCCGCGAGGAGTACGAGCAGCACATCACGGGCCGGGGCTGCCCCTTCGACCCGGCCAAGTCGACGGCCTGGGCGGACCGCCCGGAGGTGAACGCATGACCGTGACCACCAGCGCCCCCACAGGAGGGGGAGAGGCGGCGGTCCCGCCGGAAGACCTCGTCACGCTGACGATCGACGGCATCGAGATCAGCGTGCCCAAGGGCACCCTGGTCATCCGGGCCGCCGAGCAGCTCGGCATCGAGATCCCGCGGTTCTGCGACCACCCCCTCCTGGACCCGGCTGGCGCCTGCCGGCAGTGCATCGTCGAGGTCGAGGGCCAGCGCAAGCCGATGGCGTCCTGCACCATCACCTGCACCGACGGCATGGTGGTGAAGACGCAGCTGACCTCCCAGGCCGCCGAGAAGGCCCAGCGCGGCGTGATGGAGCTGCTGCTCATCAACCACCCGCTGGACTGCCCGGTCTGCGACAAGGGCGGCGAGTGCCCGCTGCAGAACCAGGCCATGTCGCACGGCAACGCCGAGTCCCGCTTCGACGGCAAGAAGCGCACCTACGAGAAGCCCGTACCGATCTCCACCCAGGTGCTGCTCGACCGCGAGCGCTGCGTGCTGTGCGCACGCTGCACCCGCTTCTCCAACCAGGTCGCCGGCGACCCGATGATCGAGCTGGTTGAGCGGGGCGCGCTCCAGCAGGTCGGCACGGGCGAGGGCGACCCGTTCGAGTCGTACTTCTCCGGCAACACGATCCAGATCTGCCCGGTCGGGGCGCTCACCTCGGCGGCCTATCGCTTCCGCTCCCGCCCGTTCGACCTGATCTCCTCGCCGTCGGTGTGCGAGCACTGCTCCGGCGGCTGCGCCACGCGCACCGACCACCGGCGCGGCAAGGTCATGCGGCGGCTCGCCGCCAACGACCCCGAGGTCAACGAGGAGTGGATCTGCGACAAGGGACGCTTCGCGTTCCGGTACGCGCAGCTGAAGGACCGCCTCGACACCCCGCTCGTCCGCAACGCCGACGGAGTCCTGGAACCCGCCTCCTGGCCGGAGGCGCTCGAGGCGGCCGCGCAGGGCCTGACCGCCGCCCGCTCCCGGGCCGGCGTCCTCATCGGCGGCCGGCTGACCGTCGAGGACGCCTACGCGTACAGCAAGTTCGCGCGCGTGGCGCTCGACACCAACGACATCGACTTCCGCGCGCGCGTGCACAGCGGCGAGGAGTCCGACTTCCTCGCCTCCCGTGTGGCAGGCCACGGCCGCGACCTCGACGGTACGGGCGTCACGTACACCTCCCTGGAGAAGGCACCCGCCGTCCTGCTCGTCGGCTTCGAGTCGGAGGAGGAGGCACCCGGCGTCTTCCTGCGGCTGCGCAAGGCCTGGCGCAAGCGCAAGCAGCGGGTGTTCGCGCTCGCCACCCACGCGACCCGGGGCCTGGAGAAGGCGGGCGGCACCCTGCTGCCGGCCGCTCCCGGCACCGAGACCGAGTGGCTGGACGCCCTCGCGAGCGGTGTCGGCCTGGAGGAGCCCGGTACGCGCGCCGCCGAGGCGCTGCGGGCCGAGGGCGCGGTCATCGTCGTGGGAGAGCGGCTCGCCTCGGTCGCGGGCGGCCTCACGGCCGCCGTGCGGGCCGCCACCGCGACCGGCGCCCAGCTGGTGTGGATCCCGCGCCGGGCCGGTGAGCGCGGCGCCGTCGAGGCCGGCGCGCTGCCGTCGCTGCTGCCGGGCGGCCGCCCCGCGACCGACCCGCGCGCGCGTGAGGAGGTCGCCGCCGCCTGGGGCCTCGCCGAACTCCCGCTGCGCTACGGCCGCGACACCCACCAGATCGTCGAGGCGGCCGCGGGCGGCGAACTGTCGGCGCTCGTGGTCGCCGGTGTGGAGGTCGCCGACCTGCCCGACCCGGCACGCGCGCGCAACGCGCTGGACAGCGTCGGCTTCCTGGTGTCCCTGGAGCTGCGGCCCAGCGAGGTCACCGAGCGCGCCGACGTCGTCCTGCCGGTCGCCGCCGTCGCCGAGAAGGCGGGCACCTTCCTCAACTGGGAGGGCAGGGTGCGCTTCTTCGAGGCGGCGCTCAAGCCCGACCAGATGACCCGGCGCCTCGCGCCGACCGACGGGCGCGTCCTGCAGATGCTCGCCGACGCCATGGACGTCCACCTGGGCCTGCCCGACGTGCGCACCACGCGCGCGGAGATCGACCGGCTCGGCCCCTGGGACGGCCTGCACGCCGCCGAGCCCATGGAGACCGCGGGCACACTGCCCCGTCCGGCCGCCGGCGAGGCCGTGCTCGCCGGGCACCGGCTGCTCCTCGACCAAGGCCTCCTCCAGGAGGGCGATGAAGCGCTCTCCGGGACCCGGCACGCCGCACGCGCGCGCGTGTCGGCGGCCACGGCCGCCGAGGCCGGCGTCGCGGAAGGCGACCTCCTCGCCGTCACCGGCACCGCGGGGACGACGGAACTCCCGCTCCAGATCACCGAGATGCCCGACCGGGTGGTCTGGCTCCCGCTGAACTCCGCCGGCGCCGGAGTCGCCTCCGACACCGGGGCACAGCCCGGCTCCCTCGTCCGCATCGGCCCGGCGGCACCCGCCGAAGGGGCCCCCAAGGAGGTGGAGGCATGAGCCCGTACCTCGCCGCAGAAGACCTCTCGATGTTCGGCCGCGACCCCTGGTGGCTGGTCGTCGTCAAGGCCGTCTTCTGCTTCGCCTTCCTGATGGTGACCGTGCTCTTCTCCATCGTCTGGGAGCGCAAGGTCGTCGCCTGGATGCAGCTGCGCATCGGACCCAACCGGCACGGCCCCTGGGGCATGCTCCAGTCGCTCGCCGACGGCGTGAAACTGATGCTCAAGGAAGACCTCATCGTCAAGCGCGCGGACAAGGTCGTCTACGTCCTCGCGCCGATCGTCGCGGCCATCCCGGCCTTCATGGCGATCGCGGTGATCCCCTTCGGGCCGGCCGACAACGAGATCTCGATCTTCGGCCACCGCACCACGATGCAGCTGACCGACCTGCCGATCGCGATGCTCTACATCCTCGCGGTCGCCTCCGTCGGCATCTACGGCATCGTCCTGGCGGGTTGGAGTTCCGGATCCACCTACCCGCTCCTGGGCGGCCTGCGTTCCTGCGCGCAGATGATCTCCTACGAGATCGCCATGGGCGCCGCGTTCGCCTCCGTGTTCCTCTACTCGGGGTCGATGTCGACGTCCACGATCGTCGCCCAGCAGCACGACCGCTGGTACATCCTCCTGTTGCCGGTCTCCTTCATCCTCTACATCGTCACGATGGTCGGCGAGACGAACCGCGCCCCCTTCGACATGCCGGAGTCCGAGGGCGACCTGGTCGGCGGCTTCAACACCGAGTACTCGTCCATCAAGTTCGCGATGTTCATGCTCGCCGAGTACGTGAACATGGTGACGGTCTCCGCCGTCTCCACCACGCTGTTCCTCGGCGGCTGGCGCGCCCCCTGGCCGATCAGCTCCTTCTGGGAGGGCGCGAACCACGGCTGGTGGCCGATGCTGTGGTTCGTCATCAAGGTCCAGCTGCTGCTGTTCTTCTTCATCTGGCTGCGCGGCACCCTCCCCCGGGTCCGCTACGACCAGCTGATGAAGCTCGGCTGGAAGGTCCTCATCCCGGTCTCGGTGACCTGGCTGATGCTGGTCGCGACCGTACGGGCCCTGCGCAACGAGCACTACGACTTCGCCGACATCGCCCTCTACGTCGGCGGCGGCGTACTCGCCCTGCTGCTGATCTCCTTCGTCGTCGACATGTTCCGCGAGAAGTCGAGGACGGGCGAGCAGCCCGCCGCGCAGCAGGCCGGCTTCGACCCGATGGCGGGCGGATTCCCCGTACCGCCGCTGCCCGGACAGGAGGCTCCGCCGGTGCCGAGGCGCCATCCGCGCCGCGAGCGGGAGCTGATTGTCAGTGGTGGGTCGGACACTGTCAGTGACGGATCTTCGGATGGAAAGGAGGCGTCCGATGGTTGAGGAGCCCAAGGAGACCAAGCCCGGTTTCCAGAACCCCGTGGCCGGCTTCGGCGTGACCTTCAAGGCCATGTTCAAGAAGCGGCTGACCGAGCAGTACCCGGAGCAGAAGAAGACCACGGCTCCGCGGTTCCACGGACGGCACCAGCTCAACCGCCATCCGGACGGCCTGGAGAAGTGCGTCGGCTGCGAGCTGTGCGCCTGGGCCTGCCCCGCCGACGCCATCTACGTGGAGGGTGCCGACAACACCGACGAGGAGCGCTACTCGCCGGGCGAGCGTTACGGCCGCGTCTACCAGATCAACTATGCACGCTGCATCCTGTGCGGCCTGTGCATCGAAGCGTGCCCCACGCGCGCGCTGACGATGACCAACGAGTTCGAACTGGCCGACTCCAGCCGCGCCAACCTCATCTACACCAAGGAGCAGCTGCTCGCCGGCCTCGAAGAGGGCATGGTCGACTCGCCCCACGCGATCTTCCCGGGGACGACCGAGGAGGACTACTACCGGGGCCTGGTGACACAGGCCGCGCCCGGCACAGTCCAGCAGGTCGCCCTCTCCAAGGGGGAGGTCCCGCAGGAGGCCGCGTCCACCCTCGGCGAGGACGAGCCGGCCTCGGAGAAGGTGATCGGTCGATGACCGCACAGCTCGCCGCCTACACCACCTCCACCGGTGAGGCCTTCCAGTTCTGGGTCCTGGGCACGGCCGCGGTGATCGGCGCCCTGTGCACCGTCTTCATGAAGAAGTCCGTGCACAGCGCGCTCTCCCTGGCCGGAACCATGATCGTCCTGGCGGTGTTCTACCTCGCCAACGGCGCCTACTTCCTGGGAATCGTGCAGATCGTCGTCTACACCGGCGCGATCATGATGCTGTTCCTGTTCGTGGTGATGCTCGTCGGCGTCACGGCCGCGGACTCGCTGAAGGAGACCATCAAGGGCCAGCGCTGGCTGGCCCTTCTCTGCGGGGTCGGCTTCGGTGTCCTGCTGTTCGCCGGCATCGGGAACGCCTCCCTGAAGGAATTCGCCGGCACCGGCCAGGCCAACGCCAACGGCAATGTCGAGGGCCTCGCCGCCCTCATCTTCACGAAGTACGTCTTCGCCTTCGAAATCACCGGCGCCCTGCTCATCACGGCCGCCGTCGGCGCCATGGTGCTCACCCACCGCGAGCGAACGGAACGCGCCAAGACCCAGCGCGAGCTGTCCGAAGAGCGCATCCGCGAGGGCAAGTACATTCCGCCGCTGCCCGCTCCCGGTGTCTACGCCCGGCACAACGCCGTGGACATCGCGGGCCTGCTCCCCGACGGCACCCCGTCCGAGCTGACCGTCAGCAAGACGCTCCGTGAGCGCGGCCAGATCCGTGACGTGTCCACCGAGGCGCTCAACGACCTGCGCGCACTGGAGCAGCGCGCGGAGGAGCGGCTGGAGCGCAGGGCGGTCGAACCGACGGCGTTCAAGCGGTCCGAGGAGGCGTCGAAGTGAACCCGGTCAACTACCTGTATCTCGCGGCCCTGTTGTTCACGATCGGCGCGACGGGCGTACTGATCCGGCGCAACGCCATCGTGGTCTTCATGTGCATCGAGCTGATGCTGAACGCCTGCAACCTCGCGTTCGTCGTCTTCTCCCGGATGCACGGCAACCTCGACGGCCAGATCATCGCCTTCTTCACGATGGTCGTCGCCGCCGCGGAGGTCGTGGTGGGCCTCGCGATCATCGTGTCGCTGTTCCGGACCCGCCACTCGGCCTCGGTCGACGACGCCAGCCTGATGAAGCTGTAAGGGGTCGGAAGAATCGTGGAGAACCTGATCGCGCTGCTCATCGCGGCGCCCCTGCTCGGAGCGGCCGTCCTGCTGGTCGGCGGCCGGCGCCTGGACCGCGTCGGCCACTGGATCGGCACGCTCCTGTCGGCCGCCTCCTTCGTGTTCGGCGTCATCCTCTTCGCCGACCTGCTCGGCAGGAGCGCCGACCACCGCACCCTGACCCAGCATCTGTGGACCTGGATCTCGGTCGGCAGCTTCCAGGCGGACGTCACCTTCCGCCTCGACCAGCTGTCGATGACCTTCGTCCTGCTCATCACGGGCGTCGGCTCCCTGATCCACCTGTACTCGGTCGGGTACATGGAGCACGACGAGCGGCGCCGCCGCTTCTTCGGCTACCTGAACCTGTTCCTCGCGGCGATGCTCCTGCTGGTCCTCGCCGACAACTACCTGCTGCTGTACGTCGGCTGGGAGGGCGTCGGTCTCGCCTCCTACCTGCTGATCGGCTTCTGGCAGCACAAGCCCAGCGCCGCCACGGCGGCCAAGAAGGCCTTCCTGGTCAACCGCGTCGGCGACATGGGCCTGTCGATCGCGATCATGCTGATGTTCACCACCTTCGGCAGCTTCGCCTTCGGTCCGGTCTTCAGCCACGCCGGCGACGCCTCCCAGGGCAAGCTGACCGCGATCGCGCTGATGCTGCTCCTCGCCGCCTGCGGCAAGTCCGCCCAGGTGCCGCTGCAGTCCTGGCTCGGGGACGCCATGGAGGGCCCGACCCCGGTCTCGGCCCTGATCCACGCGGCGACCATGGTGACCGCGGGCGTCTACCTGATCGTCCGTTCCGCCGCCATCTTCAACGCGGCGCCCGACGCCCAGCTGGCCGTCACCGTGGTGGGTGCGGTCACGCTGCTGTTCGGTGCGATCGTCGGTTGCGCGAAGGACGACATCAAGAAGGCCCTGGCCGGTTCGACCATGTCGCAGATCGGCTACATGGTGCTGGCCGCGGGCCTCGGCCCCATCGGCTACGTCTTCGCGATCATGCACCTGGTGACGCACGGCTTCTTCAAGGCTGGGCTGTTCCTCGGCGCAGGCTCCGTCATGCACGGCATGAACGACGAGGTCGACATGCGCAAGTACGGCGGCCTGCGCAAGTACATGCCGGTCACCTTCATCACCTTCGGGCTCGGCTACCTCGCCATCATCGGCTTCCCGGGCCTGTCCGGCTTCTTCTCCAAGGACAAGATCATCGAGGCAGCCTTCGCGAAGGGCGGCACCGAGGGCTGGATCCTCGGCGGCGCGGCTCTGCTGGGCGCGGCCATCACCGCCTTCTACATGACGCGCGTGATGCTGATGACCTTCTTCGGAGAGGAGCGTTGGAGGAACCAACCCACTCGCTCCCCGGAGGCGTCGAGCGCCGAGCCGGCCGCCGAGCACCACGGCGAGCACGCCGAGCCCCACCCGCACGAGTCCCCGAAGATCATGACGATCCCGATGATCGTGCTGGCCGTCGGTTCGGTCTTCGGCGGTGCCTTCTTCAGCATCGGCGACCGCTTCCTGCACTGGCTGGAGCCGGTCACCGGGCACAGCGAGGGCCACTCCCCGGTCAGCGCCGGTGTCGTCACGGGCGCCACGATGGTGTGCCTCGTGATCGGTGTGGCGATCGCCTGGGCGCAGTACGGCCGCAAGCCCGTCCCGGTCGTCGCCCCGCGCGGCTCGCTGCTCACCCGGGCGGCCCGCCGCGACCTGCTCCAGGACGACTTCAACCACGTGGTCCTGGTGCGCGGTGGCGAACACCTGACGCGCTCCCTGGTCTACGTCGACCACACCCTGGTCGACGGAGTCGTCAACGGCACGGCGGCCGGCTTCGGCGGCCTGTCCGGGCGGCTGCGCAAGCTCCAGAACGGCTTCGCCCGCTCCTACGCGGTCTCGATGTTCGGCGGTGCGGCACTCCTCGTCGCCGCGACCCTGCTGATGAGGGCGGTCTGATACCAATGTCCTTTCCTCTGCTGACAGCGACGGCGGCGCTCCCGGCCCTCGGGGCCGTCGCCACGGCCGCCGTACCGGCCGCACGGCGCACCGCCGCCAAGTGGCTGGCGCTGGTCGCCTCGCTCGCCACGCTGGCCCTGGCGATCATCGTCCTCGTCCGCTTCGACCCGGGTGGCTCCCGCTACCAGCTCACCGAGTCCCACGCCTGGATCAAGAGCTTCGGGGTGAGGTACGAGGTGGGGGTCGACGGCATCGGGGTGGCACTGCTCGCGCTGACCGCCCTGCTGATCCCGTTCATCATCCTCGCGGGCTGGCACGACGCCGACCCGCTGGAGACCGGCAGCCGCCGCTGGCGCCCCACCCAGGGCTTCTTCGCCCTGATCCTCGCCGTCGAGGCGATGGTGATCATCTCCTTCGAGGCCACCGACGTCTTCCTCTTCTACATCTTCTTCGAAGCCATGCTCATCCCGATGTACTTCCTCATCGGCGGCTTCGGGGACCGTGCCCACGAGCACGGCGAGGAGGCGGCCTCGACGCAGCGGTCGTACGCGGCGGTGAAATTCCTGCTGTACAACCTGGTCGGCGGTCTGATCATGCTGGCCGCGGTGATCGGCCTCTACGTGGTCGCCGGGAACTTCTCCCTCCAGCAGATCGCCGAGGCACGGGCGAACGGCTCGCTGCACATGGCGACCAGCACCGAACGCTGGCTGTTCCTGGGCTTCTTCTTCGCGTTCGCGGTGAAGGCGCCGCTGTGGCCGCTGCACACCTGGCTGCCCAACGCCATGCAGGAGTCCACCGCGCCGGTCGCCGTCCTCATCACGGCGGTCGTCGACAAGGTGGGCACCTTCGCGATGCTTCGCTTCTGCCTCCAGCTGTTCCCCCAGGCAAGCAAGTGGGCGACGCCCGTGATCCTCGTCCTGGCCCTGATCAGCATCGTCTACGGCGCGCTGCTGGCCGTCGGCCAGCGGGACATCAAGCGCCTGGTGGCCTACGCGTCGATCTCCCACTTCGGCTTCATCATCATGGGCATCTTCGCGATGACCAGCCAGGGCCAGTCCGGTGCCACGCTCTACATGGTCAACCACGGCATCTCCACGGCCGCGCTGATGCTGGTCGCCGGCTTCCTGATCTCCCGGCGCGGTTCGCGGCTCATCGCCGACTACGGGGGCGTGCAGAAGGTCGCCCCGGTGCTCGCCGGCACCTTCCTGATCGGCGGCCTCGCCACCCTCTCCCTGCCCGGACTCGCGCCGTTCGTGAGCGAGTTCCTGGTCCTGGTGGGCACGTTCACGCGCTACCCGGTGATCGGGATCATCGCCACCTTCGGCATCGTCCTCGCCGCGCTCTACACCCTCGTGCTGTACCAGCGGACGATGACGGGCCCGGTGAAGCCCGCGGTCTCCGCGATGCCCGACCTGCGCGCGCGTGAGCTCGTGGTCGTCGCCCCGCTGATCGTGCTGCTGATCTTCCTGGGTGTCTATCCGAAGCCCGTGACGGACATCGTCAACCCGGCGGTCAAGCAGACCATGTCCGACGTCCAGAAGAAGGACCCCAAGCCTGCGGTGGAGGCGGTCAAGTGAGCACAGCAGCCGTCCACAGCCTGTGGACAACCGCCGCCGATCCCATCTCGAAGATCGGCGCACCGAAGATCGAATACGGACAATTGTCGCCGACGCTGATCATCCTCGGCGCGGCGCTGGTCGGGGTGCTCATCGAGGCCTTCGTCCCGCGCAAGTCCCGCTACTACGCGCAGGTGTTCGTGTCCGTCGTGGCCCTCTGCGCCGCGTTCGCCGCGGTCGTGGCGCTCGCGGCCGACGGCTACGGCACCACGAAGGCGCACATCGCGGCCATGGGCGCGATCGCGGTCGACGGGCCGTCGCTGTTCCTGCAGGGCACGATCCTGCTGGCCGGCCTGGTCGGTCTGTTCACCTTCGCCGAACGGCGCCTGGACCCGGAGACGCACGGCAACCGGGTCGACTCGTTCGCCGCGCAGGCCGCGTCCGTGCCCGGCAGCGACAGCGAGAAGGCCGCGGTGAAGGCCGGCTTCACCACCACCGAGGTCTTCCCGCTCCTCCTCTTCGCCATCTCCGGCATGCTGGTCTTCCCCTCGGCGAACGACCTGCTGACGCTCTTCGTGGCCCTGGAGGTCTTCTCCCTGCCGCTGTACCTGCTGTGCGCACTGGCCCGCCGCAAGCGGCTGATGTCGCAGGAGGCCGCGGTCAAGTACTTCCTGCTCGGCGCGTTCGCCTCTGCGTTCACCCTGTTCGGCATCGCCATGCTGTACGGCTACGCGGGCTCGGTGTCGTACGGCCGTATCGCGCAGGTCGTCGACGGCTCGGTCACCGACGTGAACCCGGCCCTGGCCAACACGATGGGCAACGACGCGCTGCTCCTCATCGGCAGCGCCATGATCGTGATGGGCCTGCTGTTCAAGGTGGGCGCGGTGCCGTTCCACATGTGGACGCCCGACGTCTACCAGGGCGCGCCGACCCCGGTGACCGGCTTCATGGCGGCGGCGACGAAGGTGGCCGCGTTCGGCGCGCTGCTGAGGCTGCTGTACGTCGTCCTGCCCGGCATGCGTTGGGACTGGCGGCCGGTGATGTGGGCGGTGGCGATCATCACGATGCTGGGCGGTGCCATCGTCGCGATCACGCAGACCGACATCAAGCGGCTGCTCGCCTACTCGTCCATCGCGCACGCCGGCTTCATCCTTGCGGGTGTCATCGCGACCTCGAAGGACGGCGTGTCGTCGGTCCTCTTCTACCTGGCCGGGTACTCGTTCGTCACGATCGGTGCGTTCGCGGTGGTCACGCTGGTGCGCGACGCGGGCGGCGAGGCGACACACCTGTCCAAGTGGGCCGGGCTCGGCCGCCGCTCGCCGCTGGTGGCGGCCGTCTTCGCGGTGTTCCTGCTCGCCTTCGCCGGTATCCCGCTGACCTCCGGTTTCGCCGGAAAGTTCGCCGTCTTCAAGGCGGCGGCGGACGGCGGCGCGGCCCCGCTGGTCGTGATCGGTGTGATCTCCTCGGCGATCGCGGCGT
This sequence comes from Streptomyces sp. NPDC037126, assembly GCF_055605965.1. Taxonomy (NCBI): domain Bacteria; kingdom Bacillati; phylum Actinomycetota; class Actinomycetes; order Kitasatosporales; family Streptomycetaceae; genus Streptomyces; species Streptomyces sp. NPDC037126. The sequence continues at coordinate 62,117 of NZ_JBVJTD010000019.1, forward strand.
TCTTCTACATCCGCGTCATCGTGCTCATGTTCTTCAGTGAGCCGAGGCCCGAGGGCCCGACCGTGGCCGTGCCCTCGCCGCTGACCATGGTGGCGATCAGCGTCGGCGTGGCGGTGACGCTGGTGCTGGGTGTGGCGCCGCAGTACTTCCTGGACCTGGCGAACCAGGCGAGCGTGTTCGTGCGCTGAGCCCCCTGGCAGTGGTCGTGCCGGCCCCGGTTCCCGAGTGGGGGACCGGGGCCAGAGCATTTGGACGGGTGTGTGAAAGGGGCACCGAAGGGTGATCTGCGTGCGAAGGACGGGCCACTTCCCGGCCTGCTCCAGCAGCCTTCCCCCGGACCCCGAGCCCCGGCCGTACGGAAGCTACCGGTGGGGTTGAGCGCACATTGGTACGACAACCACACCCCCACCTGTGGACAACTTCCGGCACTGTCGGCAGGGACCCCTATCGTTGACGCAGTGGTCGAGGGACGGCACACGGGGGACAGACGGGGACCGGACGATGGATGCGACGGGCGGGATCAGCGAGATGCCAAGGGTGACCGAAGGGCCGGACCTGGCCGGGAGCGAGGCACTGGCCACGCTCAACCGTGTCTTCGGGTACGAAGCCTTCCGGGGCGAGCAGCAGGCGATCATCGAGCACGTGGTGGCGGGCGGCGACGCCCTCGTGCTCATGCCGACCGGCGGCGGCAAGTCGCTGTGCTACCAGATCCCGGCCCTGGTCAGACCCGGCACCGGTGTCGTGGTCTCCCCGCTCATCGCGCTCATGCAGGACCAGGTCGACGCCCTCCGCGCCCTCGGCGTGCGGGCCGGCTTCATCAACTCCACGCAGGACTTCGACGAGCGGCGCATGGTCGAGGCCGAGTTCCTGGCAGGTGAGCTGGACCTGCTGTACCTGGCTCCTGAACGGCTGCGCCTGGACAGCACCCTGGACCTGCTCTCCCGCGGCAAGATCTCCGTCTTCGCGATCGACGAGGCGCACTGCGTGTCCCAGTGGGGCCACGACTTCCGCCCCGACTACCTCGCTCTGTCCCTCCTCGGCGAGCGCTGGCCGGACGTCCCCCGGATCGCCCTCACCGCCACGGCCACCCGCACCACCCACGAGGAGATCACCCAGCGGCTCGGCCTGCCGACGGCCCGCCACTTCGTGGCCAGCTTCGACCGCCCCAACATCCAGTACCGGATCGTGCCCAAGGCCGACCCGAAGAAGCAGCTGCTCGGCTTCCTCCGGGAGGAGCACGCCGGGGACGCCGGGATCGTGTACTGCCTCTCCCGCAACTCGGTGGAACGGACGGCGGAGTTCCTGACCGCCAACGGCATCGAGGCGGTGCCGTACCACGCGGGCCTGGACGCGGGCACACGCGCCACGCACCAGTCCCGCTTCCTGCGCGAGGAGGGCCTGGTCGTGGTCGCGACCATCGCCTTCGGCATGGGCATTGACAAGCCCGACGTGCGTTTCGTCGCCCACCTGGACCTGCCCAAGTCCATCGAGGGCTACTACCAGGAGACCGGCCGCGCCGGCCGCGACGGTCTGCCGTCCACGGCGTGGATGGCGTACGGCCTCAACGACGTCATACAGCAGCGCAAGCTGATCCAGTCCGGTGAGGGAGACGAGGCGTTCCGCCGCCGGGCGTCCTCCCACCTCGACGCGATGCTCGCCCTGTGCGAGACGGCCCAGTGCCGCCGCGGCCAGCTGCTCGCCTACTTCGGCCAGGACCCCGACCGGACGGGCTGCGGCAACTGCGACACCTGCCTCGTTCCGCCGGAGACCTGGGACGGCACCGTCGCCGCGCAGAAGGTGCTGTCGACGGTGGTACGGCTGCAGCGGGAGCGCGGACAGAAGTTCGGTGCCGTGCAGATCGTCGACATCCTGCTCGGCAAGCGCACCGGCAAGGTGATCCAGTTCGACCACGACCAGCTGTCCGTCTTCGGCATCGGCCAGGACCTGAGCGAGGCCGAGTGGCGCGGCGCCATCCGGCAGCTGCTCGCCCAGGGACTGCTCGCGGTCGAAGGGGACTACGGCACGCTGGTGCTCACCGAGGAGAGCGGCACGGTGCTGCGGCGCGAGCGGGAGGTGCCGCTGCGCAAGGAGCCGAAGAAGCCGGCGGGCGCCCGGTCGCGGTCGGCCGGTGCCTCCGGCGGCGAACGCAAGGCCAAGGCCGCCGCGGCCGAACTGCCCGACGAACTGCTCCCCGCCTTCGAGGCGCTCCGGGCCTGGCGCGCCGAACAGGCCCGGGAGCAGGGCGTCCCGGCCTACGTCATCTTCCACGACGCCACCCTGCGGGAGATCGTCACCCAGTGGCCCGGTTCGGTGCGCGAGCTGGGCGCGGTGGGCGGCGTCGGCGAGAAGAAGCTGCTGACCTACGGGGAAGGCGTGCTGGAGGTGCTTGCCTCCCTGGACAGCCCGTCCGCGCCCGCCGTGCCCGCTCCGGCGGCCGACGCCTCCGAGGCGGATGACGAGCCGGAGCCGGACGACTGGATATAGCGGACCGGCCCGGTGCGACTGCGGGGACGTGTCACAGTCCCCGCACCGCATAGGCCCTGACGTCGGCGTCCGGATCGGCTGTGGCGGTGGCGAGGGCCGCGCGGGCTTCCGCCGAGGCCCGATGCCGGGTGAGAGCGAACACCGCGGCCTTGCGCACGTCGGCGTTCGGGTCGGCGAGCGCCTCGGCCAGGGCCGGGACGGCCACGTGGGTGGCCGCGACCGACAGCGCGGTGGCGGCACCGGACCGCACCTGCCACGCGGGATCGGACAGGGCGGCCACGGCCCGGTCGGCCAGGGGCGCCGGGCAGCCGGTGGCGGCCAGCGCACCGAGCGCGGCACCGCGCACCAGAGGGTCGGCGTCCTCGGTCAGCCGGCCCAGGGTGCTGGTGAGCAACTCCCGGTCGGCCGTGGTCAGGGCCGCTGAACCGACGGTGGCGAGGGCCTTGGCCACGGTGACCCGGACCTCGCGGGAGGGATCGTCCGCGGCGCCCGCCAGCGGCCGGGCCGCGTCGACGGAGACGAGTGCGCGGACGGCCTCGGTGCGGACGCCGATGTCGGGGTCGTCCAGCGCGGCGGCGAACACCCCGGTCCTGCCCAGGCGCAGGGCCCGTAGCACGTCCAGGGCGGCGGCGCGGACCACGGGATCGGCCGCATCGGCGAGCGCGCCGGTGAGGGCGGCTTCTAGGGCGGAGTCGGGCGGCAGGGTCTCGACGAGTTCACGCATTGAGGCCGCGGCGGCGGCGCGGACCTCGGCGTCGGAGTCGGCGAGCGCACCGGCCAGGGCCTGTGCGGTGCCGGACGGCAGTGTCTCGGTCAGGACCGAGACCGCCGTACGGCGGACGGCCGGATCGGGGTCAGCCAAGTAGGGCTCAAGGGAGGCGAGTTCGGGTTCCACCTCGGCCAGGTTCAGCAGTTCCACGAGCCGGGGCGAGGCCGTGCCCCGGTCGCCGCCCCGGTCGGAGGAACCGGTGGCGCGGGCGGACGTCGGTCCTGCGGCGACCGGTGCCACCTCGCGCGGCCCCGCCGTGGCCACGGGCTCGGGACGGACCTCGCCGAGTCGCCGGGAGCGACCGCCGACCGGGGTGAACTCCTCGACCGGAACCAGATACGGAGCCACGGGACGGGCCGTGAACTCCATCGCACCAGAGGGGGACTTGTGCAGATCGAGATGGTGGAACCAGGAGGAGTCGTCGCGCCTCGGATGGTCGAGGCGGTCGTGGTAGAGGCCCCAGCGGGACTCGGTGCGGGTGAGCGAGGCGCGTGCGGCCATTTCGGCGCAGTCGCGGATGAAGGTGACCTCGGCGCAGCGCATCAGCTCGTGCGGGGTGCGGGCACCCATCGCGGCGATGTCGGCGTGCATCCGCTCGAAGGCCTCAAGGGCGAGGGAGAGACGCGCACCGGACTTGGGTGGTGCCACGTAGTCGTTCACGAAGCGGCGCAGCTTGTACTCGACCTGGGGCTGCGGTGGGCCCTCCGGGTTGCGCAGCGGGCGGTAGATCAGCTCGTGCGCCTCACGCACCTGGTCCGCGGGAAGCTCGCCGTCGTACGCCGTGTACCGGGCGGCGTCCTCGCCCGCGAGGTCACCGAAGACGAAGGCGCCGATCATGTAGTTGTGCGGGACGCAGGCGAGGTCGCCGGCGGCGTACAGGCGAGGGACGGTCGTACGGGCGTGGTCGTCGACCCGGACGCCGGAGGCGGAGTGCCCGCCGCACAGGCCGATCTCGGAGATGTGCATCTCGATGTCGTGGGTGCGGTAGTCGTGCCCGCGGCCGGCGTGGAAGGTGCCGCGGGTGGGCCGCTCGGTGGAGTGGAGGATCGACTCCAGGGCGGAGACCGACTCCTCGGGCAGGTGGCTGAGCTTGAGGTAGACCGGCCCGCGGTCGCTCGCGACCTCCGCGGCGAACTCGGCCATCATCTGCCCGGACCAGTAGTCCGAGTCGACGAAGCGCTCGCCGTGCCGGTTGACCTGGTAGCCGCCGAACGGGTTGGCGACGTAGGCGCAGGCCGGCCCGTTGTAGTCCTTGATCAACGGGTTGATCTGGAAGCACTCGATGCCAGTCAGCTCGGCACCCGCGTGATAGGCCATGGCGTAGCCGTCACCGGCGTTGGTGGGGTTCTCGTAGGTGCCGTAGAGGTAGCCGGAGGCGGGCAGGCCGAGCCGGCCGCAGGCACCGGTGGCGAGGATCACCGCGCCCGCGCGGACGGTGACGAAGGCGCCCGAGCGGGTGTGGAGGCCGACGGCGCCGATGGCCCGCCCGTCGTCCGGCGCGGTCAGCACGCGCACCGGCATCACCCGGTTCTCGATCCGGATGCGCTCCCGCATCTCGCGCCGCCGCAGCTGCCGGTACAGGACCTTTTTGACGTCCTTGCCCTCTGGCATGGGCAGTACGTACGAGCCGGAGCGGTGGACCTGGCGGACCGCGTACTCTCCGTGCTCGTCCTTCTCGAACTTGACCCCGTACGACTCCAGCCGCTGGACCATCGCGAAACCGCGGGTGGCGGTCTGGCGGACGGTGGACTGGTCGACGATGCCGTCGTTGGCACGGGTGATCTCGGCGACGTAGTCGTCGGGCTCGGCGCGGCCGGGGACGACCGCGTTGTTGACGCCGTCCATGCCCATCGCGAGCGCGCCGGAGTGGCGGACGTGGGCCTTCTCCAGCAGCAGGACGTTCGCGCCGCGCTCGGCGGCGGTCAGGGCGGCCATGGTGCCGGCCGTGCCGCCGCCGATGACGAGGACGTCGCAGGTCAGCTCCTCGACGTCGGCGACGGCGGGAATCTCCAGGGAAGCGGGCGTGGTCACCGGGGTGCCTTTCAGGTGCCGAGCGAGGTGAGGATGTCGCGGCGCAGCGCCACGCGGGCCGGGTCGTCTAAGGCCGCGCGGTCGCGCGGGCGCGGCACCTCGCGTACGGCGGCCACCCGACCGGAGCCGAGCAGTGCCACGCGGTCGCCGAGGAGGAGGGCCTCGTCCACGTCGTGCGTGACGAAGACGACCGTCGCGCCCGTGCCGCGCAACACCTCCACCAGCAGGTCCTGCATGCCGGAACGGGTCTGTGCGTCGAGGGCGCCGAAGGGCTCGTCCATGAGGACCGCGCGCGGGCTGTCGCCCAGGGCGCGCGCCAACTGGGCGCGTTGGCGCTGCCCGCCGGACACCCGGTGCGGCAACTGCCCCGCCTGTGCGGTCAGGCCGACGCGGGCGAGCCAGGACTCGGCCCGGGCGCGGCGCTCGGCGCGGGGAACCCCCCTGATGGCGAGCGGCAGTTCGACGTTTCCGCGCAGCGTGCGCCAGGGCAGGAGGGCGTCCTCCTGGAAGACCAGCGAGCGGTCGGCCGACGGCCCCGCCAGCGGGCTGCCGTCCGCCTCTGCCACGCCGCCCAGCAGTGGCAACAGCCCGGCGAGCGTGCGCAGCAGCGTGGACTTGCCGCAGCCCGAAGGGCCCACGACGGTGAGGATCTCACCCGGGGCGACGTCCAGGTCGACGTCGTGCAGCACCGGGGCGTCCGGGCGGCCGAGCACGGCCGAACGGAAGGTGAGCCGGGTGCCGCGCACCGTCTCTGGTACCGGCGTAGCTGGAGCGGTGACGGTCTCAGACGAGGTGCTCATCGCGGGCCTCCTCGGTGTGGTTCTTGCTCTGCTGCTGGCTCTGGGCCTTGTGCTCGGACTCGCCTTCGGAGTGAGCGGGAACGGCGACCGGCCGGGACGCGCGGGCCCGGCCGCCGGGGACGTACGAGGTGCGGGGCAGCCAACGGGTCAGGCGACGGCCGAGGAGTTCCACGGCCGTGGAGGTGACCCAGCCGAGTACGCCGATGGTGACCATGCCGACGAACACGCCGGGGTAGTTCACCACCGTGTAGTCCTGCCAGGTGCGGTAGCCGACGCCGTACTGGCCGGAGATCATCTCGGCGGAGATCACACAGATCCACGACACGCCGATCCCGACCGACAGCCCGCCGAAGATGCCCGGCAGCGCGCCCGGCAGCACGACCGAGCGGAGGATCCGGAACCGGCCGCCGCCCATGGTGCGCACCGCCTCCTCCCAGACCGGGGTCAGCGCCCGGACCGCGTGCCTGGTCGAGACCATCACGGGGAAGAACGCGGCGGTGCACGTGATGAAGACGATGCCCTGTTCGTTGGAGGGGAAGAGGAGAATCGCCACCGGGACAAGGGCGATGGCAGGGATCGGGCGGACCACCTCCAGGACGGGGCCGAGCAGGTCCTCGGCGAGCCGCGAACGGGCCACGAGCACGCCTGTCGCCACGCCCAGGACCGCCGCCAGCGCGAAGCCGGCGAGGATCCGGGTGAGGCTGTCGGTGAGGTCGGTCCAGTAGTCGCGGCCGGAGAGCCGGCCGGCGAAGGCGCGGGCCACGTCGGCGACCGTCGGGAACTGCGAGAAGCGCAGCCACAGGTCCACATCCAGGCTGGTCAGCAGTTGCCACAGGCCGAGGGCGCCGGCCAGGGACGCCGCCCGCAGCGCATACCGGGCCAGGGGCCGCCGGGTCATGAGGCCCGCTCCAGCGCCTCGCGGTACGACACCGTCCGGGCGCCGCCGTGGGCGGAGACGTAGGCCTGCGCGGTCGCGGGAGCGACGAACGGCAGCAGTCGGTCGCCGTCGGTCACCCAGACCGCCTTGTCGGCGAACCAGAGGGTGCCGGTGGTGGCGTCCGGCACGTAGGCGGCGCGGACGCCGTTCCGGTGCCTGGCCACATAGGCCAGCAGCTCCTTCGCGGACTTGAAGGAGACGGTCTTCTCGCTGCCCTTGGGCCACACCTCGCTCGCTGCCGGCGGAGGCGGGGCGGCGAGCCGTCGGGCGTAGGAGTTGCCGAGGGCCTTCTTCACGTACTGGTCGTCGACGAAGGAGTCCACATCGATGTCACCCGTCAGCTTGGCGGCCTTCAGCACGGACACGTCCTGCTCGAGGGCGGAGACGAGCTGCGGTTTCACGGCCGGGTCGAAGGTGGCGATGCCGTGGGCGCCGTTGTAGAGGTAGACGACCTCGGCGGGGAGGCCGGTGGCTTTCGCGACCTTCTCGGCCGCGGCGACGGGATGCCCGTCGAGGTAGTCCGTCGCCTGCTCCTGAGCCTTGAGGAAGGCCTCCAGGACGGCCGGGTGCTGCTTGGCGAAGGCCTCGCGGGCGGTGACGCCGTGGAAGGTGGGCAGGTTCAGCTGGGCGCCGTCGTACAAGGCCTTCGCCTTGCTCTGGTAGGCGAGCAGGCCCGGCCAGGCGACGAACTGCGACAGCGCGTCCACGCTGCCGGCGGAGAGCGCCGAGGCGCCCACGGCGGGCTGCTGGTTGAGCTTGGACACTCCCGAATCCGGGTCGATGTCGGCGCGCTGCAGGGCCCGTACGAGGGTGCCATCGGCCGCGGAACCGATGCTCGTCGAGACCTTCTTGCCCTTGAGGTCCTTCAAGGAGGTCAGCCTGGAGTTCGGGGCCGTGACGATGGTGTTGAGGCCGCCGCGCAGGTTGTAGCCGGTGATCGACACCAGATGGGTGGGTTGGCCGAGCTGTCTGCCACGGGCCGCGTTGATGAGCAGCGGGAAGTCACCCATCGAGCCGATGTCGATCTTCCCGGCGGTCATCTGGGCGGTGATCGGGGCGCCGGTGGCGTAGTCCTGCCAGTCGACCTTGTAGGTGTGGCCGTCGTGCAGGGAATCGAGCTGCTTCTCGAAGTACCCGAGCGAGCGCAGCAGCGTGCCCGCGGTGACGGTGTTGATGGTCCTGGACTGGTAGCCGACGGTCACGGTGACCGTGGAGCCGCTGCCCGCCTCCGCGCTGCCGCCGCAGGCGGACAGGGGCAGGAGGAGCGTCGCGGCGGACAGGGCGACTGCCGTGCGTTTCATGGTGGTTCGGCCTCTCGCCGGTGCTGGTCGGAGGGTCAGCGGAGCAGGTAGGGCATGTTGACCGTGACGGCCCCGGTGGGGCAGCGCGCGGCGCACGGGCCGCAGTACCAGCACTCGTCGACGTGCATGTACGCCTTGCCGTTGCGCTCGTCGATGGCGAGGGAGTCCAGCGGGCACATGTCCACGCACAGGGTGCAGCCGTCGATGCACTTCGACTCGTCGATGGTCACGGGCACGTCGGCCCGCTGGGGCGCCAAGGGCATGGCTGTCTCCAGGAAGCGTGCAGGCAGGGGGGCGTTCTACGACCGGTGGAGCAGGCCGCTCATGGTGATGCGGTCGCCGCGGAAGCGGATGAACTCCAGGTCGACCGGGCGGCCGTCGGCGAGGTGCGTGAGGCGTTCCAGCATCAGCACGGCGGCGCCGCGGGGGGCCTGGAGGACGGCGGCGGAGTGGGCGTCCGCGTTCACCGCCTCCAGGGTGATGTCGGCGTGGCCGAGCGGCCGGCCGGTGATGGCTTCCAGGAGGCGGAAGACATCGGTGTTCTCCAGGTCGGCGCCGAGCAGGGCGGTGCCGATGTCGAGCGGGATGTAGGTGAGGTCGAGGGAGAGCGGGAGGCCGTTCAGCCGGCGCAGGCGCTCGATGTAGAGGACGTCGGTGCCGGCCGGGACGTGGAGGCGTTCGGCCACGGGGGCGGGTGCGGGGGAGGGGCCCATGGTGCGGACCTCGTTGGTGACGCGGCCGTGTTCGCGGAGGGTTTCCGCGAGGCCCATCAGACGGTCGAGCCCGTGCGGGTACTTGCGGGCGACGACCACGGTGCCGACTCCGGGCAGCCGCTCCACCAGGCCCTCCGCCCGGAGCAGGTCCAGGGCTTGGCGGACGGTGTTGCGGGAGGCGCGGTAGTCGGTGGCGAGGATCGACTCGTGGGGGAGGGTGCCGTCATGGAAAGCGCCGGTGAGGAGTTGGTGGCGCAGCAGGTCGGCGAGCTGTCGGGCCTGGTCCGCACGCAGCCGGCGACGCGTGCGGTGGGCGGCGACGGTGGTCGCGGCGCCCTGACCGGCGTGGTCGCGGGGGCGGTCGGTGGCTGGCATGGCTGGAACCATACCGAGTAGGTAGGGAAAGAGGTGTTGCTGGAATGTTGCGCCAGGTGAGGGAGTGTCGAATGGCTCGCTGAGCTGGGGTCTTCTCTTCCGTTCCGGGAAGATCTGCCACCCGGCGGTCTCCTCAGGACAGTGCCTTGAGTCCCGGTGCGAACGTGATCAGCAGCGGCAGCAGCGGTACCAGCGCGGCCACCGTCGTGGTCAGGGCCCGGTGCCGGCGCAGCAGCCGCGGCGGCGGTTCGAGCAGGCGGTCCACGCGCTCGCCGAGGAGACGGCGGCTGGAGGCGCAGGAGAGGACGCCGCGGTGCTGGTTCAGCTCGATCAGCGCGAGGGCCGTGGTGAGGTGCCCGCAGCGCCGGGACGCCGCGTCGTCGGCGGCCAGTTCCACCAGGCGGTGGGTCTGGTCGCAGAAGTGGGAGAAGAGCGGCACGCGCGGGAAGCCCGTGGCGAGCGCCGTGGACAGGTGCAGTAGCCAGTCGTGATGGGCGCGCGCGTGCCCGCGTTCGTGGGTCAGGACGGCGTCCAGCTGGTGGTCGGTGAGGCGCTGCAGCGCCCCGGTGGTGACGACCAGTTGCGGCGGGTGCCCCGGCATCCACCAGGCGTCCGGGTACTCGTCCTCCAGCACCAGCATCGGGCCGCGCGCCGCCGGCAGCCCGGCGGGCAGGTCCGGGGCGCGCTCGCGCAGATGCGCCCGGGCCTGGCCGCGGCTGCGGCGGGCCTCGACGAGTTCCCGGCCGAGCATCGTGGTCGTCCATGCGGCGCCACAGGCGAGCAGGACCGTCAAGGCGGCCGCCCACACCGGTGCCGCGGACAGGTCGTAGGCGGCGGTGACGGCGGGCGGCGCGGGGGCGAACACGTGGTCGCGCACGGTGTGGAAGACGGCCGCCGCGCCCAGGACGAGCGCGGCCAGGCAGCAGAGCAGGACGGTGGCGACCAGGCACTGCCACACCCACAGCCCGACCACGGGTTCCCGCTCGGGCCAGGAGGCACGGGTCAGCGCGCGCGGCGCCGGTACGGCTGCCGTCAGGGCGACGACGCTCAGCAGGAGCAGGCAGACGGTCATGCCGGGGCTCCGGTTCCTGGTCGGAGAGGCGTGCGGGTGTCGGTGGTGCCGGAGGAGCGACGCGCGCGTGCGTGGCGCGCGGTGGTGGCGGTGGTGCGTGTCCCGTCAGTATGACGAAGACGGGCGCCGTGAGTCAGGTGTCGGAGCCGAACCGACCGCACCCGGCCGTGCCACACGGCCCCACTCCGCACGGTCCGTGCGCGCCCGCTCACGCAACACGGCGCACGCCCAATCGCGCACCACCTGGAGGACCGCTCCCGCGGCACCGCGCGCGGCTGTGCACACCGTCGCGCGCCCCGCTCTCGCCGTGCGTCCCGGGGACCGGGACCGGGGCCGGCGGCCGCACCACCGACCCCGGGTCCACCGGTCCCTGACGCGGGCTCAGCGCGAGACGATCCGCCCGCTGACCTCGCCGAGGCCGACCCGGGTCCCGTCCGTGCCGGGTGCCCAGGCCGACAGGGTCACCACGTCACCGTCCTCCAGGAAGGCGCGCTTGCCGTCCGGGAGTTCGAGGGGGTCGCGGCCGTTCCACGTCAGTTCCAGGAGGGAGCCCCGCTGGTTCTCGCGCTCCCCGCTGACCGTGCCGGAACCGTACAGGTCCCCGGTGCGCAGGGAGGCGCCGTTCACCGTCATGTGGGCGAGCTGCTGGGCGGCGGTCCAGTACATGGTGGAGAACGGCGGCTCGGAGACGACATGGCCGTTGATTGCGACCGAGATCCGCAGGTCGTAACCGCCGGGCTCGATCCCCGACGCCGAGTCGTCCAGGTAGGGCAGCAGCGGGTGGGTGCGCTGTGGGGGCTCCACGCGCGCGTGCTCCAGCGCTTCCAGCGGAGTGATCCATGCCGACACCGAGGTCGCGAAGGACTTCCCCAGGAAGGGGCCGAGGGGGACGTACTCCCAGGCCTGGATGTCCCGGGCGGACCAGTCGTTCAGCAGGCAGAGCCCGAAGACGTGCTCGCGGAAGTCGCCGAGCGCGACCGGCCGGCCCATCTCGGACGGCACGCCCACGACGAAGCCGACCTCGGCCTCGATGTCCAGCCGGATCGACGGTCCGAAGACGGGAGCGGGGTCGCCGGGTCCCTTGCGCTGCCCGGACGGCCGTACGACGTCCGTGCCGGAGACGATCACCGTGCCGGAGCGGCCGTGGTAACCGATCGGCAGGTGCTTCCAGTTGGGGGTGAGGGAGTCCTCGGCGTCCGGGCGGAAGATCTGCCCGACGTTGCGGGCGTGGTTCTCCGAGGCGTAGAAGTCGACGTAGTCCGCCACCTCGAAGGGCAGGTGCAGGGTCACCTCGGACAGGGGGTGGAAGAGCGGTTCGACCGCCTCGCGGTGCGCGGGGTCGGTGACCCAGGCGGTGACGGCGCTCCGCACCTGGGACCAGGTCGCGCGGCCGGCCGCCAGCAGTGCGTTCAGGGTGGGCCGGGCGAGCAGCGAGTGATGCGGCGAGCCGAGCGCGGCGGCCGCGGCGCCCGCGTCGAGGACGTGGTTCCCGAGCCGGACGCCGACCCTCCGCTCCGTGCTGCCGGAAGGCGAGAACACGCCATAGGGAAGGTTGTGCGGGCCGAAGGGGTCGCCCTCGGGGACGTCGAAGGGGGGCATGGGGTACTGCCTCGCTCTCATCCGGGCCATGCATGGCGATGCGTTCCACGTGGTCGCGCCACACGTTACGGCCGGGACGCCGCTCTTGGGCAGTGCGCCAGGGCGGGACTTGGGACGCATCCCGGCCAGGACCGCGGGCGTGCGCCGGGAGCGTTCCGAAGAGGACGCCGCGGAGTTCCGCGTGGTTGCTCGTGCAGTGTCTAAAGAGTTCGCAATGTCCGAATAGGCCTTGTCGGAGGCGGCAATTCCGGCTTAGCGTCCTTTGGGGCAACGGACGGGGTGGGTCCGTTCCATTGGGGGGACACGTGGGGGGACCCGTGGCCAGAAACGCTGTCAGCGTGCCGTTCGAGGCCGATCGTGACGTGCCGGGGATGATCGTCAAGTTCGGCGACTACCCGTTGCATCACGGCGGTGTCGGCGCGATCCGCAGCCTGGGGCGCCTCGGTGTGCCCATGTACGCCATCACCGAGGATCCGTACACGCCGGCGGCCTCCTCCCGCTATCTGAAGAAGGCGTTCGTGTGGCCGACGACGGGTGCGGAGGACCCGGGCCGGCTGATCGAGGGCATGCTGCGCATCGGCCGCCGGATCGGCCGCCCGACTGTCCTGATTCCGACGGACGAGGAGGCGGCCGTCCTGATCGCCGAGCATCAGGACGAGTTGGCCGGATCCTTCCTCTTCCCGCGCGTGGACCCCGCGCTGCCCCGTCGGCTGGCCAGCAAGCAGGGCCTGCACGAGCTGTGCGTGGAGCACGGCATCGCGAGCCCGTCGGCCGCGTTCCCGCAGTCGTACGACGAGATCGTGGCCTTCGCCGACACGGCGCGCTTCCCGGTGGTGGCCAAGAACCGGGAGGCGTTCGTCCGGCGCAGACGACCCGCCGTCAACGGCACCACGAGGATCGCCACCCGGGAGGGCCTGCTCACCCTCGCCCGTGACTGGGGCGAGGAACCCGGCGTGATCCTCCAGGAATACCTGCCGCGCGAGGAGGCCGAGGACTGGATCGTGCACGCCTGCTTCGACCAGGACTCCAGCCCGCTCGCGCTGTTCACCGGAGTCAAGGTCCGCTCGTGGCCGCCGCACGCGGGCATGACCGCGAACGCGTACGTCGTGGACAATCCGGAACTCGCCGACCTCGCCGCTCGTTTCATCAAGCAGATCGGCTTCAGCGGCATCATCGACCTCGACCTGCGCTTCGACCGGCGCGACGGACAGTACAAACTCCTCGACTTCAACCCGCGCATGGGCGCCCAGTTCCGCCTCTTCGAGAACGAGTCGGGCGTGGACGTCGTGCGTGCCATGCACCTGAATCTGACCGGACGCGCCGTACCGGAGGGGGAGCAGCGCGCCGGCCACCGATACATCGTGGAGAACATCGACCTCCCCGCCCTCCTCGCCTACCGCCGCAGCGGCTACACCACGCCGCACGCACCGGTGAAGGCGAGTGGGACGGAACTGGCCTGGCTCGCGGGTGACGACCCGATGCCGTTCCTCACGATGATGGCCCGCTTCGTACGCCCGGGCGCGAAGCACCTCTACCAGCTGTGGCGGACCAACCGCCGCGGCAGCAGCACATCCACGAAGTAGGCAAGGCCACGAAGGTGGCGCACCACGCGTCCTGGGGAGGGACTTCGTGATTCGACCGGTTGCAGTCATCGGGGCCGGGCCGTTCGGCCTGTCGACCGCCGCCCATTTGCGGGCGCGCGGCGTCCCCGTCCGCGTCTTCGGTGACCCCATGGTCAGCTGGCGCGACCACATGCCCGAGGGCATGCTCCTGAAGTCCACGCCCACCGCATCGAGCTTCGACTGCCCGCAGCCCGGCCACACCCTCGCCGACTACTGCGATGCGGCCGGGATCCGCCGGCTGGTGACCGACGAGGACATCATCCCGGTGGAGACCTTCATCGGCTACGGGGAGTGGTTCCAGCAGCAGCTGATACCCGACCTGGAGCAGGTGCGGGTGGTGTCCGTGGACCGCGACAAGAGCGGCGGCTTCGAGCTCAAGCTGGACTCGGGAGAGCTGTTCACGGCGCGTGCGGTCGTCGTCGCGACCGGGCTGTCGGGCCTGGAGCACCTGCCCGCGGAGCTGGCGGGAGCCGCGGCCGACGGACCCGCGGCGACGGGGCCCGTCTCGCACAGCTCCCAGCACCACGACCTCAAGCGCTTCGCCGGCAAGGACCTGATCGTCGTCGGCGCCGGGCAGTCCGCGCTGGAGACGGCGGCGCTGGCAGCCGAGGTGGGCGCCCGGGTGCGCGTGGTCGCGCGCGGCCGCGGCCGGGTCGCCTTCGGCGCCCCGCCCTGGGAACAGCCCAAGCTCCGCCCGGAGTCCCCGTTCGGCCGTGCCTGGTCGTTGTGGGCGTTCAGCTACTACCCGCACCCCTACCGCTACCTGCCCGAGGCGACCCGCCACTACCTGGTCCGGCGGGTCCTCGGCCCGCTCGGCGCCTGGTGGCTGCGGGAACGCTTCGAGAGCGCCGTCCAGGTGCAGGACGTCGAGCGGGTGGTGGGCGCCGAGGCCCAGGACGGCAGCCCGGTCCTCACCGTCCGCACCCACGGGGGCCGTACCGAACGGATCGCCGGCGACCATGTCATCGCCGCGACCGGCTACCGCGTCGACATCGCGGCGATGGACTTCCTCGGCAGCGAACTGCGCACCCGGCTCGCGGTGAGCCGCGGCGCGCCGAAGCTCGGCCCCGGCTATGTCTCCTCGGTGCCCGGCGTGTACTTCACCGGTCTGCCGGCGGCGTCCTCGTACGGCCCGGTGATGCGCTTCGTCTGCGGCACGGAGTTCGCCTCCCCGCGCCTGGCGAAGCACCTGGCCGCAGCCCACGGCTGACCTGCGGCGGCAACGAGGGAGCGGGCACGTTTCCGGCCGTACTCCGTGTGCGGCCGCGGCCGGTCCGTGCGGTCCCGCCCCCCACCACGCGGTACGGCGGCCGCGCCCGGCACGGCGACGGTCGTGGCCCGAGGGGGCGCCCCGACCTGTACGGCGACGATCGCGCGCTGCACGGTGACGGCCGGGTCCGGGGCGGGGCTCAGCTCTGTTCCGGAGCCTCAGGCGTCCGAGGCGTCGCCATCAGGAGGCCTACGAACAGTACTTGGGGCCGATCAGCACGTAAGTGCCTGGAAAGAGGCGTGAGTCGGTGGGGCGTGGTGTCCGTATTCTCTGATCATGGCACCCTCCCCCGCGTATTCACTGATCGCCACCGACCTGGACGGGACGCTGCTGCGCGGCGACGACACCGTCTCCGAACGGTCGCTCGCCGCGCTCGCGCGGGTGGCGCGGGCCGGTGCCCGGCACCTGGTGGTGACCGGCCGCCCGGCCCCCAGGGTGCGGCCCCTGCTGGCGGACCTCGGCTGCACCGGGCTCGCGGTGTGCGGGCAGGGCGCACAGGTCTACGACGCCGGGGCCGACCGCCTGTTGTGGTCGGTACGGCTGGACCGGGAGCTGGCCGAGACCGCGCTCGGCAAGATCGAGGCCGAGGTGGGGCAGGTGTACGCGGCGGTCGACCAGGACGGTGTCGACGGGCTCACGCTCATCGAACCCGGCTATCTGATGCCCCACCCGACCTTGCCCGCGGTGCGGGTGGGGCGGCGCGACGACCTGTGGTGCGAGCCCATCAGCAAGGTGCTGCTGCGCCATGCCACCGTGCCGGACGACGAGTTGGCGGCCACCGCGCGTGCGGTGGTGGGCTCGCTGGCGACGGTCACCATGTCGGGGCCGGGGACGGTGGAACTCCAGCCGTCCGGGGTGACCAAGGCGACCGGGCTGGCGCTGGCCGCCGAGCGGCTGGGGGTGCGTGCCGAACGGGCCCTGGCGTTCGGCGACATGCCCAACGACATCCCGATGCTCGACTGGGCGGGACACGGGGTCGCCATGGCCAACGCCCACGCCGAACTCAAGGCCGTCGCGGATGAGGTCACCCTGTCGAACGAGGACGACGGCATCGCCGTCGTCCTCGAAAGACTGTTCCCGACCGACTGACCGGGATATCAGTAACGCCTGCCGCGGGTGCCGGTCAGTACGCGCTGTTGACGTTGTCGATCGAGCCGTAGCGCGCGGCCGCGTAGTTGCAGGCGGCGGTGATGTTGGCGACCGGGTCGTAGATGTTGAACGAGGTTCCGGCCACGTGGTACGTGTTGAACGTCGGGTCGATGACCTGCAGCAGGCCCTTGGACGGGATGCCCTTGGCCGCGTTGGAGTCCCACAGGTTGATGGCGTTCGGGTTGCCCGAGGACTCCCGCATGACGTTGCGGTGGATGCCGTTGTAGGAGCCCGGGATGCCCTTCTGGGCCATGATCGCGAGCGACTCGCGGATCCAGCCGTCGAGGTTGTTCGGGTAGCCGGCGGGGGTGGTGGAGACCGCAGGGGCCGAGGTGGGGGTGGCCGCGGAGGCGCTGGTGGCGCCGATGAGCGGCATGGCCAGGACGGCTGCGCCGGTACCGGCGACGGCGATCATGCGGACGAGGCGGGTGCGGCGGGGCTGAGCGGCAGCAGGCATGGGGGTGTTCCTCTCCGTCGCCTGCGAGGTGAGCTGTCGGGTTCGGGCGGGGAGGTGCCCGGCCGTGCCCCGAAGGGACACGACTTCACCCCAAGCCGTTCCGGTGCGACTTGTGCCGTCCGGTCCGGCGACTTACCTGGGTCCCCCGCTCCTGCCGTACGAGTGAGTTCGATGGGTGACGCGGGCGGCGGCAGGATTCGGCGTTCCGCCCGACGGGTCCGGAACGTATGCGAGAGCACATGTCGGGAACAAGTGCCTGAATCACACAACGCACTATTTGACCTTGGTCTGTGCCGTATGGGGTACTTGATCCTTTGCGGTTGCCAATCCTCAACTCGCCAACGGGACAAGGGGAGAACGGCTGGTCGGGCAGCCGGGGTGCCGAGGGGCGCGGGTGACCCAACTCACGAAATAGCAAATTGTGCCAAGTCGGACATGGGGGATTGGGTCGGCGACCGGAGCGTGGAAGGGGTGGAGGGCGCGGGATGTCCGGGTGGATGCCCGGTGGGGGCCCGTCCGGGGGTGCGATTGGCCCACTCACCTGTCGATTCGCGACAAAGCGTCTGAATTCCTGTTAAGTCGATAAATGTCCGTTCTTACCCTCTGATCAAAAACATGCCGTCATGATCCGATACCGCCCGGGCCGGACCCGTGGGCGCTATCGGTGATCGAAACAGGACCGGATACGCTGACTTGAGTGATGGCAGCGACCTATCGACAAACCGTGTAAGCGCCAGCAGACACCAGCAGACAGGAGACCCCTCGTGACCGTCGTCGGGCCGTTCGGGCTGAGCGTGCGGGACCAGGCTCTGGAAGCCGATGTCCAGGCCGGATTGACGGCTGTCGAGGAAGGCTTGCTCGAGGCCACCAAGAGCGAGGTCCCGTTCATCACGGAGGCCGCGCAGCACCTCGTACGGGCCGGTGGGAAGCGGTTCAGGCCGCTGCTCGTGATGCTCGCGGCGCAGTTCGGCGACCGCTACGCGCCGGGCATCGTGCCGTCGGCCGTGGTGGTGGAGCTGACCCACCTGGCCACGCTGTACCACGACGACGTGATGGACGAGGCGGCCGTGCGGCGCGGCGTGGACAGCGCCAACACCCGCTGGGGCAACTCCGTCGCCGTCCTCACCGGTGACTTCCTCTTCGCCCGCGCCTCCCAGATCCTCGCCGACCTCGGTCCCGAGGCGGTCCGGGTGCAGGCCCTCGCGTTCGAGCGGCTGGTCACGGGCCAGATCCTGGAGACGGCGGGCCCCACCGACGGCCGCGACCCGGTCGACCACTACCTGGACGTGCTCGGCGGCAAGACGGGCTCGCTGGTGGCGGTGTCGTGCCGCTTCGGCGCGATGATGTCCGGCGCCGACGAGACGGTCGTGGACGTGCTCACCCAGTACGGCGAGCGCCTCGGGGTGGCCTTCCAGCTCGCCGACGACGTCCTGGACATCGCCTCCGACTCCCACGAGTCCGGCAAGACCCCGGGCACCGACCTGCGCGAGGGCATCGCGACCCTGCCCGTGCTCCGGCTGCGCGAGCGGGCGGCCCGGCTGGGACTGCCCGAGGACATCGCCCTGTGCGAGCTGCTGGACTCCGACCTCAGCGACGACGCCCGGCACGCCGAGGCACTGGCCGCGCTGCGCGCGCACCCCGCGCTGGAGCAGGCTCGCCGGGACACCGTGCGGTACGCGGAGGAGGCCCGGGCCGCGCTGGCACCGCTGCGGGAGTGCGACGCCAAGGCGGCGCTGATCCAGCTGTGCGACGCGGTGGTCCACCGAGCCGGCTAGCCACCCCGGACGGGCGGCGGCCTCCCGCACGGAGGCCACGTGCCGCCCGCCACCAACGGGACGGGCCGGACGGGCCCACGCCGCCCCGCACGCCCCGTACGACGGCTCCGCACGCCCCGTGCGACGGCGTCACGCCCACGTCGTACGGACGGGACCCGCGCGGCCGTAAGACGGCGTCACGCCCACCTCGTACGACGGGCCCCGCGCGCCTCGGGCAGCCCGCACACGGATCCGGTCCGGGCGTCCCCGCGACCGCTGCCCGGGACGGTTGCAGCCATCCCGCGCGGGCCGTACAACGGTCGTACGCGCCCCGTGCGATGCGTGCGACCCCTACGGGTCGGGGGAGCCGCAACCCCTACGTGTCATACCGCAGGCGTACACGGAGTTGGCTCCGTGGTCTGACGATTCCTCATGGCCGATTTGGTCAGATGGACACCACGGAAATCAGCACTCCTCACCGATTCGGGTGAGAATGGCGGCTCAGGTGGACCAGCGTGAGGACAGCCGCCGCCGACGACGGAGGTAAGGCACACATGGCACCGTACGAAACCGACGACGCACTGGGCGCCGCGGGGGACGAGGACCGTAGCTCCGGCCGCCGCAAGGCCGCCCGGTACGCCGTCCCGGTCGCGGTGGTGGGGGTGGCGGCGGCCACGATCGGGCTCGTCCCGGCGCTCGCCGACTCGGGTGACCCCGACCTGCCCAGGATCACCGCACAGCAGCTCATCGACAAGATCGCCAAGTCGGACGTGCAGCAGCTGTCCGGCACCGTGAAGATCAGCACCGACCTCGGCCTGCCCGACCTCGGCGGCCTGGGGAGCAGCACCGCCTCCGGCGCGGCCAAGGGCTCCGGCGACGGCTCCTCCGCCGACCCGCAGGCCAGGCTCACCGAGCTGGCCTCCGGGACGCACACCCTGCGCGTCGCGGCCGACGGCCCCGACCGGCAGAAGCTCTCGCTGCTGGAGCAGGGCGCCGAGTACAGCCTCGTCCACAACGGCAAGGACGTCTGGGGCTACGACAGCAAGAGCAACGAGGTCTCCCACAGCACCGCGGCCGGCTCCGGCAAGGACCGGCGGACCGAGACCCCGGCCACCCCGAAGGACTTCGCCGACCAGGCGCTGAAGTCGGTGGACGACACCACGTCGGTCACCGTCGACGGCACCGCCCAGGTCGCCGGGCGCGACGCCTACAAGCTGCTGATCAAGCCCCGGCAGTCCGGCACCACCGTCGGCGCGATCAGCATCGCCGTGGACGCGAAGACGGGCATGCCGCTGAAGTTCACGCTGACCCCGAAGAGCGGCGGGGCCGCCGTGATCGACGCGGGCTTCACCCAGGTCTCCTTCGCCAAGCCGGCCGCCTCGGCCTTCGCCTTCACCCCGCCCAAGGGCGCGAAGGTCACCGAGGAGAAGAAGCAGCCCAAGGCGCGTGAGCACGCCCCGGGGTCCGGCAAGGACTTCGCCAAGGGCATGGACGGCGCCAATGTCCTCGGAAAGGGCTGGACCTCCGTCGCCACCTTCGACACCGGTGCCAAGGGCGGGATGCCGACCGGCGCCAAGGGCGGCGACCTCGGCGGCTTCCTCGGCTCGCTGGGCGACAAGGTCTCCGGGAAGTTCGGCAAGGGCACGGTCTTCTCCACCCGCCTGGTCAACGCCCTGATCACCGATGACGGCAAGGTCTACGCCGGCGCGGTGACCAAGGACGCCCTGGTGAAGGCGGCGGACGCCGGGAAGTGACCTTCCCCGGTCCCCGGGGGTACGACGAGACACAGGGGGAGCCGATGGGCGAACCGTCCGCCACGGAGCCGGACCGGGGCGACGCGGCGGCGAGCGTCATCGCCACGCGCGGCCTCACCAAGCGCTACCGCGGCGGACAGCTCGCCGTCGACGGTCTCGATCTGACCGTCCCGGCGGGCAGCGTCTTCGGCTTCCTCGGTCCGAACGGCTCCGGCAAGACCACCACCATCCGCATGCTGATGGGCCTCATCGAGCCGACCTCCGGCACGGCCCGCGTCCTGGGCCGGCCCATGCCACGGTCCGCCCGCGCGGTCCTGCCGCAGGTCGGCGCGCTCATCGAGGGGCCCGCCCTGTACGGCTTCCTCTCCGGCCGGGACAACCTGCTGCGTTACGACGCCGCCGACCCGACCGCCGACCCGCGCACCCGGCGCGTCCGGGTCGCGGCGGCGCTGGACCGAGTCGGTCTCGCGGCCGCCGCCGGCAAGAAGGCCAGGGCGTACTCGCTCGGTATGAAGCAGCGGCTGGGCCTGGCCGCCGCTCTGCTCCAGCCGCGCAGGCTGCTCGTGCTGGACGAGCCGACCAACGGCCTCGACCCGCAGGGCATGCGCGAGATCCGCACCCTGATCAGGGAACTGGCCGCCGACGGCACGACCGTCTTCCTCTCCTCCCACCTGCTCGACGAGATCGAGCAGGTGTGCACGCACGCCGCGGTGATGACGCAGGGCCGGCTCGTCGTGCAGGGCGCGGTGGGCGAGTTGGCGGCCGGGGCGCGGGGCCGGCTGGTGGTGACCACCCCGGACCCGGCCGAGGCGGCCCGCGTGCTGAAGGAACAGGGCGTCGGGGACGTCACCGCCGAGGGCGACCGGGTCACCGGCGAACCGCCCGCGCGGGACCTCGCCGAGGTGAACGCGGCCCTGGTCGCCGCCGGGGTGCGGGTGAGGGGCTTCACGCTCGAACGGGCCTCCCTGGAGGACGCGTTCGTGGCACTGACGGGGGAGGGCTTCGATGTCGCGGGCTGAGGCACCCCCGGCACCCGCCGCACGCGATGCCCGGCGGCCCGGTCCGCTGTGGACGTTCGGGCTGCTGCGCAGCGAACTGGTCACCACCGTCCGCCGCTGGCGCACGCTCGCGCTGCTCGGGGTGCTGGCCGCGGTGCCGGTGCTGGTCGGGATCGCGGTGAAGATCGAGACGCACGGCGGCTCGGGCGCGGGCCGGGGCGGCGCGGGACCGGCCTTCATCAGCCAGATCACCAACAACGGCCTGTTCCTGGTGTTCACGGCGCTGGCCGCGACGCTGCCGTTCTTCCTGCCGATGGCGGTCGGAGTCGTCGCGGGCGACGCGATAGCGGGCGAGGCCGGCGCGGGCACCCTGCGCTACCTGCTGGTCGCGCCGGCCGGCCGCACCCGGCTGCTGCTCACCAAGTACGCGACCGTGATGGCCTTCTGCCTGCTGGCCACCCTGGTCGTCATCGCCTCGGCACTGATCGTCGGGGCGCTGCTCTTCCCGCTCGGCGACCTGATGACCATCTCGGGCACGCGCATCAGCTTCGCCGAGGGACTCGGCCGGGCCCTGCTGATCGCCCTGGTCGTCGCCGCCTCACTGGTCGGCGTGGCGGCCCTCGGCCTGTTCGTGTCGACCCTCACCAGCAGCGGCATCGCGGCGATGGCGACCACCGTGGGGCTGGTCATCACCGTTCAGATCCTCGACCAGATACCCCAGTTGCACGCGCTCCAGCCGTACTTCTTCCCGCACTACTGGCTGTCCTTCGCCGACCTGATGCGCGACCCCGTCTACTGGGACGACCTGGAGAAGAACCTCGGCCTCCAGGCGCTGTACGCGGCCGTGTTCGGATCGGCGGCCTGGGCGCGGTTCACGACGAAGGACATCAGCGCGTGAGCGGCGGCTCTCAGGCGATCTCGTAGGGGAAGCGGGCGAGCGGCGGGTCCTGTGCGAAGAAGGTCTTCGCGCGGGTCAGCGCCTCGGTGTCGTTCAGCACGTCACCGGGCGCGCTGCCGTTGCCCAGCAGGACCCCGCCGAAGCGCATCCCCAGGTAGGCGGCGGAGTTGTTGAGCGTCCCGGCGTAGGGGTCGGCGACCGAGGGATCGTCGTGCGCGAGCGCGGCGACGCCCCAGAGAGTGCGGCCGGCCAGGGTGGCCTTGAAGTCGACGCCGGGGGTGCGCAGCCAGGCGGACCAGTAGTCCATGTAGCGCTTGGTCAGGCTGGAGACCGAGTACCAGTACAGCGGCGAGGCGATCACGATGTCCGTGGCCGCGAGCGTGGCGTCCAGCAGCATGCCGGTGGTGTCGTCCGGTGCCGGCCGGACGTGGTCGCTGTCGTGGCGCAGGTCCGAGAAGTCGGGCAGCGGGTGTTCGGCGAGGCGGATCCAGCGCTGTTCGACGTCACCGGGCAGCTGCTCGGCGGCCCCGCGGGCCAGCAGTTCGGTGTTGCTCTCGGCGCGGGCGCTGCCCAGGACGAACAGGAAGCGGCGGCTCATGGGTCCCCCAGGTGAGCGGTGTCGTACCACAATTACAGGCGCATGCATTTTATGCATACGCAATCACTTTTCTCCAGGGGGTTCCGGTGGGCACGGCTGGTGCGATGCTGTGACGTCGCGGTTACGCGGAAGGCGAGGGAACCGGACAGACTGGTTGGCACGACGCTTACGACCGGATCGCGACGCCGGAGGAGTGAGGAAAAGCCGATGTCCCGACTCAGCTTCGAGAAGAAGCGGGCGCAGCAGCCCGCGGCGCACCCGGCGGTGGTATCCGTCCGGGTGTTCGGCGCGGGTACCGCGTCGGTGGGCGGGTCGTCGGTCGTGGCGGCAGCGGGGGAGGAGATCCAGCAGGCCGTCCTCGACCACCTCCAGCGCCTCGCCATCAGCCTTGGCGCACCCATACGGGCCACGATCCAGGACGATTGCGCCGGTTGCGTCGTACCCCTGGAGGTCTCGGCGGACGGCTCCAGCCGGGTCACGGGGGAGCCGGTGCGGGTGCCTGCGGCGACGGGCCGGAACATGCCGTCCCCGGGGGCGGCCGACGCCGTGCCGTCCGTGGCCGCGCCGGCGCCGACGGGAACGTTCGGACCGGCGCCCGTGATGGCCCGGTCGGCCCCTGCCGTGGACGTGGCGGCCCCCGCGGCGGTCGTTCCGGCGCAAGTGGCACCCCATGACCTCTTCGGCGCCGTCGCCGACCCCGCCCCGGCGACCACGTCCACCCCCACCCCGCCCCGGGGTTTCGACGCCGTCGCCGAGGAGGTGCTCGGGGACGGGCCGCTGACCGAGACGGCGGAGGGCGCCGAGCTGCTCACCGGGCCCATGACGCGGATCAACGAGGCCGTGCGGGCGGGCCGGATCGACACGGCGGCGGAACTCGTCGACCGCACCGTCGGCGAGGCGTCCGCCGTGCTGGGCCCCCGCCACCCCGAGGTGCTGCACCTGCAGGAACTGGCCGCCTACATCGCCTACTTGGCGGGTGACCCGGTCCGTGCGTTCCGGCTGTCCCTGGAGTCCGCCCGCGCGCGCAGGAGCGCGCGGGACGCCGAGGCGGCCTACGGCGACGTGCAGAGCGCTGCGACCGCCTGGCGGGCCGTCCGCGACCCGGAGGAGGGCCTGCGGATGGGCCGCGACCTGATCGACCTGTGGACGGACCTCACCGCGGAGCCGGGCCCGGCGGCCGACGACCTCCGGCCCCTGGAGTCCGCCCGCGCCCGCATGGTCCGCCTCACCGACAGGGCGGCCCGCGCGGCACAGGCCTGAGCCCCACGACGGGCCCGCACCGCAAAGACCCGACCCCGCTACCGGCCCGCGCGCCCGCGTCACGCCTGGCCGAGCCCCGCGACCGGCCCGAGCGCAGTCCTCTTGAGGCGGCGACCGGCCGGTGTCGGCTGTCGGCCTGCGCATGCGTCGCCCGCGCCGCTCAGGCCCGGCGCCGCTTCATGGCGGCGGCGCCGGCACCCGGGCCCGGGATCCGGTCAGACGTCCACCGGGGCGGAGCCCGGTGTCTCCAGTTGGGGCAGGGCGATCGGCAGCCTCGGCTCCCGGGGCCTGCGCGCGAAGCGCAGCGCGTCGCCCGTGAGCAGGATCAGCGCCAGCCACACCAGCGCGAACCCGGCCCAGCGCTCGGGCGGCATGGCCTCGTGGAAGTACAGGATGCCGAGCAGGAACTGGAAGACGGGGGCCAGGTACTGCAGCAGGCCCAGCGTGGACAGCGGGACGCGGATCGCCGCGGCGCCGAAGCAGACCAGGGGCAGGGCGGTGACGAAGCCGGTGGAGGCGAGCAGGGCCCCGTGGCCGTCGCCCTCGGTCGTGAAGGTCGAGTGCCCGTGCGCGGTGAGCCACACCAGGTAGCCGACCGCGGGCAGGAACTGGATCGCGGTCTCGGCGGCCAGCGACTCCACCCCGCCGAGGCCGACCCTCTTCTTCACCAGACCGTAGGTGGCGAAGGAGAAGGCGAGGCAGAGCGAGATCCACGGCGGGCGGCCGTAGCCGACGGTCAGGACGACCACGGAGGCGAAACCGGTCGCGACCGCGGCCCACTGCACGGGCCGCAGCCGCTCCTTCAGGAGCAGCACGCCCATCGCGATGGTGACCAGCGGGTTGATGAAGTACCCGAGGGACGCCTCGACCACCCGGCCGGAGTTCACGGACCAGATGTACACGCCCCAGTTCACGGTGATGACGGTCGCGGCCACCGCGACGAGCGCCAGCCGGCGCGGCTGGCGCAGCAGTTGGCCGGCCCAGGCCCAGCGCCGTACGAAGAGCAGGGCCACGGCGACGAAGACCAGGGACCACATCATGCGGTGGGCGAGGATCTCCACGGCCCCGGCCGGTTTCAGCAGCGGCCAGAACAGGGGGACCAGGCCCCACATGCCGTAGGCGGCGAAGCCGTTCAGCAGGCCTATTCGGTGTTCACCCTTGGATGTCACGGCCACGGCCCCTCCTACTCGCCCGACGCACGCGAAAAAGAAGGTAGCGCCGGGCACCCCCGCCTGTCATGCCCGTATCGCCATACGGTCATGACAGGCGGGAGGGGCGGACGGGGTCAGCCCTTGAGGGCGGCGGCGACGGCCTCCGAGAGCGGTGTGGTCGGGCGGCCGGCCAGCCGGGACAGGTCGCCGGAGGAGACCACCAGCTCGCCCTTCTCGGCCGAGGCGTCCACGCCGGCCAGGATCCCGGCCAGCGGGGCCGGCAGCCCGGCGCCGGTCAGGATGCCGGTGAAGGCCTCCACCGAGACCGGGTTGTAGACGATCTCCCTGCCGGTCTGCCGGCTCAGCTCGGCCGCGTACTCGGCGAAGCTCCAGGCCTCGTCGCCGCCCAGCTCGTACGTCCGGTTCTCGTGGCCCTCGCCGGTCAGCACCGCGACCGCGGCGGCCGCGTAGTCGGCGCGGGAGGCCGAGGAGATCCGGCCCTCGCCGGCGGCCGCCACGACCGCGCCGTGCTCCAGCACCGGCGCCAGGTTCTCGGTGTAGTTCTCGTGGTACCAGCCGTTGCGCAGCAGCGTGTACGGCAGGCCGGAGGCGAGCAGCACCTCCTCGGTGGCCCGGTGGTCGTCCGCGAGGGCGGCCGTCAGGCTGCCCGGCGCGCTGGTGTACGCGAGCAGCGCCACGCCGGCCGCCTTCGCCGCCTCGATGACCACCGTGTGCTGCCGCACCCGGCCCTTGTCGAACTCGTTGCCCGAGATCAGCAGCACCTTGTCGCCCGCGGCGAACAGGCCGTCGAAGGTCTCGGGCGCGTTGTAGTCGGCGACGGCCAGCCGCACACCGCGGGCCGCGAGGTCGGCGGCCTTCTGCTCGTCGCGCACGACGGCGGTGATCCGCTCCGCCGGAACCTTCTCCAGCAGCTGTTCCACGACGTGCCGGCCGAGGTGTCCGGTGGCTCCGGTGACGACGATGCTCATGCTTCAGAACTCCTTGGGGGTGCCCGTGTGGCCCCGGAATGGCGCGGGGTGGCTCGGGATGCCGTATGGCACTCACTCTAGGGAGGGCACTAACCAAGCGAAAGTACCCACTTTGAAGTAAGGTACTGGCATGGCGGTAAGTAATGCGCGGGCGCGCAGCGGAGCCGAGGCCGAGGCGCTGTGCCCCTACCGGCTCGTCCTGGAACACGTCACCAGCCGCTGGGGCGTGCTCGTCCTGATCGAACTGCTGGAGGGCTCGCGGCGGTTCAGCGAACTGCGCCGGGCCATCGACCAGGTGGGCCGCATCAGCGAGAAGATGCTCACCCAGACCCTGCAGACGCTGGAGCGCGACGGCCTGGTCCACCGGGACGCCAAGCCGGTGATCCCGCCCCGCGTCGACTACTCGCTCACCGGTCTCGGCCGGGAGGCGGCGGAGCAGGTACGGGCCCTGGCCCACTGGACCCACCTCCGCATGGGCGAGGTGGAGCAGGCCCGGCTGGCGTACGACGAGGCCCGGGAAGGGCGTTCCCGGGCCTCGTGATGCGACGGCGGTCTCAGCCGACGACCGTCCAGGTGTCCCCGCCGGCCAGCAGCGCGGCCAGGTCGCCCTTGCCGCGCTGTTCGACGGCCGCGTCGAGCTGGTCGGCCATCGCCGTGTCGTAGACCGGGCGCTCCACCGAACGCAGGACGCCGATCGGGGTGTGGTGCAGGGTGTCCGGGTCGGCCAGCCGGGAGAGCGCGAAGGCCGTGGTCGGGGACGCGGCGTGCGCGTCGTGGACCAGGATGTCCGCCTCGTTCTGCGGCGTCACGGTGACGACCTCCAGATCGCCGGTGGCCTTGTCGCGGACGACGCCGTGGGAGCCGTCGGGACCGAACCGGATCGGCCGGCCGTGCTCCAGGCGGATCAGCGCCTCCTCGGCCTGCTGCCGGTCCTTGAGGGCGTCGAAGGCGCCGTCGTTGAAGATGTTGCAGTTCTGGTAGATCTCGATCAGGGCCGTGCCCGGGTGGCCGGCGGCGGCCCGCAGCACCTCGGTCAGGTGCTTGCGGTCGGAGTCGATGGTCCGCGCCACGAAGGACGCCTCCGCGCCGATCGCCAGCGACACCGGGTTGAACGGGGCGTCCAGCGACCCCATCGGCGTCGACTTGGTGATCTTGCCCATCTCGGAGGTCGGCGAGTACTGCCCCTTGGTCAGGCCGTAGATCCGGTTGTTGAAGAGCAGGATCTTGAGGTTGACGTTGCGGCGCAGGGCGTGGATCAGGTGGTTGCCGCCGATGGACAGCGCGTCGCCGTCACCGGTGACGACCCACACGCTCAGGTCGCGGCGGGAAGTGGCCAGACCGGTCGCGATCGCCGGGGCGCGGCCGTGGATGGAGTGCATCCCGTAGGTGTTCATGTAGTACGGGAAGCGGGACGAGCAGCCGATACCGGAGACGAAGACGATGTTCTCCCTGGCCAGGCCCAGCTCGGGCATGAAGCCCTGTACGGCGGCGAGGATCGCGTAGTCACCGCAGCCCGGGCACCAGCGCACCTCCTGGTCCGACTTGAAGTCCTTCATCGACTGCTTGGCCTCGGCCTTGGGGACGAGCTGCAGCAGCCCGTTGCCGGTGTCAGTCATCGATGGCCTCCTTCAGAGCCGTGGCGAGCTGTTCCGCCTTGAACGGCATGCCGTTGACCTGGTTGTACGAGCGGGCGTCGACCAGGTACTTCGCCCGGATCAGGGTGGCCAGCTGCCCGAGGTTCATCTCGGGGACCACCACCTTGTCGTACTGCCCCAGCACCGTCCCGAGATTGCGCGGGAAGGGGTTGAGGTGGCGCAGGTGCGCCTGCGCGATCGACTCGCCGGCCGCGCGCAGCCGCCGTGCGGCCGCCGTGATCGGCCCGTAGGTCGAACCCCAGCCGAGGACGAGGGTCTTCGCGCCGTGCGGGTCGTCGACCTCGAGGTCCGGGACCTCGATGCCGTCGACCTTGGCCTGCCGGGTGCGGACCATGAAGTCGTGGTTGGCCGGGTCGTAGGAGATGTTGCCCGTGCCGTCCTGCTTCTCGATGCCGCCGATGCGGTGCTCCAGGCCGGGCGTGCCGGGGACCGCCCACGGCCGGGCCAGGGTCTGCGGGTCCCGCTTGTACGGCCAGAAGACCTCGGTGCCGTCCTCGAGCGTGTGGTTCGGGCCCGAGGCGAACTGGACCCTGAGGTCGGGCAGCTCGTCCAGGTCCGGGATGCGCCAGGGCTCGGAGCCGTTGGCCAGGTAGCCGTCGGAGAGCAGCATCACCGGCGTGCGGTACGTCAGCGCGATCCGGGCCGCCTCCAGGGCCGCCTCGAAGCAGTCGGCCGGGGTCTTCGGCGCCACGATCGGCACCGGCGCCTCGCCGTTGCGGCCGAACATCGCCTGGAGCAGGTCCGCCTGCTCGGTCTTGGTCGGCAGACCGGTGGACGGGCCGCCGCGCTGGATGTCGACGACCAGCAGCGGCAGCTCCAGGGAGACCGCGAGGCCGACCGTCTCGCTCTTGAGCGCGACACCGGGACCGGACGTGGTGGTCACCGCCAGCGAACCGCCGAACGCCGCGCCCAGCGCCGCGCCGATGCCCGCGATCTCGTCCTCGGCCTGGAAGGTCCGCACACCGAAGTTCTTGTGCTTGCTCAGCTCGTGCAGGATGTCCGAGGCCGGCGTGATCGGGTACGAGCCCAGGAACAGTGGCAGATCAGCCTGCTGCGAGGCGGTGACCAGGCCGTAGGCCAGGGCGAGGTTCCCGGAGATGTTCCGGTAGGTGCCCACGGGGAAGGCCTTGGCGGCCGGGGCGACCTCGTAGGAGACCGCGAAGTCCTCCGTGGTCTCGCCGAAGTTCCAGCCCGCGCGGAACGCGGCGATGTTGGCCGCCGCGATGTCCGGCTTCTTCGCGAACTTCGACAGCAGGAACTTCTCGGTGCCCTCGGTGGGCCGGTGGTACATCCAGCTCAGCAGGCCCAGCGCGAACATGTTCTTGCTGCGCTCGGCCTCCTTGCGGGAGAGGTCGAACTCCTTCAGGGCCTCCACCGTGAGCGTGGTCAGCGGCACGGGGTGGAGGCCGTAGCCGTCGAGCGAACCGTCGCCCAGCGGGTCGGTCGCGTAGCCCACCTTCTGCAGGGCGCGCTTGGTGAACTCGTCGGTGTTCACGATGATCTCGGCGCCACGCGGCAGATCGCCGATGTTCGCCTTCAGGGCGGCCGGGTTCATCGCCACCAGCACGTTCGGCGCGTCGCCCGGGGTCAGGATGTCGTGGTCGGCGAAGTGGAGCTGGAACGAGGAGACGCCGGGCAGGGTGCCTGCGGGGGCACGGATCTCGGCGGGGAAGTTCGGCAGGGTGGAGAGGTCGTTGCCGAAGGAAGCGGTCTCCGAGGTGAACCGGTCCCCGGTGAGCTGCATGCCGTCACCCGAGTCCCCCGCGAACCGGATGATCACCCGGTCCAGGCGCCGAACGTCCTTCGCGCCGCCCGGTTTGCGCTGCTCTCCTACGACGGTTCCGTCGGTCTGCTCCGCTGGGCTGCTGACCTGGCTGGTCACTGAACTGGACCTCCTTCGAGGCGGCTGTCCGGGGCGTGGTCGTCCCACGGACCATCCCAGGATCAACCCTACGTCGGTTAGGGTCGCCTTCCCGGGGCCATCCACAGATTGGACGGCCTTTCGGGTCGGCATGTCGCGCTGACGTGTCAGGGCTTCCTGCCCGGTTCACTCCTCCGGTCTCCACCCGGGTACCCGCCTCCCAACAGAAGCCGGACGGTCTGACGCCGTGCTGACACAGTGTCGTTCGATCAGGAGTTCAAGTAGGTCAGTACGGCGAGAACACGCCGGTGGTCACCGTCGCTCGGCGCCAGTCCGAGCTTCAGGAAGATGTTGCTGACGTGCTTCTCCACGGCGCCGTCGCTGACCACCAGCTGCCGGGCGATAGCCGAGTTGGTGCGCCCCTCCGCCATCAGCCCGAGCACCTCGCGCTCGCGCGGGGTGAGCCCCGCCAGCACGTCCTGCTTGCGGCTGCGGCCGAGCAACTGCGCGACCACCTCGGGGTCCAGCGCCGTGCCGCCCCCGGCGACCCGCACCACCGCGTCGACGAACTCGCGGACCTCGGCGACCCGGTCCTTGAGCAGGTAGCCCACGCCCCTGCTCGAACCGGCCAGCAGTTCGGTGGCGTAACGCTCCTCCACGTACTGCGACAGCACCAGCACGCCGAGCCCGGGGTGCGACCTGCGCAGTGCCACGGCCGCCCGTACGCCCTCGTCGGTGTGGGTCGGCGGCATCCGCACGTCCGCCACCACCACGTCCGGCAGCTCGCCCTGGGCGTCCAGGTCGGCGATGGTCTTCACCAGCGCGTCCGCGTCTCCCACGCCGGCCACCACGTCATGCCCTCGGTCGGTCAGCAGCCGGGTCAGGCCCTCCCTGAGCAGCACCGAGTCCTCGGCGATGACGACACGCACCCTGTCCTCCACGATCTTCCGGCCCCCCGCAGCCCCATCCGCGACGACGTCCTCCGATGACGCGCGCCCGTACGAAACTCCAGCATTCCAGCATCCGGCCCACTCCGCCGCCGCACCTTCGGGAATACCGGTGGGATGCCGGTGACGTGCCGGGCGCGGGGCGGAGTGTGGAGGGCGCGGGACGGTGGTGCGGCGGGCGCGGGGCGGGGGCGTGGCCGGTGTGGCGGGGGCGCGCCCGGGGTGGGCCCGGGCGCTGCGGCGAGTTCCGTCAGTGCCGGTTCACGCCGTCGTCCGCCAGGGCAGTTCCGCGGTCACGCGGGTGGGGCCGCCCGCGGGGGAGTCGACCAGGAGGATGCCGTCGACCGCGTCGAGGCGTCCGGCGAGACCGGCGAGGCCCGAGCCGGCGGAGGCGTCGGCGCCGCCCACCCCGTCGTCGACGACCTGGAGCATCAGCCGGTCGTCGGCGCGCCACACGTCGACCGAGGCGGAGCGGGCCCCGCTGTGCTTGCTGATGTTCTGGAGCAGCTCGGAGACGGTGAAGTAGGCGATGCCCTCGATGGCCGGGGCCGGCCGGGCCGGCAGGTCGACCTCGACCCGGACCGGCACCGTGCAGCGGGAGGCGACCGACGACAGGGCCGCGTCCAGGCCCCGGTCGGTCAGCACGGCCGGGTGGATGCCCCGGGCGAGGTCCCGCAGCTCCTGCAGGGCCGTCTTCACCTCGCCGTGCGCGTCCTCCACCATGCGCGCCGCCGCCCGCGGGTCCTCCTGGAGCTTCTCCTTCGCCAGCCCCAGATCCATCGCCAGACCGACCAGCCGGGCCTGCGCCCCGTCGTGCAGGTCCCGCTCGATGCGCCGCAGGTCCGCCGCGGCCGTGTCCACCACGACCCCCCGGTCCGACTCCAGCTCCACCACCCGCGCCGACAGCGGCGACGGGCCCAGCAGCCCGCGCACGAGCAGCCCGTCCACGGTCGTCAGCGCCCGCACCAGCCACGGCGTGGCCAGCGTGAACAGGAGCCCGACCAGAGCCGTCACGGTGATCTCGAACGGGTTGTCGAGGTAGACGGCGTGGTGCTCGTCGCCGTACAGCTGGATACCGCCCTGGCCGCCGTACATCGGGAAGACCCAGAACCACAGCGGGTACGTCAGCAGCGCCCAGCCGGACGTCCAGAAGCTCACCGCCACCGTGAAGGAGAAGACCGACCAGGGGAACTGCACCAGCGCGTACAGCAGGTTGCGCCAGGAGCCGCCGCTCTTGAGGACCGCGCCCACCCAGGCGAGGGCACCCGGCTTGGCCACCCGCAGCGGTTCCGGCTCGGCCACGTCCAGCCGCAGCAGCGCCCGCGCCCGGGCCCGCTCCATCGCGCCGAACCCACGGCAGCCGGCCAGCGCGGCCGCCAGTACCGGGACGCCGAGGAACGTCACCAGCAGGCCCGCCCCCAGCGACACCATCGTCACCGCCCAGGTGAACAGCAGCACCGAGACCGGCAGGCCCAGCAGGACGTAACCGAACTCCCGCCAGGCGCGCGCCTCGACCGGCGCCCGCAGCGCGGCCGACATCCTGTGACCGGTCCCGGCGGGCTCCCCGGGACCCGGCCCGTATGCCTGTCCGTACCCGTGTCCGTACTCCGTGGCCATCGAATGCCGTCCCGTTCTGCTCGTCCGCACGGCGGTTCAGCCGCAGTTCAAGGGTCGTGCGCGGCCCCTGTGTCCGCCATGGAGACCGTCGGCGTCTCGGACCGGGGGTTTTCCCCACCCCCCGACCGGAGCCGGCCCCCGTCCCCAGACCGGCCCGGCCCTCGCCCCGGCGACCGGAGCCGTACCCCGCCCCGGCGACCGCCGGCTACTCCTGGCGGTCCCGCCAGGGCAGTTCCGCCGTGACCACCGTCGGGCCGCCGGCCGGTGAGTCGACCACGAACAGGCCGTCCACCGCGCCCAGCCGGTCCGCCAGGCCCCGCATACCGCTGCCGGCGTCCAGCCGGGCACCGCCCCGGCCGTCGTCCCGTACCTGGATGAGCAGCCGGTCGTCCGACCGCCACACGTCGACCGAGGCGGAACGGGCCCCGCTGTGCTTGCTGACGTTCTGCAGCAGCTCGGAGACCGTGAAGTAGGCGATGCCCTCGATGGCGGCCGCCGGGCGGGCCGGCAGATCGGCGGTCACCTTCACCGGCACCGTGCAGCGCGAGGCGACCGACGACAGGGCGGCGTCCAGGCCCCGGTCCGTGAGCACGGCCGGGTGGATGCCCCGGGCGAGGTCCCGCAGCTCCTGCAGGGCCAGCTTCACCTCGCCGTGCGCCTCGTCCACCATCGCCGCCGCGGCGTCCGGGTCCTCCAGCAGTTTCTCCTTGGCCAGGCCCAGCCCCATGGCCAGGTTCACCAGCCGGGCCTGTGCCCCGTCGTGCAGGTCCCGCTCGATGCGCCGCAGATCGGCGGCGGCCGTGTCCACCACGACCCCCCGGTCCGACTCCAGCTCAGCGATCCGGCGTTCCAGCTCGTCCGAGGGCGACAGCAGCCCGCGCACCATCGCCCGGTCCACGTTCGCCAGAGCCCGGGCGAGGAACGGCAGCACCGGCCACAGCACGAACAGGGAGACCAGCACGGTGCAGAAGGTGAGGATGCCCCAGGGCAGCCGGATCGCGTCGTACAGCAGCGTCCGCCAGCCCACGGGGTCCTTCAGCGCCATCCACAGCCGCTGGAGCAGCCCGCCGCCCCTGGCGAGCGGCAGCGGCGTCGGCTCCTCCACCCGGACCCCGAGCAGCGCCCGGGCCCTGGCCCGCTCCAGCTTCCCCAGCTGCCGCGCGCCGATCAGGGACACCGCGAGCAGCGGCAGACCGATCACGGTGACGGCGAGGCCCCCGCCGACGGCCAGCACCGTGACCGCGTAGACGAACCCGAACACCGCCACCGGCAGGTTCAGCAGGAGATGCGCGATCTCCTTCCAGGTGTGCACGTCGTAGGCCGGCCGGGGCCGGGGCAGGTGGTCGGTGCCGTCGGGCCGGTCGGCGACGGATCTGCTGGGAGCGGTCATACCGGCCAGCCTGCCGTGCCCGGCCCCTGCGGCGCCATGCGGTGCGCCGCCCTCCGCCGACTGGGGAAAACCCCACCCTTGACCGCCCCCGGCGTCTCACGGCGTGACGGGCTGCTTACCGGTTCTTTATCAGGGCCTAGACTCCCGTGCGTACAGATCCTCGAATCATCGTGGGATCACAGAGTTCACTAAGGTCACGAGGTCAGGGAGCGAGGGACGGACCGTGCGGGAGACGTTGGGGGACTCGACGGCCGCCGCGGCGAACGTCATCGCGGCCGGCTACTTCCGGTCCTACTCGGTGGTGGGACTGCTCGCCCTCGTCGGCGTGCTGTTCGTCGCGGTCGCCTTCGGCGCCGGCCGCCTGCTGCGCCCGGTGGTGCCGACGCCCGAGAAACTGCTGACCTACGAGTGCGGCGTCGACCCCGTCGGTGAGGGCTGGGCCCACACCCAGGTCCGCTACTACGTCTACGCCTTCCTCTACGTGATCTTCGCGGTCGACTCGATCTTCCTGTTCCCCTGGGCGACGGTCTTCGCCGCCCCCGGTTACGGCGCGACGACCCTCGTCGAGATGTTCATCTTCCTGGGCTTCCTCGCCGTCGGCCTGCTGTACGCATACAAGAAGGGCGTCCTGGCATGGACGTGAACCCCGCGGTCTCCGGGCCGGCCCCCGAGACGGCCCCCGAGCCCGTTCTGCTGCCCGAGCCGAAGCGGCTGGGCGCCCTCGCCCGTCTGGCCCCGGAGCCGATGAAGGTGGTCCTGAACTGGGGCCGCCGCTACTCGCTCTGGGTCTTCAACTTCGGCCTCGCCTGCTGCGCGATCGAGTTCATCGCCGCGTCGATGGCCCGCCACGACTTCATCCGGCTCGGCGTGATCCCGTTCGCGCCGGGCCCCCGCCAGGCCGACCTGATGGTCGTCTCCGGCACGGTCACGGACAAGATGGCCCCCGCCGTGAAGCGCCTGTACGAGCAGATGCCCGAGCCGAAGTACGTCATCTCCTTCGGCGCCTGCTCCAACTGCGGCGGCCCGTACTGGGACTCGTACTCCGTCACCAAGGGCGTCGACCAGATCATCCCCGTGGACGTGTACGTCCCCGGCTGCCCGCCGCGCCCCGAGGCACTGCTCCAGGGCATCCTCAAGCTCCAGGAGAAGATCGCCCGCGAGTCGCTGGGGGAGCGGTACGCGAGCCACCGGCCGTCCACGGCCGCCCTCCAGAGCGGTCTGGTGCGGCCCCCGGCGCCGGCCGGTGAGGGGGACTCCCGATGAACACGGTCGGCTGGCTGCCTGCCTCCGCCGAGGAGCTCTTCGGTACGGACGCCACGGCCGAGGAGTCCTACGAGGTCCTGACGGTCGACGTCCCGCCGTCCGCCTGGCTCACCGCCCTGGAGACGGCCCGTACGACCCTGTCCTGCACCTACTTCGACTGGCTCAGCGCGGTCGACGAGCCCGGCACGGGCTTCCGCGTCTGCGCCCACCTCGCCGCCCTGCACCCGGTCCGCCGCCTCCTCGTGCGCACGACCGTCCCGCACGAGGCGCCGGTCCTGCCGTCCGCCGTCGGCGTCTACGCGGGCGCGGCCTGGCACGAGCGCGAGACCCACGAGATGTTCGGCGTGGTCTTCGAGGGCCATCCGGGCCTGGAGCACCTCCTCCTCCCGGAGACCTTCGAGGGTCACCCACTGCGCAAGGACTTCGTCCTCGCCGCCCGCGTCGCCAAGGCCTGGCCCGGCGCCAAGGAGCCCGGGGAGTCCGAGCACGGCGGCCCCAAGCGCCGCCAGATGCTGCCGCCGGGCGTCCCGGACCCGAACGAGTGGGGCCCCCTGAAGGGCCAGCTGCCGCCCGCCCCGGCCCGCCCGGCACGGACCGCGGGCCGCGCGGCGGGCGAGCGCCCGGCACGCGCCGCCGGGGACCGTCCGGTACGACGGACACGCACGGCGGCGGAGGGCTCGGCGAGCCAGGCCACCGAGGTCACCGAGACCGGTCGGACCGACACGGCCGGCGAGGCCGCCGCGGGTGCGGGCGCCGGTGCCGTTGCCGGCGCTTCTGCTCGGCCGCGTCGTATGCGCAGTGCGAGCGAGGGCTCGGCGAGCCAGGCTCCGGCGCGGCCCGAGGACGCGGCGACGCGGAAGCAGGCCGCGGCCGAGGGCGATGCCGACCGGGCGACGGCGGAAGGACCCGCCGCCGAGGCCTCGGTGGCGCACGAGCCCGGTCCTGCCCCGGCCCCGGCACGTCCGCGCCGCGCACGCAGTGCCTCGGGGGGCTCGGCCGCACAGCGGCCCCGGACTGCGGAACCACCGGAGACCGAGCCGACGGAACCGGCCCCGGCCAAGCAGGCGGAACCGGCACCCGGAGGCTCTGCGGAACCCACCGGCTCTGCGGAATCCACCGGTTCTGCGAAATCGAAGCCGGAGCCGGCCGAGTCCGCCGAATCGGCCCCGGCTCCCGCCGCGTCCGCGGAACCCGGCGGCGCCGACGTGCCCGCCCGCCGTAGCACGGCCTCGCGCAGCTCGGACGCCCCCTGGCACCACGCGCGCCCGGCCTTCGACGAGCCGGAACGGCGGACGCCCGAGGCAGCGGCGGAGGAACCCCGCGAGCCGGGCACGGCTGAGGAACCCGAGGAGACCGGCACGCCCACGGAGTCCGCGGAGCCTACGGAGTCCGCGGAACCCACGGAGTCCGCCGAACCCACGGGGTCCGCGGAGCCCACGGAGTCCGGCGCGCCGAGGGAAGTCGGCGAGTCCCGCGAACCAGGCGCGTCCGGCGAACCCCGTGCGCCGCAAGAAGAGCCCACCCCCGACGACACCACAGGAGGCCCGCAGTGAACGACACGCTGGACGTCGCCCTGCGACTCCTGGCCGTGTTCGTCGTCTTCCTCACCTTCCCGCTGATCGTGGGCCAGACCGAGCACAAGGTGATGGCCCACATGCAGGGCCGCCTCGGCCCGATGTACGCGGGCGGCTTCCACGGCTGGGCCCAGCTGATCGCCGACGGCGTGAAGTTCGCGCAGAAGGAGGACGTGGTCCCGGCGGGCGCCGACCGTCGCGTCTTCCAGCTCGCCCCCGCCGTGGCTCTGCTGCCGTACCTCCTCGTCCTGCTCGCCATCCCGATCGGCCCGAGCGAGGGCGCGGTCGGGCAGGTCCTGGACGCCGGTGTGTTCTTCGTACTCGCGGTGATGGGCGTCGGCGTGCTCGGCTCGCTCATGGCGGGCTGGGCGAGCGCGAACAAGTTCTCCCTGCTCGGCGGCCTGCGCACCGCCGCCCAGCTACTCGCCTACGAACTCCCGATGCTGCTCGCCGCGGCCTCGGTCGCGATGGCGGCCGGCACCGTCTCCCTGCCCGGCATCCTGCACGCCTTCCACTGGTGGTGGGTGCCCTGGCAGATCGTCGGCGCGGTCGTCTTCTTCGTCGCCGGACTCGCCGAGCTGCAGCGCCCGCCGTTCGACATGCCCGTCGCCGACTCGGAGATCATCTTCGGCGCCTACACCGAGTACACGGGCCTGCGCTTCGCCCTGTTCCTGCTCGCCGAGTACGCCGGCATCGTCGTCCTGTGCGGCCTGACCACCGTCCTCTTCCTGGGCGGCTGGCACGGCCCCTGGGGCACCGGCGGACTCGGCTGGCTGTGGACGCTGCTGAAGACCGCGATCCTCGCCTTCGTCGTCATCTGGCTCCGCGTGACCTACCCGCGGCTGCGTGAGGACCAGCTGCAGAAGTTCTCCTGGACCCTCCTCGTCCCCCTCTCCCTCGCCCAGATCGCCCTCACCGGCATCGTCAAGGTGGTGATCTCCTGATGTCCCGCCCGTCGATCCCCGGCCGCGGCCTCGCCAAGGGCCTGGCCGTCACCCTGCGCACGATGACGAGGAAGACGGTCACCGAGCAGTACCCGGACACCCTGCCCGAACTGCCGCCCCGCACCCGCG
This sequence comes from Streptomyces sp. NPDC037126, assembly GCF_055605965.1. Lineage (NCBI taxonomy): Bacteria > Bacillati > Actinomycetota > Actinomycetes > Kitasatosporales > Streptomycetaceae > Streptomyces > Streptomyces sp. NPDC037126. Next base: position 99,478 of record NZ_JBVJTD010000019.1, read on the forward strand.
GAGTGATCGGCCTGTTCGAGGAGAACTGCACCGTCTGCATGCTCTGCGCCCGCGAGTGCCCCGACTGGTGCATCTACATCGACTCCCACAAGGAGACCGTCCCGCCGGCCGCCCCCGGCGGCCGCGAGCGCAGCCGCAACGTCCTCGACCGGTTCGCGATCGACTTCGCCCTGTGCATGTACTGCGGGATCTGCATCGAGGTCTGCCCCTTCGACGCGCTGTTCTGGTCCCCGGAGTTCGAGTACGCCGAGACCGACATCCGCGACCTCACCCACGAGCGCGACAAGCTCCGCGAGTGGATGTGGACCGTCCCGGCCCCGCCCGCCCTCGACCCGGGCGCGGAGGAGCCGAAGGAGATCGCCGCCGCCCGCAAGACCGCCGAGAAGCTGGCCGCCGCGCAGGCCGAACCCCAGGAGGGCGAGTCGTGAGCCTCGCCGCAGCAACGACAGCCGCGGCCGCCTCCGGCGCGCACGGCTTCCTGTCCCCGACCGGCGTCGAGATCGCCTTCCTCCTGGTCGGCCTGGTCACCTTCGGCGCCGCGCTGGTCACCGTAACCACCCGGCAGCTGGTGCACGCCGCCCTGTGGCTGGTCGTCACGCTCGGCGGCCTCGCCGTCGAGTACCTGCTGCTCACGGCCGAGTTCATCGCCTGGGTGCAGGTCCTGATCTACGTCGGCTCCGTCGTCGTCCTCCTCCTGTTCGGACTGATGCTCACCAGGGCCCCCATCGGCCGCTCCCCGGACGCCGACTCCGGCAACCGCTGGGCCGCGCTGTCCGTCGCGGTCGCCGCCGCCGTCGCCCTGGTGTGGGTCGTCGTCGACGCCTTCCGCACCACCTGGATCGACCTCGGCGGGCCGGCCGCCGGCAGCACCCGCGTCACCGGCGCGAGCCTGTTCCGGAACTGGGTGCTGCCCTTCGAGGCGCTGTCCGTCCTGCTCCTCGCGGCCCTGGTCGGCGCGATCGTCCTGTCCCGCAAGGCCAACACGGACGCGGACACCGGCACCGTCCCCGCCGCCGTCGACGCCCCCGGTGAGAAGGAAGGCGCCCGCTGATGCACCTCGCCTATCCCGCCGTGCTCTCCGCCCTCCTGTTCTGCACCGGCCTGTACGGCGTCCTCGCCCGGCGCAACGCGATCCTGGTCCTGATGTCGGTCGAGCTGATGCTCAACGCCGTCAACCTCAACCTCGTCGCCTTCGACGTCTGGCTCAGCCGCACGGCCCGCGACACCCTGCACTCCGGCCAGGCGCTGACCCTGTTCACCATCGCCATCGCCGCCGCCGAGATCGGCATCGGCCTGGCGATCGTGCTCGCCGTCTACCGCAACCGCGGCACCTCCGACATCGACAAGCTCCGCGACACCGCCGAAGGCCCCGACACCACGGGCCCGGACACCTCCGCGGCCGAGAAGGCTGAGGCCACCGCGTGACCACGACCACCCTCGCCGTCCTCGTCCCCCTTCTGCCGTTCCTGGGCGCCGCGGCCGGCCTGCTGCTCGGCCGCACCGCTCCCGGCTTCGTCCGCCCGCTCGCCGTGCTGCCGACCCTCGCCTCGCTCGTGCTGGCCGCGCTCGTCGCCGTGCACCAGGGCGGCGGCCGGCCCATCGACGCCCACACCGAACTGACGCCCACCGGCTCGGTCCCGATCGACCTGTCCCTGTACATCAACGGCTTCGCGGCCCTCGTCGCGATCCTGGTCGCCTTCGTCGCGGCCTGCGTGCATATCTACTCGACGGGCTACCTGCGCGACGACCCGCGCTACGCCTCCTACGCCGCCCTCGTCTCCCTGTTCACCTCCGCGATGCTCCTCGTCGTCTACTCCGGCGACCTGATCGTGCTGCTGGTCGGCTGGGAGGTCATGGGCATCTGCTCCTACTTCCTGGTCGGCCACTACTGGGAGACCCCCGAGGCCCGCGCCGCCTCCCTCAAGGCCTTCCTGGTCACCAAGCTCGGCGACGTCCCGTTCCTCATCGGCCTGTTCGCCCTCGGCACCGACGCCGGGTCGTTCAGCATCCCCCGCGTCCTCGGTACCGTCGCGAGCGGCAACCTGCACCACCCGACGGTGGTCGCCCTGCTGCTGCTCGCGGGCGTTGCGGGCAAGTCGGCCCAGTTCCCGCTGCACACCTGGCTCCCGGACGCGATGGCGGGCCCGACGCCCGTCTCGGCGCTCATCCACGCCGCGACGATGGTCGCCGCCGGCGTCTACTTCATCGCCCGCCTCCTCCCGGTGTTCGAGGCCTCCCAGGCCGCGATGCTGGTCCTCGCCGTCATGGCCGCCGTCACCATGACCGGCTCGGGTCTGGCCGCGCTCGCCCAGGACGACATCAAACGCGTCCTCGCCTACTCGACGATCGGCCAGCTCGGCTACATGACCGGCGCCCTCGCCGTCGGCGACCGCGGTGCCGCCGTCTTCCACCTCCTGTCCCACGGCGCCTTCAAGGCGCTGCTCTTCCTCGCGGCCGGCGTGATCATCCACGCCGCCGGCACCAACTCACTGGCCGCCATGTCCCGCATGCACGGCCTGCGCGACCGCATCCCGGACGCCTACTGGACGATGACCGTGGCGCTCCTCGCGCTCGCCGCGATCCCGCCTTTCAGCGGCTTCTTCTCCAAGGAGTCCGTGCTCGGCGCCGCCGAGCACGCGGCCGGCGGTCACACCGCGCACGTGCCCGGCACGGCCGGCTGGATCGTCCTCGTCGCCGGACTGGCCACGGCCCTGCTGACCGCCGCGTACGCCACCCGGCTGTGGCTGCTGGCGTTTTGCGGCAAGGGCGCCGAGGCCCCCGACCACGGCCGCCAGCCGCTGTCCATGACCGTGGTGCTCTGGGTCCTCGCCGTCCCCTCCCTCGCCTTCGGCGGGCTCGCCTACCGCGCGCTGCCCGCCTGGTTCGACGGCCGCGACCTGACCCCGACCCTCCTCACGTCCATCCTCGGCACGGGCCTCGCCGTGGTCGGCGGACTGCTCACCTACGGCGCCTGGCAGCGCACCACCCAGCTCGCCGCACGCGCCCCGCTCGGCGCGGTCGCCGCCCACCCCGAGGCCGACGCCGGACTGGTCGAGGCCGAGGCCATCGCCACCCACGAGCCGGCGTACGGCGACATCGCCTACGCACCCGACCCGGCGGACCCCGCACGGCTGCTGCTCGGCCCGCTGCGCCGGCACGCGGCCGCCGGATTCCACCTGGACGCCGTGTACTCGGCGCTGTTCGTCCGCCCGGTCCAGGCCGGCGCGAGCCTCGTCCGGTTCCTCGACCGCGAGGTCGTCGAGACCTACGTGCGCGGCGCCGCCGCCCTGCCCCGGCTGCTCGGGGCCGCGGTGCGGCGCGCCCAGACCGGCAATGTGCAGACCTATGTGAGCGCGCTGCTCGCCGGCACCGTCGTCCTGGCGGTCGCCGTCGTCCTCGTCGCCACGGGAGCGTGAGCAGGCGTGATCGATATCAACGAGTCCGTGATGCAGTTCCTTCTGGCGTTCATCGTCGCCGGCCCGCTCCTCGGCGCCGTCGCCGCCCTCCTGCCGGCACCCCCCGGACTGAAGGGGAAGTCGCCCGAGCAGGCCGTGCTGCGCCACGGCGTGACCGTGACCGGCGTGATCCTCATCGCCGCGATCGCCCTCGCGCTCGGCTTCGACCACGACCATCCGTCGAGGATGCAGGCCACGACCGACATCAGCTGGATCCCCGCACTCGACGTGCGGATCCACCTCGGCATCGACGGCATCTCCCTCCCCCTCGTCGTCCTGACCGCGCTGCTGACCTTCCTCTGCGCGCTGTACTCCTACTTCAAGCCGCCCACGGGCCCGTCCCCGAAGGCGTTCGTCGCGCTCCTGCTCCTGCTCGAGTCCGGCACCCTCGCGACCTTCGCCGTCCTCGACCTGCTGCTGTTCTTCCTCGCGTTCGAGACGGTGCTCATCCCGATGTACTTCCTCATCGCCCGCTGGGGCGGCGAGGGCCGGACCCGCGCCGCGTGGAAGTTCATCCTGTTCACGCTGCTCGGCTCCGTCGTCATGCTGCTCGGCCTGCTCCTGATCGGAATCAAGGCGGGCACGTTCGACATGGTGGCACTCGCCACTGACAACGGCCGGTCACTGACCGCATCCGTGCAGGTCATCGCCGTTCTGGCGATCGGGATCGGGCTCGCGGTCAAGGCGCCGATGTGGCCCCTGCACAGCTGGCTGCCCGACGCCCACACCTCCGCGCCGACCGTCGGCTCGGTACTGCTGGCCGGTGTCCTGCTGAAGATGGGTACGTACGGGTTCGTCCGGATCCTGCTGCCCATCGCGCCGCACGGCTTCCACACCTTCGCTCCGTACCTCGCCGCGTTCGCCGTGGTCGGGATCATCTACGGATCCCTGGCCTGCCTCGCCCTCGCCAAACGGGGCGCGAAGGGCGACCTCAAGCGCCTGATCGCCTACTCCTCCGTCGGCCACATGGGCTTCGTCCTGCTGGGCATCGCCACCATGACACCGACCGGAGTGAACGGCGCCCTGTTCGCCAACATCGCCCACGGCCTCATCACCGGCCTCCTCTTCTTCCTGGTCGGCGCGCTGAAGGACCGCACCGGCAGCACCGACCTCGACACCCTCGCCGAGGAGACGGGCGCCGCCCTGTACGGCAGGGCGCCACGGCTCGGCGGACTGCTCGCCTTCGGCGCCGTCGCCTCGCTCGGCCTGCCCGGCCTCGCCGGGTTCTGGGGCGAGATGCTGGCCCTGTTCGGCGCGTTCGAGCCCGCTTCCGGTCTCAGCCGCCCGGCCTTCCTCACCTTCATGGCGATCGGCGCGTTCGGCACCCTGCTGACCGCCGCCTACATGCTGATCGTGGTCCGCCGGGTCTGCATGGGCGGCGTGGAGCGGGAGGTCCCGAAGCTCGCCGACGTCCACGGCTACGAGTTCGCCGCCTGGACCCCGCTCGTCGCCCTCACCGTCGTCGCCGGACTCTGGCCGAGGACCCTGCTCGGACTGACCGACCCGGCCGTGCACCAGCTCCTCGCAGGAGGCACCCGATGAGCGCCCAGCCCCTCGCCGAGTCGCTGGTCCAGTCCGTCGACTGGCTCGCCGTCGCCCCGCCCACCATCGCCGCCGTCGTGGCGATCGTCGTGCTCGTCGCCGACCTGTTCCTGCCCGAGGCCCGCAAGCCCGTCCTGGGCTGGATCTCGGTCGCCGGTCTCGCCGCGGCCGCGCTGATGCTGCTGCCGATCCTCGACGGCGACCGCAGCACCTTCTGCGTGACCGGCAACGCGCGCGCGTGCAGCTACACCGCCGACCACTTCACCCTCGTCATCCAGTTCCTGGTCCTCGGCGGCGCCCTGCTGGCGGCGCTGCTGTCCGTCACCAGCCTCGACGACGAGCGACGGCGCGTCCCGGCGGGGGAGTTCTGGTTCCTGCTGCTGTCCTCCGCGGCCGGCGCCGCCCTGCTGCCCGCCTCCCGCGACCTGGCCACCCTGATCGTGGCCCTGGAGGTCGCCTCCCTGCCCGCCTTCGCCCTCGTCGGCATCCGGCACGGCGACAAGCGGTCCTCCGAGGCGGCCCTGAAGTTCTTCCTGTCCTCGGTCACCGCCACCGCGGTCAGCCTCATGGGCATCAGCTTCGTCTACGCCTCCACGGGCACCCTCTACCTCACCCAGGTCGCCCAGCGCCTCCCGCACGTCGGCGGACAGCTGCACACCCTCGCCCAGACCGGCGTCGTCCTCACCCTCGTCGGCTTCGCCTTCAAGACGGCCGCCGTGCCCTTCCACTTCTGGGTGCCCGACACCTACGTGGGCGCGCCGCTGCCCGTCGCCGCCTACCTGTCGGTCGTCGGCAAGGCCGTCGGCTTCACCGGCCTGATCCTCGTCACCGTCGTCGCCTTCCCGTCGTACGCCGACGTCTGGGGGCCCGCGCTCGCCGCCCTGGCCGCCCTCACCATGACCGTCGGCAACGTCGGCGCCCTGCGCCAGCGGGCCACGCGCGCGTACAGCGCCGTACGTTTGCTCGCCTGGTCCTCCGTCGGCCAGGCCGGCTACCTCCTGGTGCCGATCGCCGCCGCCGGATACGCCAAGGACGCCCAGAAGGCGATCGGTTCCACGGTCGCCTACGCCCTGATGTACGCCGCCGTGAACCTCGGCGCCTTCGCGGTGGCCGCGGTGGTGGGCCGCAGCCGGGCCCTGAACCGGATCAGCGACTACCGGGGCCTGTACGCCACGAACCCGCTGACGGCCCTCCTCATGGCCTTCTTCCTGCTGTGCCTGGCCGGGCTGCCGCCGGGTGTCATCGGCCTGTTCGCCAAGGTGACCGTGTTCTCGGCCGCCGTCGACGCGGGCCTGGGCTGGCTCGCCGTCGTCATGGCCGTCAACGTGGTGATCGCTCTCTTCTACTACCTCCAGTGGACGGCCCTGCTGTTCCGCGCCCCCGAGGGCGAGGCCGCGCGGCACCACGTCCCGGCCCCCCTCACGGCCGCGATCGCCCTCACCGGTGTCGTCGGCGTCGCCCTGTCCGGAGCGCCCCAGCTGGTCCTCCGGTTCGCCGCCACCGGCCTGTTCTGAGGACTCGGCACGCGCGCGCGTGGGCACCCGTGCCGCCACGCGCGCGTGGCCGAAAACGGCACGTCACCCGTACGGCCGCCGCGTACAGCCGTGTCCACCAGGGAACTCGTGACCGCCGCCTGGCGTTGACCAGAGCGGGAGGGTCCACTGGACCGAAGGGTTCCCTGCCGCACCACTTGGAGGGCGTACCGTGCACCGCCGGCACAACGGGCTCAGGACCGCAGTACTCCTCGGGGGACTGTCCGCACTCATCATCCTCATCGGCAGCTTCTTCGGCCGCACCGGGCTGATCGTGGCGGTGCTGATCGCGCTCGGCACGAACGCGTACGCGTACTGGAACAGCGACAAGCTGGCCCTGCGCGCCATGCGCGCCCGCCCCGTGAGCGAGTTCGAGGCCCCGACGCTCTACCGGATGGTGCGCGAGCTGTCCACGCAGGCCCGCCAGCCCATGCCCCGGCTGTACATCTCCCCGACGGAGGCGCCCAACGCCTTCGCGACGGGCCGCAATCCGCGCAACGCGGCCGTGTGCTGCACCGAGGGCATCATGCGCCTGCTGGACGAGCGCGAGCTGCGCGGCGTCATCGGCCACGAACTCAGCCACGTCTACAACCGGGACATCCTCATCTCCTCGGTGGCCGGCGCGCTCGCCTCGGTGATCATGTTCCTGGTGAACTTCGCCTGGCTCATTCCGGTGGGCCGCTCGGACGACGACGACGGCCCCGGCCTGCTCGGCATGCTCCTGATCATGATCCTCGGCCCGCTCGCCGCCTCCCTGATCCAGCTGGCCATCAGCCGCTCCCGCGAGTACGAGGCGGACGCGTCGGGTGCCCAGCTCACCGGCGACCCGCTCGCCCTCGCCGGCGCTCTGCGCAAGCTGGAGACCGGCACCCAGCAGCTCCCCCTGCCGCCCGAGCCGCGCATCGAGACGGCGAGTCATATGATGATCGCCAACCCGTTCCGTCCGGGCCAGGGACTGTCGAAGATGTTCTCGACCCACCCGCCGATGGCGGACCGCATCGCCCGGCTCGAGAAGATGGCAGGTCGTTACCAGTGAAGACCATCCTGAACATCATCTGGCTGATCCTGAGCGGCTTCTGGCTGTTCCTCGGCTACTTGTTCGCGGGTGTCCTGCTGTGCATCACGATCATCGGCATCCCGTTCGGTATCGCTGCTTTTCGTATCGGTGTCTACGCCCTGTGGCCCTTCGGGTACACGACGATCGAGCGCCATGACGCGGGCGCCCCCTCGTGTGTCGGCAACGTCCTGTGGCTGGTCCTGGCCGGCTGGTGGCTGGCGCTCGCGCACATCGTGACCGGCATCGCCCTGTGCGTCACGATCATCGGCATCCCGTTCGGCATCGCCAACTTCAAGCTGATCCCGGTCTCCCTGCTGCCGCTGGGCCGCGAGATCGTCCCCACGGACGAGCCGTTCGCGCCCCGCTGAGCCGCGCGGCGGACCGGCGGCGCGGGCAAGTACGGGCCGGCTCAGGCCTCCTGGCGGCCCGTCACGGCGTGTGCCGCCCCGGCCGCCACCGCCGTACGGCGTAGGCGGCCACACCCACGACGAGCACGCCCGTGCCCACGGCCACCGAGAGCACGGGCAGGGCGAACGCCAGCGTGGCGCAGCCCAGCAGGCCCACCACCGGGACCACGCGGGACAGCGGCGCAGGATCGAGCGTCCAGGCGGAGGCGTTGGCCACGGCGTAGTAGGCCAGCACCCCGAAGGAGGAGAAGCCGATCGCGCCGCGCACGTCCACCGTCGCGGCCAGCACGGCGACCACCACGCCCACCGCCGACTCCGCCCGGTGGGGAACCTGGAACCGCGGGTGCACGGCCGCCAGAGCACGCGGCAGATGGCCGTCCCGGGCCATGGCGAGCGTCGTACGGGACACCCCGAGGATCAGCGCGAGCAGCGAGCCCAGCGCGGCCACCGCCGCTCCCGCCCGCACCACGGGCACGAGCCCCGGCACCCCGGCGGCCCGCACCGCGTCGGCCAGCGGCGCTGCCGCCTGCCCCAGCCGGTCCGCACCGAGGACGGCCAGCACCGAGACGGCCACGCACGCGTACACCACCAGAGTGATCCCCAGGGCGAGCGGGATCGCGCGCGGAATGGTGCGCGCCGGATCCCGGACCTCCTCCCCGAGGGTGGCGATCCGGGCGTACCCCGCGAACGCGAAGAACAGCAGCCCGGCCGCCTGAAGCACCCCGTCCGCACCCGACGACAGCCCGATGCCGAGCCGCCCCGCGCCGGCCTGCCCGGAGGTGAGGCACGCGACCACCACGGCGGCCAGAACCGCCAGTACCAGGGCCACGATCACCCGCGTCAGCCACGCGGACTTCTGGATCCCGCCGTAGTTCACGGCCGTCAGGGCCACCACGGCCGCGACCGCCACGGCATGCGCCTGCCCCGGCCAGACGTACGCGCCGACGGTGAGCGCCATGGCGGCGCAGGAGGCCGTCTTGCCGGCCACGAACGCCCAGCCGGCGAGATACCCCCAGAAGGCGCCCAGCCGCTCCCGCCCGTACACGTACGTGCCGCCGGAGGCCGGATAACGGGCGGCGAGCCGGGCCGAGGACATGGCGTTGCAGTAGGCCACCACGGCCGCGGCGGCCAGCCCGGGCAGCAGCCCGGATCCCGCCGCACGGGCGGCCGGTCCCAGGGCCGAGAAGACACCGGCGCCGATCATCGAGCCGAGCCCCACGACCACGGCGTCCCGCACGCCCAGGGTGCGCCGCAGGGCCGCGTCGGTGCGTGTCATGGATCGCACCCTACTGAGACGGCAACCGGGTAGTGGACTCGCGACGTCCTGTTCATCGACAAGGCACGAACATGCGCGCTACGGACAGCAAGTCCTCACCGAGTTCTCAGGGATCGGGCAGTGCGGACACGGCGCGGAAGGGAAGGTTCGCGGTATGGGCATCATCGGTTGGATCATCCTGGGGCTGCTGGCCGGAGCCATCGCCAAGTTCCTCCTGCCGGGGCGGGACCCCGGTGGCTTCATCGGCACGACCCTCATCGGCATCGCGGGTGCGTTCATCGGCGGCTGGATCTCGGCCCGCTGGCTGCACCACCCCGTCACCAAGAACTTCTACGACGGCGCCACCTGGGCGGCGGCGATCGGCGGCTCCCTGGTGCTGCTGATCGCCTACCGCATCCTGTTCGGCAACTCACGCGACTGAACAGGGCGTCGGCAGCACGGAAGGGTGGGCACCCGCTCGGGGGGAGCCCACCCTTCCTGCTTGTTGAGGTCTTGTCGGCCTGCCGCCCGGTGTCCTACCGGTAGTTCACGAACTGCAGTGCGAAGTCGAAGTCCTTGCCCTTCAGGAGGGCGATCACGGCCTGCAGGTCGTCGCGGCTCTTGGAGCTGACCCGCAGCTCGTCACCCTGGACCTGGGCCTTCACGCCCTTCGGGCCCTCGTCGCGGATGATCTTCGCCACCTTCTTGGCGTTGTCCTGGGAGATGCCCTCCTCGATCGAGGCGAAGATCTTGTACTCCTTGCCGGACAGCTGGGGCTCGCCCGCGTCCAGCGCCTTCAGGGAGATGCCGCGCTTGATCAGCTTGGACTGGAAGACGTCGAGGACTGCGTTCACCCGGTCCTCGGAGTTCGCCTCCATCAGGATTTTTTCACCGGACCACGAGATCGAGGCACCGACGCCCTTGAAGTCGTAGCGCTGCGAGATCTCCTTGGCGGCCTGGTTGAGGGCGTTGTCGACCTCCTGCCGCTCGACCTTCGAGACGATGTCGAAACTGGAGTCGGCCATGTCCTGTGGCTCCTTGTATCGGGGTGCGTATCGGTGCGATGCCGGCGTGCGCGGCGGCGGCCACGAGCCCGGTACCGTGCCGGGCCGCATCCGCACCAGCCTAGCCACCCCGCGACCCGACAGGTGGCGATCAATCGGGTGGCGAAGCACCCCTCTGCATCGGGTATTGTTTACGTCGTTGCCAGGGAGCACCGCCGAAAGCGGGTTCGATCGGCAGCGCAACCCGGCGGTGTGCCCGAGCGGCCAAAGGGAGCAGACTGTAAATCTGCCGGTTTTACCTTCCCAGGTTCGAATCCTGGCGCCGCCACACGACCGAAAGGGTCTGTGATCAGCAGCAATGCTGATCACAGACCCTTTCGTCGTTCTCAGGCGGCGCCATGCCGGTTTGCGGCGTTTTCTCCATTCTGTCTCACCCTGACTCGGGTGTCGGCCAGCCCGCGCGGGGCAGGGTTCAGGGGCTGGCCGGGCCGGCCGCCGCCAGGGCCTCCGATGCCGCCCGCCGTAGCGCACCACCTCGGCACCCGTCCCGGGCGAGTGGAGCTGTCCTGCGAGGGGGAATCGTCGTCGCGTCCAGCCGGAGCCGGAGCCGGAGCCGGAGCCGGAGCCGGAGTCGGTGCGCGGGTGACGCCATGCTCGCGTAGAAAATCGAACACATGCTTGAATTCAGTCATGCGACGGATTCCCGACGATCTCGCTCACGCGCAAGAGGAGTGGCACGTCACCTACCGGCGGCTCGCCGCCTGTCCCGGCACCACGCTGCGGCGGCGGCTGATCCGTCTGTCGGCGGAGGTGCTGTTCCATCCGTACTGGCGGGAGCGTGGGCCGGCGGCCAGGGCGGCACTGTTCGCCTCCCCTCGGGGAGGGCGGAGCCTACGGTGAGCGGCATCGTGCCGGGCGCGGACGGTGTGCGCCATGTCCCTGCTGCCGCCTGACCCGCGCAGGCTGAGGGCGATCCTCGCGTACATCGACGAGCAGCTCGCCGCGAACGAGACCGTCGCCGTCTACCTCCGGCTCCAGCGGGACGCCGTGCTCGCCGCACTCGCCCGCGCCGAGCGCCCGGCGGAGCGGCGGCGGCCGGGGCGCAAGGCGAAGGGCGCCGGTCCGCTGCCCGGCTTCAATCCGCCGCCCGCGAACACCGGTTACGTCGTCCAGCAGAAGCGGACGCCGGGCGGGCCCGAGCCCGCCGTCGTCCACTTGGCGGACTGCGCCATGATCGAGGGCACGCCCCACCGCGTCAGGGCCGACGAGGCGCGCGCCGCGCTCGCCGACCCGACCGTCCAGCCATGCGCGTTCTGCCGACCGGACACCGAACTGGGCATCGATCTGGCCTAGCCCGGACGCGGCGGAGCCCGCGGCCGAGGGCCGGCTCGGTCCGCCCGGAGGTCAGCCGATGAGGGAGTGGAACTGCTCGATCGTGCGGCGCCGCATGGTGAGGAAGGCGAGCCAGGAACCGTCGGCGTAGTGCAGGCGGAAGCGGGCCATCAGCTGCATGCGGGGGCGGCGTTCGACCCGGGCCACCCAGGTCCGCGGCACCTCCCACACCGGCGTGCCGTTCAGGGGCTGGACCAGTCCGATGCGCTGGTCGGTCACGCGCAGCAGCAGCGCGCCGGAGGTGCGTGGCATGTCCGAGGCGATGCTGCCCGCTGCGCCGGAGCGAGCGCCGACGGCGCCGACCAGCTGGTTGGCGATGGCCCCGCCGATGTTCACGCTGATGCCCTTGGCGCTCTTCGCGGGAACGACGGTGCCGTATCCCAAGAGCTGCTCACCGGGGGACAGTTGGCTGAGGGCGGATCGCTCGTGGAGGGCGGACATGGTCATGATCATAGGGGGCCGGGTGTCCTGTGCCGGTGAACCATGATCACGTGCCATCGAAGTTTGGGCGCGCTGGCCAGGGGCCTGACGCGTCCGCCGAGCCCCGAGGTGAGCGGCTCGGCCAGCGGCGGCCGCGCACCGGGCTCGGTCAGATGAACTCGGCCAGATCGCGGAGCAGCGCGCTCTTGGACTTGACCCCGACGATCTTTTTGACCACCTCACCGTTCTGGAAGAGGAGCAGGGTGGGGAGGTCGGTGGCCGTGCGACTGGGTGCACTCCATTGGGCCCAGTACTGGACGAGTACCGGCTTGTCGTTCTTGAGTACCTCGGCTTCGAAGTCGGCGTCGGTCACGGCCTTCATCGCGATCCCTCCGTCGGCGCACACTCCATCAGCGAGCCGACTGCATGCGGAACTATGGGGCGAAATCTGATCTTTCTATGCGATCATCACGCGCGTGACTCCCCGCCGCACGACAACCTGGCGGAGTTTGCCCGGATCGAGTGCCTGGACATGACCGGCACGGACGGCATGTGCGGCGCGTGATCAAAATTCGATGGCACGCGGTCAAGGTTCGATGTCACAGGACCCTGGGGGTGGGTGCCTGCCCGGCCGGAATTCACTAGAATCGAACGCGTGAACGATATTCATCCGTCGGCGCGACCCGGCACGCCGCGCACGTGGTGCACGGCGCGCTTCGCCCGCCCTGCCGTCACCCGCCGGGCCGCCCCGGACCGTCCGGCCGAGCGGTCGCGCCGGGTCGACACCGCGTCGGGAATCCCCGCATGACCGGCCCGGGTGCGGGTCCGGTCGGTCCGGACGATGCTGGAGCCATGGCCGGTAAACGCCCCATCGTCGTGCACCTGCCCTCCCCGACCGGCGGCCGCCGGGTGCGGGTGGACGGCGAGATCCTCGGCCTCGCGCACAACGTTCGGGACCTGGTCGAGTTCCTGCGCCGGGCCGGGCTGGAGATCGAGCCGGAGCAGGTGGCCGACTCGCCGCTGATCGACTGGCGCGGGGTGGGGCCGGACCGATGGGAAGCGGAGACCCGTACCTGAGGGCGGTGCCCGCGCCCGCCCGGGTGCGGGCACACTGGCGGCATGTCCTCCCGACGCAGAACCTGTCCCGTGTGCCGCCGCGAAATCGCCGTTGTCGCGGGCCGCTTCGCGCGGCACGACCCGCCGGCGGCACGGGAGAACGGCGAGCTCGTCTCCTGCGCGGGGTCACGGCAGCATGCGCAACTCGGAGCGGTCCAGCCGTCGTTGGACGGGTACGTCGTGCCGGACTTTCCCGGGCAGCTGCCCCTGTTCTGAGTTCGGTTCGGTCGCGAGTTCTGACGGGGTGGCAGCGGGTCCGAACCGTTCAACGGCCGGGCGTCACTCTCAGTTCCCGGCCACCGACTTCACCGCGACCGACACCGGCGTAGAACCGCTGATCAGCTCCAGCGTCAGACCGGCCGTCGCCGACGTGTCCACCAACTCCGCGAGGACGGCCGCCACGTCGTCCCGCGGGACCGGGCCGCGCCCGGTGTGCGCCTCCAGACGGACCAGGCCGGTCCCCGCGTCGTTCGTCAGCGCCCCCGGACGCAGGATCGTCCAGTCCAGGGCCTCCTGGCGGGCGACGTACGCGTCGGCCTCACCCTTGGCGCGCAGATACACGTCGAAGACGTCGTCGCCCTGGTGCGCGGGATCCGCGCGCATCGCGGACACCATCACGAAGCGGCGCACGCCCGTGCGGACGGCCGCGTCCACGAACAGCATCGCCGCGCACTTGTCCACCGTCTCCTTGCGGGCCGTGCCGCTGCCCGGTCCTGCGCCGGCCGCGAAGACCGCCGCGTCCGCGCCCTGCAGGTGCGCCGCGACCTCCTCCACCGAGGCGGACTCCAGGTCGAGCAGCACCGGTTCGGCACCGGCCGTCCGCAGGTCGTCGCCCTGCTCCGGCTTGCGGATGATCCCCGCCACCTCGTCCCCGCGCGCGGAGAGCAGACGCTCCAGCCGCAGCGCGATCTGACCATGACCCCCAGCGATGACAATGCGCATGTTTCCGACCGTACGCCCGAAGGGTCGCTACTGCCGCACGGTCAACCGACGAGGCCTGCGGTCCGCAGGCGGCAGGGAGCGCATCATCTCCAAGACCCCCGGGGCGCACCGGCTCGCACGCGCCCTCAGGCCGCACGCGCCCTCAGGCCGTACGAGCCCTCAGGCCGTACGAGCCCTCAGGCCGTACGAGCCCTCAGGCCGTACGAGCCCCCAGGCCGTACGAGCCCCCAGGCCGTACGAGCCCAGGCCCTACGAGGCTCACGCCCCGGGCCCTACGTGCTTCACGACCCCAGCCGCACGCGGCCTACGCCCCAGGTCGTACATGCCTCACGCCCCAGGACCCACGTGTCCAGCAATGCCAAGCCGTACGCGGGAGCTCACATGCGTCCGCCCGCACCGGGCTCACACGGACGCATGAACCCGCACCCGCCGCCGCGTCACGACAGCTCTCCCCGACCCTGGCGCGGCAACCCCAGTTCCGCGGCGGCCGCCGAGTTGCAGTACTCGCGGACCGCGCTCGTGCGGGCCACCACGCGGCCCCGGTGCACCACGATGCGGCTGTACGCCAGGGAGAGCGCGCCGGCCAGATGGTCGCCGCGTACGGCGAGGAGTTCGGCGGGGAACCCCGCTTCGACGCGTACGTCCGGCAGGCCCAGGACCGCGCGGGCCGAGGCGCTCACGCTGGCGTAGGCGTTCTCCGGGCGCAGACCGTGGGCGGAGGCGAGGAGGTAGGCCGCCTCGAGGGGGTCGCCGCGGCCGACCGGGTTCGAGACGTCGCGCAGGGCGCCGCTGCCGGCGGCCACCCGGACCCCGGCCGCGCGCAGCAGCCGTACCGGAGCCATGCCCCGGCGGTCGGCGCCGCAGCAGCGGCCCTGGGGCAGGCACACCACCGACACTCCGGCCGCCGCGAGCTGGTCGGCGGCGCGCGAGGCGGCCTCGGTGGGCAGACGTGAGAGACCGGCGCACGGCCCGATCGTCACGCCGGGGCGCAGGCCACCCGCCATGGCGGCGAGCCGGGACAACCTCGCCGGGTCGGCGGCGTCCGTGTGCAGGTCCACCGGGCAGCCGTGCTCCGAGGCCACCTCCAGGACCGCCTCCACGTACCCCGTGGGATCCGGGTCCAGGTCCGGGCAGCCGCCCACCACGGAGGCGCCCATCTTCACCGCGTCCCGCAGCATCGCCAGCCCCTCGGCGCCGGCCACCCCGGTCAGCAGGCGGGGCATCGCGACCGCGGTCAGTTCCGCGAGGCCCCGCAGCGCCCGCCGCGCCTGCAGGACGGCGCCCAGCGCGCCCAGCCCCTGGACGTCGCCCACGCGCACGTGCGCGCGTACCGCCGTCGCGCCGTGTCCGAGCTGGAGCAGCACCGACTCCGTCGCCCGCCGCTGGACGTCCTCGGGCGCGTACGAGACCGGTCCGGGGTCCTCGCCGGACAGGGCGGTGTCGCCGTGGGCGTGCGGATCCGCCGGGGCGGGGAGGAGCAGGTAGCCGGTCAGGTCCACCCGCATGACACCGGTCCTGGCCGGGGCCGGTGCGAGGCTGCCGGCGGTGCCCACCGCCTCGATGCGCCCGCCGCCCAGCCGTACGTCCACGGTCCGGCCGTCGGTGAGCCGCGCCCCGCACAACAGGAGCGCGGCCGGGTCGGACTGGCCCGAGGACCCCGACGAGTTCGACGGCGGTTGCGGCTGCGGCTGGCTGTCGGGCATCGCGCTCCAGGGTCGGTGGCCGGGGCGGTGGGGCTCGGGGCGCCTCGGCGTGCGCCGTCCGAGGCTCTGAGCGCCCAAGATCACACAGAGTTACCCGAGCCTAGGGTGGCGAGCGGCACACGGCGCGGAGGAGCGCAATAGTCGTACCGGCGTGGCCTACCACCGGCCGTACCCCCATCGCCCGCCCGTGTGGCCCCTCCCGCTGGAGAAGAAGGCTGTCCGGTGACACCCGTGGTCGGGGCGGCGGACCGCGTGGTCCGTACCGTCGGTGCACGCGGGCCCGAGCGCCGTCTTCGGTGTCAGCAACGAGCACCGCCGCGCCGTCTCCGGTGTCAGCAACGAGCACCGCCGCGCCGTCTCGGTGTCACCACGAATGCCGTCGCGCCGCCCGCCGTCGGGGCCGAAGGCCGCGCGCGCGTCCCGGCGTTCACGACCGCGGCGCAGCCCACGCGCGCGTGCCCCACCGGCCCCGAGTCCCACCCGGCCGGTGCCGGTGGCAGGGCCCCGCCGGCCCGGCCACGGGCAGCGCCGAGCGCCTTGCCAGGGGTTCACGAGGCGGCGGAGAGCGGTGGGAAGCGGGGTGCGGCGGGCGCGGGGATACGGATTTGGGTGAACGGCGGCGGACCGTGTAATGTCTTCATCGCTCGCCCCAATAGCTCAGTCGGCAGAGCGTCTCCATGGTAAGGAGAAGGTCAACGGTTCGATTCCGTTTTGGGGCTCTGGTGTGAGAGGTTCCCGTCGCGAGGCGGGTTCTGATCTCATCAAAGCGGTGTAGCTCAGTCGGTAGAGCAAGCGGCTCATAATCGCTGTGTCACCGGTTCAAGTCCGGTCACCGCTACTGACAGTAGCCGATTGTGGGGTCGGTCCTTCGATCGGCTACTCTTTCTTGCGTTAAATCAGTCCATCCGTTCGTCTTAGGAGCACTCACGTGGCTGCCACCGACGTCCGCCCGAAGATCACGCTGGCCTGCGTGGAGTGCAAGGAGCGGAACTACATCACCAAGAAGAACCGGCGTAACAACCCGGACCGTCTTGAGATGAAGAAGCACTGCCCGCGTTGCAACGCGCACACCGCGCACCGCGAGACGCGATAAAAAGGCTCGTTCACGAGGCCGTCCCCTTCCGAGGGGGCGGCCTCGTGGCGTTTTCCCCGCCTGGTTCCGGCTAATTTGGGGCCATCACAGCAGACATCAGGAGGTGCCGGGCCATGGCGCTCGACCAGTCCTTCGTGGGACGGACCTACCCGCCCACCGCGCCCTACGAAGTGGGCCGGGAGAAGATCCGCGAGTTCGCCGAGGCGGTGGGGGAGACCAATCCGGTGTACACGGACCCCGAGGCCGCCAAGGCGCACGGGCACTCCGATGTGATCGCCCCGCCCACCTTCGTGTTCTCCATCACCTTCCGCGCCGCCGGACAGGTCGTCGAGGACCCGCAGCTCGGCCTGGACTACAGCCGTGTCGTGCACGGCGACCAGAAGTTCGCCTACACCCGCCCGGTGCGCGCCGGTGACCGGCTGACGGTCACGTCCACCATCGAGGGCATCAAGTCCCTCGCGGGCAACGACATCCTGGACATCCGCGGCGAGGTGCGCGACGAGGCGGGCGAGCACGTCGTGACCGCCTGGACCAAGCTCGTGGCCCGCGCGGCCGAGGAGGCGTGAGCACCTGATGACGGCGAACATCGCGTACGGCGACGTCGAGGTCGGCACCGAGCTGCCGGCGCAGACCTTCCCCGTGACCCGTGCCACGCTCGTGCGCTACGCGGGCGCCTCTGGGGACTTCAACCCGATCCACTGGAACGAGAAGTTCGCCAAGGAGGTGGGCCTGCCGGACGTCATCGCGCACGGCATGTTCACCATGGCGGAGGCGATCCGCGTGGTCACCGACTGGCTCGGGGACCCCGGGGCGGTCGTGGAGTACGGGGTCCGCTTCACCAAGCCCGTCGTCGTGCCGAACGACGACACGGGTGCCCTGATCGAGGTCAGCGGCAAGGTCGCGGCCAAGCTGGACGACAACACCGTGCGCGTGGACCTGACGGCGACCAGCGGCGGCCAGAAGGTGCTGGGCATGTCCCGAGCGGTCGTACGACTGGCCTGACAGGCCGTCTCCACGGTTCGGGGTAAGGGGCGTTCTCCCTTGCGGGGCGCCCCTTACCCGTGCCCGGGGCGCCCCTTGCCCGTACCGCCGCACGGCTGCAGCGGCGCGGGGGCGCCTTGCCAAGTTAGTGATTGAGTACTAACTTAGCCGCATGCCCAGGATGAGCGCAGAGGAGCGGCGCGAGAGCGTCGTCCGTGCGGCGATGGACGAGTTCGGCCGGGGTGGCTACCACGGCACGTCGACCGAGGCGATCGCCAAGCGGGTCGGGGTCTCGCAGCCCTATCTCTTCCGCCTCTTCCCGGGGAAGAGGGCGATCTTCCTGGCGGCGGCGGAACGCTGCGTGGAGGACACCATCCAGATGTTCCGCGAGGCCGCCGACGGGCTGCAGGGCGAAGAGGCCCTGTACGCCATGGGGAACGCGTACACCGAGGCCGTCGCCGAGCGGCCGGCCCGGCTGATGATGCAGATGCAGATGTACCTGGCCGTCGCGGCCGCCGAGGAGGAGGGCGACCTCGAGTTCGGGGAGGCGGTGCGGGCCGGCTGGATGCGGCTGTGGGACGCCGTCCATCTGGCGCTGGGCGCCGACACCGACGAGACGACCGACTTCATGGCGTGCGGGATGCTGATCAACTGTCTGGTCGCCATGGGTTTTCCGCCCGGGCACCGGGTGTGGGAGGGGCTGCACCCGTCGGCGCGGGCGACCGGCCGGCTGGGGAAGTAGCGGGAGCGGGCGGGGTCGCCCGCCTTTTCCTGTCCGCAAAAGTTAGTAATCAATAACTAATCCATTGCGTCACCTCTGGGGGAACGATGGCTCAGCAGACGGCAACACCGAGCACCACAGCCCGCGGCAGCACCGCGTGGGCCCTCCTCATCACCAGCGTCGCGGGCTTCATGGCGGCCCTCGACAACCTCGTCGTCACCACGGCGCTGCCGTCCATCCGCAAGGATCTCGGCGGGGCGCTGGACGACCTCGAGTGGACCGTGAGCGCGTACACGCTCACCTTCGCCGTCCTGCTGATGTTCGGTGCCGCGCTCGGTGACCGGTTCGGTCGCAGGCGGCTGTTCATCGCCGGCCTCGCCGTCTTCACCGGCGCCTCCGCCGCCGCGGCCATGGCGCCCGGCATCGGCTCCCTGATCGCCGCCCGCGCGGTCCAGGGCGTCGGTGCGGCCGTGATGATGCCGCTCACGCTGACCCTGCTGACCGCGGCCGTGCCCGCCGCCAAGCGCGGGACGGTCTACGGCATCTGGGGCGCCGTCAACGGGCTCGCCGTCGCCTCGGGGCCGCTCATCGGCGGCAGCCTCACCGAGCACGTCTCCTGGCACTGGATCTTCTGGCTGAACGTCCCGCTCGGTCTGATCGTGCTGCCGCTCGCCCGTCTGCGCCTCGCCGAGTCCTACGGCGCCGGCGCCCGGCTCGACATACCCGGCACCCTGCTCGCCAGCGGCGGGCTCTTCGGGATCGTCTACGGACTGGTGCGCGGCCCGGTCGACGGCTGGACCGGCACCCCGGTGCTGACCGGCCTGGTCGCGG
Organism: Streptomyces sp. NPDC037126; assembly: GCF_055605965.1. NCBI lineage: Bacteria > Bacillati > Actinomycetota > Actinomycetes > Kitasatosporales > Streptomycetaceae > Streptomyces > Streptomyces sp. NPDC037126. Next base: position 118,929 of record NZ_JBVJTD010000019.1, read on the forward strand.
GCGCCGCCCTGCTCGCCGCCTTCGTGCGCCACGGCATGCGCAGCGCGACCCCCATGCTGCCGATGCGGCTGTTCCGCTCCCGGGCGTTCGCCGGCATCAACGCCGCGAGCCTGTTGATGTTCCTGGGCATGTTCGGCTCGATCTTCCTGCTCAGCCAGTACATGCAGGGCGTGCTCGGCTACTCGCCCACCGAGGCGGGCCTCAGGATGCTGCCGTGGACCGGCATGCCGATGATCGTCGCGCCGATCGCCGGAACGCTCTCCGACCGCATAGGCGGCCGCCCGGTCGTCGCCGCGGGCCTCTTCCTCCAGGCCGTCGGCCTCGGCTACATGGCCGTCGTCGCCACCGTGGACGCCTCCTACGCCGCCCAGCTGCCCGCCCTCGTCGTCAGCGGCATCGGCATGGCCCTGTACTTCGCCCCGGCTGCCAACCTCGTGATGTCCAGCGTCCGCCCGCAGGAACAGGGCATCGCCTCCGGCGCGAACAACGCCCTGCGCGAGGTCGGCGGCGCGCTCGGCATCGCGGTCATGTCGTCGATCTTCTCCGCGCGCGGAGGCTACGAGTCCGGGCAGGCCTTCGTGGACGGTCTGCGGCCCGCCCTGGTCACCGGCTCGGCGGTGGTCGCCCTCGCCGCGGTCGCGGCCCTGGCGATACCGGCCCGCCGGAAGGCCGTACGGACCGCCGACGCGGCCGGGCAGTCGCCCGAGCCGATCCTCGAGACCACCTCCCGCTGACCCGGAACGCCGACCGGAACCTCCTTGAGGAGCCCGCGATGCCCACGCTTGCCCGGACCGGTCCGAACACCGTGCCCGCCGGTGCCGAGGTGCAGGTCTTCGCCTCCCGCTTCGAGACCCGCACCCTGTGGGGCGCCCTGCGCTTCCTCGCCCGCACGCCGGCCGTGTGGCGGCAGCTCGGGCACGCGCGCGGCGCCTACGGGGCCGCCCTCAAGGCCCAGCCGCTGCGGCGGACCTTCTGGACGCTGTCCACCTGGGAGTCGGCCGAAGCGCTGAAGGAGTTCGCCCACTCCGGCGCCCACCGGCCGACCTCCCACGCACTGTCCTCCCAGATGAGCGACGTCTCCTTCGCCACCTGGCAGACCACCGGCGACGCACTCCCGGTGAGCTGGGAGGAGGCGGTCCGGCGGCTCCCGTAGCCCGCCGACCGGCTCGCCGGCGAGGCCCGCACGCGCGCGTGCCCTCCGAAAGGAGGCCACGCGCGCGAGGTCGTTCCCGGGCTTCATCGCGGGGGTCTCCTGGTTCCCGGGCTTCATCGCGGGGCGTCTCCTATAAGGGTCTTCTTCTGAGGGGCCTTCTTTGAAGAAGCCTTCTTTTCCGGGCACGCGCGTGGATTCCCCGGCCAGGTCGCGGTCCGCCGCGCGAGTGGGCTCCCCGGGCCGGACAGGGCCCCGGGGCGCGGGCGCCGTGCCTGGCTCACCGCGCCCGCGTGCGTGCGGGGCCGTTCGGGCGGTCTCGTAGTCTTGGGGCCGTGCAGGTACTCCACGACGCCCCCCTTGCCCCGCTGACCACCTTCCGGCTGGGCGGTCCCGCGACGCGGCTGGTCTCCGCCGAGACCGACGCCGAGGTGATCGACGCCGTCCGCGCGGCCGACGACAGCGGGACGCCGCTGCTGGTCATCGGCGGCGGATCGAACCTGGTCATCGGCGACAAGGGCTTCGACGGCACCGCACTGCGCATCGCCACCCGCGGTGTCGAACTGCGCGGCACCACGCTGGAGCTGGCGGCCGGCGAGGTCTGGACGGACGCCGTCGCCCGCGCGGTCGAGGCCGGGCTCGCCGGGATCGAGTGCCTGGCCGGCATCCCCGGATCGGCGGGCGCCACGCCCATCCAGAACGTGGGCGCGTACGGCCAGGAGGTCTCCTCCACCATCACCGAGGTGATCGCCTACGACCGGCGTGCCGGTGAGACCGTCACGCTGACGAACGAGGAGTGCGCCTTCTCCTACCGGCACAGCCGCTTCAAGGCCGACCCCGAACGCTATGTCGTGCTCAGCGTCCGCTTCGAGCTGGAGGACGCCGGCGGGCTGTCGGCGCCGGTGAAGTACGCCGAGGCGGCCCGTGCGCTCGGTGTCGGGCCGGGGGACCGGGTGCCGCTGGCCGACGCCCGCGAGACCGTGCTGAAGCTGCGTGCCGGGAAGGGCATGGTCCTCGCCCCCGAGGACCACGACACCTGGTCGGCCGGCTCCTTCTTCACCAACCCGATCCTCACCGAGGAGCAGTTCGCCGCCTTCCACGCGCGCGTGCGTGAGCGGCTGGGGGAGGGCGTCGAACCGCCCGCGTACCCGGCGGGCGACCGGACGAAGACGTCCGCGGCCTGGCTGATCGACAAGGCGGGCTTCACCAAGGGCTACGGCACCGGGCCCGCCCGCATCTCCACCAAGCACACGCTCGCGCTCACCAACCGCGGCGACGCCACCACCGAGGATCTGCTGGCCCTGGCCCGCGAGGTCGTCGCCGGAGTCCGCGAGGCCTTCGGGATCACCCTGGTCAACGAACCGGTGATGGTGGGTGTCGGCCTGTAGGGGCCGCGAACCGGCGCCTAGTACGCCACTCCCACGCCCTGCCCGACCGTTCCCTCGTCCTCGGTCATCGCGAGCATCGCGTGCGCGACGTCCGCGCGCGCGATGAAGCGGCCGCCGGAGGGGAAGCCGCCCACCACGGTGCGGTAGCGGCCCGTGAGCGGCTTGTTCTGCAGCCGCGGCGGCCGGACGGAGGTCCAGTCCGCACCGCTGCCGGCCAGCTCGGCCTCCATCGCGCGCAGGTCGGTGTAGACGTCCTTGAGGACGGCGGACACGAGGCCGCGCAGGGCGCGGTCCAGCGGGCCCTCGCCCTCGGGCGCGGGGCCGACCGGACCGGCGCTGACCACGAGCAGCCGTCGTACACCCTCGGCCTCCATGGCGCGCAGGACCGTACGGGTCAGCCGGGTGGCGATCCCGTCGTCCTTGCGGCCGCGCGGGCCCAGACCGGACAGGACGGCGTCCCGGCCCCGGACGGCGGGGCGCAGCTCCTCCGGTTCGGTGAGGTCCGCGCGTACGACCTCCAGGCGGTCACCGGTGACGGCGAGCCGGGCCGGGTCGCGTACGACGGCCGTGACCTCGTGACCGGCGTCCAGGGCCTGGCGGACGAGCTCGCGGCCGATCCCGCCGGTGGCGCCGAAGACGGTGAGCTTCATGGGGACTCCCGTGTGCGAGGACATGGGTGAGTGTTCGCTCGCCCACATGTCCTCTAGGGTGAGTGAGTACTCACCCACCCGTCAAGCCCGATTGGACATGTCCCATGGAGCCGAGGCCGGCCCGCGTGCGCATCCTCGACGCCGCCCATGAGCTGATGCTCACCGTCGGACTCGCCCGGGCCACCACCAAGGAGATCGCCCGCGCGGCGGGCTGCTCCGAAGCGGCCCTCTACAAGTACTTCGCCGGCAAGGAGGAGCTGTTCGTGTGCGTGCTCGCCGAGCGGCTGCCCCGGCTCACGCCCCTGCTCAGCAGCCTCGCCGCCGAACCGGGACAGGGCACGCTGGAGGAGAACCTCACCCAGATCGCCCGCCGGGCCGCCCTCTTCTACGAGCAGAGCTTCCCGATCGCCGCCTCCTTGTACGCGGAGACCCAGCTCAAACGCCGGCACGACGAGGCCCTGCGCGCCCTGGGCTCCGGGCCGCACATCCCCATCCAGGACCTCGACGCCTATCTGCGCGCCGAACGGGCCGCGGGCCGCGTCCGCGCCGACGCCGACACCTTCGCGGCCGCCTCACTCCTGCTCGGGGCCTGCGCCCAGCGGGCCTTCGCCTACGACGCCACCGAGACCGGGGAGCGGCCGCCCGTGGACGACTTCGCCGCCCGGCTCGTACGCACGCTGCTGAGCGGAATCTCCGTTGCGCAGGGGCCCGGGGACCCGCGAACCTGAGGCGATGAGGCGACGCACATGCGGCTGAGGTTGCGTGAGTTCAGGTTCCGCACCGGGCCGCACGAGCACCGGGTGGTCCAGCCCTGGAGCCCCCTGCGGCACACCTCGCTGCGCGCCCCCGAGCCCATCGGCCTGCTGCTCGGCGACCACGACGGGCTGAACCGGCTCGCGGGCCTGTTCGCCTTCGCCGCCCGCTCCCGGCACACCATCCTCCACCTGCCGCTGCGCGACGGCGTGCCGCCCGACGAGGGCGTCGGCGACCGCGTCGACCTCGTCGCCGCGCACCACACCCTCGGCCTGCGCCCCGGCCAGTGGCCCGAGCTGCGCCGCAGGCTGCGCCACGACACCCCGCTGACCGCCCACACCGACGAGGCCGGCACCGCACGCGACGCCGCCGCCTGGCGTAGACGCTGCGGCCGGGCCGACTTCCGCGAGGAGCTGCGGCACGCCACGCACGCGCGCACCTTCTTCCTCTTCGGCAGCCGGGACGTCTTCGCCGAGACGGCCGACCGCTTCGCCCACGCGGCCGGCCGGGGGCCGTACGCGAAGGGCGTGGAGAAAGGTCACCTGGCGCTCGTGGCGACCCTGCCGGAGCTGGTCCAGCCGCCCGGCGGCGGGCATCCCGTCGAGGTGCTGATCTGCTTCAAGCCCCATCCGCCCTACGGCCACTTCAGGCGGCCGGGCGAACCAGCCACTCGTCGACGCCGGCCAGCAGCCGCGCCCTGACGTCCTCCGGGGCCGCCGAGCCCCGCAGCGACTGGCGGGCCAGCTCCGCGAGCTCGGCGTCCGAGAAGCCGTGGGCGTGGCGGGCGATCTCGTACTGGGCGGCCAGCCGTGAGCCGAACAGCAGCGGGTCGTCGGCGCCGAGCGCCATCGGGACGCCGGCCTCGAAGAACGTCCGCAGCGGTACGTCCTCGGGCTTCTCGTACACGCCGAGGGCCACGTTCGACGCCGGGCACACCTCGCAGGTCACCTGGCGGTCGGCCAGCCGCTTGAGGAGCCGCGCGTCCTCCGCCGCGCGCACCCCGTGCCCGATCCGCGAGGCGTGCAGGTCGTCCAGGCAGTCCCGGACCGAGGCCGGTCCGGTCAGCTCGCCCCCGTGCGGGGCCGACAGCAGACCGCCCTCGCGCGCGATGTGGAAGGCCCGGTCGAAGTCGCGCGCCATGCCGCGCCGCTCGTCGTTGGAGAGCCCGAAGCCGACCACGCCCCGGTCCGCGTAGCGCACCGCGAGGCGGGCCAGGGTGCGGGCGTCCAGCGGGTGCTTCATGCGGTTGGCGGCGACCAGGACGCGCATGCCGAGCCCGGTCTCCCGGGTGGCGGTCTCCACCGCGTCCAGGATGATCTCCAGCGCCGGGATCAGACCGCCCAGGCGGGGCGCGTACGACGTCGGGTCCACCTGGATCTCCAGCCAGCCCGAGCCGTCCTTCAGGTCCTCCTCGGCGGCCTCGCGGACCAGCCGCTGGATGTCCTCCGGCCGGCGCAGGCAGGAGCGCGCCGCGTCGTACAGCCGCTGGAAGCGGAACCAGCCGCGCTCGTCGGTGGCCCGCAGTTTCGGCGGTTCGCCGCTGGTCAGGGCGGCCGTCAGCACGTCGGGCAGGCGCACGCCGTACTTGTCGGCCAGCTCCAGCACGGTGCCCGGCCGCATCGAGCCGGTGAAGTGCAGGTGCAGATGGGCTTTCGGCAGCTCAGAGAGATCACGTACACGCTCCATTCCCAGATCCTGCCGTACGCCCCCGCCGTCCCGGTAGCCGTTTCCCCGTACGTGGTCTTGCTCGCACACAGAAGCGGGCCGCTTCCCGGAGGGGAAACGGCCCGCTACGCGCGCGTGGAGACGCCTGTGAGGCGGGGGGGGAACTAGTCCCGCGCCTCCGCCAGGAGCTTCTGGATGCGGCTGACGCCCTCGACGAGGTCCTCGTCACCGAGCGCGTACGACAGGCGCAGGTAGCCCGGGGTGCCGAAGGCCTCGCCCGGCACGACCGCCACCTCGGCCTCCTCCAGGATCAGCGCGGCCAGCTCGACCGTGTCCTGCGGGCGCTTGCCGCGGATCTCCTTGCCGAGGAGGGCCTTGACCGACGGGTAGGCGTAGAACGCGCCCTCGGGCACCGGGCAGACCACGCCGTCGATCTCGTTGAGCATCCGCACGATGGTCTTGCGGCGGCGGTCGAAGGCCTCGCGCATCTTCGCCACGGCCTCCAGGTCACCGGAGACGGCGGCCAGGGCGGCCACCTGGGCCACGTTGGAGACGTTCGAGGTGGCGTGCGACTGCAGGTTGGTCGCGGCCTTGACGACGTCCTTCGGGCCGATGACCCAGCCCACGCGCCAGCCGGTCATGGCGTACGTCTTCGCCACGCCGTTGACCACGATGCACTTGTCGCGCAGCTCCGGCAGGAGCGCCGCCAGCGACACGGACACCGCGTCGCCGTAGACCAGGTGCTCGTAGATCTCGTCGGTCAGCACCCACAGGCCGTGCTCGACGGCCCAGCGGCCGATCGCCTCGGTCTCGGCCTCGGAGTACACCGCGCCGGTCGGGTTGGACGGGGACACGAAGAGCACGACCTTCGTCTTCTCCGTGCGCGCCGCCTCCAGCTGCTCGACCGAGACCCGGTAGCCGGTGGTCTCGTCGGCCACGACCTCCACCGGCACGCCGCCGGCGAGACGGATCGACTCCGGGTACGTCGTCCAGTACGGCGCCGGGACGATGACCTCGTCGCCCGGGTCGAGGATCGCGGCGAAGGCCTCGTAGATGGCCTGCTTGCCGCCGTTGGTGACCAGGATCTGCGAGACGTCCGGCTCCCAGCCGGAGTCGCGCAGCGTCTTCGCGGCGATCGCGGCCTTCAGCTCGGGCAGGCCGCCGGCCGGGGTGTAGCGGTGGTACTTCGGGTTCTTGCAGGCCTCGATCGCGGCCTCGACGATGTAGTCGGGGGTCGGGAAGTCCGGCTCACCGGCGCCGAAGCCGATCACCGGACGCCCGGCGGCCTTCAGGGCCTTGGCCTTGGCGTCCACGGCGAGGGTGGCGGACTCGGAGATCGCGCCGACTCGGGCGGAGACCCGGCGCTCGGTGGGAGGGGTTGCAGCGCTCATGGGCCCATGGTTTCAGACCGGAAATGACCCGGGCACGCGGGTTTCACAGACTGAACAGCAACGGGTCGAAGCGCGAACACCGGTCCGAATCCGGCCCTCGGCCAGGACGATCTTTGGCCGTACGGCCCCGGACGGGCTCTTTCTGTTCGACGCCGGGCCGTGGACCACGTACACTCTCACCTCGTTGGCCTTCGGCGCCCGCTGTCACACCCGGTGCACACCGAGCACCCGGTTGGATGCGGTACGTTGGGGGACACACAAAGGGTCGTAGCTCAATTGGTAGAGCACCGGTCTCCAAAACCGGCGGTTGGGGGTTCAAGTCCCTCCGGCCCTGCTACACACACCGCCAGGATGTGTGCGCATGTACGTACAGCAATGCACCGCCGTGCGGCTCAGAAACCGGGCGCGGCACGGCCACGACCCGGGACCAGGTGAGGACTATGACGGACGCCGTGGGCTCCATCGACACGCCTGATGCCCAGGACGAGGTGCCCGAGTCCAAGAAGAAGGCCCGCAAGGGCGGTAAGCGCGCCAAGAAGGGCCCGCTGAAGCGCCTCGCCACCTTCTACCGCCAGGTCATCGCGGAGCTCCGCAAGGTCGTCTGGCCGACGCGCAATCAGCTGACGTCGTACACCACCGTGGTGATCTTCTTCGTCGCCATCATGATCGCCCTGGTGACCGTGATTGACTATGGGCTCAACCACGCGGCCAAGTACGTCTTCGGCTGAGCCAAGAGCGAAGGGCGCCGTGGCACCGGCGCCCGTTTTCGCATGTTCCACCCCCATGTATCCAGGAAGAAGCAGCCATCGTGTCTGACCCGAACCTGAACGACGACGCCACCGAGTCTCGCGGGAACGCTGCCGAGATCGTGGACGACGAGCTCGACATCGTCGAGGGCGCGGACGAGCAGGACGAGTTCGAGGCTGCCGAGGCCGAGTCGGGCGAGCCGGCCGAGGAGGCCGCGCTGCACGTCGAGGACGAGGGCGACGACGCCGAGGAGGCCGAGGAGGCCGAGGAGGCCGCCGCCGAGGTCGTCGAGGAGGAGCCGGCCGAGCCGGTCGACCCGATCCAGGCCCTGCGCGAGGAACTGCGGTCCCTGCCCGGCGAGTGGTACGTCATCCACACCTACGCCGGCTACGAGAACCGCGTGAAGACCAACCTCGAACAGCGCGCCGTCTCGCTGAACGTCGAGGACTACATCTTCCAGGCCGAGGTGCCGCAGGAAGAGGTCGTCCAGATCAAGAACGGCGACCGCAAGACGATCAAGCAGAACAAGCTGCCTGGTTACGTCCTCGTCCGGATGGACCTGACCAACGAGTCCTGGGGCGTCGTCCGCAACACCCCGGGCGTCACCGGCTTCGTCGGCAACGCCTACGACCCGTACCCGCTGACCCTGGACGAGATCGTCAAGATGCTCGCCCCGGAGGCGGAGGAGAAGGCCGCCCGCGAGGCCGCCGAGGCCGAGGGCAAGCCCGCCCCGCAGCGCAAGGTCGAGGTCCAGGTGCTGGACTTCGAGGTCGGCGACTCGGTCACCGTCACCGACGGCCCGTTCGCCACGCTGCAGGCGACCATCAACGAGATCAACCCCGACTCGAAGAAGGTCAAGGGCCTGGTCGAGATCTTCGGCCGCGAGACCCCGGTCGAGCTGTCCTTCGACCAGATCCAGAAGAACTAGTTCCTCGCGGACCGGGTTCCCGGGAACCGGTTCCTTCTGGACGTAACGCTTCCGATCAGGTCAGACGGGCTCTCTCAGCCGGTCTGACCTGCTCGGTTTTAAGCCGCGCATCTATACCCGTTATCGTTGTGCGGTATGCCTGCGTCAGGATCGCGATCCTTGTGCGGGCATGGACCCGATTGAAAGGACCCGGAGAGCTATGCCTCCCAAGAAGAAGAAGGTCACGGGGCTCATCAAGCTCCAGATCAACGCCGGTGCGGCTAACCCCGCCCCGCCGGTCGGCCCCGCGCTCGGTCAGCACGGCGTCAACATCATGGAGTTCTGCAAGGCCTACAACGCCGCGACCGAGTCGCAGCGTGGCTGGGTCATCCCGGTGGAGATCACGGTCTACGAGGACCGTTCCTTCACCTTCGTGACCAAGACCCCGCCGGCCGCGAAGATGATCCTCAAGGCCGCTGGTGTCGAGAAGGGCTCCGGCGAGCCGCACAAGACCAAGGTCGCCAAGATCACCGAGGCGCAGGTCCGCGAGATCGCCCAGACCAAGATGCCCGACCTCAACGCCAACGACCTGGACGCCGCGTCGAAGATCATCGCCGGCACCGCCCGCTCCATGGGCATCACGGTCGAGGGCTGAAGCCCACCCCAGCAGTCAACGCGGCCGTGACCGGCCGCACGTGGCAGGGCCTGCTCGGCCCAGGGACCACGACTCCTTTCAGAACACACAGGAGCAAGTTGTGAGCAAGCGCAGCAAGGCTCTCCGCGCTGCGGACGCCAAGGTCGACCGGGAGAAGCTGTACGCCCCGCTCGAGGCCGTCCGTCTCGCCAAGGAGACCTCCACGACCAAGTTCGACGGCACCGTCGAGGTCGCCTTCCGTCTGGGTGTCGACCCGCGCAAGGCCGACCAGATGGTCCGTGGCACCGTTAACCTTCCGCACGGCACCGGTAAGACCGCCCGGGTCCTGGTCTTCGCGACCGGCGACCGTGCCGAGGCCGCGCGTGCCGCGGGCGCCGACATCGTCGGCGCCGACGAGCTGATCGACGAGGTGGCGAAGGGCCGTCTGGACTTCGACGCCGTCGTCGCCACCCCGGACCTCATGGGCAAGGTCGGCCGCCTCGGCCGCGTCCTCGGCCCCCGTGGTCTGATGCCGAACCCGAAGACCGGCACCGTCACCCCCGACACCGCCAAGGCCGTCACCGAGATCAAGGGCGGCAAGATCGAGTTCCGCGTCGACAAGCACTCGAACCTGCACTTCATCATCGGCAAGACGTCGTTCGACGACAGCAAGCTGGTGGAGAACTACGGCGCCGCGCTGGAGGAGATCCTCCGTCTGAAGCCGTCCGCCGCCAAGGGTCGCTACATCAAGAAGGCCGCGGTCAGCACCACCATGGGCCCCGGCATCCCGGTCGACCCGAACCGCACCCGCAACCTCCTCGTCGAGGAGGACCCGGCCGCCGTCTGAGCCTTCCGCTCACCCCGGTAGCCGCGTCAGGTACGCGTCACTGAAAGGGCGGGCCCTGCAACCTTCCAGGTGCGGGGTCCGTCCTTTCTGTGTACGACCTTTCGCTCGACTGTCAGTGGCCTGGGCTACGGTGCGGGCACACGACTTGCATGGGGGTAGACAAGATGAAGAGCACGACGGCGCGGCGCGTGACCCTTTCCGTGGCCGTGGTGGCCGCGCTGACCGGGGTGGCCGCCTGCGGCTCCTCGAACTCCGGCAAGGGCGACAAGGCCGTCGGCCAGAGCGTGATCCACGTCAGTCCCATCGCCGCCCTGCGCACCGCCGAGCAGTCAACCGACAAGGCGGACTCGGCCAAGGTGCGTTCCACCACCTCCATGGGCGATCTGATGTCCATGACGGCGAACGGCGCCCTCACCTGGGGCGACGGCCTCAAGGGCAACCTGACCATCACGTACACCGGCGGCAAGATGGCCGACATGATGCGCCAGGCCGGCACGGCGACGATGGAGGCCCGCTACCTGCCGGACGCCTACTACGCGCACATGAGCGACAGCTACGCCCAGCACACGGGCGGCAAGCACTGGCTCAAGTACTCGTACGACGACCTCGCCAAGCTCGGCGGCGCCTCCGGCTCGTACATGAAGGACCAGCTGCAGAACTCCACGCCGAACCAGTCGGTGAAGATGCTGCTGGCCTCCGGTGACGTGAAGAAGGTCGGCGAGGAGACGGTCGCCGGCGCCCACACCACGCACTACTCGGGCACGGTGAACGTCGCCGACCTCGCGGGCAAGAACAGCAACCTCAGCGCGGACCAGCTGTCGGCCCTGAAGCAGCAGCTCAGCCAGGCGGGCATGACCACCGACACCATCGACATCTGGATCAACGACCAGAACCTGCTGGTGAAGAAGTCCGAGAAGGCCGCCATGGCGAACGGCACCATGAACAGCACCGCCTACTACAGCGACTACGGCGTGAAGGTCTCCGCCGTGGCGCCCCCGGCGGGCGACACCGTCGACTTCGCCAAGATGCTGAAGTCCGGCGGCTCCCCGGTGGGCAGCGCCGCCAGTGGCGGCACCGGCACCTCCTGACGCCGGGGCCGTCCCCCCGCGTGCCCCTGGCCGCGCTCCTCGTCCTCACAAGGGGCTACGACGCACGGCGCGGGCGCGGGCACCGGCGGGGAGCTCAGGCAGCGAACGAAGTCCCCTGAGGGCCCCGACCGGGCGAGGCACGAGCGCGGCCCAGGGGAGCGCGCCGGGCGAGGTGTGGGCGAGGGTGACCCCGAGGGCGCGTTGAGCGAGGCGCGGGCGAGCACGGCCCCGAGGGCGCGTTGAGCGGGGTGTGGGTGAGCCGGCCCGTCCGTGCGGCTCGGCTGCCGGGATGCGACCCGGCGGAGGCGCCCACGGGGACCGGGCCGACGGCACGGGTTCGGCCCGAAGGTCCCCCTCGGTCCCGGTGCGCCTCCGCGGACACCGCGGACGCATGGAGACCGGCGCCGAAGAGCCCAGATACCCGGGTCCGGGCGCGGGCCGGCACCGGGACCCGTAGCCGGCGCGGCGTACCCGCCGTCCCGTAGCCGGCGCCGGCGCGCCCCCGGGCAGACTCCCGGGCCGGCCGCTTACGGCCGATTTGCTCGGCGGCGCCCCGGTCACGTACTCTCCTCTCGAAGCCAAAGACCGCTGGTCGTTGCCGTGCGCTCGAATGAGGGCGCGGTGGCCGAAGGATCCGCTGAAGAGTGGACGACCCGCGCAGGTGACAGTGGAAGTACTCCCGGTGTGCGCGCCCAGCGCGTGTTGGCCGGTCGAGTCCGCCCCGTGCGCCTGCGCCCGGGGCGTTTCGTTTTTCCCAGTCCTCCTTCGGGTCCGCGCGGTCAGAATCACCCGGAAGGAGGCCGAGGCTCTATGGCGAGGCCCGACAAGGCTGCCGCAGTGGCCGAGTTGACGGAGCAGTTCCGCAACTCCAACGCTGCCGTGCTGACCGAGTACCGCGGTCTCACCGTGGCGCAGCTCAAGACGCTGCGCCGGTCGCTCGGTGAGAACGCCCAGTACGCCGTGGTGAAGAACACGCTGACCAAGATTGCGGCCAACGAGGCCGGGATCACGACGCTGGACGACCTGTTCAACGGTCCGACGGCTGTCGCCTTCGTCACCGGTGACCCGGTGGAGTCGGCGAAGGGTCTCCGTGACTTCGCCAAGGACAACCCGAATCTCGTCATCAAGGGCGGTGTTCTCGAGGGCAAGGCCCTCTCCGCCGACGAGATCAAGAAGCTTGCGGACCTCGAGTCCCGCGAGGTTCTGCTCTCCAAGCTGGCGGGTGCCTTCAAGGGCAAGCAGTCCCAGACTGCTCAGCTCTTCCAGGCGCTTCCCTCGAAGCTCGTCCGCACCGTGGACGCCCTTCGCGCCAAGCAGGACGAGCAGGGCGGTGCCGAGTAACTCGGCTCGCTTTCTGACCCTGGCCGTCTAGGCGGCACGGGTCGCAGCGGGCCGACGTACGCCCGCCTCACCCAGTACATCCGGCACCTGCCGAATTAGTGGAAGGATCGCCCATCATGGCGAAGCTCAGCCAGGAAGACCTGCTCGCGCAGTTCGAGGAGATGACCCTCATCGAGCTCTCCGAGTTCGTGAAGGCGTTCGAGGAGAAGTTCGACGTCACCGCCGCCGCCGCGGTTGCCGTCGCGGGTCCGGCCGGTCCGGCCGCCCCGGCCGAGGCCGCCGAGGAGAAGGACGAGTTCGACGTCGTCCTCACCGGCGCCGGCGAGAAGAAGATCCAGGTCATCAAGGTCGTGCGTGAGCTGACCTCCCTGGGTCTGAAGGAGGCCAAGGACCTCGTCGACGGCACCCCGAAGCCGGTCCTCGAGAAGGTCAACAAGGAAGCCGCCGACAAGGCCGCCGAGGCTCTCAAGGGTGCCGGCGCCTCCGTCGAGGTCAAGTAACACCCTCCGGGCCCCCAGGGCCCGGACGCGCGCTGCCTGCGGCCCTGTGGGGCTGTAACGCGAACGCACCGAGGAGCGATCATCCATCCGGGTGGTCGCTCTTCGGCGTATTCGGAGGGCCGACCGCGGTTGCCTTGCACTCGCCGTGGCGGGGGGTATGGTGATCTTCGTCGTGTCTCCGGACGGCCCGGTTCCGGGGGGAGGCCCTTGACGAACCGCACGCAGCGCGCAATTCTCAGGACGCGTCGTCACAAGGATCCGAATCCGAGGCATGGATCGACGACGAAGAGGGCAGTATCAACGTGCGTTGAGGGCAGGATGCCGAGGGCGTTGACAAGAGCGGTGAGCACAGCGAGGGCGTCTCGAGAAACCCGCACTGGACATCAGTGTGCCAAGAGGCTACACTGACCCTTTGCGCTGCCTGTTAGCTGTCCCCTGCCCGTCACCAGGGGTCTGCCCTCACTCGAGCACCGATGACCTAAGCCCCCTCGACCTGGGGTTTCCGTCTCTGTGTGCGGGGGAGGGGCCGGTACGCGCGTAGTGAGTCCGAGCCCTCGGAAGGACCCCCTCTTGGCCGCCTCGCGCAACGCCTCGACCGCGAATACGAACAACGGCGCCAGCACCGCCCCGCTGCGCATTTCCTTTGCAAAGATCAAGGAGCCTCTCGAGGTTCCGAACCTGCTCGCGCTGCAGACCGAGAGCTTCGACTGGCTGCTCGGCAACACCGCTTGGCAGAGTCGGGTCGAGGAGGCTCTGGAGAACGGTCAGGACGTCCCCACCAAGTCCGGCCTCGAGGAGATCTTCGAGGAGATCTCCCCGATCGAGGACTTTTCCGGGTCGATGTCCCTGACGTTCCGGGACCACCGCTTCGAGCCGCCGAAGAACTCCATCGACGAGTGCAAGGAGCGCGACTTCACGTACGCCGCCCCGCTCTTCGTCACCGCCGAGTTCACCAACAACGAGACCGGTGAGATCAAGTCCCAGACGGTCTTCATGGGCGACTTCCCGCTCATGACGAACAAGGGCACCTTCGTCATCAACGGCACCGAGCGTGTCGTTGTGTCTCAGCTGGTCCGTTCCCCCGGTGTCTACTTCGACTCCTCCATCGACAAGACGTCCGACAAGGACATCTTCTCCGCCAAGATCATCCCGTCCCGGGGTGCCTGGCTGGAGATGGAGATCGACAAGCGCGACATGGTCGGTGTCCGCATCGACCGCAAGCGCAAGCAGTCGGTCACCGTGCTGCTGAAGGCTCTCGGCTGGACGACCGAGCAGATCCTCGAGGAGTTCGGCGACTACGAGTCGATGCGCGCCACCCTGGAGAAGGACCACACCCAGGGCCAGGACGACGCGCTGCTGGACATCTACCGCAAGCTGCGTCCGGGCGAGCCCCCCACGCGTGAGGCCGCGCAGACGCTTCTCGAGAACCTCTACTTCAACCCGAAGCGCTACGACCTCGCCAAGGTCGGCCGCTACAAGGTGAACAAGAAGCTGGGTGCGGACGCCCCGCTCGACGCGGGCATCCTGACCGTCGAGGACATCATCTCGACGATCAAGTACCTGGTGCAGCTGCACGCCGGCGAGACCGAGACCACCGGTGACAACGGCGACATGATCGTCGTCGAGACCGATGACATCGACCACTTCGGCAACCGTCGTCTGCGCAGCGTCGGCGAGCTCATCCAGAACCAGGTCCGCACGGGTCTGGCGCGTATGGAGCGTGTCGTCCGCGAGCGCATGACCACCCAGGACGTCGAGGCGATCACGCCGCAGACCCTGATCAACATCCGGCCGGTCGTCGCCTCCATCAAGGAGTTCTTCGGCACCAGCCAGCTGTCGCAGTTCATGGACCAGAACAACCCCCTGTCCGGTCTCACGCACAAGCGCCGTCTGTCGGCGCTCGGCCCCGGTGGTCTGTCCCGTGAGCGGGCCGGCTTCGAGGTCCGAGACGTGCACCCCTCGCACTACGGCCGCATGTGCCCGATCGAGACGCCCGAAGGCCCGAACATCGGTCTGATCGGCTCGCTCGCCTCCTACGGCCGGGTCAACGCGTTCGGTTTCGTCGAGACCCCGTACCGCAAGGTCATCGACGGCCAGGTCACCGACGAGGTCGACTACCTGACCGCCGACGAGGAGGACCGCTTCGTCATCGCGCAGGCCAACGCCACGCTCAACGACGACCTGCGCTTCGCCGAGGCCCGCGTGCTCGTCCGCCGTCGTGGCGGCGAGGTCGACTACGTCGGCCCCGAGGACGTGGACTACATGGACGTCTCGCCGCGCCAGATGGTGTCGGTCGCGACCGCCATGATCCCCTTCCTCGAGCACGACGACGCCAACCGTGCCCTCATGGGCGCGAACATGATGCGCCAGGCCGTGCCGCTGATTAAGTCGGAGTCCCCGCTCGTCGGCACCGGCATGGAGTACCGCTCCGCCGTCGACGCCGGCGACGTCGTCAAGGCCGAGAAGGCGGGTGTGGTCCAGGAGGTCTCCGCGGACTACATCACCACCGCCAACGACGACGGCACGTACATCACGTACCGCCTGGCCAAGTTCGCCCGTTCGAACCAGGGCACCTCGGTCAACCAGAAGGTCATCGTCAACGAGGGCGACCGCGTCATCGAGGGCCAGGTCCTCGCCGACGGCCCGGCCACCCAGAACGGCGAGATGGCCCTCGGCAAGAACCTGCTCGTGGCGTTCATGCCGTGGGAGGGTCACAACTACGAGGACGCGATCATCCTGTCGCAGCGCCTCGTGCAGGACGACGTCCTCTCCTCGATCCACATCGAGGAGCACGAGGTCGACGCCCGTGACACCAAGCTCGGCCCCGAGGAGATCACCCGGGACATCCCGAACGTCTCCGAGGAGGTCCTCGCCGACCTCGACGAGCGCGGCATCATCCGCATCGGCGCCGAGGTCATCGCCGGCGACATCCTGGTCGGCAAGGTCACCCCGAAGGGTGAGACCGAGCTGACCCCGGAGGAGCGCCTGCTGCGCGCGATCTTCGGTGAGAAGGCCCGTGAGGTCCGTGACACCTCGCTGAAGGTGCCGCACGGCGAGACCGGCAAGGTCATCGGTGTGCGCGTCTTCGACCGCGAGGAGGGCGACGAGCTGCCGCCGGGCGTGAACCAGCTGGTTCGCGTCTACGTCGCGCAGAAGCGCAAGATCACTGACGGTGACAAGCTCGCCGGCCGGCACGGCAACAAGGGTGTCATCTCCAAGATCAACCCGATCGAGGACATGCCGTTCCTGGAGGACGGCACCCCGGTCGACATCATCCTGAACCCGCTGGGTGTGCCGTCCCGAATGAACCCGGGACAGGTCCTGGAGATCCACCTCGGCTGGCTCGCCAGCCGCGGCTGGGACGTCTCCGGCCTCGCGGAGGAGTGGGCCCAGCGGCTCCAGGCCATCGGCGCCGACCAGGTCGCCCCCGGCACCAACGTCGCCACCCCGGTGTTCGACGGTGCCCGCGAGGACGAGCTGGCGGGTCTGCTGCAGCACACCATCCCGAACCGCGACGGCGAGCGCATGGTGCTCCCGACCGGTAAGGCGCGGCTGTTCGACGGCCGCAGCGGTGAGCCGTTCCCGGACCCGATCTCGGTCGGCTACATGTACATCCTGAAGCTGCACCACCTGGTCGACGACAAGCTGCACGCCCGTTCGACCGGCCCGTACTCGATGATCACCCAGCAGCCGCTGGGTGGTAAGGCGCAGTTCGGTGGCCAGCGCTTCGGCGAGATGGAGGTGTGGGCCCTCGAGGCCTACGGCGCCGCGTACGCCCTCCAGGAACTGCTGACCATCAAGTCCGACGACGTCACCGGCCGCGTGAAGGTCTACGAGGCCATCGTCAAGGGCGAGAACATCCCCGAGCCCGGCATCCCCGAGTCCTTCAAGGTGCTCATCAAGGAGATGCAGTCGCTCTGCCTGAACGTGGAGGTGCTGTCCAGCGACGGTATGTCCATCGAGATGCGCGACACCGACGAGGACGTCTTCCGCGCTGCGGAGGAGCTCGGTATCGACCTGTCCCGGCGCGAGCCGAGCAGCGTCGAAGAGGTCTGACGGGAGTCCGGCGGGGCCCTCACCCACAGGGCCCCGCCGACCCCCAGGCCCCCGTTTCAGACCACAGACTCACGACCCTGAGAGGGATTGACGCATAGTGCTCGACGTCAACTTCTTCGACGAGCTCCGGATCGGCCTGGCCACCGCTGACGACATTCGGCAGTGGAGCCATGGCGAGGTCAAGAAGCCCGAGACCATCAACTACCGCACCCTGAAGCCCGAAAAGGACGGACTCTTCTGCGAGAAGATCTTCGGTCCGACCCGGGACTGGGAGTGCTACTGCGGCAAGTACAAGCGCGTCCGCTTCAAGGGCATCATCTGCGAGCGCTGTGGCGTCGAGGTCACGCGTGCCAAGGTGCGCCGTGAGCGGATGGGCCACATCGAGCTGGCCGCCCCCGTCACCCACATCTGGTACTTCAAGGGCGTCCCGTCCCGTCTGGGCTACCTGCTGGACCTCGCCCCGAAGGACCTGGAGAAGGTCATCTACTTCGCGGCGTACATGATCACGTACGTCGACGAGGAGCGCCGCACCCGCGACCTGCCCTCCCTGGAGGCGCACGTCTCGGTCGAGCGTCAGCAGATCGAGAACCGCCGCGACTCCGACCTGGAGGCCCGCGCCAAGAAGCTCGAGACCGACCTGGCCGAGCTGGAGGCCGAGGGCGCCAAGGCCGACGTGCGCCGCAAGGTGCGCGAGGGTGCCGAGCGCGAGATGAAGCAGCTGCGCGACCGCGCGCAGCGCGAGATCGACCGCCTCGACGAGGTGTGGAACCGGTTCAAGAACCTCAAGGTCCAGGACCTCGAGGGCGACGAGCTGCTCTACCGCGAGCTGCGTGACCGCTTCGGCACGTACTTCGACGGCTCGATGGGTGCCGCGGCGCTGCAGAAGCGCCTGGAGTCCTTCGACCTCGAGGAGGAGGCCGAGAAGCTCCGCGAGATCATCCGCACCGGCAAGGGCCAGAAGAAGACCCGTGCGCTCAAGCGCCTGAAGGTCGTCTCCGCGTTCCTGCAGACGTCGAACAGCCCCAAGGGCATGGTCCTGGACTGCGTCCCGGTCATCCCGCCGGACCTGCGTCCGATGGTGCAGCTGGACGGTGGCCGCTTCGCGACCTCCGACCTGAACGACCTGTACCGCCGTGTCATCAACCGCAACAACCGCCTGAAGCGGCTTCTCGACCTCGGCGCGCCCGAGATCATCGTGAACAACGAGAAGCGCATGCTCCAGGAGGCGGTCGACGCCCTCTTCGACAACGGCCGTCGCGGTCGCCCGGTGACGGGCCCCGGCAACCGTCCGCTGAAGTCCCTCAGCGACATGCTGAAGGGCAAGCAGGGTCGATTCCGTCAGAACCTGCTCGGCAAGCGTGTCGACTACTCGGCGCGTTCCGTCATCGTCGTCGGCCCGCAGCTCAAGCTGCACCAGTGCGGTCTGCCCAAGGCGATGGCCCTGGAGCTGTTCAAGCCGTTCGTGATGAAGCGCCTGGTCGACCTGAACCACGCGCAGAACATCAAGTCGGCCAAGCGCATGGTCGAGCGCGGCCGCACCGTGGTGTACGACGTCCTCGAAGAGGTCATCGCCGAGCACCCGGTGCTGCTGAACCGTGCGCCCACCCTGCACCGCCTCGGCATCCAGGCCTTCGAGCCGCAGCTGGTCGAGGGCAAGGCCATCCAGATCCACCCGCTCGTCTGCACCGCGTTCAACGCGGACTTCGACGGTGACCAGATGGCCGTCCACCTGCCGCTCTCCGCGGAGGCGCAGGCCGAGGCCCGCATCCTGATGCTGTCCTCGAACAACATCCTCAAGCCCGCCGACGGCCGCCCGGTGACGATGCCGACCCAGGACATGGTCCTCGGTCTGTTCTTCCTCACCACCGACGGCGAGCTGCGTGACACCAAGGGCGAGGGCCGTGCGTTCGGCTCCACGGCCGAGGCGCTCATGGCGTTCGACGCCGGCGAGCTGGCGCTCCAGTCGGCCGTGGACATCCGCTTCCCGGTGGGCACCATCCCGCCGCGCGGCTGGACCCCGCCGGCGCAGGAGGAGGGCGAGCCGGAGTGGCAGCAGGGTGACACCTTCCGCCTGCGGACGACCCTGGGCCGCGCGCTCTTCAACGAGCTGCTGCCCGAGGACTACCCGTTCGTCGACTACTCGGTGGGCAAGAAGCAGCTCGGCGAGATCGTCAACGACCTGGCCGAGCGCTACCCCAAGGTCATCGTGGCGGCGACGCTCGACAACCTGAAGGCGGCCGGCTTCTACTGGGGCACCCGTTCCGGTGTCACCGTGGCCATCTCCGACGTCGTCGTCCCCGAGGCGAAGAAGGCCATCGTCGCGGGCTACGAGGCGCAGGACGAGAAGGTCCAGAAGCAGTACGAGCGCGGTCTGATCACCAAGGAAGAGCGCACTCAGGAGCTCATCGCGATCTGGACCAAGGCGACCAACGAGGTCGCCGAGGCGATGAACGAGAACTTCCCCAAGACCAACCCCATCTTCATGATGGTTGACTCGGGTGCCCGAGGAAACATGATGCAGATGCGGCAGATCGCCGGTATGCGTGGTCTGGTGTCGAACGCGAAGAACGAGACCATCCCGCGTCCGATCAAGGCCTCGTTCCGTGAGGGTCTGTCCGTGCTGGAGTACTTCATCTCCACGCACGGTGCCCGTAAGGGTCTGGCGGACACCGCTCTGCGTACCGCCGACTCGGGTTACCTCACCCGTCGTCTGGTCGACGTCTCGCAGGACGTCATCATCCGCGAGGAGGACTGCGGCACCGACCGCGGCCTCAAGCTCAAGATCGCGCTCCGCGACGCGGACGGCGTGCTGCGCAAGGCGGAGGACGTCGAGACGTCCGTGTACGCGCGCTGCCTCGCCGAGGACATCGTGGTCGACGGCCAGGTGCTGGCCCCGGCCGGCACCGACCTGGGCGACGTCCTCATCGAGGAGCTCGTCGGCCGTGGCGTCGAGGAGGTCAAGACCCGCTCGGTCCTGACCTGCGAGTCCGCCGTCGGTACCTGCGCGATGTGCTACGGCCGTTCGCTGGCCACCGGCAAGCTGGTCGACATCGGTGAGGCGGTCGGCATCATCGCCGCCCAGTCCATCGGTGAGCCCGGTACCCAGCTGACGATGCGTACCTTCCACACCGGTGGTGTGGCCGGTGACGACATCACCCAGGGTCTGCCGCGTGTCGTCGAGCTCTTCGAGGCCCGTACCCCGAAGGGTGTCGCCCCGATCTCCGAGGCCTCCGGCCGCGTGCGGATCGAGGAGACCGAGAAGACGAAGAAGCTCGTCGTCACCCCGGACGACGGCAGCGACGAGACGGCGTTCCCGATCTCCAAGCGCGCCAAGGTCCTGGTCCGCGAGGGCGACCACGTCGAGGTGGGCCAGCAGCTCACCGTGGGTGCCACCAACCCGCACGACGTGCTGCGCATCCTGGGTCAGCGTGCCGTCCAGGTCCACCTGGTCGGCGAGGTCCAGAAGGTCTACAACTCGCAGGGTGTGTCGATCCACGACAAGCACATCGAGATCATCATCCGGCAGATGCTCCGCCGTGTGACGATCATCGAGTCCGGCGACGCCGAGCTCCTGCCCGGTGAGCTGGTCGAGCGCTCGAAGTTCGAGACCGAGAACCGTCGTGTGGTCCAGGAGGGCGGTCACCCGGCCTCCGGTCGTCCGCAGCTGATGGGTATCACCAAGGCCTCGCTGGCGACGGAGTCCTGGCTGTCGGCCGCCTCCTTCCAGGAGACGACCCGAGTCCTGACGGATGCGGCGATCAACGCCAAGTCCGACAGCCTCATCGGCCTCAAGGAGAACGTCATCATCGGTAAGCTCATCCCGGCCGGTACGGGTCTGTCCCGCTACCGCAACATCCGGGTCGAGCCGACCGAGGAGGCCAAGGCCGCGATGTACTCGGCCGTCGGCTACGACGACATCGACTACTCGCCGTTCGGCACCGGCTCCGGCCAGGCCGTTCCGCTGGAGGACTACGACTACGGTCCGTACAACCAGTAAGCGGGCAGCATGAAGGGCGGCCACTCCGTTACGGGGTGGCCGCCCTTCGGCGTTCCCGGGGGTGTCAGCGGCGCAGGCCCAGATAGGGATCCAGGGCGCTGAGCCGGGTCTGGTGGTCCGGGTGGGTGGACAGCAGCCTGGCCAGGGTGCCGGGCTCCTTCAGCCGCTGGCCCTGCGCGGCCAGGGCCGCCTTCGCCGTGGCCTCCTCGGTCTGGAAGTGGTACAGCACCTCGGCCAGCTGCCGGGCGAAGCCCAGTTCGGCGGCCTGCTGGTCGGCGCGCAGCTCGCCGCGCCGGCCCGCGTAGGCCAGCAGGTACGGGGCGACCACGAGCGGGATCGTCACGTACCAGGCCGCCACGAACGCGGCGACCGCCATCAGCCCCATGAAGAGGACCAGGAAACCGGTCGCCGCCATGGAGAAGACGCTGGCGACCGCTATCGCGAACTTGGCCAGCGCCCGGGTCACCGCCCAGGCGATCCGGCCGGGCAGCGAGTACCAGTAGCCGAGCAGACCGGCCCAGGCGTGGCCGCCGGTGTGGTGTCCCAGCTCGTGCGCGAGTACGGCGGCCAGGTTGCTGCTCGGTATGCGGTTCAGGGAGTAGGTCGTGACGCCGACGACATGGCCGGCGACCGCCGCCGCGTTCAGCTCGTCGCTGTTCTCCACCATCAGCTCGTACGTGCCCTGCTCGATGCCCGCGCGGGCGGTCACCTCGTTCCAGACCGGCTCCAGCCGGGCCCGCTCCTCCCGGGTGGGCGGGCGCAGCTTGAGCACGTGCCGGGCGAAGGCCAGCTCGGTCGGCCGGTGGAAGACGAGCAGCCCCGAGGCGACCCAGGCCAGGATCACCAGGGTCCCCATGACGCTCCCGAGGACGCCGAGCGCGAGGGAGCTGACCAGGGCGAGGCTCACCAGGGCTCCCGGCAGCTGCACCGCCAGCCGCCCGATCGCGGTGGCGTCGGCGCCGCGCTGGTGCTCGGCGACGTGCCGGCGCGCACCGAGGTGGCGGTAGTCGAGGTCGTCCGGAGCGGGCACCGGCGGCGCGGCGGGCGCCTGCGGGGGCTGCGGGGGAGTGAGGCTGCCCGGGACGCCCTGGTGCGGTGCCTGCGGTGGCGGCCCGGAGACGGGCGCTCCCATCTGACCGGGGACGGCCGCCCCCGCGTGTCCGTGGGCAGGGGGTGCGGCCGCGGGGGCACCCGGGTGGGCAGGGCCGGCGGCCGGGTGACCCCGATCCGCGGTCGGGTAGGCCGGTGGCGCGCCCGGGTGGCCCTGGCCCGCGGTCGGGTAGACCGGCGGCCCGTCCGGGTGCTTGGGCTGCGTGGTCGGGTAGGCCGGGGGCGTGGCGAAATGCGAGGCCGTTTCGGCCAGGTGCGCCGGGTGGGCCGGGGGAGCGGTGGCGTGGCCCTGAGCTGCGGTCGGGTACTGCGGGACCGCGGGGTGGTGGCCCTGAGCCGCGGTCGGGTACTGCGGGGCCGTCTCCGGATAGGCGGGCCCGCCGGGGTACGGGGGCGGGGTCGCAGCGGGCCCTGCCGGGTACTGGGGGACGGCCGTGGTGTGGGCGTGCTCGCCCAGGTACTGCGGCGGCACGGCGGACGTCGGGTACTGCGGGGCAGCCGTCGGGTACGCGGGTTCAGCGGGGTAGGAGGGCGCCGCCGGGTACGGGGGAGCGGCCGCTCGGGGAGCGGGTTCGCCCGGGTACTGCGGTGGGGTCGCCGACGGTGCCCCCGGGTAGGCGGGCGGGGCCGGGACCGCGGCTTCGGGGCTCGGCGGCTCGGGGTACGGGGGAGGCGCGGACGGGTCGGGCGGCTGGGACATGGGTGGGGCTCCTTGGAGTGCGGGGACGTCAGCCGACGAGCGTGGCGGTGGGCAGCAGCAGGGCGCCGGCGCAGAAGGCGATCAGGCCGGTGCGGATCCACCGGTGCTTGGAGGCGGCGATCCGGCTGTTCTCGGCGAGCGCGGCCAGCAGGCCGACCGTGGGGTCACGGTCGGTGTCGGCGAGCGCCTCGGCCAGCCGGCCCGCCCGTACCGCCTGGTGGATGTCGCCGAAGTAGCACAGCGGGCGGCCCTCGGCCCACGACCCGGAGCGGTAGCGGGGCAGCACGGCGAGCAGCAGCGCGAGCAGCGACAGGGCCAGCCCCGTCGCCCCGGCCCACCACAGGGCGGTCCCGGCCGCGGAGAGCCGGCCCGGCGACCAGTTCCGCCCGGCGACCAGCCCGGTGAACAGTCCGGCCGTCATGCCCAGCGCGGCCACCAGGACGGAGGCCTTGGCGTCGGCCCGCGCGATCTCGTCGCGCAGCTCGGCGAGCAGCCGCTCCCCGGTGCGGTGGTCGGGGGAGGCGGGCGCGGCCGGGGGCGCGGTGGTGTCGGGGGAAGTCATGCCGACCCCGCCTCGGGGGGCTCCGCCTGGGGCGCGCCGGGCGCGGGCGGCACGGCCGGTGCGGGCCCGTCGGAGACGAGCGTCAGGGGAGGAGCGGCCGGTGCGGCCGGGGTCGGCGGCACGGTCGACGCAGGCGCGGGGGAAGCCTGCGCCGGCTGACCGTACGGAGGCTGCTCGTAACCCGGTTGCCCGTACGACGGCTGCCCTTGAGGCGGCTGCGCGTAAGGCTGCCCCTGGGACGGCTGGCCGTAAGGCTGTGCCTGCGGCGGTTGACCGTACGGCGGCTGTGCCTGTGGGGGCTGGCCGTACGGTGGCTGCTCGTACGGCGGTTGGCCGTAGGGCGCCGGCGGCTGGCCGGGTTGCGGTGGGCCCGGGGCGTAGGGGCCTGGCGGGACGTACGGCTGCTGCGGGGGCATGCCCGGGGGGAGCGCCGGGGGCGCCGCCTGCTCGCGCATCAGGTCGTCCACGGAACGCAGCACGGAGCGGGCCGACTCGGCCTTCTGGAAGTCCTCCAGCGTGTCCCCGGCGATCAGTTCGAGTTCCTTGCGGATGGCGCCGAGCTGGTCCTTCTCCAGGGTGCCGATGACCATCCGGGTGTCCCTGGGGTGGGCCGCGAGGTGCAGCGCCCAGGCCGCGACGCCGCCGTGCTGGAGCCAGTACTGGTAGAACGCGATCTTCTGCGCCATCAGTTCCTGCGACTGCTGTTCGCGCTGCATGTCCCGCTGGTGCGACAGCTGTGCGTGGCGCACCAGGTACTCGTGCTCGGGGTCGAGCATCTCCGACTCGTAGCGCAGGGTCCGCTTGCGGCGGCGGTGGGCGATCGCGTCGTCGTCCAGGCGCAGCCGTACCACGCACGTGACGGTCAGACCGGTGCCCGCGGCGAAGCCGCCCTCCTCGACCGCCCGCTGGACGGCCCGTTCGGCGGCCGGGCTGTCCTCGATGGGGAAGCGCCGGGTGACCGGGCGTGCCGCCTGGTGGAGTTCGCGGGTGAGCCGGGTCGGCACGTCCCGTTCGCCGCTCGCGACGAAGGCGATCGGGTCCGCCACCCGCCAGGTGAGGTCGGCGGTCGCGCCGAAGGAGAACGCGTCGTCGTCACTGGGCAGTTCGAGTTCGAGCTGGACCGGGTGGCTGCCCATGTCCACCTCGTACACCGAGGTGTAGCGACGGGTCGCGGCCTCCGTGCGGCTGGGGCGGTTCGGCGGCATGTAGACGTCGTACGAGCCGCTCGCCGTGACGAAGACCAGGGCGTGGTCGATCGCGCCGACCTGGCGGCGGGCGGTGTAGTCGAAGCGTGAGATCGGGCGTACGGTCAGCACCGGGTCGACCAGTGCCGTGTGCCGGTCGGCGTTCTGCGTCCACTCCGGCGGTCGGCGGAAGTCCGCCATGGCTCAACTCCTCTTGTTCCTCTGTGTCTTTCAGTGCGCGGCCGGCGCCGGGCGCAGCACCTTGAGCAGGTGTTCGGCCAGCGGCGGGTGCGGGCTTCCGTCCTCCGCGCGCATGGTGCGCAGTTCGTGGTCGAGGCGCTTGCGGTCGTCCGCGGTGACGACCAGCGCGGGCAGCAGCAGTTCCAGGGCCGTGGCGGCGTCCGCGCGGCGGGCGGCGACGTGCACCCAGGTCTGGAGGGCGTCCAGCGCCTGCCGGGTGTGGGTCAGGTCGTTGAGCGCGGTGCGCCACAGGGTGGCCATGTCGCGGGCCGTGTCCCCCTGGTACATGCCGGTCTCGGCGTACCAGCCGACCAGCGCGCCGTCCTCGTAGTTGTCGCAGGCGAGGGTGAAGGCGGCCAGGGCGAGGTCGCGGACCGCGGGGGTGTCCCGGTACAGCAGCCGCACGAACTCCGCGAGCACCTCTCCGCGGCGCTGGCCGGCGGACAGCAGCAGGGCCGCGGACTCGGTGAGGTTGTTCTGCTCGGCCTCGCTGCTGGCGTCGACGCGGGCGCGGGAGGCCAGCGCGTCGAGGGCCGGCCCGGCCAGGTCGGGGCGGAGCGGGGCGAGCAGGCCGAGGGCGCGGATGGCGGTCCAGCGCCGTCCCCACTGGCCGTCGTTGCACCACTGGGTGAGCAGCCTGAGGACGACCGGAGCGCCGAGGAGCTGGGCCAGCGTGAGGGTGTTGGCGGCGGTGACCCGCGGTCCGACGGCCCGGGAGGTCGCCCAGCCGTCCACGAGCAGGGCCATCGTCGAGGGCAGGTCGGCGGCGGCGAGCAGGGCGGCGGCCGCGGCGGCCCGGGTGCGGACCAGGGGGCGGCCGTCACGGGCGAGTTGTCTGAGCCAGTCGACCAGGGCGGGGCGGGCCGAGGGGTGGCTGGTCCACACCTCGGTGAGCAGGACCTGGGGGGTGCGCTCGTCCCGGAAGGCGGCCATGAACTGCGGCACCGGCCCCCAGTCGGTCTGCTCCTGCCGTACCTCGCCGCCGGCCCGCGCGAGGACGAGGCGGTCCTTGGCGGCCGGTCCGAACACCGGGATCGTCGGCGGCCGTTCGGGGTGCTGCAGCCGTTCGAAGTGTACGAACAGCTTGTCGGCGAGCTCGGCGGCGAGGACGTAGGGCGCCTGGTCGAAGACGGCGAGCGCGACGAGGAAGGCCTTCTCGCGCAGCCCGGTGTCCGGGTCGCCGAGCCAGTTCCGGCACTGCTTCTCCACCGCGGCCTGCCCGAAGTCGGCGAGCCGTGCCAGCGCTTCGGGACTGCCGTCGTACGCGGCCAGCGCCTCGGCGAACGCGGCGGCCTCGGCCGGATGGCGCTCGGCCTCGGTGAGGAAGGCGGTGACCGGCGGGAGCGCGAACAGGGCGTCGGCGTCGTCCGGTCTGCGCCGGCGGAGCAGGGCCCGTACGACGTCCTCGGCGGGCGGCGGTGTCCAGGGGCAGGGGGTGACGCCGGGCAGGTGGGGCGAGTTCTCGACGGTGACGACGAGGTAGCCGCCGGTCTTGACGAGCTGGTCGCGGGCCGCGAAGAGGTGGGTGTCGCGCAGCGGCCGGTTGCGGCTGAGGGGCAGGTCGCGCAGGACGTAGCCGCCGGGCTGGGTGAGCGCTCCGCTCAGGGCGGCGGGCGCGGTCTCGGGGCTGAGCGCGTGTACGGCCGTGACGGCCAGGCGGTGCACCAGCATCAGTGCGGCGGCGTTGCGGCCGGTGGCGTGGGCGCCGGAGAGGACGAGCACCCGTTCCTCGCGTAACCGTTCCAGCGCGGTGGTGAAGGCGGCTCCTTCGGCGAAGACGGCGGCCAGCTCCGCTATCTGCTCGGGGGGGATCTCGCCGGAGGCGTCGGGCGTGGCGCCCGGGGCGTGGTGGTGGTGATGGGTCTCGCTCCGGCCGCCCATGTAGACGTCGCCGTCGACGCGGCCGCCGGAGACGCCGTGCTGGGCGCCGCCGACCATGCTGCCGCCGAAGCGGGAGCCGTCGCCGAGGAAGAAGCCGGGGGTGTGCGAGACCAGCTCGCGCTGGGCGGCCCGGGCCTCCTGGGTGCCCTCCGCCTCCGGCTCCGTGCCGGGGTCGTACGCCTGGTCGTCGGCGGGGGCCTGGGGCCGCTGCGCCGAGGGGCCGGGAGGCGCCTGGCCGGGCGTGGGCTGCTTGGGGGCGGCCGCGGCCGCAGCGGCGCCGCTCACGCCCCCTCACCCGCCGTTCCGCCCAGGTGCACGTCCCCGGTGACCTGGCCGCCGGACACCCCGTGCTGGTCCCCGGCGACGAGGCTGCCGCCGAACCGGGGCGAGCCGCCGCCGAAGTCGAACACGGCCCCGCCGGCCGCCCGGGGCTTCGCCCGGTCCGGCGTGGCCATGGCCCCGGTCGGTGCCCCCGGTGCCGGTACGTCCCCCGCCGTGGCCGGCACCGGGGGTTCCCCCGTGTCACCGTGGTTCGTGGTGCCGCCCGGCACCGGGCCGTGGAGCCAGGCGCGCAGCGGCCCGTTCTTGCTGGTCAGGGTCACCGGGTGGAAGTCGGCGGCCGGGACGCCGTGGTGGTCGTGGCGTACGACCCCCGTGTGCACGCCCTCCGACACGCACAGCGCGAAGCCGTCGGCCCGCTCCCGCAGCGCGGCGCGCAGCAGCGGGGCGTCGAGCAGCCGGCAGGCGTGGTTCAGGTCCGAGCCGACCCAGCCGCCGTGCTCGTCGACGGCCACGTAGCCCGTGGCGACCACCCCGCGCAGCCGGATCTGCGCCGAACTCGACGCCAGCCGGTTGTAGCCGTGCAGCTGGGCCGGCACCTCGGTGAGCAGGGCCCGCAGCAGCGCCGTGACGGAGGCCCCGGCGTCGATCATCTCCATGACGGAGTCGCCCCGGTCGGCCCGCATCCGCCGTGTCCCGTCGATGCCGGCGCGTTCCAGGGCCTGGTCGGCGATGTTGTAGAGCACGCGCCGCAGATACGCCTGCTCGACGTCGTCGCGGTCGCTGTACTTCTCGATGTCGAGCAGGAGCATCGTCCGGCTCACGGGGTCGTTCATGGTCGCCTCTCGGGTTGCCGTGCTGGGTCGGGGCCGCGCCCACCGTCAGAAGGGTGGCGCGGGGGACGGAAGGGGCGTGAGGACGGATGACCCACTCGAACTGTGACCGTGTGCACAGAAGCCCGGGCGCCTAGGGCAGGCGCCCGCGTGCGCCGCTCGCCGAGTCGCCCCCGCGCGCGATCCGGCGCAGCACGTCCGGCCGTACGATCACGAGCGCCCGGCGGCCGGTGCGGACCACGTCACGCTCCCGCAGGTCCTTCAGCAGCCGCTGCACCGCCTCGCGCGAGGCGCCCACCGAGCCGGCGAGCTCCTGCTTGCTCAGCGGCACGGAGAGCACGACACCGTCGGCGGTGCGCCGGCCGTGGGTGCGGGCGAGGTCGAGCAGGAGGGTGGCGAACCGTTCCTTGACGGTCATGGAGGCGAACTCCAGGCGGCGCCGGTCGGCGGCCCGGGTACGGTCCGAGGTGAGGCCGAGCAGGGCGAAGGAGACGGCGGGCGAACCGGCCAGGAACTCGGTGAAGCGCTCGCGCTGGACGGCCACGGCCCGCACGCGTTCCAGCGCGGTGACGGTGGCCGAGCGGGTCCGGCCGGTCAGCGCGGCCGACTCGCCGACGATGTCGCCGGGGCCGCGCAGCGCCAGCAGCGCCTCGTAGCCGCTGGCGGCCGCCGCCGTGACCTTGGTCCAGCCGTGCAGGACGAACAGCACGTGCGAGGACGGCTCCCGCTGGCGCAGCAGCACACCGCGCGGCGCGAAGTCCAGCTCGTGGCCGAGGGCCAGCAGCCCGGCCCGGTCGCCCTTCTCCAGGCGGGCCAGGAACGGCACCCGGTCGTCGAGGGCGTCGTCGCCCGGTGTCTCGTCCCGTGTCTGCCGTGGTAACGCGTGCGGTATGTCCCCCGTCATGGAACCCTCATCCCCCGAGCCGGACAGCGACCGCTCAACGTACAGAAGCGAGGAGCTCCGCGAGGAGGGAACGGCCGGGATTCACCGGGAAGCGGCACATGCCCCGGGATGGGAACCCGGACAAGTCTGGCGTGTCGGGGTGGACACCATTTGTTTTGACCGAAGTCCTTGAGGTAGGTACGCTCAGACCTTGTGCCTGGGGTGTGCCCTGGCTCCTGTGCGTGCCTTCAAACCGCACGGCGAGCCGCGATCGGCCACCGTAATTCGCGCCCTTCCCGCCTAGCGGCGGGGATCTACCGGATTCGACACACCCGACCGCGTGGGTCGGAGACGTTCCAGGTTAGCTGTACTCATCGGCACACAGAAACCGGAGAAGTAGTGCCTACGATCCAGCAGCTGGTCCGTAAGGGCCGGCAGGACAAGGTCGAGAAGAACAAGACGCCCGCACTCGAGGGTTCCCCTCAGCGTCGTGGCGTCTGCACGCGTGTGTTCACGACCACCCCGAAGAAGCCGAACTCGGCCCTCCGCAAGGTCGCGCGTGTGCGTCTGACCAGCGGCATCGAGGTCACGGCCTACATTCCGGGTGAGGGACACAACCTGCAGGAGCACTCCATCGTGCTCGTGCGCGGCGGCCGTGTGAAGGACCTGCCGGGTGTTCGCTACAAGATCATCCGCGGTTCGCTCGACACCCAGGGTGTCAAGAACCGCAAGCAGGCCCGCAGCCGCTACGGCGCCAAGAAGGAGAAGTAAGAATGCCTCGTAAGGGCCCCGCCCCGAAGCGCCCGGTCATCATCGACCCGGTCTACGGTTCTCCTCTTGTCACGTCGCTCATCAACAAGGTGCTGCTGAACGGCAAGCGCTCCACCGCCGAGCGCATCGTCTACGGCGCCATGGAGGGTCTGCGTGAGAAGACGGGCAACGACCCGATCATCACGCTGAAGCGCGCGCTGGAGAACATCAAGCCGACCCTCGAGGTCAAGTCCCGCCGTGTCGGTGGTGCGACGTACCAGGTCCCGATCGAGGTCAAGCCCGGTCGCGCCAACACGCTCGCGCTGCGCTGGCTGGTCGGTTACTCCCGCGCCCGTCGCGAGAAGACCATGACCGAGCGTCTGCTCAACGAGCTTCTCGACGCCTCCAACGGCCTGGGTGCCGCTGTGAAGAAGCGCGAGGACACGCACAAGATGGCCGAGTCCAACAAGGCCTTCGCGCACTACCGCTGGTAGTCGCTACCCACATCGAGACCGAGAGAAGACTGAAGCCTTATGGCTACCACTTCACTTGACCTGGCCAAGGTCCGCAACATCGGGATCATGGCCCACATCGACGCGGGCAAGACGACCACCACCGAGCGGATCCTGTTCTACACCGGTGTGTCGTACAAGATCGGTGAGGTCCACGACGGCGCTGCCACCATGGACTGGATGGAGCAGGAGCAGGAGCGTGGCATCACGATCACCTCTGCTGCCACCACCTGCCACTGGCCGCTGGAGGACGTCGACCACACCATCAACATCATCGACACGCCCGGGCACGTCGACTTCACCGTAGAGGTGGAGCGCTCCCTGCGTGTGCTCGACGGTGCCGTGACGGTGTTCGACGGTGTCGCCGGCGTTGAGCCGCAGTCCGAGACCGTGTGGCGTCAGGCGGACCGCTACGGCGTTCCGCGTATTTGCTTCGTCAACAAGCTCGACCGCACCGGTGCCGAGTTCCACCGCTGTGTCGACATGATCATCGACCGCCTTGGTGCGCAGCCGATCGTCATGCAGCTCCCGATCGGTGCCGAGGCCGACTTCAAGGGCGTCGTGGACCTGGTCCGCATGAAGGCGCTCGTGTGGTCCGCCGAGGCGACCAAGGGTGAGATGTACGACGTCGTCGACATCCCCGACACGCACACCGAGGCCGCCGAGGAGTGGCGCGGCAAGCTGGTCGAGGCCGTCGCCGAGAACGACGAAGAGATCATGGAGCTGTTCCTGGAGGGCCAGGAGCCCACCGAGGAGCAGCTGTACGCCGCGATCCGTCGTATCACCATCGCCTCCGGCAAGGGCACCGGCACCACCATCACCCCGGTGTTCTGCGGTACCGCGTTCAAGAACAAGGGCGTTCAGCCCCTGCTCGACGCGGTCGTGCGCTACCTGCCGTCCCCGGTCGACATCGAGGCCATCGAGGGCCACGACGTCAAGGACCCCGAGGTCGTCGTCAAGCGCAAGCCGTCCGACGAGGAGCCCCTCTCGGCGCTGGCGTTCAAGATCATGAGCGACCCGCACCTCGGCAAGCTCACCTTCGTCCGGGTCTACTCGGGCCGCCTGGAGTCCGGCACCTCGGTGCTGAACTCCGTCAAGGGCAAGAAGGAGCGCATCGGCAAGATCTACCGCATGCACGCCAACAAGCGTGAGGAGATCGACTCGGTGGGCGCCGGCGACATCGTCGCCGTCATGGGCCTGAAGCAGACCACCACCGGTGAGACGCTGTCCGACGACAAGAACCCGGTCATCCTGGAGTCCATGGACTTCCCGGCGCCGGTCATCCAGGTCGCCATCGAGCCCAAGTCGAAGGGTGACCAGGAGAAGCTGGGCGTCGCGATCCAGCGCCTGGCCGAGGAGGACCCGTCCTTCCAGGTCCACTCGGACGAGGAGACCGGCCAGACCATCATCGGTGGTATGGGCGAGCTGCACCTCGAGGTGCTGGTCGACCGTATGCGCCGTGAGTTCAAGGTCGAGGCCAACGTCGGCAAGCCGCAGGTGGCCTACCGCGAGACGATCCGCAAGGCCGTCGAGCGCGTCGACTTCACCCACAAGAAGCAGACCGGTGGTACCGGTCAGTTCGCGAAGGTGCAGATCGGCATCGAGCCGCTCGAGGGTGGCGACACCTCGTACGAGTTCGTGAACAAGGTGACCGGTGGTCGTATCCCGAAGGAGTACATCCCTTCGGTCGACGCCGGTGCGCAGGAGGCCATGCAGTTCGGCATCCTCGCCGGTTACGAGATGACCGGCGTGCGCGTCATCCTCCACGACGGTGCCTACCACGAGGTCGACTCCTCCGAGCTCGCCTTCAAGATCGCCGGTTCGCAGGCCTTCAAGGAGGCCGCGCGCAAGGCTTCGCCCGTGCTGCTCGAGCCGATGATGGCCGTCGAGGTCACCACGCCCGAGGACTACATGGGTGAGGTCATCGGCGACATCAACTCCCGCCGTGGCCAGATTCAGGCCATGGAGGAGCGGGCTGGTGCCCGCGTCGTGAAGGGCCTCGTGCCCCTGTCGGAGATGTTCGGCTACGTCGGCGACCTCCGCAGCAAGACGTCGGGTCGCGCAAGCTACTCGATGCAGTTCGACTCCTACGCCGAGGTTCCGCGGAACGTCGCCGAGGAGATCATCGCGAAGGCCAAGGGCGAGTAACGCACCGCGTTCACACGCCGTAGGCTTGACTCCGGAGCCTCAAGGGGCAAACAGCCGTAAACGCGGATGTTCGCCCCGGGTTCCGGGCTATCCAGCAAAGATCACCTGGCGCCGATGAAGTAAGGCGTACAGAACCACTCCACAGGAGGACCCCAGTGGCGAAGGCGAAGTTCGAGCGGACTAAGCCGCACGTCAACATCGGCACCATCGGTCACATCGACCACGGTAAGACGACCCTCACGGCCGCCATTACCAAGGTGCTGCACGACGCTCACCCGGACCTGAACGAGGCCACCCCGTTCGACAACATCGACAAGGCTCCTGAGGAGCGCCAGCGCGGTATCACCATCTCCATCGCGCACGTCGAGTACCAGACCGAGGCGCGTCACTACGCCCACGTCGACTGCCCGGGTCACGCGGACTACATCAAGAACATGATCACGGGTGCGGCGCAGATGGACGGCGCCATCCTCGTGGTCGCCGCCACCGACGGCCCGATGCCGCAGACCAAGGAGCACGTGCTCCTGGCCCGCCAGGTCGGCGTTCCGTACATCGTCGTCGCCCTGAACAAGGCCGACATGGTGGACGACGAGGAGATCATGGAGCTCGTCGAGCTCGAGGTTCGTGAGCTCCTCTCCGAGTACGAGTTCCCGGGCGACGACCTGCCGGTCGTTCGTGTCTCCGCGCTGAAGGCGCTCGAGGGCGACGCCCAGTGGACCCAGTCGGTCCTGGACCTCATGAACGCCGTCGACACCGCGATCCCGGAGCCGGAGCGCGACGTCGACAAGCCGTTCCTGATGCCGATCGAGGACGTCTTCACGATCACCGGTCGCGGTACGGTCGTCACCGGCCGTATCGAGCGTGGTGTCCTCAAGGTCAACGAGACCGTCGACATCATCGGCATCAAGACCGAGAAGACCACCACCACGGTCACCGGCATCGAGATGTTCCGCAAGCTGCTCGACGAGGGCCAGGCCGGTGAGAACGTCGGTCTGCTGCTCCGCGGCATCAAGCGCGAGGACGTCGAGCGCGGCCAGGTCATCATCAAGCCGGGCTCGGTCACCCCGCACACCGAGTTCGAGGCGCAGGCCTACATCCTGTCCAAGGACGAGGGTGGCCGCCACACGCCGTTCTTCAACAACTACCGCCCGCAGTTCTACTTCCGTACGACGGACGTGACCGGCGTGGTGACCCTCCCCGAGGGCACCGAGATGGTCATGCCGGGTGACAACACCGAGATGAAGGTGGAGCTCATCCAGCCCGTCGCCATGGAGGAGGGCCTGAAGTTCGCCATCCGTGAGGGTGGTCGCACCGTGGGCGCCGGCCAGGTCACCAAGATCGTCAAGTAGGTTCCGCCTGCCTGAAGGTCACTGACTGACCAGGAGAGGCCCGTACGACTTCGGTCGTACGGGCCTCTTCGCCGTTCCCGTGCGGTGGCGGGCCGCACACGTACGGCATCATGACCGGTGCCCCGGTCCCGCCCAGCGAAGGGTTCACACCGCGTGAGTACCGTCCCGCCCGCCGAAGGACCCGACGAGGGACCGGACGAACCATCGTCCTCCATATCCGACGAGCAGTGGGCGGCCTTCCTGCGGGACGCGGGCCGCAGCGGCGGGCCCGCCGCCCCGAAGGAGCCGTCGGCCCGCGCCAGGACGACGGCCCGGCGGCTCCGGGGCCTGTTCGGGCAGCGCCCCCGGCGGCCGAGGGCGGGCGCGCTGCGCGGCAGGGCGACCGCCGCGGTGCCGTGGCTGGCGGCGGGGGCCGTGGTGCTCCTGGGCGCCTACCAGATGGACCTGCTCTCCTGGTTCGGCCCGCCCGCCTCCGGCCCGGCTGAGGCCGTGGCCCTGCGAGGCGGCGGTACCTCCGACGGCGACCACTGCGGAGCCAGGGGCTACCACTACTTCCCGCTCCCCGCGGACGCCTCCGCGCCCCCGCCGGAGGAGTCCCCCGACCGCCTCGGGCCCGGCCCCCAGCTCACCCTCGGCTCCTACGGCTACGAGCGCCTGTCCCGCGCCCCCGGCCACTTCACCGTCGGGCTGCTGTTCGGGCCGGGCCCCAAGGGCACCCTGAAGCTGTCCCGGACCCTGGGCGGCGAGGGCGTCGCGGTGGAGATCGAGGGCCCGCACGGACTGGTCGCCGGCGCACACGGCCTGCCGGTCGCCTGGAGCACCCGGGCCGTTCCCGGCGACAGGACCCACGTCGACCTGACCGGCGGTGGCGGCGGCGAGGTCGTCCTGCCGCTGAAGGCCCTGTGCCCCGGCTACGACGCCCACGACGTGACGCAGGGGCTCATGACACCGGTCGACTCCCACAACACCATCACCGGCCAGCCGCGCTACACCCTGATCGTCTCGGTCCGCGACCCCGCCGTCGGCGCCTCCCGCACCGCCCGCGCCCTCCCACGAGGGGGAGACCTCCTCACCACCAACAACCTGGTACCGAAGGGGCCCTGACCGGGCACGGGTGTGGTGGGACCCGCTCCCGGTCCGCTCAGCGGTAGCGGATGACGTGCAGCCGGTGGACGCCCGTCGGGTCGAAGGACACCGGCTCATCCGAGGAACCGTCGACGACCATGACTCCGGTGTCCAGCCGGACGGCGGTCACCAGCAGGCCCACCGCCTCACGGCCGCGGCCGTCGGTGCGGCGCACCCACACCAGGGCGCGGGCGCCGACCGGCAGCGTCGACAGCGTCTCCATCGTCGTCTGCCAGTCCGGATGCTCGGACACGGACCGCACCTCGCCGAGTTCCGCGAGCGTCGGCCCGTACCACGACGCATGGGCCGGAGCCGGCGGCGCCGGGAGGTTCGCCGTGCCGGGCTCCTCGCCGGCGTCCCAGCGGGCGAGCCAGGCCCAGGGGTCCGAGTTGGGCAGGCCGAAGGGCGCGGAATCGTCCTTCGGTACGACCACCGTCGCGTCCAGCGTGGCGTCCTGCCAGTGCCCGTCGGCGAGGAACCGCCTGCTGTTGCAGGAGAACACCCAGCCGCGCCGCGTCTCGTCCTGGGCGGTCGGCCGGTCCAGGTCCACCTGTCCGCGGTAGGCGTCGTCGAGCCACAGCCGGGCCTTCTCGACCGCCGAGGCGAAGTCCGGCGCCGCTCGCCGCCAGGGGGCACGCGGGCCCGCGGACGCCCCGGGAACGGCCCGCAGCAGGATCAGCTCGCGCAGCAGCGGTGCCGTGTCGAGTCGGGCGAGCGAGGACGTCAGGCCGTCGAGCAGGACGACCTGGCCCTTGTTGTTGTGCGCGTACAGCAGGTTGCCCGTGGCCTCGTGGCCGTCGATCTCGCGCCGTACCCAGATCACCCCTCGGGTGTCGGGCCCCGGCTCACCGACGGCCTTGATCACGTCGTCCCAGTCCCCGACGGCAACCCGCTCGAACTCCGGGAAGTAGCGACGCCCGAGCCGAGCCCACCAGCCGGGGGCCTCGTCCGCGGGGCGCCAGGGCAGGGGGGCGGACGGCGTGCCGTTGATCGCGGAGTGAAGGGCGATCACACAGCCGCGTGCGTTGATCCTGCGCGGCTGACCCTCGACGCGGTGTGCCGCTTCCTGTGGCGGTGCCGGCTCAAGATCCGAGAGCGGGGAACTCGGCGCAGGGTGGAACAGCGGGCCGCCGTCCTTGGGGACGACGACAGAGGACGCGAGCATCGGGGTGGTGGGGTAGCCGGGCTGGGGCATGGTTCGGCAGGCGAACATCCAGGCGGTGGCAGTCTCATGCACAGGCTGGGGAGCGGAGAGTTCGACGAGCCCCCCGTAGGTGTTGTTCAGCCACGTGGCCGCTCGCTGTACTGCGTTCATCGCGGGAACTCCCTGGGCGGCCAGTCGCCGGAAGCCCTGCGGCTCATGTAGTCGTCCACGGGAATGATGCTCGGAGGGAAGTGAGCCTTCCCTCCGTCGTGCGGAACGACGACGACACTGGTGATGGGGGACTGCAGCCAGTCCTGGGTCTCGATGTGTTCCCTGAAGTCGAAGTGAATCAGCCAGCCATAGGGACAGTCGACGCTTTTCTCCGGAAACAGGACGATGGAGTCCGCCTTCTCGGGATACACCCTCTTGAGGAGTGCAGTGGCGGAATCCACCGCGTCGTTTCGGGTCATCATTTATGGAGCCCCCTTGCCGTACGGCACGTGCATGATTTCCTTCGCGTCTTTCTCCAGTAGGCCCAGCGTTCCGCTTTGACCGTCAAGGAAAACCACTCCGTGTGGCGTGTGCACTGCATTGAAGA
This sequence comes from Streptomyces sp. NPDC037126, assembly GCF_055605965.1. Classification (NCBI taxonomy): domain Bacteria; kingdom Bacillati; phylum Actinomycetota; class Actinomycetes; order Kitasatosporales; family Streptomycetaceae; genus Streptomyces; species Streptomyces sp. NPDC037126. The sequence continues at coordinate 155,341 of NZ_JBVJTD010000019.1, forward strand.
AATGCCCGGAATCTCCGCGACCGATGAAGACGGCGCTTCTGGCGCCCTCGCCTCGCGCGTTGAGGTCGCGGATGATGTCATCGTAACTGTCCACCTTGTGCCAAGCGGTCGCCGGGTCCTTGACCCCGAGGGGCTCGAGCGGAAGGTGTCCGGGGCCCTCCCTGCGTGCCGCGCTGGCCTCGATGCCGTCCAAACGGTGGTTCACCGTGACCGTGGTGTGCGCACAGTTCTGGGTGTACCCGTCCTCCCAGCGGTTATTGATGTCCTTCAACCACGGGTACTGGTCGTCAAGGAATTCCTGGGCGATTTTCGGATCCACCGAATCGTAGTGAATCGCTTTCTCCGACACATGGTCCGTGGACTGCGCCAGTTCGCTCCACTTGCTGCCTGCGGCGCCACCCTCGGCCGCGTGTTCCAGACCCCCCTTGGCCATGTTCGCGGCCGTGACCTCCGCGCCCTCCTCGGCCGCGGTGCGCAGGCCGCCGGCGGCCAGGCCGGCGCCGTCGGTGCCGATCAGCTGGGGGATGAGCCGGCCCGTGAACTCGGAAGGGTCCTTCTCGAATCCGTCCACGACGGCCTTGACCACCCGCTCGGGATGCGCCGCCGTCGAGACCAGGCCGGAGAGCGTCGTGGAGACGCCCTGCAGGTATTCGGCAGGGTGGGTCAGGTTGTACGGGTCCATCGGGTCGAGGCCGCGCACGAAGTCGACCAGCCCGGCCGCGCCCTTGACCACACCGCCGGCGACGTGCAGCAGCTCGGTGTTCGCGGCCTGGTAGCCGTCGACGAGGTCGTGGCCGAGGCGGTCCAGGGGCGGGGGCTCGGCGGGAGCGTGGGCCAGGGCCGCCTTGATCCTGGCGTTGGCGGTGGAGGCCGCGGTGTTGCGCTGCTTCCGGGCCTCGCCGAGCTTCTCCCGCGCCGCCTCGATGTCGTCCTTGCCGGGATCGTGGAACGGCTCCGGCTCGGGCCCGGGGTCCTCGTCCGCCTTGATCTTGGCGTTGTAGGCGTCGATGCGCTTGTTGTACGCGCTGATCGCCTTCTCCGACGCCTGCTTGCCCCGCTTGTACAGCTCGATGGCGTCCTTGGCCTGCCCCTGCGCCCACTTCACGGTCCCCGCGTAGGCCTGCAGGGCGTTCGACGCCGACTCGCAGGCGTCGGCCGCGTGGAGCCACTTCGCCGGGTGCACGCCGAGGCTCTTGCGGAACGCGTCGCCGCCCTCGCCCTTCCAGCCGGAGGAGTCGACCCGCTTCAGGCCGGAGCTGACCTTCTCGAAGGCGGTGAAGAAGTTCTTCAGGTGCTTGGCGGCGTCCACGATCCGGCCGTGGTCGCCGTGGACGAGGTCCTTGGGGTCGTCGCTCTCGCCGAGCTGCTGCTCGCCGGGCGTGGCGCCGAGGTCGGATGCGATCTCGTCGCCCCAGTCGTCCACCTTGTCGGCCGCGCCGTGGAAGCCGGCGCTGTCGAGGCCGTGGCCGAGCTCGTGGGCACCCCAGTCGATGCCCGTGCCGACGGCCTTCTTGGTGTCGTCGACGAACTTCCCGCCCTTGTCCAAGGCCCAGTTGGCGCCGTCCTCCAGGCCGCCCGCGATGTCCCCGAGAACGCCCATCAGCCCTCACCCTCGCCCTGCTGGGTCCGCGCCCGCTCCTCGGGGGAGGGGCCGAAGGTGTCGTCGAGGAACTGGTTGTACTGCGTGTCCGACACGCCGAAGGCGCGGTGCATGTCCTCGGGGTTGATGCCCGGCATGCCGGTGACGTGGGAGGTCATCACGTCCCGGCCCGCGTCCTTCCAGCCCTGGAGGCTGTTGTCGTAGGCCTGCTCGAAGGACTTCCCGCTGTAGTCCGGGTGCAGATCCTGTGTGGCGATCTCTCCCCAGCCCTGCTTGGTGACCTCGTCCTCCGACGCGTGCGGATTGCCGATCAGCGAGTTCAGCCCGATCTTGAGGGTGCCCGAGACGTACTGGTCGGTCTCGTAGTACGTGCCGGCCGACATCCCCGTCTTCACGGCCAGCGCGTTGCCCTCGTTGATCAGCGAGCGCACGCCCCACTCCCATCGCTCGCAGAACGAGTGGAAGGTGCCCGTGAGGCTCTCGTCGCCCAGTTCCAGGCCGGTGAGCTCCAGCTCCTCGAATCCCCGGCCCGCACCAGCCATGCCGACCATGCCGAGGTCCTTCAGCTCCGCCAGGGCCAGAGTCAGCCCCTGCGCGATCTCGTCCAGCCCTCCGGTCGCGAGGTCCTCGCCGCCTGCCTGCGGCCCTGCGCCCCCGTTCACCGCTGCTCCTCCGTCCGGCCGGTCACGGCCGCGTCATCCCTGTGTCCCCTGTGTCCTCTGTTCACCGCGACCGCGTCGGGCACGATTCCGGCCACCGGCGGGAACAGCACCGCCCGCTCCGCTCCGTCGACCACGTCCAGCACCACGCCGCAGGGCACTCCCGCCTCGGGGACCGCCACGTCGAGGAGCCGGGACCCGAGCACCCTCTGGTACGTCCACTCGTCGTGTCCCTCGTCCCCGGCCAGCGCGTAGCGGGCGAGCGCCGGCTCGTCGGAGAAGGCCAGGATCCAGCGCACCCCGCCGAAATCGGCGGTCAGCCAGCCGTCGTCCCGCACCGGGACCAGTACGGCCGTGTCCCGGAAGGCCGCCAGCGTCTCGAGGAACCGGAGCCGCCGCGCCTCGGCCTCCGCCCTGGCGTCCCCGAGAGGCCGTGCGGCCTCGTCGCGTGCCACGGGTGCCGGCCGGGCCGGTGCCTGTGCGGCGGTCGCCGGGGAAGCGGCGGTCGCCGGGGAAGCGGCGGTCGCCGGGGAAAGGGACGGCGCGGGATCTGCCTGCGCGGCGGATGCGGGTGGGACGTGCTCGTCGGCCGCGGAACCCGCCATGTCCGCGTATTCGGCGAGTCGCGAGCGCCGCACGGGTGCCCGACCGCCGCCCCCTGGGTCAGTCATGCGCCAAACGGTGGCACAGCGACGATCTTGGTTTCCACTCGTGCCTTCCGCTGCACACGGCACCCTGACGGTGGGCACGGGACCTTCACACCCCGCCCGCCTCCGCCCCCGGTTTGACCTACGTCACCTTCGGGGTAATCTCTTCGGCTCGATTGGCGGAGCCCCCGCCCCATATGGCAGACTGTCGGAGTTGCTCGGTCGAGTGTTGATGCTGTGCGCCTCCCGCCGGGAGGACCGGAAGCGAGTCCCACAGTACTCGTCGTCCTAACTGCCCTCGGGCAGCACTGGGACGGACGTACGGGAATCTTCCGGGAAGTGTCAGCGCGGCACCGGCCAGGCACCCGGTGGGCCTTTCGCCCTCGGTCTGCGGTTCCGGAAGGGCCGTGTGCATTCCCGCAGGGATGTTCGAACAAGGGACATCTGTGTCAGCGGGAGCGCGACACGCCCGACCGCGTGGGTCGGAGCGAAGCAAGGAAACACCGGGTTCCAGAGCGTTAGAAGAGACAGGACTACTGAGTAGCCATGGCGGGACAGAAGATCCGCATCCGGCTCAAGGCCTACGACCACGAGGTCATCGACTCCTCGGCGAAGAAGATCGTCGAGACGGTGACCCGCACTGGTGCGTCGGTCGCGGGCCCGGTGCCGCTGCCCACTGAGAAGAACGTGTACTGCGTCATCAAGTCGCCGCACAAGTACAAGGACTCGCGCGAGCACTTCGAGATGCGCACGCACAAGCGCCTGATCGACATTCTCGACCCGACCCCCAAGACCGTTGACTCTCTGATGCGACTCGACCTCCCGGCCGGTGTCGACATCGAGATCAAGCTCTGAGGCTGGTGGGCTGAGAATGGCTAAGCAGATCAAGGGCATCCTGGGCGAGAAGCTCGGCATGACGCAGGTGTGGGACGAGAACAACCGTGTTGTTCCGGTCACCGTCGTCAAGGCCGGCCCCAACGTCGTCACCCAGGTCCGTACGAACGATGTCGACGGCTACGAGTCCGTCCAGATCGCCTTCGGCGAGATCGACCCGCGCAAGGTGAACAAGCCCCTCAAGGGCCACTTCGCCAAGGCCGACGTCACTCCCCGCCGCCACCTCGTCGAGATCCGTACCGCTGACGCCGGCGAGTACACCCTCGGCCAGGAGATCACCGCCGAGGTGTTCGAGGCCGGCATCAAGGTCGACGTGACCGGCAAGAGCAAGGGCAAGGGCTTCGCCGGTGTCATGAAGCGTCACAACTTCAAGGGCCTCGGCGCCGGACACGGCACCCAGCGCAAGCACCGCTCGCCCGGTTCCATCGGTGGCTGCGCCACCCCGGGCCGCGTGTTCAAGGGCCTCCGCATGGCGGGTCGCATGGGCAACGAGCGGGTCACCACCCAGAACCTGACCGTCCACGCCGTTGACGCGGAGAAGGGTCTGCTGCTCATCAAGGGCGCGGTTCCCGGTCCGAACGGCGGCCTCGTCCTGGTCCGCACCGCGGCCAAGGGGGCCTGAGGTAACCGATGAGCACTGTTGACATCCTTTCGCCGGCGGGCGAGAAGGCCGGTTCCGTCGAGCTCCCCGCGGAGATCTTCGACGTGGAGAAGATCAGCATTCCGCTGATCCACCAGGTCGTCGTCGCGCAGCTGGCCGCTGCCCGTCAGGGCACGCACAAGACCAAGACCCGTGGCGAAGTCCGTGGTGGCGGCAAGAAGCCGTACCGCCAGAAGGGCACCGGCCGCGCCCGTCAGGGCTCGACCCGCGCGCCGCAGTTCGCCGGTGGTGGCGTCGTGCACGGTCCCGTGCCGCGTGACTACTCGCAGCGCACCCCGAAGAAGATGAAGGCCGCGGCCCTGCGCCACGCCCTCACCGACCGGGCGCGTCACAACCGCATCCACGTCGTCTCCGGCGTGGTCGAGGGCGCGAACCCCTCCACGAAGGCCGCCAGGTCGCTGTTCGGCAAGATCTCGGAGCGCAAGAACCTGCTCCTGGTCGTCGACCGCGCCGACGAGGCCGCGTGGCTGTCCGCCCGCAACCTGCCCCAGGTCCACATCCTGGAGCCGGGCCAGCTGAACACGTACGACGTTCTCGTCTCGGACGACGTGGTCTTCACCCAGGCCGCTTTCGAGTCCTTCGTGTCTGGCCCCAAGGCCGCTGACACCGAAGGGAGCGAGGCCTGATGGCTACGCGTCACCCGAGCATTGCCTCGAAGGCCGCCAAGGCCGCCAAGGCCGCGCGCGTCGCCAAGGCGCGTCGCCACGCCACCGAGGGCAAGAACACCGTCGAGACCCCGCTGAGCAAGTCGTACACGGACCCCCGTGACGTCCTGCTGAAGCCGGTCGTCTCGGAGAAGAGCTACGCGCTCCTCGACGAGAACAAGTACACGTTCATCGTCGACCCGAACGCCAACAAGACCCAGATCAAGCAGGCCGTCCAGGCGGTCTTCTCGGTCAAGGTCACCGGGGTCAACACGATCAACCGCCAGGGCAAGCGCAAGCGCACGAAGACCGGCTTCGGTCAGCGCGCCGGCAGCAAGCGCGCGATCGTGACCCTCGCCGAGGGCGACCGTATCGACATCTTCGGCGGTCCGACCGCGTAAGCGGGTCGGATCGTCCGATATCGGACGAGGACTGAGAAATGGGAATCCGCAAGTACAAGCCGACTACGCCGGGCCGTCGTGGCGCCAGCGTCGCCGACTTCGTCGAGGTCACGCGGTCCACGCCGGAGAAGTCGCTGGTCCGCCCCCTGCACAGCAAGGGCGGCCGTAACAACGCCGGTCGTGTGACCGTTCGCCACCAGGGTGGCGGACACAAGCGCGCCTACCGCGTGATCGACTTCCGTCGTCACGACAAGGACGGCGTGCCGGCGAAGGTCGCGCACATCGAGTACGACCCCAACCGCACCGCGCGCATCGCGCTGCTGCACTACGCCGACGGCGAGAAGCGCTACATCCTCGCCCCGCGCAACCTGCAGCAGGGTGACCGCGTCGAGAACGGTCCCGGGGCCGACATCAAGCCGGGCAACAACCTGGCCCTCCGCAACATCCCGGTCGGTACCACGATCCACGCGATCGAGCTCCGTCCCGGTGGCGGTGCCAAGTTCGCCCGTTCCGCCGGTGCCTCCGTGCAGCTGCTCGCGAAGGAGGGCGCCTACGCCCACCTGCGCATGCCGTCCGGCGAGATCCGTCTCGTCGACGTCCGCTGCCGCGCCACCGTCGGCGAGGTCGGCAACGCCGAGCAGAGCAACATCAACTGGGGTAAGGCCGGCCGTAAGCGGTGGCTGGGCGTTCGCCCGACCGTCCGTGGTGTCGTGATGAACCCGGTTGACCACCCGCACGGTGGTGGTGAGGGCCGGACCTCCGGTGGTCGCCACCCTGTGTCCCCGTGGGGCAAGAAGGAAGGCCGTACTCGTTCGCCCAAGAAGGCGTCGAACAAGTACATCGTCCGCCGCCGCAAGACGAACAAGAAGCGCTAAGGACGGGTTGAGATGCCTCGTAGCCTGAAGAAGGGGCCCTTCGTCGACGACCACCTGATCAAGAAGGTGGACGCCCAGAACGAAGCCGGCACCAAGAACGTCATCAAGACCTGGTCCCGTCGCTCCATGATCGTCCCGGCCATGCTCGGCCACACGCTCGCGGTGCACAACGGCAAGACCCACATCCCGGTGTTCGTCACCGAGTCGATGGTCGGCCACAAGCTCGGCGAGTTCTCGCCGACGCGCACCTTCCGGGGCCACGTCAAGGAAGACCGGAAGTCGAAGCGCCGCTAGTAGCGGATCGCATTCAGACACGTAAGTAACTGAGAGGGACAACCATGGAAGCCAGGGCCCAGGCGCGGTACATCCGCGTTACGCCCATGAAGGCCCGCCGCGTGGTGGACCTTATCCGTGGCATGGATGCCACGGAGGCTCAGGCTGTTCTGCGATTCGCTCCGCAGGCAGCCTCCGTGCCGGTCGGCAAGGTGCTCGACAGCGCCATCGCCAACGCCGCGCACAACTACGACCACACCGACGCCGACAGCCTCTTCATCTCCGAGGCGTACGTCGACGAGGGTCCGACCCTGAAGCGGTTCCGGCCGCGCGCCCAGGGCCGTGCCTACCGGATCCGCAAGCGGACCAGCCACATCACCGTGGTCGTCAGCAGCAAGGAAGGAACCCGGTAATGGGCCAGAAGGTTAACCCGCATGGGTTCCGGCTCGGTGTCACGACCGACTTCAAGTCGCGTTGGTACGCCGACAAGCTGTACAAGGACTACGTCAAGGAAGACGTCGCCATCCGTCGGATGATGACGTCCGGCATGGAGCGCGCCGGCATCTCGAAGGTTGAGATCGAGCGCACCCGTGACCGCGTGCGGGTGGACATCCACACCGCTCGTCCGGGCATCGTCATCGGCCGCCGTGGCGCCGAGGCCGACCGCATCCGCGGTGACCTCGAGAAGCTCACGGGCAAGCAGGTCCAGCTGAACATCCTCGAGGTCAAGAACCCCGAGACGGACGCTCAGCTGGTTGCTCAGGCCGTTGCCGAGCAGCTCTCCTCCCGCGTCTCCTTCCGCCGTGCCATGCGCAAGAGCATGCAGTCGGCGATGAAGGCCGGCGCCAAGGGCATCAAGATCCAGTGCGGTGGCCGCCTCGGTGGCGCCGAGATGTCCCGCTCGGAGTTCTACCGCGAGGGCCGCGTGCCCCTGCACACGCTCCGTGCGAACGTGGACTACGGCTTCTTCGAGGCCAAGACGACCTTCGGCCGTATCGGTGTGAAGGTCTGGATCTACAAGGGCGACGTCAAGAACATCGCCGAGGTCCGCGCCGAGAACGCTGCGGCCCGTGCGGGTAACCGCCCGGCCCGTGGTGGTGCCGACCGCCCGGCCCGTGGTGGCCGTGGTGGCGAGCGGCGCGGTCGCAAGCCGCAGCAGGCTGCCGGCGCCGAGGCCCCCAAGGCCGAGGCTCCCGCGTCCGCTCCGGCTGAGAGCACCGGAACGGAGGCCTGACCGAAATGCTGATCCCCCGTAGGGTCAAGCACCGCAAGCAGCACCACCCGAAGCGCAGCGGCGCTGCCAAGGGCGGTACTCAGGTTGCGTTCGGCGAGTACGGCATCCAGGCGCTCACCCCGGCGTATGTGACGAACCGCCAGATCGAGGCCGCTCGTATCGCCATGACGCGTCACATCAAGCGTGGTGGCAAGGTCTGGATCAACATCTACCCGGACCGTCCCCTCACCAAGAAGCCTGCCGAGACCCGCATGGGTTCCGGTAAGGGTTCTCCGGAGTGGTGGATCGCCAACGTCAAGCCCGGACGCGTGATGTTCGAGCTGTCGTACCCCAACGAGAAGATCGCCCGTGAGGCGCTGCTTCGTGCGGCCCACAAGCTGCCGATGAAGTGCCGGATCGTCAAGCGCGAGGCAGGTGAAGCGTGATGTCGGCCGGTACCAAGGCGTCCGAGCTGCGCGAGCTGGACAACGAGGAGCTTCTGGCGAAGCTCCGCGAGGCCAAGGAAGAGCTGTTCAACCTCCGCTTCCAGGCGGCGACCGGGCAGCTCGAGAACCACGGCCGTCTGAAGGCGGTCCGCAAGGACATCGCCCGGATCTACACCCTCATGCGTGAGCGTGAGCTCGGCATCGAGACGGTGGAGAACGCCTGATGAGCGAGAAGAACGTGACTGAGAACACCGAGGCGCGCGGTTTCCGCAAGACCCGTGAGGGTCTCGTCGTCAGCGACAAGATGGACAAGACCGTCGTCGTCGCCGTCGAGGACCGTGTCAAGCACGCGCTGTACGGCAAGGTCATCCGCCGTACGAACAAGCTCAAGGCGCACGACGAGCAGAACGCCGCGGGTGTCGGCGACCGCGTCCTCCTCATGGAGACCCGGCCGCTGTCCGCGACGAAGCGCTGGCGCGTCGTCGAGATCCTCGAGAAGGCCAAGTAATTCTCCTGCGGGGCGCCCCTCGCAGGACAGTTCCGCCAGGCTCCGGGGGCCGCTCGGTTGAGCGGCCCCCGGGGAACCGGCAGACAAACAGGAGATAGACGTGATCCAGCAGGAGTCGCGACTGCGTGTCGCCGACAACACTGGTGCGAAGGAAATCCTTTGCATCCGTGTGCTCGGTGGCTCCGGTCGCCGCTACGCGGGCATCGGTGACGTCATCGTCGCCACCGTCAAGGACGCGATCCCCGGTGGCAACGTGAAGAAGGGTGACGTCGTCAAGGCGGTCATCGTTCGCACCGTCAAGGAGCGCCGCCGTCCGGACGGCTCGTACATCCGCTTCGACGAGAACGCCGCCGTCATTCTGAAGAACGACGGCGACCCTCGCGGCACCCGTATCTTCGGCCCGGTCGGCCGTGAGCTGCGCGAGAAGAAGTTCATGAAGATCATCTCGCTCGCGCCGGAGGTGCTGTAAGCATGAAGATCAAGAAGGGCGACCTGGTCCAGGTCATCACCGGCAAGGACAAGGGCAAGCAGGGCAAGGTCATTGCCGCTTACCCGCGCGAGGAGCGCGTCCTGGTCGAGGGTGTCAACCGGGTCAAGAAGCACACCAAGGCCGGTCCGACCGCTCGCGGTTCCCAGGCCGGCGGCATCGTGACCACCGAGGCGCCGATCCACGTCTCCAACGTCCAGCTGGTCGTGGAGAAGGACGGTCAGAAGGTCGTCACGCGTGTCGGCTACCGCTTCGACGATGAGGGCAACAAGATCCGCGTTGCCAAGCGGACGGGTGAGGACATCTGATGGCTACCACCACCACTCCGCGTCTGAAGCAGAAGTACCGCGAGGAGATCGCGGGCAAGCTGCGTGACGAGTTCAAGTACGAGAACGTCATGCAGATCCCCGGCCTCGTCAAGATCGTGGTCAACATGGGTGTCGGCGACGCCGCCCGTGACTCGAAGCTGATCGACGGCGCGATCCGCGACCTGACCACCATCACCGGTCAGAAGCCGGCCGTCACCAAGGCCCGCAAGTCCATCGCGCAGTTCAAGCTGCGCGAGGGTCAGCCGATCGGTGCCCACGTCACGCTCCGTGGCGACCGCATGTGGGAGTTCCTGGACCGCACCCTGTCGCTCGCGCTGCCGCGCATCCGCGACTTCCGCGGCCTGTCCCCCAAGCAGTTCGACGGCCGTGGCAACTACACCTTCGGTCTCACGGAGCAGGTCATGTTCCACGAGATCGACCAGGACAAGATCGACCGTACCCGGGGTATGGACATCACCGTGGTCACCACGGCGACCAACGACGCTGAGGGCCGCGCGCTCCTTCGTCACCTCGGCTTCCCGTTCAAGGAGGCGTGAGCGAGATGGCGAAGAAGGCTCTGATTGCCAAGGCTGCTCGCAAGCCCAAGTTCGGTGTGCGTGGCTACACCCGCTGCCAGCGCTGCGGCCGTCCGCACTCCGTGTACCGCAAGTTCGGCCTGTGCCGCGTGTGCCTTCGTGAGATGGCTCACCGTGGCGAGCTGCCGGGCGTGACCAAGAGCTCCTGGTAATCCCCACTTTCAGGGATTCTCAGGGCTCTCGGTAAGCATCTGGGTCGGCAGGGGCCCTTCTCCGCATGCCGTAGGCTTGTGGGGTTGGGCGTCTGCCGCGCCCGTACGACTTACTACGCCGTAGGTCCACCGCGCCGCACCCGTCCCGTCTCGGATCGGGGAGAGGGATGGCGCACCAGGAAACCCCGGCGAGAGAGGCCGAAGGCCAATTCATGACCATGACTGATCCGATCGCAGACATGCTTACGCGTCTGCGGAACGCGAACTCGGCATACCACGACTCCGTGACGATGCCGGCATCGAAGATCAAGTCGCACATCGCGGAGATCCTCCAGCAGGAGGGCTTCATCACGGGCTGGAAGGTCGAGGACGCCGAGGTCGGTAAGAACCTCGTTCTCGAGCTGAAGTTCGGCCCGAACCGTGAGCGCTCCATCGCGGGCATCAAGCGGATCTCCAAGCCCGGTCTCCGGGTGTACGCGAAGTCCACCAACCTGCCGAAGGTGCTGGGCGGCCTCGGCGTGGCGATCATCTCCACGTCGCACGGGCTCCTCACCGACAAGCAGGCCGGCAAGAAGGGCGTGGGTGGGGAAGTCCTCGCCTACGTCTGGTAACGGAAGGGAACGGAGGAAACAGCTATGTCGCGTATTGGCAAGCTCCCCATCACGGTTCCCGCCGGCGTGGACGTCACCATCGACGGCCGTACGGTCAAGGTCAAGGGCCCCAAGGGCGAACTGACCCACACCGTCGTTGCGCCGATCGACATCGCCAAGGGCGAGGACGGCACCCTGCAGGTGACCCGCCCCAACGACGAGCGTCAGAGCAAGGCCCTGCACGGCCTGTCCCGCACGCTGGTGGCGAACATGATCACCGGCGTGACCCAGGGTTACGTGAAGAAGCTCGAGATCAGCGGTGTCGGTTACCGCGTGACGGCCAAGGGCTCGAACCTCGAGTTCGCGCTCGGCTACAGCCACCCGATCACCGTCGAGGCGCCCGAGGGAATCACCTTCAAGGTGGAGACCCCGACCCGCTTCCAGGTCGAGGGCATCGACAAGCAGAAGGTCGGCGAGGTTGCGGCCAACATCCGCAAGCTGCGCAAGCCCGACCCGTACAAGGCCAAGGGTGTCAAGTACGAGGGCGAAGTCATCCGCCGCAAGGTCGGAAAGGCGGGTAAGTAAGCCATGGCATACGGGCAGAAGATCCTCAAGGGCGACGCCTACAAGCGCGCCGCGATCAAGCGCCGTCACATCCGGATCCGCAAGCGGATCGCCGGTACGGCGGAGCGTCCCCGTCTGGTCGTGACCCGCTCCAACCGCCACATCGTGGCGCAGGTGATCGACGACCTCAAGGGCCACACCCTGGCTTCCGCGTCCACGCTGGACGCGTCGGTCCGTGGTGGCGAGGGCGACAAGTCCGCGCAGGCCAAGCAGGTCGGCGCCCTGGTCGCCGAGCGTGCCAAGGCCGCCGGTGTCGAGGCTGTCGTGTTCGACCGTGGTGGCAACCAGTACGCCGGGCGCATCGCCGCCCTGGCGGACGCCGCCCGCGAAGCCGGGCTCAAGTTCTGAGCCTGCCGTAGCTAGCGGAAAAAGAGAGAGGTAATTCCAATGGCTGGACCCCAGCGCCGCGGTGGCGGTGCCGGTGGCGGCGAGCGGCGGGACCGGAAGGGCCGTGACGGCGGCGCTGCTGCCGCCGAGAAGACCGCGTACGTTGAGCGCGTTGTCGCGATCAACCGCGTCGCCAAGGTTGTGAAGGGTGGTCGTCGCTTCAGCTTCACCGCGCTGGTCGTGGTGGGCGATGGTGACGGCACCGTGGGTGTCGGTTACGGCAAGGCCAAGGAGGTGCCGGCCGCCATCGCCAAGGGTGTTGAGGAGGCCAAGAAGCACTTCTTCAAGGTCCCCCGTATCCAGGGCACCATCCCGCACCCCATCCAGGGTGAGAAGGCTGCCGGCGTCGTCCTGCTCAAGCCCGCGTCCCCCGGTACCGGTGTTATCGCCGGTGGCCCGGTGCGTGCCGTGCTCGAGTGCGCCGGTATCCACGACGTGCTGTCGAAGTCGCTCGGCTCCGACAACGCCATCAACATCGTGCACGCGACCGTGGAGGCCCTGAAGGGCCTGCAGCGTCCCGAGGAGATCGCGGCCCGCCGTGGTCTGCCCCTCGAGGACGTCGCCCCCGCGGCTCTCCTTCGTGCGCGTGCCGGGGCGGGTGCGTAATCATGGCGCAGCTCAAGATCACGCAGGTCAAGTCCTACATCGGCAGCAAGCAGAACCACCGTGACACCCTGCGTTCCCTTGGTCTCAAGGGCATCAACACGCAGGTCGTCAAGGAGGACCGCCCCGAGTTCCGCGGCATGGTGCACACCGTCCGCCACCTCGTGACGGTCGAGGAGGTCGACTGATCATGGCGGAGCAGAACCCGCTCAAGATCCACAACCTCCGTCCCGCCCCCGGCGCCAAGACCGCGAAGACCCGTGTCGGTCGTGGTGAGGCGTCGAAGGGTAAGACGGCCGGTCGTGGTACCAAGGGCACCAAGGCCCGTTACCAGGTTCCGGAGCGCTTCGAGGGTGGCCAGATGCCGCTCCACATGCGCCTCCCGAAGCTGAAGGGCTTCAAGAACCCCTTCAAGACCGAGTTCCAGGTCGTGAACCTGGACAAGCTGGCCGCGCTCTACCCCGAGGGTGGCGAGGTCACGGTCGAGGGTCTGGTGGCCAAGGGTGCCGTTCGCAAGAACAGCCTCGTCAAGGTCCTCGGCCAGGGCGAGATCTCCGTGGCGCTGCAGGTGACGGTCGACGCCGTCTCCGGCTCCGCCAAGGAGAAGATCACCGCCGCGGGCGGTACGGTCACCGAGCTCGTCTGAGCGTTTTCTCAGGCGCCTCGATGACGTAGACGAACCCGACCGGGGATACCTCACAATGGGGTATCCCCGGTTGGTCGTTCCAGCGGGGGAGCGTCGCCGGTAAGGTGGCCTGCACCGTTCCTTTTTCGTATTCGTCGAACCTCAGACCGTCACCCTTGACGCACTTGCGCGGGGGTCGCAGGAGGCACCGTGCTCACCGCGTTCGCCCGGGCGTTCAGGACGCCCGACCTGCGCAAGAAACTGCTCTTCACGCTGGCCATCATCGTGGTCTACCGGATCGGTACCCACATCCCGATCCCGGGCGTGAACTACGCGTCTGTGCAGCAGTGTGTAAAGGAGGCCTCTGGCAACCAGGGGCTCTTCGGCATGATCAACATGTTCAGCGGAGGCGCTCTGCTGCAGATCACGGTCTTCGCGCTCGGCATCATGCCCTACATCACGGCCAGCATCATCCTTCAGCTGCTGACCGTGGTCATCCCCCGCCTGGAAGCCCTGAAGAAGGAAGGCCAGGCAGGGACGGCGAAGGTCACGCAGTACACCCGCTACCTGACCGTCGCGCTCGCCATCCTGCAGGGCACCGGCCTGGTCGCCACCGCCCGCAGCGGCGCGCTCTTCAACGGGTGCTCGGTCGCCCAGAGCATCGTCCCGAACCAGTCGATCTTCACGACGATCACGATGGTCGTCTGCATGACCGCCGGCACGGCCGTGGTGATGTGGCTCGGCGAGCTGATCACCGACCGCGGTATCGGCAACGGCATGTCGATCCTGATGTTCATCTCGATCGCCGCGACCTTCCCGTCCGCGCTGTGGGCGATCAAGAAGCAGGGCACCCTGGCCGGCGGCTGGATCGAGTTCGGCACCGTGATCCTGGTGGGCCTGGTCATGGTCGGGCTCGTGGTCTTCGTGGAGCAGGCCCAGCGCCGCATCCCCGTGCAGTACGCGAAGCGGATGATCGGCCGTCGTTCCTACGGTGGTACGTCCACGTACATCCCGCTCAAGGTGAACCAGGCGGGTGTGATTCCGGTCATCTTCGCCTCGTCGCTGCTCTACATCCCCGCACTCGTGGCGCAGTTCGCGGGGGGTAACTCGGGCTGGAAGCAGTGGGTCCAGCAGAACCTGACCAAGGGCGACCACCCGATTTACATCACTATGTACTTCTTGCTCATCGTGTTCTTCGCGTTCTTCTACGTGGCGATCTCCTTCAACCCCGAGGAAGTCGCCGACAACATGAAGAAGTATGGTGGCTTCATCCCGGGCATCCGGGCTGGCCGACCGACCGCTGAGTACCTCAGCTACGTGCTCAACCGGATCACCTGGCCGGGTTCGCTGTATCTGGGTCTGATCGCTCTCGTACCGACAATGGCGTTGGTGGGCTTCGGGGCAAGCCAGAACTTCCCGTTCGGTGGTACCAGCATCCTGATCATCGTGGGTGTCGGTCTCGAGACGGTGAAGCAGATCGAGAGCCAGCTCCAGCAGCGCAATTACGAAGGGTTCCTCCGCTGATGCGTATCGTCCTCGTCGGGCCGCCGGGTGCCGGTAAGGGAACGCAGGCCGTCCGGCTGGCAGAGCAGCTGGCCATCCCGCACATCTCCACGGGTGATCTGTTCCGGGCCAACATCAGCCGGCAGACCGAGCTGGGCAAGCTGGCGAAGTCCTACATGGACCGCGGCGAGCTGGTGCCGGACGAGGTCACCATCGCGATGGCCAAGGACCGCATGGAGCAGCCGGACGCGGTGAACGGCTTCCTGCTCGACGGCTTCCCGCGCAACGTCTCGCAGGCCGAGGCGCTGGACCAGCTGCTGGAGTCCGAGCGCATCACGCTGGACGCCGTCCTGGACCTGGAGGTCCCCGAGGACGAGGTCGTGAAGCGGATCGCCGGTCGGCGCATCTGCCGCAACGACTCCTCGCACGTCTTCCACGTGACGTACAGCCCGCCGAAGCAGGAGGGCGTGTGCGACGTCTGCGGCGGTGAGCTGTACCAGCGCGACGACGACTCCGAGGACACCGTCCGCACGCGGCTGGAGGTCTACCACACGCAGACCGAGCCGATCATCGACTACTACAAGGCGCAGGGCCTGGTCGTGACGATCTCGTCCCTGGGCCCGGTGGACGAGATCACGCAGCGGGCGCTGGAGGCCCTCAAGCGCGAGAAGGCCGAGAAGTAGATCACGGTCCTTCCGGCCGCGGTGCCCTGCCCGGGCGCCGCGGCCGTACTGTTGTGTACGTAACCCAGCCGACGTGAGTGACGGAGAGCGCAGGCCCCATGGTGCAGATCAAGACCCCCGAGCAGATCGCCAAGATGCGTGCGGCGGGCCTGGTCGTAGCCGCCATCCACGCGGCCACCCGTGAGGCCGCGGTGCCGGGCGCCTCCACCAAGGATCTGGACGAGGTCGCCCGCAAGGTCCTCGCCGAGCACGGCGCCAAGTCGAACTTCCTCGGCTACGGCGGCTTCCCGGCGACCATCTGCACCTCGGTGAACGACGTCGTCGTCCACGGCATCCCCTCCGACGAGGTCGTCCTCAAGGACGGCGACATCATCTCCATCGACTGCGGCGCGATCGTCGACGGCTGGCACGGCGACGCGGCCTACACCGCGTTCGTGGGCTCCGGGCACGCTCCGGAGCTGATCGAGCTCTCCCGGGTGACCGAGGAGTCGATGTGGGCCGGCATCGCGGCCATGAAGCAGGGCAACCGCCTGGTCGACGTCTCCCGGGCGATCGAGACCTACATCCGCCGCCAGCCGAAGCCGGGCGGCGGCAAGTACGGGATCATCGAGGACTACGGCGGCCACGGCATCGGCACCGAGATGCACATGGACCCGCACCTGCTGAACTACGTCGACCGTCGCCGCGGCAAGGGCCCCAAGCTGGTGACCGGCTTCTGCCTGGCCATCGAGCCGATGGTCTCGCTCGGCACGCCGCGCACCGAGGTGCTCTCCGACGACTGGACCGTCATCACGACCGACGGCACCTGGTCCTCGCACTGGGAGCACTCGGTGGCCCTCACCGAGCACGGCCCGCTGGTGCTGACCGCTCCCGACGGGGGCAGGGCCAAGCTGGCGGAGTACGGCATCACGGCGGCCCCGGATCCGCTCGGCTGAACAGGGCCGCTGCTCGCCCCGTCCGTCGTGCATACCTTGCCGATGGGCGGGGCATCGTTGTGAGCAGGCGTGGTGCATGGGTGAATTCGTCTTTTTCGACGCGCTGACGTAGACTGACTCGTCGGCTCTCGTGCACCCGCATGTCCGCATGCGCCCCGTAAGGGAAGCGAGAGAGTCGATCAAGGTAGTCGATTCGAAGGGCGAAGCGTGGCCAAGAAGCAAGGTGCCATCGAGATCGAGGGCACTGTCGTCGAGTCTCTGCCGAACGCCATGTTCAAGGTCGAGCTCCAGAACGGCCACCAGGTCCTGGCACACATCAGCGGCAAGATGCGTATGCACTACATCCGTATCCTCCCTGACGACCGGGTCGTGGTGGAGCTGTCTCCGTACGACCTGACTCGTGGCCGGATCGTCTACCGGTACAAGTAGATCTTGCCCGCGCCCCGGGCCTGCCCGGAGCGATGGCACTGACCCGGAGAACCTCACCCAATGAAGGTCAAGCCGAGCGTCAAGAAGATCTGCGACAAGTGCAGGGTGATCCGCCGTCACGGTCGGGTCATGGTCATCTGCGAGAACCCGCGCCACAAGCAGCGCCAGGGCTGACGCACGACCACCCTCTGCACCTCTATCGCAGAGTTTCGCGCGACGCGAGCTGAATTTGTTCATACGCAGAGCCCGAGCCATCCAGCTCGACACCCCCGGTTCGGAGGCCGGGGACTCGGTTCGTACCTAGTACGGCGGCCGGGAGACGGCTCTGCGGAAGACCTCCGAAGATCACCAGGAGCCATTAAGTGGCACGCGTTTCCGGTGTTGACATCCCGCGCGAAAAGCGCGTGGAGGTCGCCCTCACCTACGTGTTCGGCATCGGCCGGACCCTTTCCCAGCAGACGCTGGCGGAGACGGGCATCGACCCGAACACCCGTGTTCGTGACCTGAGCGAAGAGCAGCTGGTCGCGATCCGCGAGTACGTGGACAACAACATCAAGACCGAGGGTGACCTCCGTCGCGAGATCCAGGCCGACATCCGCCGCAAGGTCGAGATCGGCTGCTACCAGGGTCTCCGTCACCGTCGCGGTCTGCCCGTCCGCGGTCAGCGCACCAGCACCAACGCCCGCACCCGCAAGGGCCCGCGTCGCGCCATCGCCGGCAAGAAGAAGCCGGGCAAGAAGTAGTCCGCAGCGGACTCGCCGTCCAGCGGTCTTCGCTGTAGGACCGACCACCTCCCGTAGGAGTTATAGATGCCCCCCAAGGGTCGTCAGGGCGCTGCCAAGAAGGTGCGCCGCAAGGAAAAGAAGAACGTCGCTCACGGCCACGCGCACATCAAGAGCACGTTCAACAACACGATCGTCTCGATCACGGACCCGTCCGGCAACGTGATCTCCTGGGCCTCCGCCGGCCACGTCGGCTTCAAGGGCTCCCGGAAGTCCACGCCGTTCGCCGCGCAGATGGCCGCCGAGTCGGCTGCCCGCCGCGCCCAGGAGCACGGCATGCGCAAGGTCGACGTGTTCGTGAAGGGCCCGGGTTCCGGTCGTGAGACCGCGATCCGCTCCCTGCAGGCCACGGGCCTCGAGGTCGGCTCCATCCAGGACGTCACCCCGACCCCGCACAACGGCTGCCGCCCGCCGAAGCGCCGCCGCGTCTGACGCACGGCTGCTTCGCAGAGCAGAGGTTCCGGGCGGTACGGCTCATTCGGGTCGTGCCGCCCGTACCCTTGCAGTAACCGCACCGCTCATTGGTGCGGATTCCGTCGGACGTCAAATAGCGGGCGTCCACGAATGAAGGATCTGATCCACACATGCTGATCGCTCAGCGTCCCTCGTTGACCGAAGAGGTCGTCGACGAGTTCCGCTCCCGGTTCGTGATCGAGCCGCTGGAGCCGGGCTTCGGCTACACCCTCGGCAACTCCCTCCGTCGTACCCTCCTGTCCTCGATTCCCGGTGCCGCTGTCACGAGCATCCGGATCGACGGCGTGCTGCACGAGTTCACCACCGTGCCGGGCGTCAAGGAGGACGTCACCGACCTGATCCTCAACATCAAGCAGCTGGTCGTCTCCTCGGAGCACGACGAGCCGGTCGTGATGTACCTGCGCAAGCAGGGTCCGGGTCTGGTCACCGCCGCCGACATCGCGCCCCCGGCCGGTGTCGAGGTGCACAACCC